>DATFHB010000058.1:0-210305 GCA_035248845.1 Amycolatopsis sp. | reverse complement strand
CGCTGACGGTGACACGTATCTGCTGATCGCCCGCCCGGATCGGGGTCACGGAGGTGGCCGACCGGATCCGCTCGGCCACCGAAGTCGCGTCCGCGAGCCCGGTCCCGGGCAGGACGACGAGGAACTCCTCGCCACCCCACCATCGGTAGTCCATCCAGCCAGCAGTGTGCACGCGGGCGTGTCTGGAGCAAACGTGGAGCACGGGCACGCGCTGAACGGGATCGAACGGCAGCCGACAGTGGCGAACGGCAGTGTTGGACCACCGGATTCTCCACCTCCTACCTTGACCTGCAGACTGAGGGTAGCAATATTCTCACTGGCAGTGAGGGGGTCCGTGGGGTGGGCGGAGGGCACCCGCTCAATCTCGGCCGGATAAACGTTGTAAGCGCCGGCGATGATCATGTCCTTGCGCCGATCGACCAGCGGTCCGCGCACCATCAGCTCACCGGGCTGGGCCCGCAGGCGCGTCCCGACGTACGTCGTCGAGATCGGTGATCCGGACATCCAACCCCGGCAGTGCCACGCCGATGGATCCGGCACCGGGGGCGCGTGCAGTGTTGGTGGAGTCCGGCGGCGTACTCGGTCGGCGAGGACGTCGAGCTCCGTGAATCCACAGCACATTCGCTCGACTGACGGCACACCCGAACGGGTGGGCCGCGGTAGCGGCCGCGCGCCTACCGTGAGGAGCGGGCCTGCTCGTCTTGTCCCACTCGGACATCCGGACTAGAGACTTTTGTCCACCTGCTCTATCGGCCGGCTGAGTTCGGGGCGGCACTGTGACGGGGGCGACACCACTCATCAGTTCAAGGAGGAACGAATGGGCGAGGTTCTGGCAGAGGGCTTCAACGTCTTCGATACGACAAAATCGCCGCGCGGGACCGTAAAATACCTGTCCTCACCTGCCGACGTCATCCAGTTGATCCAGTCGGGCAAGCTCAAGGACCACATTCTGCTCGTCAGGGGTGGCACCACGACGTTTCTCGCTCCTGCGTTGAGCATGGGAGCGATCGGTGTGATCACGATGTCGGGTGCCCCGGAGTCGCATCTGGGCATCCTCTCCCGTGAGTTCCAGACGCCGTGTGTGATGACCGCGCACCTGGCCGGCAGCGAATCCCGGTACGTCGTGGGCGACACGGATGAATCGCATTTCGAGGAGATCGCGAAGGAACTGGACGGCCGCCACGTGCGGTTGGACTGCAGCGACCACGAGATCGGCCGCGTTGTCTCGGACTGATCACCTTCAACGAAGCCAGATTCGTCTCGGGAGTAACAGGAGCATCAATGACGACCACCGATGAGAGCAAGGCCACCTACAAGAAGCGTTACGAGGATGCCGATGACGGGCTCCGGTTCCAGGAACTGACCTACACGGGCAACTTCGTCGGCATGGACCCGGTCACCGACGGGATCCTCGGTGACAAGATGATGCGCGCCCGCGCCAAGAGCGGTGTCCTGGAGCGGGTGTCCAAAGAGGACGTGCTGCGCGACCAATTCACCATCGACGAGCTCAACGATCTCAACAACTACCTCGCGTGGAACATTTGGGATGTGCTGGTCATGCGCGCCACCGAGGGCGTTTCGGGCATGATTCCCCGCCAGGAGTACGAGATCCTGGCGTTCATGCACGAGTTCTACCGGTGGCCGGAGCTGCTGCGGATGACCACCGACGAGGTGGGCGGCGGCCAGGGGATCATGGACATCGGCGCCACCGCGCGGCGTGAGATCGGTACGAAGGTCAACGCGGTGCACGACTGGTGTATTGGCGCGGTGGGCTTCGGCATGGGCCGTTGTGGTCTGCTGGCGCTGGAGGCCATCAAGGCGGACGAGTACGTCGAGGAATCCAACGAGATCCTCAAGTTCATGCAGCGTGTGTTGTGGGGCAAGCGTCAGGACGGCTACATCCTCAACTCGCAGGACCGCTACCGCTGCCGCATCCACGAGGCCGACTTCCTGGAGCAGATCACCGCGCAGATCGAGCCGCTGGAGGCGGGCAGCCCCGCGCACCAGTCGTTCACGCAGTTCAACGCCGCGGCCGAGCTGCTGGCGTTCCTGGACCACTACGATTGCCGGCTCGGTCTCGGTGACACCGGGCCCTACGAGCTGCCGGACGGGCGGCTGCTGATCCTGCGGGACCTGTTCGTCAACGAGGAGATCTTCCACTGGAGCGACGCCTGCGAGGACGAGAAACTTCCGCACTGCTACACGCTCGCCCTCACCATCGACCCGGAGCTGATGGGCCTGAACGAAATCCGGGTCAACGACATCTCGACCACGTTCACCCGGCCGAAGAACTACATCGAGGCCATCGTCGGGGGTGCCGTGTTCGCCCGCGACAAGTGGAACACCCCGATGGGCGAGGTCTACCCGATCAAGATCTCCGAGCTCGCGGGCCACCTGACCCGGGTGCAGAACGCGACGCTGAAGCTGTACTCCAAGACGTCGAAGATGTGCCGCCGCGACCTGATCTGGAACGGCCAGTACGTCTACTACATCGACATGATCCTCCCGCACCTGCGGCTGGCCGGTACCTACGAGAAGGCCTGCCGCGACTACGACCTGTGGGAGATCGACCAGCGCGTCGCGAACTACTACTACGACATCACCAAGCGCGGTTTCGCACAGGAAACGGTGCCCAGCAAGATCTTCTCTGGCGCGGGCTACCTACCCTTCCCCGACGACGCCGACCGCCGCCGCTCGAAATACCGCTGGCTCTGATCAACCATTCGTATCCGAGTGGACAGGGCCGACGCCGCCGCGCCGGCCCTGTCCCCTGGGCAAAGGACACACATGACCGTGGCCACTCTCGCCAAACCCGACTACGACGTGCTCAATGTCGTCGCGCTGAAGAAGATGGCGACGGCGCCGGTGATCGCCCGCGTCTGCGGGTGCGACGCCGCCGACGCCGAGGCGGCGCTGGCCCGCCTCGCCGAGGCCGGTCTCGTCGTCGTGGCCGACGGCGCGGCACTGCCCACCGACGAGGCCGAGCCCGCCCTCGCGGAGGCGGCGAGCCGGTTCTACGCCGACGTCCGGGCGGACCCGCTCGTCGCCTCGCTCGTCGACCGGTTCGAGAACGTCAACGCCCAGTTCCTCAAGGCGATGTCCTCGTGGCAGCTGATCGACGTCGGTGGCAAGAAGATCACCAACACCCATACCGACTCGGCCTACGACGACAAGGTCATCTTCCGGCTGGGCAGGCTTGTCCAGCAACTGCAGCCGCTGCTCAACGCGCTCGCCGAGCACGACCGCCGGTTTTCCACCTACGGGCACCGGTTCCTGATCACCTCGCGCGCGATCGACGGCGGCCAGCACGAGCTCGTGTCGTCACCCACCACCGACTCGATCCACAACATCTGGTTCGAGTTCCACGAGGACCTGCTGCGCACACTGGGCCGGGAACGCGCCGAATGAGCGGAAAGGCTGACACGGTGCAGGACACACAGTTCACCCTCCGGTTCGGCGAGGCCGACCCGGACGCGGTCGACCAGCTCGGCGGCAAAGGCGCCGGCTTGGCGCGCATGGCCCAGCAGGGGTTGCGCGTCCCGCTGGGGTTCATCGTCTCCACCGACGCCTGCCGGAAGTACCTCGAGGGGAACAGCATGCCGACCGGCCTGCTGGATGAGGTCTACGCACAGCTGGCCGAGCTGGAGGCCGGAACGGGCAAGACGTTCGGGGCCGGGCCGACGCCGCTGCTGCTGTCCGTGCGGTCCGGGGCTCCCGTTTCGATGCCGGGGATGATGGACACCATCCTCAACCTCGGCAACTGTCGCGACGCGGCTGTCGCATTGGCCACCGCGACGGGTGACGTCAGGTTCATGGCCGATCTGGTCGCGCGGTTCCACTCCATGTACGGGGAGATCGTGCTCGGCGCGTTCGGCGACGAAACGCCGCTGGAGGACCTCGTCACGATCGAGGCAACCGACGACCCAGGCGCCGTTTTCGACCGGGTTTGGGAGGCCTGCGCCGAGCGTCTGCTGGACGAAACCGGCGAGCGGGTACCCGAGGATCCGCGAGAGCAGCTGGTCGGCGCGGTGCAAGCGGTGTTCAGGTCATGGAACAACAGCCGTGCGCGCACCTACCGTGACTTCCACACGATCCCGCACGACATCGGCACTGCCGTCGTCGTCCAGTCGATGGTCTTCGGCAACGTCAGCCAGGACTCGGGATCGGGCGTGGTCTTCACCCGAGACCCGGCCAGCGGCGAACCGGGGTTGTTCGGCGAGTACCTCGCCCACAGCCAAGGTGAGGACGTGGTCGCCGGAACGCGCACCCCCGACCCGGTACGCGACGCATTACCCGCGCCGGTGTTCGAAGAGCTGGAGCAGACCTGCTCGGCTTTGGAACGGCAGCTCGGCGATGTCCTCGACATCGAGTTCACCGTCGAACGGTCGACGCTGTACTTCCTACAGGTCCGCAGCGCGAAACGCACGGCCGAGGCCGCGGTGCGGATCGCCGCCGACTTCCTCGTCGAAGGTTCCGTCGAACCCGTCAAGGTGCTGCAGCACGTCAGCTCCGAGCACGTCCGGCAGGTGCAGCGACCGGGTTTCGACGCGGATGAAGTGGAACAGGCACGGGCCGGAGGCCGGCTGCTGACGACGGGCACCGGCGCGTGCCCAGGCCAGATCAGCGGGAACCTCGTGCTCGATCCCGATCGAGCGAAGGCTCAAGCCGCGGAAGGATACGACGTCGTCCTCGCGCGGACGGTGACCAGCCCGGCGGACCTGCACGGCATGATCGCCGCCCAGGGCATCGTGACCGCCACCGGCGGCTCAACCAGCCACGCCGCCGTGGTCGCGCGGGCGCTCGGCAAGGTGTGCGTGGTGGGTGCTTCGGCAATGAAGATCGACTCCGAGGCCCGGACGGTCACCATCGACGGGCAGGTCCTGTCCGAGGGCGATCCGGTGTCCCTGGACGGAGCCACCGGCGAGGTCTTCGCCGGAGAGTTCCCCCGGGGAACGCCGGCGGAGGCCAGCGGCGCCCTTGGCGCTCTGCTGGACGCTGCGACCCACCAGCTCACCGACGTCGCGATCTTCAGCAAAGTCACCATGCCCGCCGATGTCGAATCGGCGCTGTCTGCCGGCGCCCATGGGCTGGTGACCGCGCTCGACGATGTCCTCGCCGCGACCGGCCACCTGGACGCGCTGGTCGAAGCGCTGATGCAGGATGGAGCAGCCGACGCGGACCGGTTCGGCTCGGTCGCCGACATCATCGCCGAGGAGTTCACCCCGCTGCTGCGCGAGGTCGGCGGTGTCGAGGTCGGCGTGCGCGCGATCGATCTGGTTTCGGACGAATCCCGCGAGCTGATGCAGCAAACGGCCCTGACGAGCCGCTACCCGGCCCTCGCGGTCCCGCTGGGTATCCCGGCGCTCGTCGAAGCCCAGATCGCCGGGCTTCGGCGCGCCATCCGTGACTCCGGGACGTCCGCGAAGGTCCATCTCGCGATTCGGCACGTCTCGGATCCGGCTGAGGTCGCCGCGTTGCACGAGATGAGCCCGCCGGCTGAGGGCGGGTTGAGCGTGGGCGCGTACCTGACCAGCCCGCGGGCGCTGGCGAACTTCGCCGGCATCGCCGCGGTGGGCGACCGGGTCTGGCTGGAGGTGCGGGTGCTGCAAGCGGCGATGTTCGGCATCCCGGCTCGTCAGCTGCTCACCGCCGAGCCGCTGGACAGCTACGTCAAGCGCGGCATGCTCAGCACGGACCCGCGGTCCGACATCGATCCGTCGCTCGACGCGGCGTTGACGCCGCTCGCCGACCACGCCGGCGGGCTCGTAGGCGTCCGGTTGTCCGGGACGGTTTCGGAGTCCTTGGTCGCCTGTCTGTACAGCAAGGGTTTCCGGCGGTTCGCGGTCGATTCCGATGAGACCAGGCCGGCGCTGCTCGCGCTGGCCAAGGCCGCGACAGGCGAATAGAACGAGGGGGAGGCCCGGATCGGGCCTCCCCCTCGTTGGCTGTTCAGCCTTCCAGCAAACCTGCTCTGAGACAGAGCAGCACCGCATCCGGCACGCCGCGGAAGCGGGCCCACCCCTGCGCACCGTTGAAGTGCTTGTCGAGGTGATCGAGGAACGCTCGGATGCCGTTCTCGTCGGTCTGGTAGAGCTGAGGCGGCACCGCGGCCATGTGGTTGCGGTAGTACGGCCACTGCCGGAACCGTTCGACGATGCGCGGCATGTTCTGCTGCGTCGTCAGGTAGTCGCGGACGATCTCCTCGCGCTGAACGCCCAGCAGTGACAGCACGAGGGCCGTCACGAGACCGGTCCGGTCTTTGCCGGCCGCGCAGTGAAGCACCACGGACCGGCCCGCCATCGCGGCGAGGATCCGCACCACGTTGGCCAACATCGCGCCGGACGTCGTCAGCGTTTGCAGGTAGAACTGCCGCGTCTGCTCCGCGGGGTCCAGGTCGGACACCGGCGCGTCGCGCAACGGGGCATTCAGGTAGCAGACGGCAGCGCCGGCCAAGAGGCCACGACCCTGCTCGACAGCTTCAGCTCCGCCACGCAGATCGACGATCAGCTGGACGCCGAGCGAGTCGACCAGGTAGGTGACATCCCGCTCGGTCAACGCCTGGAGGGTGTCGCTGCGAAACAGCGCACCGGCGCGGACCTTGTGTCCGTCGTCAGTGCGCAGTCCGCTGAGATCACGGAAGTTGTACGCTCCCGTCAAACCTGGGGAGAGTTCGGAGGGCACCTCATGCCCCCTTGCAGACGCGAACGATCGCGGCCAGTAGCTCGTCGGCAGACGATTCGGTAGCCGGTGACGCGGGGCCGGGTGGTGCGGAAGCGGCCGCGACCGCAGCCCGCCGACGCTCTCGGCGCGCCGAGCCATGCGCCGACGGCTGCGTCTTGTCCTTGCCGTCGCAGCCGCAACCGCAACCGCCTTGCCGGCTCGGCGCCGGGACTGCCGCTGGCGCCGAGGGCAGCGCGCACGCGCCGACGGGCCCGGCGGTCGGGTCGCCGAGGAGGTAGGCGGAGAGTTCCTGGGGCCACAGCGCGACGAATTCGGCCCCGGCGACGGTGAGTTCGTCGGCGCTGTGCATGCCCCAGGCCACCCCGACCACACGGATGCCCGCGGCCAGTGCGTCGCGCACGTCGCCCGCCGTGTCGGTGACCAGCACGGTACTGGCCGCGTCCGGGGCGAGCACCCTTCCGGTTTCGTCGTAGTCCGCCGAGCAGCGGCGGCCGAAGCCGCTGCCGCTGTCGGCGAGGAAAGTCGCGATCGCGGTGCGCTTGTCGGGCGTGACGTCGCCGCCGAAGACGTGGGCGAAACAGTAGGCCAGACCGTTGTCGACCAGGACGCGGCGCAGCACCTGCATCGCGTTGGACGACATCACCGCGAGCGTGCAGTGCCCGGCCAGCGTCCGCACGACCTCGGCCACACCGGGGACCAGTGCCGGGGTGTAGTCCTGGCGCAGCAGCGCCAGAAATGCCTCTGACACCGCGGCCGCGTGCTGCTCGTCCCGGCACAGCTTCCGGATCGAGGCGAAGACGTTGCCCTGGAACAGTTCGTAGTACTTCTGCGGGCTGTCGACGCCGAGGTCGAACCGGTCGTTGATCCGGGAGAAGATCTCCCAAGACGCGACGCGTGTCTGGACGAGGGTGCCGTCCAGATCGAAGATGACCGCGCGCGCCGGGGGTTTCTGGTCGGTCATGTGCTCAGACCTTGTTGTAGGCGGCGCCGAGTTCGCCGAGGCCGATGAAGTCCATGATCTCGCCGTACCCGGTCTGCCCGTTGCAGGTCCAGCGGTGCAGGCTGTTGTGGCCGACGGTGCCGGGCCACGCCTGCCAGGGGAACGTCGTGAGCGCCGAGCCGTCCAGCTCGAAGGTCTGGTCCCGGGAGTCGGTGACGCGCAACTCGACGCGTTCGGGGTAGAACCCGGAACGCCACGTCGTTCCGCCACCGGCCTTGAGGCCATGGACATTTCCGTGGTCGAGGACGTAGCCGTGGGTGAGGCTGAGCGGTCCGGGCGCGTCGGGGCCGGTGTCGGTGGTGAAGTCGAACAGGCCGTGGATGGCGGACTCGGGCGAGAAGTGCGCGTGCAGCCAGCACAGTCGCGAGGTCTGCCGCTCGGCACGGATGCCCCAGCTGTGGTCCATCGTGGACACGCAGTCGATCGGCAGATACCTGCCACGAAGGGAAAGCTCGCCTTCGACCTTGCCGGTCAGGTCGAAGTGTCCCGCGTAGGCGTGCCCCCACGTCAGGTCCATGTCGCGCCCGGCGGCGAGTGGGTCCTGGTCGGGATCGTTGATGTCGTAGGGCTCCATCAGCGCGGTGAACCGAAACCGCAGCTCCATCTCGGCTGCCTCGTCGACGAAGTCGACGTCCCAGATCTGGTTCGGCTTCCTGCACTCGACGCGCAGGCCGTTGGCCAGGTCGTAGTGCAGCAGGTCGCCGGGCTTGGGGAGTGCGAGATGTTCCCAGGCATCCCAGTAGTCGGCGGTCCACGGCGTGGTCACGCGTTTGCTGTTGACAGACACCGTCGAGCCCGCGATGCCCAGGGGCTCGCGGAAAAGTCCGTACACGCCGATGTTGACCGGCGTGTCGGTGTCCTGACCTGCGTAAAGACCGAAGTAGTTCGTTTCGGCCCACAACGGGTCCTCGCTGGTCGGCGGATGAAACTGTGCGTCTTCGGGACGGATCACCGGTGAACCCTCCTGGCCTGTGGTGCGGACAGCTGTACCCACTGTCGAATGCACCCTCCCCTGCGGGACGGTCCCGAGCCAGGGAACGCCGAGACAGCGAGGCCGGGCGATGTTGTCCTGGCGGGATAGGGCCGCGGCCATGTCGTCGCTCATACAGTCCTGGCCTACAGGTGGTGCGTCACGCTGCGCCGCTATCCGCACCAACGGAGGTGACCGGGCATGCAGCTCGCGACAGTGCTCGGTCAGGTCGTGTCCACCGTGAAGGAACCGGGGCTCGACCGCTTCACGCTACTGCTGGTACAGGACGCCGTCGATGCCGACGTCACGCAGTCCGGCGGCGCGGTCTACGTCGCCGTCGATGTGGTGGGCGCCGGGACCGGAGAGGTCGTCCTCGTCACGCGCGGTGGCGCGGCCAGAGTCGCGGCCGGAGCCGAGGCACCGACGGACCGGGCTGTGGTGGCGATCGTCGATTCGGTTGTCCGCACGGGCGAAGTCACGTACCAGAAGGCGTGACCGGAGCGAATACAGAAATCAGGAGGACAGGATGGCTACAACGACGGCTGCTGCAGGTGGCGCTCCCGCGCTGCGTGGGGCGCTCGGCCTGATCGAAACCAAGGGCCTGGTCGGGGCGATCGAGGCCGCCGACGCGATGGTGAAGGCCGCCAACGTGCAGATCCTCGGCCACCGCGAGATAGGCGGTGGGCTGGTCACCGTGATGGTGCGCGGGGACGTGGGCGCGGTGAAGGCCGCAACCGACGCCGGCGCGGTCGCGGCGGGCAAGGCCGGCGAGGTCGTCTCGGTGCACGTGATCCCGCGTCCGCACGACGAGACCGAGGGGATTCTCGCGATCCTGACCCGCCCCAAGAGCTGAGAGGGGTCCACCGATGACCGCCTCACTGGACGCCGACCTGACGGGGCTGGCCGATGTCCGGGCCAAGGCCCGGGCCGCGCGGCGCGCCTTCGACCAGCTGGAGGGCACCGACCAGGGGACCCTCGACCGCTACGTGCGGGCGATGGCGCTGGCCGGCACCAAAGCGGCCGAGGAACTGGCCCGGCTGGCTGTGGACGAGACCGGCTACGGGGTCTACGAGCACAAGATCTACAAGAACCGGTACAACACCGGGTTCGTCGCCAAGTGGATGCTCGAGCGCCGCGCGGTCGGGGTGCTGTGGGTCGACGAGCCGTCGCGGGTGACCGCGGTCGGCGTGCCGATGGGAGTGATCGCCGGGATCATCCCGGTCACCAATCCCACGTCCACGGCGTTGTTCAAGAGCTTGGCCGCGGTCAAGTCCGGTAACGCGATCGTGCACGCTCCGCACCCCCGTGCGGCCAGGTGCACGCTGCGCGCCGCCGAGATCATGGCCGAGGCCGCGGTCGCCGCCGGCGCACCCGAAGGGCTCATCTCGTGCCTGGAGAACCCCACGCTCCCGGCAACCGCCGAGTTGATGAGGCGGCCCGAAATCGCCCTCGTGATGGCCACCGGCGGCCCCGGTATGGTCCGCGCGGCCTACTCCAGCGGGAAGCCGACCATCGCCGTCGGCGCGGGCAACGTGCCCGCGTATGTCGGGGCGAGTGTGGCTGATGCCGGCGAGGCGGCCGAAATGATCATCACGTCGAAGTCGTTCGACAACGGCACGGCCTGCGTGGCCGAACAGTCGGTGGTGGTCGTCGAGTCCGTCGCACCGGAGTTCCTGCGGGAGTTCCAGACCCGGGGAGCGGCCTTTCTGGACAACGGGCAGCAGGAAGCTCTTGCCCGCGTGCTGTTCGACGACCGCCGTGGACTGCGGCCCGCCGCGGTGGGCCAGACGGCTGCCCGATTGGCCGAGCTGGCCGGGTTCAGCGTGCCTGCCGGGACTCGCGTCCTGGCCGCCGAACTCACCACGGTCGGAGAGGACGTCTTGCTGTCCCGCGAGATCCTGGGACCGGTGCTGTCGGTTTACCGGGTCCGCGACGCCTCGCAGGGGTGGGTTCGCTGCCGGGAGATCCTCGCACTGGGCGGCGAAGGCCACACCTGTGCCATCCACGCGCAGGACCCGGCCGAGATCGCGCCGTTCGGGACACTGCCCGCGGGCCGGATCGTGATCAACACCCCGGCGCTGTTCGGCGGGATGGGCTACTCGACCGATGTCGACCCGTCCTTCCAGCTGGGCACCGGCACGTGGAGCGGCTCGATCTGCTCGGACAACGTCACCCCGCTGCACCTGATCAACATCAAGCGGATCGCCCACGAGGTTCGCCCGTGGCGGACCGTCTACGACCCGGTGGAGCTGTAATGCCCGCGGTCGCCGACACCTCGGGCAACGTGGTCCAACTTCTGCAGGCGACCGCGCAGTGCGCTGCCGAGCCGCCTGCGGAAGCCTCGGCGGACAACCTCAGGGTGGGCGTCGACCTCGGTACGGCGAGTTGCGTGCTCATCGTGCTCGACGGTGATGACCAGCCGGTCTGGGTGGACAGCTACCCCTCCGGCGCCCTGCGGGACGGTGTCGTGGTCGACTTCGCCCGTGCCACCGAGACCATTCGCTTTTTGAAGGGCCGCGCCGAGGGCGCGCTCGGCACGGCGCTGACGGCGACCGCGACCGCGTATCCGCCGTGCATCCCCGAGAAAGACGCGAAGGCCTGCACCTACGTCTGCGAAGCCGCCGGATTCGAGGACGCGACGCTGGTCGACGAAGTGACCGCCGCGCAACGGACGCTCGAGGTGTCCGACGGCGTGGTGGTCGACGTCGGCGGCGGCTCCACCGGGGTCGGCGTGTTCCGCGGCGGCAAGCTGGTCGCGCTCGACGACCGGGCCGGCGGCGGTCACCACCTCGACCTCATGCTCGCCGGCGCCCTGACGGTCAGCGTGGAGGACGCAGAAACGTACAAACGGGAAAACCCGGAAAAGGCGCTGCCGATCCTCGTGCCCGGACTGCAGCGGATCGCCGAATCGGTGCGGGCGATGACCGTCGGCGCCGAAGAGCTCCCGCTGCACCTGGCGGGCGGCGCCCTGATGATCGCCGGCGCGGGAGACGTGCTGGCCAAGTACCTGGAAAGGCCGGTCATGACCTACCCGCACGCCCTGCTGATCACACCATTGGGGATTGCGAGGTCGGCGGCATGAGCACACCCACCCTGCGTACCTACGCCTTCGTCGACCGGATGCAGCCGCAGTGCGCGGCGCACATCGCGGCCACCAGCCCCGGCGACGTCCCCCTGGCCGGGATGGCCGAGCTCTACATCGAGATGGCACCGGGCAACGAGGTGTTCCGCGCCGCGGACATCGCGCTCAAGGCGGCCGGGGTGCGCCCGGCGCTGCAGATCATCGAGCGCGAGTTCGGGCTGCTGGAGATCCACTCCGAGCAACAGGCCGAGGTTCTTGCGTCCGGTCAGGCGATCCTGGACGAGCTGGGGATGACCGAGTCGGACCGGATCAAACCGTCGATCGCCTCGACCCAGTTCATCACCAACGTGCACCCCTACCAGGCGCAGCTGCTCAACAAATGGCGCAAGGGCAGCATGCTGCTGCCCGGGCAGAGCCTGTTCGTGATGGAGGTCGCGCCGGCCGCCTACATCTCGATCGCCGCCAACGAAGCCGAAAAGGCCGCCGCGATCACCGTCATCGAGCTGCGCGCCGTCGGCCGGTTCGGCCGGATGTTCCTGGCCGGCAGCGAAAGCGAGGTACAGACCGCACGTGACGCCGCGGTCGCCGCGCTGGAGGACATGCACGGACGGGAGGACAAGCGATGAAGGTCTGGGGAGCAGGCGACGTCGACGCCGCTGGCGCAGGCACCCTCCGGGTGGGGCCGAAGGACCTGGTGACCCCGCTCGCGCGGGAACGGGCCCGCGAACTCGGGGTCGACATCGTCCAGGCCGCACCGACTCCACCGACTCCGCCGGCGCCACCCGTGTCACACCCACTGGTGCCGTCGGCGGCTCCACCCGCTCCACCCGCCGCACCGACCGCGACCGCGTCGCGGCCCGCCCCGGCCGCCACGCGCCCACCCTCGGGACCCGGATCGGTACCGACGATGCGGCCTCCGTCCGGTGCGCTGTTCCGGCGCGGCGCGCCCCTGCCACACGGCCTGACCGCCGGCGCCGGGAGCACCGGCCGGGTGATCGTCGTCGGTGCCGGGCACGTTGGCATGATCACCGCGCTCCGGCTCGCCGACGCCGACCTGTTCGACGAGATCGTGCTCGTGGACATCGACGAGGGCCGCGCCGCCGGGGTCGCCCTCGACCTCACCCACACAGCCTCGCTCGGCGGGTTCGCCACCCGCGTACGCGGCACCGGCACCATCGAGGACGCCGGCCCGGCCGATTACGTCGTGATCACCGCCGGCCGGCCGCGCCAGCCCGGGATGAGCCGCTCGGACCTGGTCAGCACGAACGCCGCCATCGTCGGCGACCTGGCCCAGCGGATCGCGCGCACCGCGCCGGACGCGGTCATCGTCGTGGTCACCAACCCCCTCGACGAGATGACCCAGCACACCTGGCAGTCCTCGGGCTTTCCGGCCGAACGGGTGGTCGGCATGGCCGGCGTACTCGACACCGCCCGGTTCCAGGCGTTGTCCGCCCTCGCGGGCGCGGGCCGCGCCGACGGCATCCACGCCGTCGCGCTCGGCAGCCACGGCGAAGAGATGGTTATTCCGCTGTCGCAGGCCCGCAGCGGCGCCCGGCCGCTGACCGAGCTGGTCGACCGCGCCGCGCTGGATGCCGTCGTCGACCGTTCGCGCGGCTCCGGCGCCGAAGTCGTCGGCCTGCTCAAGACCGGCAGCGCGTTCATGGCGCCCGGCATGTCGGCGGCCCGGATGGTGCTGGCGATGGCCCGCGACACCGGCGAGGTCATGCCCGCCGCCGTGCTGGCCGACGGCACCTACGGCATCCGGGATGTCTACGTCGGGCTGCCGGCCCGGCTCGGTCGCCGGGGAGTGCGGGAGATCGTCGAGCTCGATCTGAAACCGGACGAGCTAAGCGCGCTGCGCGACGCCGCCGCGCGGATCAAGGACCGGCTCAGCCGGCTGGCCGCGGTGTCGTGATGCGGGCAGTCGTCTACGCCGGGCTGGGCCAGGTCGAGGTCACCGACGTGCCCGATCCGGTGCTGGAGACGCCGACCGACGCGATCGTGCAGGTCGAGCGCGCCGCGGTGTGCGGCACCGACCTGCACCTGGTCGCCGAGGACGAGCACCTGCCGGCCGGGTTCGTGCTCGGGCACGAGTTCGCCGGCCGGATCGTGGACACCGGTGCGGGCGTGCACGCCCATCGCGTCGGCGACCGGGTGGCCGGCGGCGACTTCACCGCATGCGGAACGTGCTGGTGGTGCCGCCGCGGGAACCACTGGGAGTGCCCGCACCGGCAGTTCTTCGGCACCGGGACGTCCTTCGGGCCGCCGTTGGCCGGAGCGCAGGCCCAGCTGGTCCGCGTCCCGTTCGCGGACACGACGCTGCGTCCGGTGCCCGCCGACGTCAGCGCCGACGCCGCCGTCTTCCTCGGGGACACCTTGGCCACCGGACACGCGGCGGTCCAGCGGGCCGACCTGCGCCCGGGAGACACCGTCGTGGTCGTCGGGGGTGGCCCGGTCGGCCAGCTAACCAGTCTCGCGGCCCAGGCGTGCGGCGCCGGGACCCTAGTCCTGGTCGAACCGGTCGAAGCGCGCCGTGAACTGGCGGCCGCGGAAGGAGCCCTCACGGCGGCCCCAGATGCTGCCCGCGACCTGGTGGAACGGGTGACCGACGGCCGCGGCGCCGACGTGGTCGTCGACGCCATCGGCGGAGCTCCCGGCCTCGACACCGCGTTCGGGCTGGTGCGCCGCGGGGGCACCGTCGTGTCCGTCGGGCTGCACGCGAAGAGCTGGCCGCTGCCGGCTGACCGGGCGTTCGCCGACGAGCTGACGCTACGGTTCGTCATCGGCGATTTCCTCCGCGACGGCGACGACATCCTCGCCCTCGTCCGGGCCGGTGCCATCGACCCCACTGTGGTCGCCTCGACCAGAGTTCGCCTTGCCGACGCGCCCGACGCGTACCGGCACATGACCGAACGACGTACGCTCAAAGCATTGATCAGGCTGTAAAGCTCGGAGGTAGCGGCAATGACGCCGTCACGCGCGGAGACACGGACCGACGTTGCCGCCGTTCCCGACAAGACCGGCGGCCTCCGCACCCTGCTGACCAAGCCTGCGACCACCGGCTCGCTCGCGGCGCCCGCCCTCGCCAGAGCCGCGTCGATCGCCCTCAACACCGACGTCGCGGTCCTGACCGGCGACACCCTGCTCGCCGGTCCCGCGCTCACCAACCCGAGCGCCCACCGGATCGCCAGCGCCAACGCCACCCTGCGCTGGTGCTCGCCGCAGCAGCCGTCGAGCACCGTGACCACCTTGCTGCGCCAGGGCTGCGCTTGGCTGGCCGCCGCCCTGGCCATCGACGACGTCCGGGAACAAGCCCAGCAGGCCAGCGACGAGATGAACGTCCTGCGCGACGTCGTCGGCCAGCTCCTCACCGTGCGCGACCTCGACCAGGTCCTGCTCTCCATCGCCGACCGCACGCTGCACCTGCTCGACTCCGACATCTGCGGTGTCATGCTCGTCGACGGCGACCAGGTCGCCATGCGCTCGTGCGTGGGTAACCGCGCCGTCGAGACCGCACGCCTGCGCATGCGCCGCGGCCAGGGCGTCGCCGGGCTCGTCTTCCTCACCGGCGAACCCGCCAAAGTGGACAACTACCTCGAAGACCAGACCATCAGCGACGACTTCATGTTCCTCGCCGAGAAAGAAGAAACACTCTCCGCCCTCGCCGTCCCGCTGCGCCTGCAGGGCGAGCTCATCGGTGTCCTCGAGGTCTGGCGCCGCCGCCCATCCGTTTTCACCGACCACCACGTGCAGCGCATGGTCACCCTCGCCGACTTCGCCACCATCACCATCGACAACGCCCGCCTCAACGACCGGCAGGCAACCGCGGTCGAGCAGCTTCAGGAAGCCCGGGACGCCCTCGAAAAGCAGGTCTCGGTCCTGAACCGCTCGTCCAGCCTGCAGCAGAAGCTGCTTGCGACCGTGCTCTCCGGCGTCGGGCTCCCCGCCGTCGCCCGGACGGTCGCGACCGAGCTCGACTGCCGGATCGGCATCTACGGCCCCGAAGGCAACCTGATCGCCTCGTGCGGCGGTCACAGTCTGACGAGCAAGCTGCCGGCGACCGCGTCCACCAGGACGACCCCGGGGCGCCACGCGATGACTCTCACCGACGGCAGCACGACCACGGCCTGGCTGCAGCCGATCTACGCCGACGGCGACCAGGTCGGGTCGGCCGCCATCATCCCGACGGAGCACTCGGCCGAGATGATGGACGTGATCGCCGGGCAGGTCGCGATGGCGTGCTCGCTGACGCTGCTGCGCGAACACGCCGCCAGCCGCGCCCGCGCCGAGGAGCTCGAACAGCTGCTGTGGGACCTGCTTGGGGGCTCGGTCGAACACCGGATCGCCGCGCGGACCCGCGCCAAGCAGCTCAACGTCGCACTGCGAGGCCATTTGCGTGTCCTCTACGGACGCATCGACAACCTCGAAAAGATCGCCGCGGAGAACGGCTGGGACACCTCACAGACCGACCGCGTCCGCCGTGAGGTCCTCCGGACCTTCCGCGCCGTCGACACCCACCGTGTGGTGGCACTCTCGGCCCTGCGCGGGAACCTGATCACCGGCATCGCCGTGAACGTCGATCGGACGGCCATCAAAGACCTGGCCGGCGACCTCACCACCGCCATCCGGCGCGACTGGCCGGAGCTGCGCACAACCTGGGGAGCCAGCCGAGCGCACGACGACGTGGTCGACCTGCCCAGTGCCCTGAACGAAGCGAAGACCGCACTGGCCGCGGCGCGCCGTCTCGGCGGCGAGAACGCTTTCCTCTACGAAGAACTCGGGATCGTCCGCCTCTTGCTCGGCTCCGGCGACGACCCTGACCTGCAAACCTTCGTCGACGAGCTCACGGGCCCGCTCGTCGCCTACGACCGTGAGAACAACGGCGCGCTCGTACGCACGCTGCGAGGCTTCTTCGATGCCGACTGCTCCCAGCGGGTCGCCGCGGAACGCCTGTTCATCCACTACAAGACGCTGCGTTATCGCCTGGAGCAAATCAAACAGCTGACCGGCCTCGATCTCGCTCGCCACGAGGACCGCATGCGCGCCGATTTCGCGCTGCGCCTGATGCAGGTCACCCGCGCGCTGGAGGACCCAGAGGACACGGACGTGGTCTAGGAGTCGAGCCCGACCACGGCTTCGGCTACGACACCCTCGGTCTCACCGTGCGGGCGCGGGATCACGTGCGAGGCGTACAGCTCTCCCACCGCGGCGGCAGCCGCGGAACCGGCGTCGACGGCGGCCTTGACCGCGCCCACGTCGCCCCGTACCAGCACCGACACCTGCCCGTTGCGCAACGTCCGGTACCCTTCGACCTCGACGTTGGCCGCCTTCACCATCGCGTCGGCCGCCTGGATCGCGCCGACCAGGCCCTTGGTCTCGATAAGGCCCAGCGCACCGGACCGTGCAGTGCCCGCCATTTCGACTCCTCATCGCGTCGATGTTCCTGCCTCCACGGTAGAGACGTGGGCGTCGGGCCGCGTTGTCCCAACCGGATAGCCCGGGCGCACCGGGTTATCAGCGCGAACGCATGCGGGTATTCCGGCCGGGCCAATACTTTCGAGTGCGACGAATTCGCCTCGAGGAGGAATCCTCAATGGACTTCGGTGCCACCCCCTTCGAGGGCCTTCCGCTGCCACCCTGGGTCACGATTGCGAAGTCGGCCCCCGCGACGGCCTGCAGAACGAGGCGACCACGCTGCCCGTCTCGATCAAGGCCGAGTTCGTCGCGCGCCGGTGGACGCCGGCCACACCGTCGTGGAAGCCACGAGTTTCGTCCACCCGAAGTGAGTGCCGCAGCTGGCTTGCGCCGACGAGCTGATGCATGCGATCGACCCGGCCCCCGGTGTGCGCTACCCGGTCCTGATTCCCAACTCGCGTGGCCTCGAACGTGACTTCGACCTCGGTGTCTGCGACATCGCCGTGTTCGGCAGCGTCACCGCGTCCTTCTCGCGGCGCAACCTCAACCGCCCGCCTGGTCGCGATGATCTATGCGCTGCTGGCGGCGCATCGCGACGACCGCGCGGCCAGTCTCGCGGCCCAGCGGGAACTGGTCCGCTACTTCGATGGCGAGCTGGCCGGCTACGTCCGCACCCAACGTGAGCGCTACACCCGCATGGTGATCGACATCTTGCATGACGGCGTTGCGCGGGCAGCCGGGGACACCGATGGGCGCTGAGGTCGTTTGTGGATCGATCCCGAATGCGCGCGGTTGTCACCGCCAGATAGCCCGCTGCCGGGAAGCTGTCTCCGCCAGCCATAGGTGATCTGTGTCACGCCGCTTACGTTCGCCCAAGCCGGGTGATGACGGGCTCGACGCCAGGTCGGGCCCATCCGGTGAGGAGGCAACATGACGACGTCGTCCGAGGACAAAGCCGAGATCGCCGCCCCGCCCGCCACGGAAGAACCCAGGACGCCAAGGTTTGGCCGCGCCACCCCGATCGCCGCGACCGTCGGCATCTTCGTCGTGGCGGTGCTGACCTGGTGGCTCATCGGTGACCCGAAGTGGAGCCTCGTCGGCGCCCGCGCCGACACGGCCGACGACCAGGCCCGCAAGACCGCCATTGTCAGCTGCCTGCTGTTCTGGACGATCTTCGGGCACATCTTCACCGGGTTCACCTTCGGAGGCTGGCCATTCACCAAGCTCCGGCAGCCCCTGGCCGGGATCGCTCAGGTGGTGGTCGACCTCGTCATCGGCATCGCGGGCACTCTCCTGTTCACGCGCGGAGTCGGCAGTTGGGACCCGACGTTCTCTGCGGGCGCGGCCGGCGGGGCGGGCTATCTGGCGGCGGCGTTCATTGTGCTTGTCGGCTTCTACGCGTACGCGTTCGCATCCGCCAGTCTCGGCGGCTACCCCTTCGAGTCGGACAGCGCACCGCTGGCCAGCGTCGCGCAGTGGTTCTTCGCGGCGTTCATCACGACGGTGGGCGTCGTCGCGCTCGTCTACCCCAACTTCAACGCGCAGCTGGCGGCGAGCGCACCGATCGACCTGCCGACCACCGCGGGCTGGGTCTATTCCAGCATCGTGATCGTCATCGTCGCGGCGATGCAGTGGGGCAACCGGCCCTGGGCCGGCTTGGCCAACAAGCACCTTCGCGCGCTGACCGCCCTCGTGGTCACCCTCGGCGGCGGTTACCTGCTGATGCTGGTGTTCGGCGCGCTGCTGCAGGGCATCGTGCCGGACACCATCAAGAGCGGCGCCACGTTCGCGCTGGGCCTGGAGACCGCCGAACTGGGCGTGTGCTTCAGCCTCTGGTCGCTCATCGTCGGGCTCGTGTTCGGCCCGTCCAGGATCTCCTCACCCGTCGTCTCGCGAGTCGTTCGGACTGTTGTTGTTGCCGTCGCTGCCATCCTCACCTACATCGTGTTCATGCGCTTCTTCGCGACCACGGTGCTGCACTTCCCGGCGACGAGCGGCAGCTACGGCGGGAACCCGCTGCTCTGGATGGACTGGACCATCCTGATCGTGCTGTGGCACGCGGTCGCCTTCGGCGGCCACCTCGCCACTCGCCGCTCGCGGCAACACATCGCAAGGTAGTAGTTCGAGGGCTAGCCCGACCCAGCCGGGCTACCCCTCGAACCCGGATAACCCGCGCGAACGGGATGCCGGGTGAGCGAGTGCCAGTACTACGAGTTCTTCGCGGTCGACCGGCCGCTCGATACGCAGGCGCAAGCCGAGGTGCGGTCCCTGTCCACTCGAGCACGCATCACCGCGACCAACTTCATCAACGAATATCACTGGGGCAACTTCCGCGGCAATCCCAGCCGAATGATGGAGCACTACCACGACGCGCACCTGTGCCTGGCCAACTGGGGCACTCGCCAGGTCACGCTGCGGCGTTCGTACGATCGCGAGTGGTGGCACTACACACTCAGAGACGAACCCTGCCCAGACACATGTTTCGATCTGCCGACCACGTAGCCGAGCCATGTCGAGCTTCAACCGCCTCGCGCCGGGTGGCACATGAGCCACCCGGTCCGTGCCAGCAGACCGATATCCGCGCGGAGTCCCCGCCGTTCGAGGTATGCCAGGTCCAAGGCAAGCTTGGAGTGGAGATGATGGGTCACGTAATAGCTTTCGGGATCGTCGGCCGTGGCGAGTTCCCGGCTTTGCTCAGCCGCGAACAAAATCGCACCGGGGCCCAGAACGCCGGGCCGAACGGTGAACAGGCGCCGTTCCGCCGGGGTGTAATACACGACGAACCGTGCGACCTCCGGCCGCGGTCCGATCAGCGTCATGTCGCCGCGCAACAAGTTGACCAGTTGCGGCAACTCGTCGAGACGCATTCTTCGTAACCACCGGCCCATGCTGGTAATCCGGGCGTCCGCACCGCCACTGACCGCGGGTCCGATCCTGTCGGCGTTCGCGACCATCGTGCGGAACTTCCAGATGCTGAACGGCTGCTCGTCGCGTCCCACCCGGCGCTGCCGGTAGATCGCAGGCCCGGCACTCGTCAGCCTGATGCCGGCGGCGATCAGTACGAGGACCGGCAGTAGCAGGACGAGCGCCGCGACTGCGACCGCGACATCGAAACCGCGCCGCCGCGCACTGTCTGCCACGATCTGGCTCACTCAGGTCACCTCCCGCAAGATTTGGAAGGCTTCCGCGGCCGACTGACCCACCCGGCTACCCCAGTAGGCGGCGCGCTCGCGCAGCGCGCGAAGCGAACGTGGGTGCGGGTAGTCTCGCAACTCGCTTTCGTAGCAGGCCATCGCATCGAGCTTTTCGTCCATTGTAGACGTAATGTTCACGAACAGCGTCGGGTCGAAGCCGCTGCCTTCGAGCGGCCATGCCCATTCGGTGGACGATGGTGTTTCGAATACCGCGAAACGGCGCAGGCCGGGAAGCACATACGGCCGGCAGGCTGTCCAGGCGGCCCGCGCAACCTGCCCGTGATCGACGTTCACGTCGCCCGGGAAATGCGTGTACACGACGGCCGGTCGCAACCGATCGACCACTGCCTCGACGTCGCGCGTCACGTCCAGCATCGAAAGGGTGTCGAGCCGCTGGTCGGGCAGAGAAAGCAGGTCGACCGAAGCGAGCCCGAGCACGTCCGCCGCTCGCTGGGCAGACTTCGCGAGCACATCCGACATGCCCTCGCCGTACCGGCTCGTCGCGCCGTCGGCGACCACCACGGCGTGGACTTCGTCTCCGCAATGAACATGGCGCGCCAGGGTGCCCCCGGCACCGAGCAGCTCGTCATCGGGATGGGCGGCCACAACCAGCACCGTCGTCACGGCGTAATCACCTCCGGGAGGGGGCCCTCACCACGGGCCCACCGCCCGACGGCGGGCACGACAGGGGAAAACCGCGCCCCGGGGCGGATCCCCCGCCGGTGACACCACGCGGCGGCCGGTTCCGGCGGGCGGTCCGGCTCGGACATGCTGATGACCTCGACCCTGCCCGGGTGGGTGGCGACCGTGACGCCGTCCGGGTACACGGCGAGGATTGTCCCCGGTGGCCCGCTCGGCTCCGATCCGGTCGGCGGCAGCGTGCGCCAGATCATCACGCGCCGGTCGCCCAGCGTGCTGAACGCGCCGGGGTACGGGTCGGTGAGCGCGCGCACCCAGTCGTGTACCGCGCGGGCAGGGCGGGCCCAGTCGAGGACGCCCATATCGGGCGTCCGGCGAGGCAACATCTGCCCGTCGCCGGGGTCCTGCGGGCGCCGCGGTGCTGTGCCGGCCAGCAGTGCGGGCAGGTGCGTGGCGAGCATCAGGGCACCCGCCGCGCCGATCCGCTCGTAAACGGTGGCACACGTGTCGTCGTCGCCGATGGGCACCGGGCGCTGGTCGATGATGTCGCCGGTGTCGACTCCGGGATCGAGGAACATCATGGTGTTGCCGGTTCGCGTCTCGCCACGAAGGATGGCCCAGTTGACCGGGGCGCGCCCTCGGTGGCGCGGCAGCAGGGACGCGTGGAACCCGACGCATCCGCGGGGCGGGACCGAGAGCAGCGCAGGGCCCAGCAAGCGGGTCCAGCCCACGACCACGAGCAGGTCCGGCTCGAGCGCGCGCACCGCTTGCACGAATTCGGGCGCGTTGATGTCGTGGGCGCGCAGCACCGGCACGCCGTGCTGCCCGGCCACCTCGGCCAGGTCGACCGCGCCGGACAGCCGCCTCGCCCGCTCGGCCGGGGGTGTCACGACGGTCACCACCTGCGCGCGGGGGTCGGCGAGCAACGCGGCCAGCGCGGGGCGCGCTTCGTGGACCGCGCCGATGAACACGATTCGGCCCGGCGTCCTTTGTGGACGATTCATCGGTGTCTCCCTCGTGGTCACGGCTGTGCTCCGCCCTTGCAGGTGACCTCGCCTTGGTCCAGTACCGTCCCGGACACATTCTGGAAGGAAAAGGCGGCGGCGCCTCCGGACAACCGCAACTGCAGCGCGCCGGGGCCGGTCGTGGTGTTGTCGAAACCGGCGGCCAGACGGGAATCCGCCCGCACGAACGGGCTGAGCCATTGTCCGGCAGTACCGGCGACGATTTCGGTGACGCCGCCGGCGTCGACCTTGCCGCGCCCGTCCATCGGTTGCCAGCGTTGATAGTTGTGCGCGTGCCCGCTGAGGGTGAGCGTCACTCGGTGGGCGTTCAACAGCTGCCAGTACGCAGCGTAGTCTGTCGCTTCCGAGTCGGCGTCGAGGCTGAAGACCGGCCGGTGGAAAAAGACCAAGGTGCAGGGCTCGGTGTTGCGGGCGAGGTCGGCGGCGAGCCACTGGTATTGGCGGGAGGTCACGGCGCCCTGACCGTACTCGGCGGTGTCGTCCAGGCTGACGAAATGCCAGCCGCCGGCATCGAAGCTGTAATAGTGCGGAATCCCGCCCCAGTAGTCGACATAGGGCTGTGCGGTCGGACTCAGCGTGTATTCGTGGTTGCCGATGGTCGGATCCGTGATCGAGCGGAACCGGGAGAAGAGCGAGCCGTTCTCCCCGTACCAGTTCAGCAGTTCCTCCGGCGAGCCGTTCTCGTAGACATCACCGAGATATAGGAACAAATTCGGGTGCCAGCCGGCGATCAGATCAGCCACCTGTTGCTCCCTGGTCATCCCGGAGGCGCCGTCCCCGCCCGCGGCCACCACCAGTGGCATCCCGGGAACCGGCGCCGTGCCGGTCGACGGCATGAACGCGTGGGGCGGCGGGGGCGCAGTCGAGGAGGCAAAGGTCACCGGCAGCGAGACCGGCGGTGAATGGAATCCGCCGCTGAAGTCCGCACTGACGGAGAGCGTGTGCGGGCCCGGGGTGAACAGGTAGGTATGTAGGGTGAAGGTGTATGGCGATTGCGCGTCGAACAACAGGTATGCGCCATCGAGGGTGTAGGTGACCCCGTTGACCTGAGGCGCCGCACCGGAAACGTCCACGGCGGCTCGCGCGACGGTCGCGCCGGTCAGTGTTGCGCCGGCAGCCGGCACTTCGAGGCAAAGAAGCACCCGAAACCCCGGTGGAGCAAGGGAATTAGTACAAACCGGCGGCGCGCCGACGGCTGCTGGAATGTCCGCGCCGAGAAGCCCGAAGAGCAGCGCGATTACGGCGGCCACGCCGCAGACGAGTGACGCGCGGGTGCTCATGCCGGCTCGCCACCTTCCGGCACGGCGACCAGCGAGCGCCTGGCCATTCCCCGGCTGATCGCGGTCAGCAGGCTGGTGGTCACGAGGTAGGCCAGGCTCGACGCGACCGCGGCACCAACCGCGCCGGCACGAGGAATGAGCACCAGGTCGAGCGCGACCGTCACGAGCGCGCCCACACCCATGCCCCACGAGTTCGCCCCCGGCCTCCCGCGGCCGCACAGGTAGGCCGACGACACCGCGGCGGCGCCCTCCACGGCGAGTCCGGCCAGCAGGATGCAGGACGGCACCACCGCGGACCGGAAAGCGGGCCCGTACAGCAGCGGCAGCGCGATCACTGACGCGCCCGCCAGTAGCGGTGTCATGGCCGCCGTGCCGGCCAGCGCGCGCGGCAGCAGACGACGCAGGTCCGCGTTGGCGGCTGCCTCGTCCTGGCGCGCGAATCGGGGATACAACACGTAGTTCACGGCCGTCGCCGGCAGGCGCATGAGCTCCGCGAACTTCGACGCGACCGCGTATACGCCGACCGTCGCGGGCCCGGCGAGCACGCCGAGGATCACGAAGTCGAACCGAAGGTTGACGAGCATCAGGACATTACCGAGCTGGCCGCGGGCCCCGTAGCGCAGGATCCGGGTAGCAAGCTTCGCGGAAGGGTGCGACCAGCCGCTGAAGAAGGCGGTGCCGCCCAGGCGGCCGATGGCGGTCACCGCGGCGGCGAGGCCACCACCGATCATGCCGGCGACCACGGCGTCGATGCCGCGCATCCCGAGGATGTCCGCGGCCGCGTAGGCGGGCAGGAACAGCAGTTCCTCGCACACGATCACGAGGTTCGCCCCGCGCATGTCGCCCGCGCCCTGACAGCATGCCTTGCCCCACACCGTGATCAGCTGCGTGACCACCGTAACCGCCATGACCGCGACGAGCCTGGACGGCATGGCGGTGAACAGTTCCCGGTGCAGCAGCGGTGTCGCCACGAACCACAGCAGCACCGCGACACACCCGCCCAGTCCCACGAGCCCGGTGAGCGTGGGGCGCAGCCGTGGATCGTCGCGGTGCGGGCCGGCGAGGAAAAACGTCGAAGCGACCGGCAACCCGCAGCTGAACACGACGCCGAACAACCACGGCAGCACGCGCAACAGCGTGTACTCCCCCAGCACCGTGGGACCGCCGCGGCGAGCCACGAGCACACTGGCCATCGCGACGACAAGTAGCGCGGCTGCTTGCGCAGTCAGGTTCAGCAGGGCACCGCGGCGGCCGAAGGGACCGCCGGGGCTCAACCACCGCCGTGCCGCGGCGAAAAGATCGTGATTCACGAAGGCAATCACCTTCTCGGCGCGTAGTCGGCGTCGGGGCTCGAGGCGAGCACCGCGACGAACACCAGTACGATCCACACGAACCGGAAATGCAGGACCTGGTAGTAGGTTCCGGCCAGCGCCATCGCGAGCAGCGCGGCGACGAGTCCGGCCGGACGCGGTACCTCGCTCGCGAACCCTTGGCCAGGCGGAGCGCGCAGCGCGCGACCGGCCCGCCAGCCTGCGGCGAGCACGAGCAGCACCATCCCGACCACGCCGAGTACGCCTCGCTCCGTCAGCGCGGCGAGGTAGTCGTCGTGCGCTTCCTTGGCATAGGGGTAGTTCCGGTCTATCAGCAACTGTTTCGTGGTGCGCGGCCCGCTGCCGAGCAACCCGTCGGAGTCGTACAGCTGCATTGACTCCTGGACGAGCAAGGCTCGCTGCGAACTGCTGCCCTGGCTGCGGCCGAGCGAGTTGACCAGATAGGACTGTCCTGATTGGAGCGCCCAGGTCTGCAGCCGGGAGAAGGGCACCACCTGCGTCCAGACGCCGACGACCGAGGCGACCAGCAATCCGAATGCCAGCGCGCCCACGAGCCCACGCTTGCGGTAGCAGGCGACCAGCGCGAGGAAACCCAGACCGACCAGCAGTTCCAGTACCCCGCCGTTGGACTCGGTGAGCGCGATCGCCCAGATCAGCATCGCATAACCGAACCAGCGCACCGACCAGTGCCGTGGCCGCTTCGCCGCGAACACCACCAGCAGGGACACCACCCAGTAGGCCGAGGCATAGTTCGGATCGCCCAAGGTGAACAGCACCCGGTTGCCTTCGGAAGGCGAGAGACCTTCGATGGCGGGGATACCCGCGAGCCAGCCGATCACGACGAGCGTCGCCCAGCCGATGGACGAGCAGGCGAAGGTCGTGGTCAGCATCCGCAGCACGCCGGGGCGGCGCGCGATGTTGTAGAGCGCCACTACCCAGGCGACCAGCACGATATCCTGAAAGAGCTCGAGCAGTGAGGTCCCGGGCAGCGGGCCCGCCAGCCCGGCGAGAGCACCCGCCACGATCAGCACTCCGAACGGCAGGACGTACGGGGCGCCCAGCTTGCGTCCGCTCGCGGCCGCCCATACGGCGACCAACAGCACGGTGGCCGCGGTGAACAAGTCCACCGGGGAGCTGTTGCCCGGTCCAGCCGGGCGCAGGATCGGCTGGAAGACCATGGCGGCGCAGGCGGCCAGCGCCGCGGCGCGTTCGGCCGTACCACGCCAGGGCCGGGCAGGCGGTAGGAAGTCGGTGACCGGCTTCGCGGTAGCGGTGGTCGCGGTCACGACGGCACCTCCGCGGCGAGTCGCTCGAACGCACGCAACTGGTGCTCCGCGAAAGCGTCATCGGTCGCTTCGGCGGCGATCGCGACGAGTTCGGCCAGGACGGCGTCCCGCGCGCAGGCGGGTGGCAGGCCGAGCCGGTGTAATCCGGTATGCAGGAAGTGACGGACGAGTCGCGGATACCAGCCGTTGCTTTGCAGGGCATAGCTCAATGCCGCGCCGGGACGGCCGGCGTGCAACCCGGGATGTCCGCGCACGGGGCGCCCGGGGCGGCTGTGCCGGTCGAGATAGTGGGAGTAGGCGAGCACGAAGCGAGCGAGGTCGCGCACGGGGCTGCCGGCGGGTTCGGCCCACTCCCAGTCCACCACGCCCGATACGGCGCCGTGCTCGACGAGCAGGTTGCCGGGCCAGAAATCGCCGTGCACGGCGGTACGGGGAGCGTGGTGCCGGCGCAGTCGTTCCCGCAGCCGGTCCAGCTGACTCAACAGCCGCCCGCTGTCCGGCCGCTGCCGGAGCAAGTCCGGCACGGCCGGCGCTACGTCGAGCGGCGCCGACGGCCCCACCGTGGCTGTCTGGAAGGCGGCAAGCCAGTCACCGGCAGCCGAGAGGTCGGCGCGAACGGTCGCGGGCCGTCTGGTGTGCCCGTGCCGGTGATAGCCGACGAGCATCGGCGTCCCCGCGGCCGCGGTCGTCACGAGTGCGGGCATTCCGGTACCCGGCACCACGCACGGTACGGTGGCTCGAACCGGCCCCAGCGGCAGCGCGCCGATTTCCCGCAGCCGCGCCGACTCGCGCGCCACGCGCGCGGCGCCTGCCGGTTCGGTCGGCACCTTCACCGCGTAGCGAGGCGTGCGCTCGCCTGGCGCGAACACCAGCAACAGGAGCCGGGCGTCGGGATCACGACTGTGCCGCAACAGCAGCAGCCGCCCACCCGGGACCAGCCGCTCGAAGTGCGGCCGGTCGCGCCCGGGCGGCGCGTCGACGTGCGGCGCAATGCGCCACAGCACCGGTAGCCGCAAGGCGTGCCGGGCGGCGGCGAAGACCCAGCCAGGCAGGGAGCTGCCGGGCGGAACGGTGAGCAACGCCGTCCGCACGTACCGCAGCACGGCCGGGTTCGCTTCGGCGATCACGACGGGCCGGCGGCGCGACGGTAACGTGACGAATCGCCTGCCCCCGGGTAGCAACCCGTACCACTGCGCCGGTTCCGCGCGCACCGTGCTGGTCATGTCAGCACCGCGAACGGCCGTAACCGCGCCACCGGGCGAACCAGGCCGTTCCCGGTCAGGATGCCCACCGCGGCGTCCACGCCGCGGTCGTCGAGCTGCGGGATCTCCCGTGGCGCGCTGTCGGTGTAGCCGTAGCGCAAGGTGTGCCGCCCCAGCGGGTCTGCCCCCGAGCGTCCCTGCCGGGCGAAGGAGCTGATGATGCTGCCGGTCCCGTGGCAGGCCGTGTACAGGCTGCGATGGGCATCCGGCGCCGGCACGCACAGGAACGAAGATGTGCGGTTGGTGCCGGGGACCAGCAGCGGCTGGCCCGTCCGGGCGAAAGCTGGATGTCCGGCCATCAGCTGCGCCGGCCAGGCCCGCGCGGCATTGTGGCGGTGCACGAACGCGGGCCGGCCATCGACGAGCTCCTCGTAGACCGAATTGTGCGGCGAATCGACCACGAGCCGGAGCGTCGCGCCGAACGCCCGCCGGGCGAAGTCACGCAACGTGGCGTAGGTCGCCAGCCGGTAGGCGAACCCGTAGTTCATCGACAGGCGCTGTGCCAGCATCACGCGACGGCCCTCGTCGCCTTCGGTGGGAATGGACGGGCAGCCGACCGAGAAGTAGGTCGCGTAGCGCTGGCGCGCCCTCGCGATGCTGCCCGCACCGAGTAGGTGGGTCAGCGGCTTCTGTACCGCCATCTCGGTCCGCAGCAGGCGGGACGCGGCCTTGCGACGGGCATACATTTCCCCGATCTGACCGGTCAGCACGCCGCCGCCGTTGTGGAACTGCATCGTGATCTGTCCAACAGCAACACCCAGCCGCGCGGCGATCTCCGGTTCGAAGACCTCCTCGACCTGTTGCAGTTCCAGGAAATGCGTGCTCGGGCCGATCGATCCGAACCGCAGGCGCGCCAGCTGCATGCAGATCCACGGCAGCTCGCGGCGTGCCCGGCCCGCGCCGCCGTAGGTTTCGACCGGCAGTCGGCCGAACTCCTCGACGCGGTCGAGGTCAGCACGATCCAGGCCGTAGCGCTCGGCGGCGAAGTCGGCGCCCTCGACGGCCGCGCGCAGCACGTCGTCCCGGCTGAGCTCGAACCGCCAGCCGGGCGGGTTCGGGTAGCGCTCGCGGACCCGCCGGTAAAAGTCGTCGACGGCACCGGCCGAGAGGCGATCGACGTCCAAAGTGGCCAGTGCCATCCCGCAGTTGAGTGCGGCGTCGGTCAGCGTCGGGCGGATGGCATCCCGGGTCGCGACCGCGATGCTGGAGGGCATCTCGGACTTCTCCTTGTGGCAGAAGTCCGGCAGCACCACCGGAGGCGCCGCGAGATCCGCGGTCGCCGTGCCCGCACGCAGCCGTCCCAGCAGTGCCGGATCGGCAGGAGCGTCGGCACTGTCGAACACGGTCAGCTTCCTCGCCTGGTCGCCGGACGGGTGCGTGAAGACGTCTACGCGCATGAGGACTCCTCCCGATCGGTGGGCGCAAGCGTTGGCCGGTAGGCGGATTCCAGTGCGTCGGCCAGCGCGCGCCTGCCGTAGCGATGATCGACCTGGGCGCGCGCCGCCGTGGCCAGTCGGGCCGCTTCGGCCGGCCGGTCGAGCAGGTACGCGATGGCGGCCGCCAGCAGGTCGGGACGTTGCGGGGGCACCAGCAGACCGGTCTCACCGGGACGCACCACGTCCGAAACCGCGTTGACGGCGGTCGCCACGACCGGAACCCCGCACACCATCGCCTCGACGATCGCCACCGGTAGACCCTCGAATCGGCTGGGCAAGGCGAACACATCGAACGCGGGAAGTAACGCCGGCACGTCGGCCCGCTGGCCTGCCAGCACGATGCGCGTGCTCGGGTGGGCTTGCCGCACCAACGCGTGAACTCGCGCCGCGAGCTCACCGTCCCCGATCCAGACCCCGGTCACGTCCGGCCGGCGCAGCGCCGCCATCGCGGCGATGAAGTGTTCCGGGGCCTTCTGATACGACAGCCGGCCCACGGCTCCCACCACCGCTGCCGAATCTCCCAGCCCCAGCGCCCGGCGGGCGAGCAGGCGTGACTGCGCGGGCGGGGGTGGACCGGTGCTGACCGGCACCGCAATGGTCCGCACCCGTTCCGGGGCGATCAAGCCACGCCGGATCGCCTCGACCGACACCGCCGTGCCGACGCACAGCCCGACATCGGTGATGAGGCCGAGACGACGTTCGATCCGGATGTAGGCCTGCCTGCGCACCGCCGACTGGAACTCGTGAAAGGGGAAGCCGTGATAGGTGTGCACGATCCTGCCCACCCCGGCGCGCCGGGCCGCGAGCCGCCCGACCGCGCCCGCCTTCGCGCTGTGCGTATGCACGACATCGAAGGGCCGCCGCGCGAACAAGGCCGTGAGCCGGCGCAGGGCGACCACGTCGTCTCGCGGCGCGATCGGCGAGCGCAGCGCGGGTTCGACGATCACCTCGATGCCGGCGGCGGCTTCGTCGAGCAGCCGGTCACCGCTCCCGGCGACGATGGTCACCTCGTGGCCGCGGGCGGCCAGCTCCTGTGCGCCGCGCAGAGCGACAACGCCCGCTCCGGCCTGGAACCGGGTGACGACCGTCGCCACGCGTAGCCGATCGGCCGTCATGGCGTCACCACCGACCTTAGCGGCCCGGCCGCCAGCAACTCGGCGAGCCCGGGGCCCGGCCTGGCGCCGAGCACGATCTCGTACGCGGGCAGCCGGCTCGCCAGCGCGCCGGCGACCTCGCGGACCGCCGGGTGCGCGGGTCCGATCCCGGTGCCCAGCGCCAGCGTTGCGGCGAATGCCCAGTACCGCCGCAACTCACCTGCCATGTAGGTGCCCGCGGTGAGGGTTTCCGCGGCCGTCGCCGCCGGCAGCGGCACCACCGTGGCTTCCGCGGCGTTGCCTCGGCTGAGCCCGACCAACCGGTCCGGGCGCAGTGTGGTGACCGGAGCGGGCAGCGCGCGTTCGCGGCGGCCATACGCCATACGCCGGCCGCGGCCGCCCTCGACTCGCACCGGTTCGACCAGGCCGTAGACCCGTTCGCCGTCGCTCACGCAGAGGTTGTCCGAACAGGCACGTTCACCGGCCGACACCGCGTCGAGCAGCAGTGTCGACCGGCCGATCCCACCCGGGCCGGCCAGCAGCGGCACCGCGTCTCCCACCGTCACCGCCGCCGCGTGCAGTGGCACCCGGCCGCGGCGTCCCGCCCACCACAACGCGGGATACTGCACCAGTACGGCGCGGGCGAGCAGGTGAAACCGCGACCTGAGCACCGGAGCGGCAAGCCGTTCCCGCGACGGCGGCCGCCACCGGGCCTCGATGCGCAGGCGATCTTCGACCGCTTCCACGGAAAGATCGAACCCGCTCCCGCACGCGTTGGTCAGCACCACGGCGCGGTCCCGCCGGTAGGCGCCCCGGGTGAGCGGCTCCGCCCCGCTGAGCCGGAACGGGTCCCGTGTCGCGGTGACCCGCAACTCGATATCGGCGTGCCCGGCCGGACGATGCCACTGCCCCGGGCAGGCTTCGGCGAGCAGGCCCGCCACCCGGCCCGGCGGGCAGTCGGCCAGCAGACGCTCTCCGGCCTGCATCAGCATGGCGCGCATCAGAAATCGTCCGGATACAACGTGTCGAACAGCTCACGGGCCGTCGGCGCCCGGCCCGCGGCAGGCTGGTAGCCGGGGACCAGCGCGGCCAGCCGATGCCGCACCGCGTCGGCGTCGTTGCGCTCGGCCACGTCGTACAGCTCGAGCAGACCGGCCTCCAAATCGGCTGAGACCGCCTCGCCACGGATCGCGGTGATCCGCGGGTGCCCGGTCGGGACGCCCCGTTCTGTCTCGCCGAGCAGCGTTTCGCTCAGCTTCTCCCCCGGCCGCAGGCCGGTGAACTTGATCGCCACGTCACGGGCCCCGACCTGAGCCGCATAGGACTCCACCAGCGACACGAGCTGGACCGGGGCGCCCATGTCGAGCACGAACGTCTCGCCGGACTCGGCCATCGCGGCGGCCTCGAGTACGAGCCCGACCGCCTCTTCGACGGTCATGAAGAACCTGTCGGCGTCGGGATCGGTGATGGTCACCGGCTCGTGCGCGGCGATCTGGTGCGCCAGCGCTTCGAGGAACGACCCGCGGCTGCCGAGCACGTTTCCGAACCGCACGGACCCGCCGACCGTGCCGCCCGCCGCGTGGCTGCGCACGATCAGTTCCGCGAGGCGTTTCGTCGCGCCCAGTACGGACGTCGGTGCCGCCGCCTTGTCGGTGGAGATCAGGACGAAGCGCCGGGTGCCGTGCGCCGCCGCCGCATCGATGAGGTGCTGGGTGCCCAGTACGTTGGACTTGACCCCCTCACAGGGATGCCGCTCCAGCAACGGCAGGTGCTTGTGCGCCGCCGCGTGGAAGACGATCTCCGGACGGAACGTGCCGAAGATCTGTTCCACCCGTGCCCGGTCCCGGATGTCGGCGACGATGAGCTCGTCGGTGTCCAGCAGCGCTTCCCCGGTGATCTCGAGCTGGAGGCGGTGCAGGTTCGACTCGTCGTGATCGACCATGAACAGTGCTTCCGGCCGGTACGCGCGGATCTGACGGCAGAGCTCGCTGCCGATCGAGCCGCCCGCCCCGGTCACCAGCACGCGCCGGCCGCGGATCAGCGTCGGCGTCACCGCGCGCACCACGTTGATCTCCTCCCGCCCGAGCAGCGCCGCCGGCGACACTGCGTAGAGGTCGTCCGCCCGGCTGCCGCGCTGCACCGCGGCGTGGAAGGAGGGCAGGTAGCGCACCCGCGCACCGGAGGCGGCCGCCTGCCGGACAAGCGTGGCGAGTTCCAGCGGAGGCAAGGACGGGATCGCCACGATCGCGACGTCCACGGCCTCGGTGCGCACCAGGTCCGTCAGCTCGGAAAGGCGGCCCAGCACCGGCAGGCGGCCGACATGCCGCTTGCGCACGTCGTCATCGAGGAACCCGATCGGCACCAGGCCGTAGGACGGGGTCTGCTGAAGGTCGTGCGCGAGCGTCCGCCCGGCGTCGCCCGCGCCGACGATCAGCGTCCGCGCCCCTGGCAGAGTCGTGCAGCGGTGGCGGGTACGCCAATGAGTGAGGTACATGGCTCACCTTCCATTCACCTGGGCGAGATCGGCGATCTGATCGCACACGTAGTCGACGTCGCTGTCGGTCAACCCGGGATGCAGCGGGAGCGACAGCAGCTGCGTGAAGACCCGGTCCGCCACGGGCAGCCGCCGGCAGGCGTCGGCGCCGAGAAGGGCACGGAAGTAGGGGAAATGGTGCACCGGAATGAAATGCACGGACGTACCGACTCCGCGCGAGCGCAACGCCTCGGCCAGCGCGTCGCGGCTGAGGCGGTAGCTCCGGGTCACCCGGATCGGGTACAGATGCCAGGCGTGCCGAGCGTCCGCCGGACGCGGCGGCACGACGACACCGGGCACGGCGGACAGCGCGCGATCGTAACGACCGGCCAGCTCGTCCCGTCGGCGTTGCCAGCCGGCGAGGTAGCGCAGCTGGGCGCGCCCGATGGCCGCCTGCACGTCGGTGAAGTTGGCCTTCAAGCCGTCGACTCGGACGTCGTAGCGCCAGCCCGCGCCCGGACCGTACCGCTGCCAAGCGTCGCGGCTCATGCCGTGCAGCCGCATCTCCCGGAGCAGCTCGGCGCGATCGTGGTCGGTCGTGGTGATCGCGCCGCCCTCACCGATCGGCAGGTTCTTGGTGGCGTAGAAGCTGAAACAGGCGGCGGAGGAGGCCGAACCCACCGGCCGGCCGCCGACGGCGGCACCGAGCCCGTGCGCCGCGTCCTCGACGATCCGTTCTCCTGCCACGCCCGCCGCGTCGGCCAGCACCCCGGCCGGCACCGGGTAGCCGGCCATATGCTGCACGACCAGCGCCTTCGGCCGGACCCGCTCGGCGGTGGCGGCGACCGTGCCCGGATCGACGGTGAGCGTCCGCTCGTCGGCGTCCAGCAGGACCGGCTTCAATCCACTGTGGATGATCGCGTGCACCGCACCGCAGAAGGTGAGGGTCGGAGTCAGCACCGGCGATCCCGGCGGCAACCGCAGCGCCCGCAGCGCCAGCTCGATGGCCGCCGTACACGAGCTGACGGCGACGGCCTCCGGCGCGCCCAGCCAGTCGGCGAATTCGCGTTCGAACAGCGGAGTCTGCGGTCCCATGGTCACCCACCCGCTCGCCAGTACCTCCATCGCGGCATCACGGGCTTCGTCGACGATGTGGCACCGCGCGAATGGCACGGTGCGAGCGGCTGGTCCGGCCGTCATCGCAGACTCCGGGCGAGGGGTGGCCTCGGGCTGACCAACGCCCAGCGGTAAGCCGCCAGCAGGCCGCGTGCCAGGGACCGCTCGCCCGTTGGCGCCGCGCGGCGCTCCGCTTGGGGTAGCGCGCCGTCGAGACTGGCCGACACGGCCGCGGCGATGGCGACGGGGGACGGGGGCACGACCAGGCCGGTGCGTCCGGAACGGACCAGTTCGGCTGCGCTGTCGGTCGCTACCGCGATCACTCGCACGCCTGCGGCCACGGCAGCGGCAGCCGGATTGCACGCGGTCAACCCGAGTCCGGCCGCCACGAAGAGGTCGGCGGCGGCCAGCAGGTTCGCCAGTGAAGGCTCTTCGCAGGCCCGGTAGGTCACCACAGCGATGTCGATCCGGCCCGTGTCGCGGATCGCGTCCGCCCAGTGCCGCACCGCCTGGCCGCGGCTCGTTTCGCAGCCGACGACCAGCCCCACCCCGGGTGCGATTCCCAGCCGTTCACGGGTGGCCGACCGGTCCATACCCCGATCCACCGTGCTCCGTGGTGGCGCAATGACCGGTAACGCGTGCACCCGATCGCCCGGGACCACCCCCGAGGCCACGAGGACCTGCCCAGCGGTGCGACCGTGGACCAGCCAGGTCACGACGTCCCCCGCCAGCCGCCGTTGCCGGTGCGCCCAACCGGTCGCGGCGGTGAGGCCCTTGCGGCCGAGCGCGACCCGGTCGACGGTGTGTACCCGATGCGCGCTACCGGCGAAGCGGTGCGGCGAGACGTCGCCAACGGTGTGCAGGATGTCCACGGCATCGTCGGGACCCCCGGACCAGATCCGGCCCGCATCGGCCAGCGTCTCGAGTGCGCCTTCGAGGGCGGTGGCGAGGCCGTCGACGGTTGCCGCACACACCAGCCGGACCCGGGGCGAGTCACCGTGCAATCCGGCCATCACGGCCCCCTCTCCTGCCGCGTGCCGTGGATATGCCCAGGACCCCGAGCAGTACCCAGCCGGTCGCGGCGGCGAGCGTACGGACCTCATCCACCTCGTGGTACCGGGTCAGGTCAGGCACCACGACGAGCAGGCCCCGGCGGTCGCTTCCGGAAAGATTGTCTGTGTTGGACAGTGTTCGAACCTGGAGGGCTGTGGGCTGGTAGTCGGGTAGCACGTCCAGGACTGGACTGGCGGGCGACATGCGGCCGGCGTCGGCAAGGCTCGACGTCGTGCCGAACTTGCCGTCGGGCGACGGCTGCCGCTCGGTCCCCGGCGCGATGCCTGCGGACAGCCGCTCTGCCAGCAATGCCGCGGCCGAGGAAAGTTGCGTCTGGGACACCGGCCCCGTCACCACGACCACGTCCACCCTGCGCGACGCGACGACCTCGCGCAGGCGCACGAAGGTGCCGAGGTCCATCGTGGCAGTGGCGGCCAGGTCCAGCCGGCCGAGGGATGCCGTGCCGAGCTCCCGCGCGAAGGAGCGCGAGTCGGCGACCCGAGGCCGCACCACTTCGAGCACCGTGGCGAACAACAGCCCTGCCACGAGGCCACCCAGGCCGGCCAGGCCGAGGTCGGTGGCCAGCCGGGACGGGGTGGGCGTCGCACCGGACGGCAAGGAGATCACGGCGGCCGAGCCACCATTGGTGATCATGGTGCTCTCCAGCTGGCGCAGGGTCGAGCCGATGTCGTTGAGTTGCTGGTCGAGGGTGGTCAACTGTGCGGAAAGGTTCGCGGTGTCGAGTGGACCAGAAGCCAGCGCAAGTCGTGTTGCGACCTGCTGGCGCTGGGCCAGCAGGGTTCCCTGCTGCCCGGTGAGCTGGCTGATCAACGCGGTAGCCCGTGGGTCGCCCGAACCGTTGAGGAACGTGACCACCTGGTTGGTCAGCGCAACCGCGACATCGTTCGCGATCTTGGGGCTGGGGTCGGTGACGCTGATGTTGAACACCGCCGAGCTGCCCAGCCGCGACACGGTGACGTCTCCCGCTGCGAGCTGGTCGGCGCTGGGGCCCGCGATACCCCCCTGCCGCAGCGCGTCGGCGATGACACCGGGACTCGTCGCGATGCCCGCGACGCGATTGAGTACCGCGTCGGCTTCCGTGTCGGTGCCTGGCGGCGTGCTCGATGCCTGCAGGCGGCCGGTGGCTACGTAGGTCGGTGCCGCCATGGCGTGCAGGATGCCGACGACGAGCAGCGGCAGCGCGACGCAGCAGGCCACCAACCGCCAATGACCGACGATCGTGCGACGCAGGGCTTCGCTGAGCTCCATTCGACCACCTCAAGTCCTGGTTCGGCTCGAGTCGTCGCCGCAGTGCGCCGGTTTCGCGCCGCGGCTCCGACCGAGGGGAAGCTGTGTGACCTCAGACGCGGGCCGACGGTCCCGCAGGCCGATGACTTCGGCGCAGCCCGCCGGTGAAACGCCCGCCGCCCGCGCCTTCTGCACCGCCTCGAGCCGGCTGTGAGCGTCCAGCTTGGCCAGGATGGCGCGGATGTGGCTCCGCACGGTGTGCGGCGACAGGTACAACTCGCGAGCTATCCGCGCGCTCGACCACCCGGCAACCATGCCGGTGAGAACATCGCATTCCCGCGTGGTCAGGGCCTCGAGCACGCCATCGTGCTCGCGCGCCCGGCCGACATCCGCACGCAGCTCGTGCAGCACGTTGCCGAGCAGGTCGGCGGGAAAGAACGCCTCGCCGCGGCAGACCCCGCACACGACGGAGACGAAGTAGTCGGCCGAGCACTGCTTGCTCACCCACGCGGCCGCGCCCGCGCGCACCACGTCGGCGGCCTGCCGTGGATCATGAGAGGAAGTAAGGACGACGACATGCGCTCCCGGCGCGGCCGCGAGCAACCGCTCGACCAGCCGGCCCGGCCGGGCACCCTCAGCCGCGATCTCCACAGTGATCACGTCCGGCTGGAGGCGGGAGACGCTCGCGGCCAGGTGCGGATCGTCGCTGGTGCCCCGGCCGGCAATGAAGACCTGCGGGTCGTCGCACAGCAGAGTCGCCAGTGCTTCGGTCAGCACCTGCTGGTCGTCCACGAGGAACACGCATGTCCGCTCCATCAGGACATCGTCGGCACCGGAGCGCGTCCGTGTCCTCGTGCATATGAGGGTGCCGGACACCCTCGAACGCAGGAGTGCCCGGTCGAGGCGGGGCGACATGCTGGCACCGGCACCGAACGCATTCCGGTATGGACGACCCGTGGCTGGTCTGGGCAACCTGTTTCGCTTGCGCGGCAAGCTCCTCTGCGTGGCGCTCAGCGCCGCGGCACTCGCCGCCTGCACCTCACCGGCACCGGCACCGCCGCCGACCCCTCCCCCAGCTCCGTTCGTAACGGCCATCCTGGACGCCGGTACAGCCGGCACCGCGCAGTACGGGTACCAGCTCGTCGATGTCACCCCGGTCGAGATCGGCTCGGTCCCGGACGGGCAGCAGGCCTTCGTGTGGCTCGGCGGTTACGACAACAACACCTGTAGCTGGTCGTGGAGCGACGCGCAGATCGTCGCTCTCTTCTCGCAGTACCATGTCGCGACCGCACGGACCGCCGGGTACTTTCTCGCCGACGAACCGAACACCGCCGGCACCTGCCCCAGCGCACCCGACGACGTGCGTGCCCGGGCACTACTGGTCCGCTCCCTCGACCCCGATCCCCGGCATTTCACCTTCGCCAATATCGACGACCCTGCGCAGTTCCGGTCCTTCCGCGACACCGTCGACGTCCTCGGCACGGACCCTTACCCATGCCGGGCCGGCCGATCGTGTGACTGGTCCTTGATCCCGCGGTACGTCGCGGCTCTGCAGGCGGCCGGGGTGCGGCGCTACCTGCCGTTGTTGCAGGCATTCGGTGCAGGGAACTGGCGCTGGCCGACCGGAGCCGAACTCGGGAACATGATCGCTCAGTGGCAAAGATCGTCCTGGAGCGGGGAAATCACGTTTTCGTGGAGCTACGGCGGTGGCCATCTCAGCGATCATCCCGATTTGTTAACGGTGCTGCGGCAACTCAACTACGATCCACTTTTCCCCTTCCCCCAACCCGGCCGCTGAATTCATTTTGTCCGATTTCGGTTGACCCAGGTGAGGGACCAGGAGTCGTAACGCTTTCAACATCCCTTTCGATCGCATGAACAGAAGCTTGACGGCAGGTAAAGCTCCTGGCTGGGGAGAGCCGGACGTGCAGCTCGCGCGATCGTGATTCCTTGGCCGCCTTTCGCAGGAGGGGAGACATGACTGCGATTCCCGAGCGGCGGCGGGGCACCGGCCGCCGGATCACCGACCGGGACGGCGACGAACTCCGGGCGATCCTCCACGATATTGGGCACGCGGTTGCGACCGTGCGATACCTGGTGGATGCCGCGCTGTCGGAAGGCTCGCTCGCGGCGTCGGCGCGAAAGAAGCTCGAGCTGGCGGTGTCCCAGACCAGGACGTTGAACGAACTCATCGGGCCGGCTGTACGGCCCTCGCAAAGGTGCGAGCTCGTTTCGGTGCGCTCGGTTCTCGCCGAGCTGTGCGCCCAGGCCGACGCGTGCGGCCAAGCGCGAGTGGCGCTCATCGACGGACCTTCGCCGATGGCCGAAGTCAACGGAACGGCTCTGTGGCGCATCCTGTCCAATCTCCTCGGCAATGCGATCCGCGCGGTCGGGCCGGACGGCACGGTGCTGGTCGAGATCACCGAGGTGGCACCGATCGTGATCACGATCGCCGACGACGGGCCTGGATTCGGCGCCGGTGAGCCCGGATGGGCCTCGCTCGGCTTGGCCACCGTGAACACGCTGAGCCGGACGTTCGACATCGACGTGAGCTTCGAGCGGCACACCCGAATCGGCACCGTCACACGCGTGGCCGTTCCCGTGTGCGGGCAGTACCCACGGGGGGAGGGCACATGATCACCGCCGTGCTCGGGGACGACCATGCCCTGCTCGTCGAGGCACTGGTACCCATGCTCGCGCAGCAAGGTATCCAAGTCGTCGCGTCGGCACACGACTTTCCCGCTGTTGTCGACGCGGTGCGCACCTTCACCCCGGATGTCTGCGTGCTCGACCTGCGCTTCGGTGGCGACGATCGCCACGACGGCGTCCCGGCAGTGCGATCGGCGAACCCGGACACCAAGATCGTGGTGCTCACAGCGGATCCGACGATCGAGTCGATGGTCACGGCCGTCGAGGCCGGGGCTGCCGGCTACGTCCACAAATCGCGCGGATGCGACAGGCTGGTAGCGGCGGTCGAGAAGGTCATGCGAGGTGATCTCGTGACCGACGTGCCCACCCGGCCACGGCGCGACCGCACCGAAGCGGACCGCGACGTACAACTACTGGCCCAGTACCTCACCGCACGCGAGCGGCAATGCCTGGCGTTGCTCGTCGACGGCCTGCCGACCACGGACATGGCACGCCGGCTCGGCGTTTCCGCCACAACCGTGCGCAGTCACGTGCAGGCCCTGCTGACCAAGCTCGGGGTCCACTCTCGCCTCGAAGCGGCGTCGGTGGCCGTCCGCCACGATCTTGTGCGCGGCCCGGACGAGACCGCACTGCGCGGGTGAGCGTCGGGAAACACGCCCGATCCGCCGTGTTCAGCGAGAACCTGCCCAGATGTCCGTGATCGGGACCGCCTGCGCGCTGTGCCCCAAGGGAGGCAGCCGGTACATCCCCTCCAGGGTGCGAAGGAGCCGGTAGTGATCGACGTATTCCCCGTAGTGGCCGGCCACCACCATCGGGCCGAGCACGATGGTCGCGATCTGGTTGGACGGCGAGTCCTCGGATTCGTCGAACGTGATCACGAGCAGGCTGTTGTGTCCGCGGGCCCAGGCGAGGTAGCCGCCGATGTTCGCGCGCAGCCACGAGTCGCCGGTGGACACGTCGCAGCTGTGCATGTCGTCGCAGAGGTTGGGGATCACGAACGAGATGGTGGGCAGCCGGGCCGGGTCGGACGGGAACTGCGTGTAGGGCATGTTCACCGAGGCCGGCAGGTTGGTGAAGTCCGCCCAGGGGGCGTGATCGCGGTCGTACTGACCCGGAAAGCACCCCGAGTACCCGGTGCCGGGCAGGTCCTCGGAGTAGCCGGCGAAGCTGAGATGCGCGGCAGCCAGTTCCGCGCCGAGGTTGCCCGCGGAGAACGAGTGCGGGCAGGAGTCGTCGGCGATGCCCTGCGTATCGCCGGAAAACAGCGCGAGGTAGTTGGGCTGGCTCGGATGGGTGATCGCGTGTGCGTTGCTGAACGTGGCGCCCTGCGCGGCAAGCGAAGTCAGGTAGGGGGCAGCCGGGGCACCGATGATCGCATCGGCATTGTGGTTCTCCAGCACCACGACCACCACGTGGTCCGGGGTCGGTAGGGCCGTCGCCCCGGACGCGGGCGGCGCCGGCGCCGGCCCGGGTGCCGATGTGCACGCCGCCGTCACGGCCGTCGCGAGGGCCACTGCCAGGCCGCCGATCACGCGGGCTGGAAAACGGCGCACAGTGCGTACCAGTCCGATCCGGTGGCGAGGGTGAACGGTGCATGCTGCGGACCCGCGGCACCGGCGAGGATCCCGGCCAGGTCCGCGGATTCGCTTCCGTTGTGGACCTGCAGTGCGAACGGGACGCCCTGACTGCTGCCCGGCGTGACGTTCAGCGGCTGACCGCCGGTGATCAGTCCGCCGATCACGAGCTGACCGGCGCCGACCGCCGCGGTGGCACCTGAATCCGCGACGGTGCCGATCCCGCCGGCGGCGACGGCCTGCGTCAGCGGCGCAGTCGTGGCCACCCCGGCGTACTCGCCCGCGGCGCCCGGCAGGTAGGTCGCCGTGCCGGCGGACACGGTGATGGTCAGCCCTTGCGGTGCGGCCTTCGTGTTCGGCAGGTAGTACAGCGCGAGATCGCCGCCGCCATTGGTGAACGTCTCCGACACCGACCGGACCCACACGCCGTTGACGTTGTCGGAGACCTGGACCTGGCCCGGCGAGTCGTACTGGGCGAACCAGCCGGCCAGCAGGTCGCCCGCGGCGACCGGCCCGGACAGCGTCAACGTGGTCGACGTAGTCCTGGTGCCCGGCGAATCGGCGGCACCCTGGACGAACCTGGGCGACGAGTTCGGGGTGGTCACCACGAGCCCGGTCGACGGCGATGAGTGATTGCCCGCGGCGTCGAAGGCGTCCACGGTGTAGGTGTAGCTCGTTCCGGCGGACACGGTGGCGTCCGTGTAGGACGTGGTGCTGCTGTTGGTCGTGCCGATCGCGTTGCCGTTGCGGTACACCGTGTAGCCGGTGACCCCCACGTTGTCGGTCGACGCCGACCACGCAAGGCTCACGCTCGTCGACGCGACACTGGTCGTGTGCAACCCGTTGGGCGTGGTGGGCGGCTGAGTATCGCCGGTGGACGCGGGCAGGAACACCGCGGCCACGGCGTACCAGTCGGTCGAGGTGCCCAGCGTCGCCGTGCCACGCTGGCTTCCGGCGTTCGACGCGGGGATGTCCTGCTCGTAGGCCGAGCCGCTCGAGGTGCTGCTGCGCGCGACGTACCGGGCTCCCTGGCTGCTGCCGGGGGTGACCGACTGCGGGTTGCCTCCGGTGACGATCGCCGAATAGACCAGCTCCCCCGCGCCGACGGAAGCCGTCGGGCCCGTGTCCACGGCGGTGCCCACACCGCGGTTGGACACGACCTGGGCCAGCGGGCCGCCGACGGCGAGTCCGCTGTACTCGGCGAGCGACCCTTGGAAGTAGGCCGGCGCGCTGGCGGCGACGGTGACCGTCAGCCCACTCGGTGCCGCCTTACTGTTGGGCATGTAGTACAACGCGATATCGCCGGTGTCGCTCTGGAACGCCGTGCTGGCGGGCGCCCGCGTCCAGGTTCCGTTCACGTTGTCGGACACCTGGACCTGCCCAGCGGCGTTGTACTGAGCGAACCAGCCCACCAGCAGATGCCCGGCGCCGACAGGGGCCGTGCTGACCTGGGTCGAAGCCACCCGGCTACCGGTGGTGAACGCCTTGCCCTGCACAAAGGCGGGCACCGCGGCTCGCGCGACCCCGGGGACGAGGAGGCTGGCCCCGACAACGGCGCCCACGGTCAGCGCGATCAGCAATCGCCAACCGTGTCCGGCTCGGTTCGTGCTCATCATCGATCACCCGCCAAAGAAGGGCGCAGCCGTCGATTACGCCGTCGCCGAGGCGCAGTCGTCCGTTACATGATCGCGATGCCGGTTCCAGCTGAACGCGCCAGGCGTCAGCCGTTCAGCAGGCGGGCCAGCGCTATTCGGGCCGTTGCGTCGCGTTCGGCGAGCTTACCGAGCTCAGGCCAGCCGCTGCCGCGTTACGTCCGGAAGCCTCGTCCAGTCCATCGTGCCATGCGCACGCCGCGAGCCAGCGGCAGTCTCCAGTAGACTGATCGTCGTCGCGGCCGCGGCGCCGAGGGTCTCGGACACCCCGCGAGCATCGACGCGGTGACGACCCCGCCGCGAACGCCCCGAGCGAACTGCTACGCCGAGCGGTTCGTGCGCAGTGTCCGATCGGAGTGCACCGACACGATGCTGATCTACAACGAACGCCACGCCGTGACCGTGCTGGACGAGTTCACCCGCCACTACAATGATCACCGCCCACACCAGGGCCGTGAGCACCGCCCTCCAACCATGATCCCGCCGCCGTCATCCCACTCGACGAACCGATACGCCGACATCGCGTCCCGCGCGGACTGATCAACGAATACCGACGAGCAGCCTGAACCAAATACAACACCGCTGCTCACGGACCGAGTCGCCAGTTTTGGCACGGTACAGGGGTCAGGGGCTTGCTCCAGACTCGCTCCAGCTACTGAACAGCAACTGAAGCACAGTCCACAATGGACACATAGATCTTGAAAACTGTGGAAGCTAAGGGGACTCAGATGGGCTACCACCCGGCGCTGTTCTTCGCGCACCTCGGCGGCATGTGCGAGTGCGCCGGCGGCCTGTTGCTCGTGTTCGGGCTGCTCACGCCACTGGCCGCCGCAATGGTCATGGGCACCATGATCAACGCGTTCGCCGCGGTCGCCGACAAGCCCTGGAGAACTCCGCCCTGTCCATCGTCCTGCTCGTGATCGCGGCCGGCCTTGCCTTCGCCGGCCCTGGCCGATTCTCGCTCGACGCCGGCCGCCCGTGGCAGCGCACCGGCTTCGTCTGGGGCAGCGCCAGCGTAGCCGTCGCAGTCGTGACCGCGGTCACCTCGCTCCTGGTCTCGCGCTGACCCCCCCGGCCGTGCGGCCGGGGCCAACGAGCACCGTCCGCACCGCCGCCTCCGTAAGTCCACCGCTCAAGCGCAGCTCCAGATCCGCCACCGCGAACTCAGCCCCGTTGCGGGTGTCGTGCCGCTTGGCCAAAGTGTCCATAATAGACATTATTCTCCTGCCAGGTGTTGAAGTACTTGGCATCGGGGCGGTGGGCGACTCGCCGTCGGCGACAGGACGCGCCGGTTCAGCACATCGAGGAAACTCATATCCTCAGCCTGGACTCGATTTCCGCCGCGACATCGTTGCCGTAGGCCTTCGCCACCCGGACCGACATGTCAGCCCTGTCCAGTGCGTACTCCTGGGTTCCGACCGTCTCGAGCACGATCGCCGCCAAGCTGCGGCCCCCTGCGTCGCCCGCTCCAGGCTCAGCGTCGGGTGAATGCCCGGGTCGGCTACCTTCGCGACCGGCACCGCCGGCACGGTCACCGACTGCCCGTTGCCCTCGATCCGCACCCCGTCGGCGCCGTGCGTCATCACCCACCAGCCGACCCGGCCACGGTCTCGTGAGCGGCCGGACTGGTCGCAGGGCCCAGCGAAAACCGATGCCGCACATCGTGACAAGGCAGTCCCGGTTCCCCAGCCTCCTTCGGAGCGAGTTCACGTGGGTGCCGAGCGTCCGCCATCAGGCGCCGGAGCGCGGTTGTTGTTCACCCTCGCCGCGGCAAGTAGCCGTACAAGAACGCGTGGACGCCCGTGCGGGAGACCTGATCGATCTCCGTCTCCAGTGCCGTCGCGCTGAACTCGGCTCGTGAGACCGTCGTGTCGGTGATCAGGGCCATGAAGTGCTGTGCCGCCATCTCCGGATCGGTGACGTGCAGCAGGCCCCGTTCGCCCAGCTCCGCCATCCGCTCGGCCAGCGCGCGGCGGGCCCGCCAGGGGCCGGCCCTCAGCCACGCCTCACGCAACTCTTCGGGGAACCGGTCCGACTCCGCCCGCAGGCGCCGCACGATCGCGAAATGATCCTCGAACTGGGGGTCCGGGCGTACCCAGTCCTTCGCCAGCGCCACGAGGTTCTCCTCCAGGTCGCCGACCTCGCTCAGATGCTTTTTGATCAGCGCCTCACGCGCGTCGGCGACCTGGGTGGCGCTCTCGGTCAGCACCGTGGAGAACAGCTGCTCCTTGTTCTCGAAGTGGTTGTAGATCGTGCGCGTCGAGACCTCCGCCGCGGTCGCGATCACCTCTATGCTCGCGCCGAGGTACCCGACCCGTCCGAAGACCTGACGGGCGGCTCGCAGGATGGCCTGCCGTTTTCCGGTCAGACCGCCCAACGGGCGCGGCCGGCTCCTGGTCCGTTCGGTCACCACGACTCCCATCATCCGGGACCCCGCACGAGGCTTTGAAAAATTTGCCATACACGTTGTACTTTACCTACGAAGAGCTCGCCGACGTGCTCCTTCCCATTTCCCTTCCCCTTCCCGCCGGGAGGTTCTCCCATGCCCACCGTCCGTCGCAGACGCCGCGCCGGGGCCGCACTCGCGGCCACGCTGGTCCTCTCCGCCGCGGTCACCGCGTGTTCGGCGAGTTCGGGTGCGGGCGGCGGAGGCACCCTCACCGTCCCGCTCAACGCCGACCCGACGTGCCTCGATCCCCAGCAGACACAGCAGCTGAACGCGATGGACATTTCGCGCTCGCTGGTCGACACGCTGACCGACCAGGACCCCAAGACGGGCAAGATCGTTCCCTGGCTCGCCGAGACGTGGACGGTCGGCGAGGGCGCCCGCGACTTCACTTTCACGCTGCGTCAGGGCGCGACGTTCCGTGACGGCACGCCCGTCGACTCGGAGTCGGTCGAGGCGACGTTCGACAATCTCGTCAAGTTGCCGGCCAACGGCGCGCCCGCGTACGTGCGCGGTTATACCGGTATCACTATCACGGACGCGCGCACCTTCATCGTCCACTTCGACGCGCCCAACGCCCAGTTCCTGCAGGCGACCTCCGGTGCAGGGCTGGGTATCCTGTCGAAGGCGACGGCGGCGAAGCCACTGGCCGACCGCTGCCGCGGCGACTTCGTCGGATCCGGGCCGTACGTGCTCGACCATTACACCGCCAACCAGGAAGTCGTGCTCCGCAAGCGGCCCAGCTACGCGTGGGCCTCTTCGATTGCCACCGAGCCCGGGCCGGCGAAGCTCGACCAGGTGCGGTACCTGTTCGTGCCGGAGAACGGCGCACGCACCGGAGCACTGTCGTCGGGGCAGGTGCAGGTCGCGGAGAACATCCAGGCTACCGACCAGAACCTGTTCCAGGGCAACGGCCTTCACCTGCTCACCACCCTCGCGCCCGGTGCTGTCCCGCCACTTTCGCTCAACCACAAGGGGATCCTCGCCGACGAGAAGGTCCGCCAGGCGCTGCTCGTCGGGGTGGACCGGCAGGCGATCGTCGACACCGTGCTCGGCCCGCGCAACAAGCCGGCGACGAGCGTGCTCAGTTCCACAACGCCCTTCTACCAGTCCACCGACAAGCTCAAGTACGACCCGGCCGCGGCGAAGAAGTACCTCGACGACGCCGGCTGGGTGCCCGGCCCGGATGGCATCCGCGTCAACAACGGGCAGCGGCTGAGCCTGAACTGGCTGATCCCCGCGCCACAACCCGCGGCGAACGAAGTCGTGCAGCAGCAGCTGAAGGCGATCGGCATCGAGGTGAAGCTGAACATCGTGCCGCCGGCGAAGTACGTCGAGCAGCAGTCTGCCGGCAACTTCGACCTCACCGCCGTCGCGGTGACCCGCGCGGACCCGGATGTGTTGCGGAACCTGTTCTACAGCAAGGGCCAGAACCTGTGGCACCTGCCGGCGAGCCCGCTCGACGGCTACCTTGAGCGCGAGGCCGCCGCGAGCACGGACGACGCCCGCCAGACCGCCGTGACCAACGCGGTGAACTGGATCCTCGACCACGCCGACACCGTGCCGCTGTACGAAAGCGCTTACGTGCACGGGGTTTCCGACCAGGTCCACGGCCTCACCCTGGACGCGTCGACGCGGCTGAGCCTGTACGACGCGAGCGTGGGGTGACGCCGCGATGGCAGGGTACGTCCTCGGCCGGGCGGCGCAGGCGGTGTTCGTGGTGTGGGCGGCGTTCACGCTCACGTTCGTCGCGCTGCGCCTGCTGCCCGGCGACCCGGTCGAGCTGATGCTCAACGGGCGCGGCGGTGGTCAGGCCGCGTCACCGGAGGAGATCGCCCGGGCGAAAGCGCAGCTGGGTTTCGACAAGCCCTTGCTGCAGCAGTACTTCGACTCCCTCGGCGGCGCGCTGCACGGCGACTTCGGCCGCTCGATCCAGACGCAGCAACCCGTTTCGCAGATGCTGTCCCAGTCGCTGCCGGCCACGCTGCAGCTCGGGCTGGCGGCGCTGGTGCTCGCCATCTTGGCCGGGATCGCGCTGGGGGTCCTGGCGAACCTGGTGCCGTCGGTGTTCGGCAGGCAGCTGGTGCGTTCCGTGCCGTCGGTCGCGATCGCGCTGCCGTCGTTCTGGGTCGGACTCATCCTGATCCAGCTGTTCTCCTTGCAGTGGAAGCTGTTCCCGTCGATCGGCGGCACCGAGTTCGCCGGGCTCGTGCTCCCCGCGTGCACACTCGCGATCCCCGGCGCCGCGCTCGTGGGACAGGTGCTCGGCAAAAGCTTGCACACCACGCTCGCGGAGTCCTATGTGGACGTGGTGCGTGCGACGGGCGCGAGCAGGCTCCGGGTGCTGTTGTCGCATGGGCTGCGCAACGCCGCGATCCCCGCGGTGACCGTGACGGGCCTGCTCGTCGGGTACCTGATCGGCGGCTCGGTGGTGGTGGAGACGGTGTTCTCGCGGCCGGGAATCGGGCGCGACATCTATTTCGCCGTCACCACCCAGGATCTGCCGGTGGTGCAGGGAGTCGTGGTGGTGGCGTCGACGGCGTTCGTCGTGGTGAACCTCGTCGTGGATCTGCTCTACCCGGTGCTCGACCCGCGCATCCGCAGCCACGGCGGTCAGGCGGTGCCCGCGTGACCGCCGTACTGGAACGTCCGGCCGCGAACGCCGGGCGGTACGCGATGCGGCATCCGGGTGTCGTGCTTTCGGCGTTAATCCTGTTGCTGGTGCTGGGCTGGGCGCTGGTGCCGGACCTGTTCACCAGCCAAAGTCCCACCGACGGTTCGGGCGCGCAGCGTTTCCTGCCGCCGAGCGCGCAGCACCTGTTCGGCACCGACCAGCTCGGGCGCGACGTGTACGCCCGCGTGGTGCACGGCGCAGCGTTGTCGTTGCGCGCGGCGGTGCTCGCGATCGCCGTCGCGTTCGTCGCGGGCGCGTTGCTCGGACTGGTGGCGGGGTTCTTCGGCGGCTGGTTCGACACCGTCCTGATGCGACTGATCGAGGTCATGCTGTCGATCCCGCCGGTGCTGCTCTCGCTGCTGGTGATCAGCGTGCTCGGCTTCGGCACGGTGAACGTGGCGCTGGCGGTGGGCATCACGAGCGTCGGCGCCTTCACCAGGCTCATGCGCGCGGAAGTCCTGCGGGTGCGGACCGCCGTGCACGTCGAGGCGGCGGTGGTGTGCGGGGCATGCTGGTGGCGCATCCTGCCGCGCTACATCTTGCCGTCCGCGATCGGCCCGGTGCTCGCGCTCGCCGCGCTGGACTTCGGGCTGATCGTGCTAGCGGTGTCGTCGCTGAGCTTCCTCGGCTACGGACAGCCGCCGCCCGCGCCGGAATGGGGCTCACTGGTGTCCGGCGGCCGCGACTACCTCGCGATCGCCTGGTGGCTCACCACGTTGCCCGGGCTCACCGTCGCGGCAGTGGTGCTCGCCGCCAACCAGCTCTCACGCGTCCTGGAGCGGCCATGAACGAGCTTGCGAGTGAGTCATCGCGCCATGCTGGCCGACGTGATGAGACCGCCACGGCTTGCCGTGTCCGACCAGGAGGCCGCATGAACGAACCCCTGCTGACGATCGAAGGGCTGCGCGTCGGCTACCACACGGCGGCCGGCGCGCACACCGCCGTCGATGACCTGGACCTTACGGTCGAAGCGGGCCGGATCACCGCCGTGGTGGGCGAATCCGGTTCGGGCAAGAGCACCACGGCTCATGCGGTCATCGGACTGCTGCCCGGCACCGGATGCATCGAGGCGGGCTCGATCCGACTGCACGGCGAGGAGCTGACGGCGCTTTCCGAGCGATCGTGGCGCGACGTGCGAGGGCGGCGGATCGGGTTGGTACCGCAGGATCCCGGCGTCTCGCTCGACCCGGTCAAACCGATCGGGCGGCAGGTGGCCGACGTGCTGCGCATCCACGGCCTCGCGACGGGAGCCGCCGCCCGGGCCCGCGTGGTGGAGCTGCTTGCCGAGGCCGGTTTGCCCGAGCCCGCGAGCCACGCCCGGCAGTATCCGCACGAGCTGTCGGGCGGGATGCGGCAGCGGGTGCTGATCGCGATGGCGACCGCGGCGAAGCCGGAGCTGATCATCGCCGACGAGCCGACGTCCGCGCTCGACGTGACGGTGCAGCGGCAGATCCTCGACCACCTCGAACACGTCGTCGCCACCACCGGCACGGCGATCCTGCTCGTGACGCACGATCTCGCCGTCGCCGCGGACCGGGCGCACCACATCGCCGTCATGTCCGGCGGCCGGGTGGTGGAAACCGGCCCCACGCACCGGATCCTGACAAAGCCGGCGGAACCGTACACGCGTCAGCTGCTGGCCGACGTGCCCGCCGCCGCGCCCCGCCGCGAGTCCCCCGAAGACGCAGAGATACTCCTGCGCGCCGATGGCCTCACGAGAACCTTCCCGCTGCGCGATTCCGGTGCGTTCCGCAGACAGCGGCGGACGGCGGTCGACGACGTGGGGTTCGAGATCCGCCGCGGCCGCACGCTCGGACTCGTCGGCGAGTCGGGCTCAGGCAAGTCCACCACCGCACGGCTCATCCTCGCCCTCGAACGGCCGGACTCCGGCACTGTGCAACTTCGCGACGAGGACGTCACCGGTGTGCGCGGTGCCGCGCGGCGGGCCTTGCACCGGCGTGTCCAGCTCGTGTACCAGAACCCGTACGCGTCGCTGAACCCCCGCTTCACCGTCGGCGACATCCTCGCCGAGCCGCTGCGGAACTTCGGGATCGCCGATGGCACGAGGATTCCCGCGCTCGTGCGTGAACTGCTCGCGAGCGTCGCGCTCCCGGCGGACACGGGCGGGCGCAAGGCCGCGGAGCTGTCCGGCGGGCAACGCCAGCGCGTCGCGATCGCCCGTGCGCTCGCGCCCAAGCCCGAGCTCGTGGTGTGCGACGAGCCGGTGTCCGCGCTCGACGTCACCGTGCAGGCGCAGATCCTCGACCTGTTCGTGGGCCTGCAACGCGAGCACGGGTTGTCGTACCTGCTCATCTCGCACGACCTCGCGGTGATCCGGCAGGTCAGCGACGAGGTCGCGGTGATGCGCCACGGCAGGGTCGTCGAGTCAGGCCCGGCCGAGGACGTGTTCACCAACCCCCAGCACCCGTACACCAAGGATCTGCTCGCCGCGATCCCCGGTGTCCGGGTCACCAATCCCGAGGAGGAACGGTCATGGACCTGGGTCTCATCACCTTCGGCAGCCTGCTGCCCGACGCGCGCACCGGCACGGCGCTGTCGCAACGGCAACGGCTGGCCGATGTCGTGCGGGCGGGCAAGGAGGCCGAACAGCTCGGCTTCGCCTGGTACACCGTGGGCGAGCACCACTTCCGCGACCGCGACGTCATCCCCAACCCGACGCTGGCCCTCGCCGCGATCGCGCAGGAGACCTCGACGATCCGGCTCGCCACCGGCACGACGCTACTCGCGAACCGCGATCCCGTGCTGGTCGCCGAGGACTACGCGATGCTCGACCTGCTCTCGAACGGACGGCTGGAGCTGATCGCGGGCGGTTCGTTCTTCCCCGAGCCGTGGGTGGTGTTCGGCCAGGACCCCGATTCGAAGGCCACGCGCAAGCGCGAGGGCCTCGATCTGTTGCTGCGCCTGTGGTCCGAGGAACGGGTGACCTGGGCGGGCGAGTTCCGGCCACCGTTGGACGACGTGCTCGTGCAACCCCGCCTACTGCAACCGAAGCCGCCGGTGTGGATCAGCGGCGGCGCGAACCTGGAGTCGGTGCGGCTGGCCGTCGAGTACGGGCTGCCGATGGTCTTCGGCACCACCGCGCGCGAGCCGGACAGCTTCGTAGAGCCGTTCAACACCTATCGCGACCTGTGGCAGTCGAGCCGGGACGACGAGCCCGGGACGCTCGGCGCGGCGAGCCACGTGTTCGTCGCCAAGACCTCGCAGGAAGCGCGCCAGCACTGGAGTTCCTACATCGAGAGCTACCTCAGCGCGCGCAAGACCGGTCCGCTCGACTTCGACACCTACATCGGCGACGGCGGGCCCGCGCTGTGCGGGAGCCCGGCGGAGATCGTCGACAAGCTCGGGAAGCTCCATCAGCTGTGGGGCCACGACCTGCACCTGCTGGCCGTGGACATCGGCGGGATCCCTTATGCGACAGTGCAAGGCGCGACGGAGCTGCTCGCGTCGGAGGTTCTGCCACAGGTGCGCACCGTGCCGGAGGCGAGCCGTGCTTGAGGCCGACGTGCGCGAGCTGGCCGTGGCGCGCAGCCTCGGCGTCTTCACCACGCTGATGCCGGACGGGCAGCCGCAGACGAGCCTCGTGTGGCCGCACGCCGACGAGCGGCACCTGCTCGTGAGCACCGGCACCGGGCGCCAGAAGTTCCGCAATGTCGCCAAAGATCCGCGGGTGAACATCCTGCTGCTCGACTCCGAGAACAGCCGCCGCTACATCGAGGTGCGCGGCCGTGTCGTCGGCGTGGTGCACGGTGACGACGCACTGGGCGTCGCCCGCGTGATGTTCACAAAATGGACGGGCAGCCCGGCCGTGCGGCCCTCCGACGGGGAGCGCGTGCTGCTGCGGATCGAATCCGACCACATCCACCGGAAGGAGTGAACGATGCCCTCGCTCGACCCCGTGCTCGACTCAGCCTGGCTACGCGCCCACCTGGAGGAGGTCGTCGTGGCCGACGTCCGCTGGTACCTCGACGGCCGCAGCGGGCGCGAAGCCTATCGCGACGGCCACATCCAGGGCGCGGTGTGGGTTGATCTGGACACTGTGCTCGCCGGTCCGGCGACGACCGCGGGTGGGCGGCATCCAGTGCCCGACGCCACGGATTTCGCCCTGGGACTGGGTGCGCTCGGCATCGGCGACGGCACCACCGTCGTTGCGTACGACGACAACCACGGCGCATACGCGGCGAGGCTGGTCTGGCTGCTGCGCCGCACCGGCCGGAACGCGGCACTGCTCGACGCCGGCCTCGCGGCCTGGGACGGCAAACTCGAAACCGGCTACGTCCAGCCTTCGCCGGTGCCGCACACCGTCGTCGAATGGCCGCCGGACCTGTTCCGCACGGCCGACGACGTCACAGCCGCACTGGCATCGGGCTCGGCGGTCGTGCTCGACGCCCGTGCGGCCGACCGATACACCGGCGAGAACGTGCTGCCGTCCGACGTGCGCTCCGGCCACATCCCCGGCGCGCGTAGTGCCCCGTGGGCGGACAACCTCGCCGGTGACGGCAGCTTCGCGTCGCCCGAGAAACTCCGCGAGCACTATGGAAAACGTGGCGTGACAAGGGAAACCGACGTGGTCGTCTACTGCGGCAGCGGCGTGACGGCCTGCCACGACCTACTGGCGCTCGAACGGGCCGGGGTCGGCTCGACGGCGCTCTATCCGGGTTCGTGGTCGGCCTGGTCCGCGGATCTGGCGCGGCCGGTGGCGGAAAGGAAGGACGCATGAGCGAGGCTTGCGAGCGAATCATGGCCATCATGCTGGCCGACGTGATGTCACAGTCGCGGCTTGCCGCGTCCGTCGAGGAGGCTGCATGAGCGAGGCTTGCGAGCGAATCATGGCCATCATGCGGGCCGACGTACCGGAGCGGCTTGCTGTGTCCGAGCTGCCCGTCGAGGAGGCTGCATGAGCGGGATCAGCGGGCAGCGACTGGGTTTCGGCGCGGGCGGGGTGCTGCGCGACGCGTCGGCGTCGAAGATCCTCGACCTCGCCCAAAGCGCGGACGAGCTGGGCTTCGACCTGTTCAGCCTCAGCGACCACCTGCACACCGACCGGCCCACACTCGAACCGTGGACGGTCCTGAGCTGGCTGGCCGGGAAGACCACGCGGATCGAGCTGGCCACCAACGTGCTCGGACTGCCCTACCGCGCACCGGCGGTGCTCGCGAAGCAGGCGGAGACGCTCGACAGGGTGTCCGGCGGGCGGTTCGTGCTCGGGCTCGGCGCTGGCGGGTACGACCACGAGTTCAGCGCGTTCGGCCTCACCGTGCGCACTCCGGGCGCGAAGATCCGCGCCCAGCGGGAGGCGGTCGAGATCCTGCGCGGGCTGTGGTCGCAACCCTCGACCACCTTGCGGGGTAAGGAGTTCGAGGTCGCCGACGCCAGGATCGAGCCGCGCCCGGAGCACCCGATCCCGGTCTGGCTGGGCTACTACGGTCCGCGCGCGCTCGAGCTGACCGGGCAGATCGCCGACGGCTGGCTGCCCTCGTTCGGCCGCATCGACCTCGCGCAGGCGACGAAGATGCGCGAGATCGTGCGCAACGCGGCCGTGGCCGCCGGGCGCGATCCCGACGAGATCACCTGCGCCTGCAACTTCGGTGTGCGCGTCGACCCCGGCCGGGTTTCCCGGCCGGGGCTGGTTACCGGCAGCGTGGACGAGGTGGTGCGGCAGATGCTCGACGTGATAGCCGCCGGGTTCACGTACCTGCTGCTGGCCCCGCAAACGGTCGCCGAACAGGAGGTGCTGGCCGCCGAGGTGCTTCCCCGCGTCCGAGAGGAGGCGCGCGCCCGTGGCCTGGCCACGGTCTGAGTCAGGCGCCGGCGCCTTGCTGTGCCCGGTCGTCGGCCACGACCACCCTGCGCAGCAAGGAGATCAGCGTTTCCCGCTCCTTTTCGGACAGTTCCGTGAGAAACTCGTCCTGGGACCGGTTGGCGACCTCCTTGAGCCGCCGCGTCAGCGTCTTCCCGGACGGGGTGAGCGCGACCCGCTGGCGGCGCCGGTCGTCCGGGTCGCGCTCGCGGCCGACCAGCTCGCGCCGTTCCAGCTCGTCGAGGTAGCCCACCAGGTGGCTGCGGTTGAGCCCGAGCCGGTCGGCGAGGGCGTGCTGGGCGAGCGGCCCGAGATCCGAAAGCCCGGCCAGCACGGCGAAATGCGGCAGCCGCAGGTCGTGCCTCGCGAGGGTCTCGACCAGCACCCGATGCCCGATGCGCGCGACGTGCCCGGCGAGGTACGAGGGCAGGGCAAGCAGGGTGGGCGGGCGCATCTCGCAGTGTTCCATGCCGCGAGCCTACCTCCTGGACCCCGGAATCATGTCGTCATGTAATAATGTCATCACGATACGACTTCTCTCGTCAGGAGCGTCCCATGACCAGTCCCGCCGCCGAGCGCGGTGTCGCAGCCGCGTTCGCCGCTCTTCTCGTCGCCGTGCTGTCGTTCTCGCTGCTGCAGACGATGCCGGTGCCGGCGTTGCCCGATCTGCAGCACCAGTTCGACACCTCCACGATCACCGTCTCGTGGGTGTTGTCCGCGTTCCTGCTCACCGCCTCGGTCGCCACCGGGCTGCTCGGCAGGCTCGGAGACATGTTCGGCAAGCGCCGCGTGCTGCTGGCCTGCCTCACCGTCTCCGCACTGGGCACGCTGCTCGCCGCACTCGCGCCGTCGATCGGCGTGCTGATCACGGCCCGCGCGGTGCAGGGTGTGGGCGCGGCGACGTTCCCGCTGGCGTTCGGCATCGTCCGCGACGAGTTCCCGCGCGAGCGGGTGCCGGTCGCGATCGGCTGGATCTCCTCCACCTTCGGCATCGGCTTCGGCGTCGGCCTGGTCATCCCCGGCCTGCTCGTGGACGCGCTGAGCTGGCGGTGGATCTTCTGGCTCATGCTGGCGGTGATCGTCATCGGGATCGCCGCGGTGGCCGTGCTCATCCGCGAGTCGCCGGTCCGCTCACCCGGCCGCGTCGACTGGCTCGGCGCGGCCCTGCTCACCGCCGGGCTGGTCGCCCTGCTCATCGCGATCAGCGAAGGCCGGGTGTGGGGCTGGGGTTCCGCGCCGGTGATCGGGCTGTTCGTCGCCGCCGTGGTGCTGCTGGCCGTGTTCGGCTTCGTCGAGAAGAGGCTCGCCTCGCCGCTGGTCGACATCGGGCTGCTCGGCCGCCCGGCCGTGCTCACCTCGAACATCACCGCGCTGATCATCGGGTTCGGCATGTACGGCGCGTTCACGCTCGTCCCGCAGCTGGTCGAGACGCCGCCGCAGGCGGGGTACGGGTTCGGCGCGTCGGTCACCCAGGCGGGACTGTTCATCATCCCGATGGCGGTCACGATGCTGTTCGCGAGCCCGGTCGCCGGACGGCTCGGCGCGGCGGCGGGGTTCAAGGTGCCGCTCGTGCTCGCCTGCGTGGTCGGCGCGGCCGGGTTCTTGGCGTTCGCCTTCGCCCACGACACGCAGTGGCCGATCTACGTCGGCAACGCGATCCTCGGCATCGGCGTGGGTTTCGCGTTCGCGTCACTGGCGAACCTCGTGGTGGGTGCCGTGGACCCGCGGCAGACCGGCGAGACGACGGGCATCAACACCATCATGCGGACGATCGGCGGCACGTTCGGGGCGCAGATCGCGTCAACGATCGTCACCTCCGAGCTGCTGCCTGGCACGCACACACCCACGGAATCTGGCTACACCACGGCTTTCGTGCTCTCGGCGATCGCCATGGGAATCGCCGCGGTGGTCGCACTGACCGGCCCGGGGCGGCCTGCCCGCCGTCCGGCACCGGCACCCGCGGGGCAGCCCGCCGAAGCGGGCCGGTAACCGCATGCCCGACTACGGACACGTTGTGGGACGAGGGTTCCCGTCCACTGGGCGCTCGGCACCTACTGCGAGTCTTACTGCCGTCTCGTGACCGCGCACCACATGCGCGAGGACGTCGACATGTTCCCACAGCTGCGCCAGTTCGAGCCGAGTCTCGGCCCGGTGCTGGACCGGCTGCAGGCCGAGCACCACGCGATCGCGGAACTGGTGGAAGGCGTCGACCGGGCGCTGGTGGCCTTCGTCGGCGGACCGGACGGTGCCGCCGGACTCCGGGCAGCGGTCGAGGCGTTGTCGGAGTCCTTGGAAGCACATCTTTCCTGTGAGGAACGTGAACTGACCGAACCGTTGACACGTCTGGGAACCGGGCTGCGGTTCACGTACTGAGCACACTACGAAACGAAGGAGATCCCTTGACTGACACCGTGGCCGTGATCGGTGGCGGATACGGCGGCATCACGGCGGCGAAGGAGCTCGACGTTGTGGCTGACGTCGTCCTGATCGAGCCCCGCGACGCCTTCGTGCACAACGTCGCCGCGTTGCGCGGGCTGGTCGACCCCGGCTGGGCCGATCGCCTCTTCCTGCCCTACGACAACCTGCTCGAACGGGGCCGCGTGGTGCAGGACCGCGCCGCGAGTGCCGACGCCGGGGGCGTGACCCTCGGCTCCGGCGAGCGGATCGCTGCCGACTACCTCGTGCTCGCCACCGGTTCGTCCTACCCATTTCCCGCGAAGGTCGACGTGCACGACACCGCCGGGGCGACGACGAAACTCAAGACCACGCACGACGCACTCGTCGCGGCCGGGCGCGTGCTGCTGCTCGGCGCGGGCCCGGCGGGTCTGGAGCTGGCCGGGGAGATCCTGTCGGCGTGGCCGGACAAACAGGTCACGATCGTCGACCCCGCCGCGGACATCCTGCTGGGAACAGGGCTTCCGGACGAGTTCCGCACCGAGATCCGCGGTCAGCTCGACGCGCTCGGGGTCACGCTGCTGCTGGGTGCGTCGTTGAGCGCGCCCCCGCCCACGGAACCCGGCGAGACCGGCACGTTCGCGGTGACCACCGAAAGCGGCGAGACACTGGAGGCGGACATCTGGTTCCGCTGCTACGGCGTCGTGCCGTCCACGTCGTACCTCGCCGAGGACCTCGCGACCGCGCGCCGGCCCGACGGTCATCTCGCCGTCACGCCGCACCTCCACCTCGACGGTCATCCGCACGTCTTCGCCATCGGCGACATCACGGCCATCGCCGAACCGAAGATGGCGAAGGCGGCGGAGATCCACGCGAAGGTCGCTGCGGCGAACATCCGCGCCCGCATCGAGGGCGGCGAGCCGTCGACGTACGAGCCTGGCCCGCCGGGAATCTCGCTTCCCTTGGGTCCGGGCGGTGGCGCGTCGTACGCGCCCTCGGTCGGCGTCGTCGGCCCGAAGCAGACGTCGCAGCTTAAGGGGAATAGCCTGCGGGTCGAGAACTACCTCGCGTTGCTGAACCTGTCATGACCGGCGCGGTGGTGGCGGGCGCGGGGCCCACTGGCGTGTTGCTGGCCGGAGACCTCGCCACGGCGGGGGTTCCGGTCAATTGTCGCGGAGAAGCGACCACAAGGACTGAGCAACCTCACTCGCGCGTTCGGCGTGCACGCGCGGACGCTCGAGCTGCTCGACGCGCGCGGCCTGGCCGACGATCACGATCAGCACCATCGGCACGGCGAGCGATCGGTGTCCGGCCACGTACCGGAGCCCATCCCGGATCTGCGCGGCGCGGCGCCTTTCATCCTCTGAGATCGACGGCGGCGGCAGCCTCAGCCGAGACAGCACCGCGGCATGCCTGGTTCCTTGACCCCTTTGCCGGCCAACATCAAGGTGCCCGGACCAGGGGCCAAGCTCAACGTCGCCCAGGTCCAGGCCACGGTCGCCCAGTTGCTCCATCCCACTCCACCGCCACCACCTCGGCATCGCCGATGCCGGCGCGGTCGGCGCACCATCGGCCACTGTGGACGTCGTGAACGCCACCACCCGCACCGGCCGGGCCACGCAGGTCGAGGAACTGCTGACACGTAAAGGCATTACCAAGGGTGTCGCCAGCACCGACACGCGGCATCTCACTCGCTCCACGGTCTACCACGGGCGCAACGGTTCGGCAGCCGCCACAGCGATCGCGAGGGCACCGGGCGGCATGCAGGTGGTGTCGGACACCGACGTGCTACCAGGTCATGTCCGCGTCGTGCTGAGCAGCGATTTCGCAGTGCCCACAACCACTTCCGCACCCGCCAGTGCGCCTGCCTCGACTTCACCGTCCACTCCGGACAGATCCGGACAGCTCCGGTGCGCTGTCGCCGCGGAGTAGCGGCGGCATCCGCCTACAGTAGCGATCATCCCTCCTGGCCGAAGGACTTGATCTCGTCGGTCTCCTGCTGTGACAGATCGCGGGGCACCTCGCCCATATCGATTTTCTCGCCCTGGACACGGTGCCGGATCTCGTCGACCACTTCAGGGTTCGCCAGCGTCGACACGTCGCCGACGTCGGCGAAGTTCGAGATGCCGGCGATCACGCGGCGCATGATCTTCCCGGACCGGGTCTTGGGCATGTCGGCCACGATCCACACGTGCTTGGGTCGGGCGATCTTGCCGATCTCCCGGTCGATCGCCGCGGCCACCTTGTCCCTGACATCCGTTCCGGGCTGTTGGCCCGGTTTGAGCGAAACGTACATCTCCACGGCCCGCCCCCTGGTCTCGTCGATCACCGGCACGGCAGCCGCCTCGGCGATCTCCTCGACAGTGAGACTCGCGGACTCGAGCTCCTTTGTGCCCAGCCGGTGCCCGGCGACGTTGATCACATCGTCGACCCGGCCGAGAATCCGGAAGTAGCCGTCCTCGGCCTGGACCGCACCGTCCCCGGCGAAATAGGGCCAGTCGTGCCAGTCCTTGCTTTCCGGATCGCGGCAGTACTTGCGGAAGTAGGTGTCCACGAACCGCTCCGGCTGACCCCAGATGGTCTGGAAGATTCCCGGCCAGGGGTTACGGATGCAGATGTTGCCGGCCCGGCCACTGCCCGGTTCGACCGTATTACCGTCCTCGTCGTAGATCACCGGATAGATGCCCAGCACGCCCGGCCCGCAACTGCCGGGTTTCATCGGCTGCAGCGCCGGCAGCGTGGCGCCGAGGAAACCGCCGTTCTCGGTCTGCCACCAGGTGTCCACGACCACGGCCTCGCCCTTGCCGACCACCCTGTGATACCACCGCCACACCTCCGGCTCGATCGGCTCGCCGACCGTGGTCATGTGCTTGAAGTGGTAGTCGTAGCGGGCCGGCTCGTCCGGACCGAGCTTGCGCAGCATCCGGATCGTGGTCGGCGCCGTGTGGAAGATGGTCACGCCGAGCCGTTCCGCGATCCGCCAGCAACGGCCGGCGTCGGGGTGGGTCGGCGCGCCTTCGAACAGCACCGTCGTCGTGCCCAGCGCGAGCGGGCCGTACACGATGTAGGAATGCCCGGTGATCCAGCCGATGTCGGCGCAGCACCAGTAGGTGTCCTCCGGGTGAATGTCCTGATAGTACTTCGACGTTCCGGCCACATAGGACAGATAGCCGCCGGTGGAATGCTGGCAGCCCTTCGGTTTCCCGGTGGTCCCGCTGGTGTACATCAGGAAAAGCGGATCCTCGGCCCGCATCGACACCGGCTCGACCACCCGGCCGCGGAACTCCGGCAGGATGTCGTCGACGAACACGTCGCGCCCCTCGACCATGGGCGTCGGCGAGCTGTAGCGGTCCCGGTACCGGCGGAAGATCAGGACCTTGTCGACCTGCTGGCCCTGTTTCGCCGCCTCGGCCACCGCTTCGTCGGCTTTCACCTTGTGATCGTTCAGCTGGCCGTTACGGTAATAGCCGTCCATGGTCACGAGAATCCGGCTGCCCGAGTCGGCTATCCGGCCGCCGCAGGCAGTACCGGAAAACCCGCCGAACACTTCCGAATGGATCACACCGAGCCTGGCGCACGCCAGCATCGCGACCGGCAGTTCCGGCACCATCGGCATGTGGAACGTGACCCGGTCCCCGGTGCGCACGCCGCAGTAGTCGCGCAGGAGCGCGGCGAATTCGTTGACCCGCCGGTACAACTCCTGATACGTGATCACCGCATCCGGTTCGTTCTCCGGCTCGGCGACCCAGATCAACGCTGCCTTGTTGCGGTCCTTGGCCAGATGCCGGTCGACGCAGTTGTAGCAGGCATTGAGACGGCCACCGGCGAACCACTTCCAGAACGGCGGGTTGCTCGTGTCCAGGACGGTGTGCCAGTAGGAGTCCCAGCTGAGCAGCTCCGCATAGCCGGTGAAACAGTCGGGGAACTTGTCCTCCGCGAAACGATCCACGATAGCGGGATCCGGCGCGTTGGCCTGCCCGATGAATTTGGGCGGCGGCGAGAAGTAGCCTTCTTCGCGCCAATGCACCGCTATCTGTGCCTCGGACAGCGGAATCTCTCGCTCGATGGTCATGCCAATCACTCTTTTCCCGCAAGAGCAAAGTCGGGCAGGCCACTGGTATCGGCGACCTGCCCGGTCAGGATCTGGTCACAGGTATCAGTGGTGCGGTGCCGGGGAAAGCGGGAATACCGGTAATATGGTCCGCTTCCACGTGAAGTTCGTAACGCCGGCAAAAGAGGCATACCACGCGACCGCGGCGGTGACCAGGCCCAGCCAGCCACCCACCTTTCCCATCGGTGCCGAACCGGAGTATTCCGCGATCGTCAGGAACAGGAACGTCAGTGTCAGGAATACGAATACGCCCAGCACCGCGGCATTGACCCGCGCGGCGGCCACCGTCATGTACGCCGTGAAGATCGTCCAGGCCAACAGGTACAAACCTGTCGCCGTGGCCGCATTTCCGCCCAGCGTAGGCGCGACAAACTTCACATATGCCGCATATGACAGCCAGAACGCACCGAACGAGCTGAACGCGAGCGCTCCGAAGGTGTTCCCCTTGCGGAACTCCCACATACCCGCGAGTAGCTGCGCGAATCCGCCGTAGAACAACGCGAGCGGGAGCACGACGGCTTCCAGCGTGGTGCTGGTGATCAGCTTGGCGTTGAAGACACTGAGCACAAAAGTGGTCATCGCGAAGGCGGCGAGACCCAGCGGCGCCGGATCGGCGATACTCGGCGACGACTCTGCCTGCCGCGTGCCAGGAGCTTCGACGGTCGCTCCTGTTTCCGTGTGTACCATCATCCACTCCTTTCACCAGGCTGACCGGCGATTTACCGGCGCGCTCATCAGGTGTGGGGCCTTTTCAGAGTAGTACCGGAAGTGGAAGTTCACATGCCAGGCATTTCGATTTATCGATCAACCAGCGCGGATCGGGCGGTCACAGCGCGGGCACGTGCTCGCGGGGGCAGGCCACTTGCCCGCACAATACCGGCAGTAATACCGCCCCGCCCACCAGACGATGGCCGCCGCGGGCACGATGGCGGTCAGCACGAGCCCGGCTATCAGGCACACGCCTATCCCGCGTAGGTCGCCGACGGCGACCAGGGAAACGCCGACAGCCACCATCGCACCAAGCACCAGCACCACGTGCAGCGAGGCCGGCCCGCCGCGCCGCATGCCGCTGAGCCGACGGTCGAGCGCCGGGTCGGCCGCGCGCAACACGCGCTCCAGCCGAGCCAGTTCCCGCTCCTCACCATCACTCAGCTTCACGCCAGCAGGATAACCGACCGGCGAGTACTCCGATATGGCGCCAGACGCGATACCACCTGACCCGGGCCGGTTCAGGCCCCGGGAGATCCGTCGAGGTAGTCCTCGCACACGGCGACCAATACGTCTAAATCGAACAAGTCCCGCACCCAAGCGGAGACGGTCGGCGGTGAGCGCGAACATCGACCACCTCGAGCGACCGCCCCTGCGGCTGTTTGAGCGCGGCTCGCCGTTCAAGGTCGCGATCAACCTTGCCGCGGACATCCTGTCCACTGTGGTCGTGGCGATCTTCGGCGGTCACCGACGCAGTGAGCCGCCTTGACTCGCGTTGCTCCACCGACTTGCGCGCACTGGCCGAACGCGAAACACAGCTGGACGCCGGTACGGATCTACGATCCCGCGCGCACCGTGGTCGACCTGATGCGGCTGCGGCACGGCCCACGCCGCGCTGCGCCGCGACCTCCGTCGACACGACGCGCAACCCGGGCTCCTGCTACGACTGGCGACCACGCTCGATGTGCGCCGGCCCCTGCGCCTGGCCCTCGATGTAGCGAGCGCGCAATGACCCGAGTGACCCGCCAGAAAGAGGCAGGGCGCCGCCCATCTCGACCTCCAGAACCGTGCACGTCGTGAACACCGCAACACCCAAGAGTTGCTGACCCGCTACGTCGTCGAGCGATGACTCGCCCGGCTCAGCCGCTCGGCCTACACCGAGCAGTTCGTACGCAAGGCCGGCATGCTCCTCGCGACATTCGGCACTCCTGGAGGGTGCGGCACCGACGCGACGGCGAAGTCGTCCAGTCACTCTACGGCTTCGACAATGCCGACGCTGCGCAGGCGGTCGCGGACATGGTCGACGGCCAGCGGCGCCGCAGTAGCTTGCCGCGCCTGCCCAGCGACCGCACCACCGTGATCACCCTGGCCGGCTGGGTGTGCAGCTGGTGGCCGACGCTGGACCTGGACACCCGCACCCTGGAGAACTACCGCAGCTACCTGCGCTGCCACATCCTGCCCCGCTTCAGCCCCAGGTGATGTGGACGCCGGCTCGCCGTGCGGCGACGCGCATGCCGGCCGCGGTGTCCTGGCCGGCACGCCAAGAAGGACGTGATCGTCGAAGGCACGGTCTTTGCCCACATGCTGAGCGGACGCGATGCATGCTGGGAAACCGCCGCGTGGTCTGCCGCGATCGGTTCATGCACCGCACCGGCTCGCCGCCGGCACGGCCTGGAATCCGCTGGAGCACGCCGGAGACGGGAACCGGTCAGGCTGGGCGTCGCCACCGGCGGCTGGGCCGATCGCGAATCCGGGAGCGTGATCGAACATTCGCTGTTCGGCTGGTGCGACGTACCGGTGCGGGAGCTACCGGCCGCCGCCACCGGGCTGGCGGTCGAGGTCGACGGCCCGGTGAACAGCTGGACGACGCCTTCCCGCGTTTGGGCGAGCCCAAGCACAGCCATTCCGCGTGCAGGAGCGCGCGTGCATGGGCAACGTTGTCAACGCATGGGGCACCACTGCCACTGCGCGACGTACGTCGCGCAGTTTCGGCGAGCGCGAGCATCCGGAAATGACGCAGTCGGCACAATCCCGCTTTCCGCGGCTCTGCGGGCGATGATTCCGCTTGCGGCTCAATCAGCCGGCTTCTCCACGGGAGCCCACAAACTGGGCAAGTTCACCACGACGCCTTCCTGGCTGCTGCGCGCGATGATGACGACCGCGTCCTCGTGGCCGGGGTTTTCCTCGCGGTGGGGGACATACGGTGGCACGAAGATGTAGTCGCCCGGCTCGGTTTCGAGGCGGATCTCCTCGGCGCCATCGGCGAAGACGAACACCGGATGGCCGGACTTGACGTAGATCGCCGTCTCCGCGTCGCCGTGGTGGTGGTCCCCGGAGTTGGTGGCGGGCCCGACGTGGGTTTCCCCCATCCACACCCTTTCCGAGCCCACGGTCTTGCCCGAAACGGCTTCGAGCCGGCGCATTCCGCTGGTCTGTGTCGTGTCACCGGACAGCTCGCTGCCCTTGATGTGCCGGAGCGGCCGGTGCCAGTGGTCGGTCACGAGAGGGTCCTTTCTCACCATGTGCTGGATTCCACCGAGATCACCGGAACGAGCTTGTTACCGAGCGTTTCGAGGAAGCTGACGATCTCCGCGGCGACCGAGCGGTGCTGCAGATCGTTGAGCACGTCGTGGTGCGCACCATGCACGACCGAGAGGCGGGCCGCCGGGGAGGCCTTGACGGCTCGTGCGAGAACCTCGCGGTCCGTGAGCGGATCCGCGTCGCCGACCAGCACGAGTTGCGGAATGTCCACCACCCCACCATAAGCCGCGTCGAGCACGCCGTCCGGGAGCGCCACGGCGAGGGAGCCGCGCGCCACGGCCACGTCCTCGGTCAGCACGGCACGATGCACGGGACAGTGTGTCCTGAGGTCGAGTTCCTCATCCCAGCCGCGCGTCGCCCCAGTCGTGTGCCCGGCGGGCCCGGCGAGCACGAGAGCGTCAGGCCACCAGGGCGCGGTCGTGTCACGGCGTGCGACGAGCGCCGCGATCGCGGTGGCACCGGCGTCGGCACCGAGCAGGATCAGCGGACGCGGGGGCTCGGTCCCTGTGGCCGCGACGGCCAGGTTGCTCGCGAATCGCCCCAGCGAACCCGCGCCATCGGCCGCCTCGATCCGGGGCCCGTCGACAATGCGCACGTCGTAAGCGTCAGCCGCCAACCGCTTGCCCAGCCGCGAATATGTTCGCTGGGTCTCGCCGCGGCCCGGCACGATGATCACAGTGCCTCGGGTGCGTAGCCCTTGGGGCGCGAAGTACTCGGTGTAGTTGTTCAATGTCATGCTCCTTGCAGCTGGGCCGCGGCCCGACAGCCCAGGGCCGGGGCGATCCGTAGAATGAACCCCGGACGTGGGCGAGGACGCCGAGCCGGCACCGTGGTGTGGATGTGGTCATCGCGCCGCTCAGTCCCCTGCGGTCGCCGAGACGAGTTCACCGGTCGGCTCCGTCGGCCGGCCGCCGCCACAGGACCAGGTCGAACACCGCGGCGGCACCGCCGGCTGGCGGGGTCGCGCCGCGCCAGGCGACGTGCTGGTCGGGCCGAATGAGTGCGAATTCCGCGCCGTACACCTCCCGCGCCCCGGGGATCCGTCAGGTGAATGACCGTGAACGGGAGCCGTCGCGCAGCCGCCTCGATGACGAACTCCTGCTCCGCCGTGCGGTCGGCGGGAAAGGCATCGTCCTCATAGGAGTCCCACAGACCGCGAATCACCTGAACCGCCTCGAGCGCGCGACCGTAGCGGGTCGCGTAGTCGAAGTGCTCCTCCAGGCCATAGTTCCGGCTCGTGCCGGTGTCGAAGCTGGTGACGACGTTCCAGCCGGCCCGCCCACCGCTGATGTGGTCCAGCGACCCGAACCGACGGGCGAGGTTGAACGGCGAGTTGTAGGTCGAACTCGCCGTGGCGACCAGTCCGATGTGCCGGGTGTGGGTGGCGACGGCCGAGAGCAGCGTCAGCGGCTCCAGCCGGTTGAGGTAATGCGCCGGATACGTGGCGTTGATGAACTGACTGTCTACAATGAACAGTGCGTCGAACAGCGCGTGCTCGGCGGCCTGTGCCTGCTGGATGTAGTAGTCGATGTCGATGCTGGCGTTCTTCGCGACGCTCGGGTCCTTCCAGAGACCGTGCTGGCCAGGACCGCCCACGCCGTAGGGATGCAGAGCAAGATGGATCTTGCGGCTCATCGCGGTTTTCCTTTCAGACATTGAGAAGCGAACGCAGCGCGTCGCGCTCCGCGCGACCGACCGACGCCGTGCGGAGTGTCGGCGCCGAGCTGACCAGCAGGCGGGTGTAGGGGTGCTCAGGGTTGGCGATGGCCTCGCGGGCGGGGCCTGCCTCGACCAGTTCGCCCTGGTAGAGCACCGCGATGCGATCGGCGATCCCCGCCACCGAGCCGAGGTCGTGGGAGATGAACACGAACGCAACCCCCGCCGCGCGCAGCTCCTTGACGATCTCGAGGATCTGCACCCGGTTGGCGGAGTCCAGGGCGCTGACCGGCTCGTCGAGGATCACCAGCTTCGGTTCGGTGACCAGGGCGCGGGCGACGGCGACGCGCTGCCGCTGGCCGCCGGAAAGCTGGCCGGGCAGGCGATCGGCCAGTTCCTCGTCCAGGCGGACCCGGCCCAGGTACGTGCGGGCACGCTCGATCGCCTCAGCCCGGGAGACACCGCTGACCAGCAACGGTTCGATCAGCGAGTCCTGGACGGGCAGGTCCGGGTCCAGGCTCCGCAGCGGGTCCTGGAACACGTACTGGACGAGGCCGCGTCGCCGCAGCGAGCGCCACTGGCGGGAGCGGTAGCCGGTGACGTCCTCGCCGTCGATGACGATCCGGCCCGCCGAGGCACGCACCAGCCCGAGCACGGCACGAGCCAGTGTGGACTTGCCCGAGCCGGTCTCGCCGATCAAGCCGACGATCTCTCCCTCCGAAACGCTCAGCGACGCACCAGAAAGCGCCCGGCGCCTGCGCCGCCGGTGTCCATAGTGGACTTCCAGCTCGCTGACCTCCAAGATCACGACTCGACCTCCGTCCGGTCGAGAAACGTGTCGAGGCCATACTGCTCGTGCTCGCCGATGAGCAGCCGCGTGTAGGAGTGTTCGGGCTGGTAGAGCACCTGTGTCGTAGGGCCCTGCTCGACGACCTCGCCCTCCCGCATGACCAGCACCTCGTCACACAACTGGGCCACGACGGCCAGGTCGTGCGAGACGACGACCAGCGCGAGGCCGGTGCGTTCGCGCAGATCCGCGAGCAGGTCGAGGATCTCCGCCTGCACGGTCACGTCGAGGGCGGTCGTCGCCTCGTCGGCGATGAGCACCTGCGGGTCGGCCGCGATCGCGGCGGCGATCAGGATCCGCTGGAGCATGCCGCCGGAGAGTTCGAAAGTGTACTGCGTATAGACCAGTTCGGGGTCGCGCAGGTGTACCGCCACGAGCAGGTCCAGCGCGCGGCGGCGAGCCTCCCGGCGCCGCAGGCCTTTCTTCACCCGGACAACCTCGGCAATCTGCGGCCCGACCGGGATCGACGGGTTGAGGTAGGACGCCGGATCCTGGAACACGGCGCTGATCGTCGAGCCGCGCAACGCCGTCCACTGCGCCGGGGTGAGCGTCGAGACGTCGCGCCCTGCGATGTGCACCGACCCACCGATCATCTCGAAATGCTCCGGCAGGATGCCCAGGACCGCGCGGCAGGTCATGGTCTTGCCGCTGCCCGACTCCCCCACGATGCCGACCGTCTTACCGGGCGTGAGCTCGAAACTCACTCCCCGCACGATCTCCCGGTCCTCCACCTGGCTGGCGACCCGGACGTCGCACACGGCGAGCGCCGGCTCGGCCAGGCCAGTGATCGTGGGGCTTTCGGCGGGGCTTTCGGTGAGACTGGTCACGCGGCCTCCATAAGGGACGCGGCAAGCCGCGACGGTGTTGTCGCGTCGGCCAGGCATGGTGTTGATGATTCGGACCTGCAAGCAGTCCTCATGAGGCGCCTCCGGCGGCGATCTGGTTGGGCCGGACCTTCCGGGCATTGATCAGTGCCCGGCCGGCTTCGCCCGACACGTCACGGATGGCGTCGGCGAGCAGGTTGCACGCCCACACAGTGAGCATGATCAGCAGCGCGGGCACGAACGGCGCCCAGGGCTGGTAGCTGAGGAAACCGAGGTCGGAGGCGAGCAGGCCACCCCACGTCGGGGTCGGCGGCTGTACGCCGATGCCGAGGAAGCTCAGGCTGGACACGACGATGAACCCGATGCCGACGATGTAGGCGAGCGCGACCGTGATGGGCGGCAGCACCTTGGCCCACACGTGCCGCCGGACGATCCAGCCGAGCGACGCTCCGGAGATCTGCGCGGCCTCGACGTACTGCGAATGCGCGACCGACAGGGTGGCCGCCCGTGCCACCCGGTAGAACAGCGGCGATACGAGCACGCCCGTCACCAGCATTGCCTGCGTGATCCCGTTGCCCAGCAACGCCGTCACCGCGACCGCGAACAGCAGGAACGGTAGCGCCACCAGCGTGTCGGCCAGGCGCAGCGTCAGCCATTCGAACACCCGTCCCAGATACACCGACAGGATGCCGGGAATCGCACCCACGACCAGCGCCGTCCCGGCGACCTCGAGCGAGCCGAGGACACTGATCTGGGAACCCTGCAGCAGCCGGCTGAACACGTCGCGGCCGAGGTTGTCGGTGCCCAGCCAGTGCGCGCCGGAGGGACCCGCCAGCGTGTTGGCGTTGGTGGCCAGCGGGTCCTGGGGTGCGAGCAACGGCCCGAAGATCGCCAGCAGCGCGATCACGGCGAGGATTCCCACGGCGATGCGGGCGGACGTGAGCGAGAAGACCCGTCGTAGCACCTCACACCCCTCTCTGCGAGGCCGGGGTGACCCGGCCGAGGACGATGTTGACGATCAGGTTGAAGGCCACCACCATCACGACCGACACCACCAGCACACCCTGCACCGCGGGCACGTCACCGGCCTGTGCGGCGTCATTGGCGAACCGGCCGAAACCCTGCAGGCCAAAGATCCACTCCGCGACCACCGACTGGCCGATCAGGATCGGAAACCTGAACCCGAGCGTCGCCAGCGCGGGGCCGATCCCGTTGCGCAGCACGTGCCGGAAGAAGATCCGCCGTGGGCTCAGCCCGCGCACCATCGCGCCGATCACGTAGTTCTCCCGGTAAGCGCTGACCAGCCCGGTGCGCAGCTGGCGCGCCACGTCGGCCACGATGTCGAAACTCAGCGCCAGCGCGGGCAGGATGATGTGTGCCAGCCACGGGCCCACGCCGTCCGCTGCCGGCGAGTAGCCACCCGAGGGCAGCCAGCCCAGCCCCACCGCGAAGAGCTCGACGAGCACGATGCCGACCACGAAGGCCGGCATCGTGGACACCACCGTGACGAAACCGGTGATCGCGCGGTCGATCCACGTCGTGCGACGGAGCGCCGCCACGGTGCCGAGCACGAAGCCCAGCAGCACGCCGATCACCAGCGCGAGGAACGCCACCGACAGGCTGACCCCGAGACCGAGTCCGATCAGGGTCGAGATGTCGGCGCCGTTGGACCAGCTGGTGCCAAGATCGCCGTGCAGCACCCCGGTGAACCAGCTCCAGTACTGGGCCAGGAACGGCCGGTCCAGGCCCCACTGGCTCTCGATCTGGTGGATCGCCTGCGGGGTCGCGTCCTCGCCGAGCTGGATCCGCGCCGGGCTGAGCCCGCTCAGGCTGCGCAGCGCGAAGGTGACGAACGTGCCCACGAAGAACACCGGCACGAAGATCGCGACCGACCGCGCCAGCGTCACCAGGACCTGACCGCCGGTGCGGCGCAGCCTGGTCGCCAGCCCGCTCCGGCCTCCGGCCCCCGCGACGGGAACAAACGTGTCAGCGACCACCGATCGTCACGCCCGTCCAGTCGATGTGCGCCGGATTCTTCGGCAGCTCGGAGATCGAGGAGTTCTTCGCGAACAGGTTCGGCGAGGAGTGGGTGAACACCAGCGCCTTGCTCTGCAGGCCCACCCGCGTCGCGGCCTGCAGCACCTCCGCATAGTCGGGCGCGTCCAGCGGCGTCTGCCGCACCTTCGCCACCGCGTCCTCGAACCCGGCCGGCTCGTAGGGCGTGCTCAGGTTCAGCGGGCCGTTGGGTCCGAAGTGGGCGGTCAGCGTCTGCAGTGCGGAATCGCGGCCGGTCGTGCCGTACAGGGAGAACGTCAAGTCCTTGGCGAAGAACGGCGTCGACCAGTTCTTGTTGACCTTGATGTCGACCGTGATCCCCACGGCCGCGAGCTGGGACTGGACGATCTCGGCGGCGGGATCGGCGCTGGAGATCACCAGGTCGAGCTTGATGTCGCCGGGCTTGTACCCGGCTTCGGTGAGTAGTTGCCTGGCCTTCTCCGGGTCGTACGGGTAGAGGTTCTTCGACTGGGGGTCGTAGGCGAGGTAGCCCTCGGGGAACGGCTGGTCGGTGGCCGAGCCGTAGCCGAAGGTCAGCTTGTTCACGAACTCCTGCCGGTTGATCGCGTAGCGCACCGCGTCCACGACCTTGTCGTTGTTGAACGGCGCCTTGTTGATGTTGAGGCTGACGTTGGAGGCGTTGAAACCGGGCTGCACGAACACGTCGAGGCCGGCCTTCTTCGCCGCGCCGGCCTGGCTCGGGGTGATATCCGCGAAGTTGTACACCCCCGTCTGCAGACCCGAAACCACGGTCGAGGCGTCGGGCGCGGACGTCAGCTCCACGCTGTCGATGTGGATGTCCTTCGCGTCCCAGTAGTCGGGATTCTTCTTGAACACCGCCTTGGTGCCCGGGATCACCTGCGTCGCGATGAACGGGCCCGCGCCGACCGGGTTCTGGTCGAGCTTCGCCGGATCCTGCGCCGCCTTCGGGCTGGCGATCTGCAGCACCCGCTCGCCGAGCAGTTGCGGGATCTGGTGGTCCACCTGAGTCAGCTGCACCACCGCGTCCAGGCCGTTCGCCGTGACCGACTTGATGGAGGTCAGGTCACCGAACAGCGCGGAGTTCTGCTGGTTCTTGGTCCGCTCGATGGCCGCCTTCACGGCCGTGGCGTCGACCGGTTCGCCGTCACTGAACTTCAGCCCGGGCCGCAGGTGGAACGTGACCTGGTCGCCCGCGCTGGTGTAGTCCCAGCTCTGCGCCAGATCGGGCACGGCACGGCCCTGCTCGTCGGTGCGGGTCAGCGAGGCATAGGTCAATGCGAGTTCACGGAACTGGGCGCCGCTGCCCGAGACGACGGGGTCCCAGTGCGTCGGGAAGTAGGAGCTGGCCCATTTGAGCGTCGCGCCACCCGACGTGGCCGCACCACCACTGCCGCACGCGGTAAGTACGGCGGCCAGCGCGGTCACGAGCGTGATTCCGATGGCGACGCGGAGGCGATCCGAGCTGCGCAGGGACATGTCTTGCCTTTCCTTGACGGGGTCGCTCGCGATCAGTGCGCGAGCACGCGGCCGGCGGTGTAACGGTTCGCGGGAACCGGCAGGCCGAGGTTGCCGCGCAGCGTGGTGGACTCGTACTCGCCGCGGACCACTCCGCGCTCGCGCAGGATCGGCAACACCCGATCGGTGAACAGCGCGAACTCGCTCGGCGCGTTGACCATGATGTTGACGCCGTCGAAGCCACCTTCTTCGAACCAACGCTGGATCTCCTCGGCCACCGTCTCCGGGGAACCGACGAACGGCGACCGCGCGGAACCGTTCAGGTGCTCGACAACTTGGCGGAGTGTGTACCCGTTTTCCTTCGCGAGTTTCGTGATCGCCTCCGCCTGGGTACGGAAGCTGCGCTCCGCGACGTCGCCGACGTCCGGGAACGGCGCGTCCAGGTCGTAGGAGGTGAAGTCGTGCCAGCCGAAGGGACGGCCCAGCTCCTTGAGCGCGCGGTCGAAGCGCTTGGCGCCAAGGCGGGCGTCCTCCTTGGCCCTGGCCTCGTCGTCGGTGTCGGCGATGACGATCTGAATTCCCGGCAGCGTCAGCACTCCCTCGGGGTCGCGGCCCTTCGCGGCGGCACGTTCGCGCAATTCCGTGCGGAAGGCTTTCGCCTGATCCAGGGACGCGGCATGGGTGAAGATCACCTCACCCACGGCGGCGCCGAGGTCCCGGCCTTCCTCGGAGTCACCGGCCTGGAAGATCACCGGCTGTCCCTGCACGGAGCGCTCGAGGTTGAGCGGGCCCACCACCGAGAAGTACTCGCCCTTGTGGCCCAGCGCGTGCTGCTTGGCCGGGTCGAGGAAGACCCCCGACTCCTTGTCCCGCGGGAACGCGTCGTCCTCGTAGGAGTCCCACAGGCCGCGGACGACCTCGACGTGCTCCAGCGCACGCCCGTACCGTGTGGGGTAGTCGTAGTGCTCGTCGCGGCTGTAGTTACCCGCGGTACCGGCGTCGCCGCTCGTGACGACGTTCCAGCCCGCGCGACCGCCACTGATGTGGTCCAGGGAGTAGAGGCGGCGGGCGACGTTGAACGGTTCGTTGTAGGACGTCGTCAGCGTGCCGACGAGACCGATGTGGCTGGTGTGCACCGCGATCGCGGACAGCAGGGTCAGTGGTTCGAGCCTGCTGAGGTAGTGATGCGGGGAGTCCTCGGTGATGAACTGACTGTCCACAATGAACACGAGGTCGAACTTCGCGGCCTCCGCGGCTTGTGCGCGGGCGACGTACCAGTTGACGTCGACGCTGGCGTTGCCGGGGATCTCAGGATCGAGCCAGGTGTTGTGCTGGCCCGGTCCGCCGACGCCGAGAAGCACAGCGCCCAGCTTGAGGGTACGACGAGACATGATGATCCGTTTCTTCCGTATCGACGGAGAACCTGTGGCGAGAGCCGGCCGTGGGCCGGAGAAGTCAGGAAGCGTGCAGGCGGTCGCTCAGCGACAGACCGGACAGATCGCGGTCCCGCAGCGGGCGTAGTCCAGCCAACGGCGGCTCGTCAGTGACAAGCGCATGACGTCGGCAGGCTGCTTCATGGCCATGAGCATGCAGGGTCGGCGAGCAGAATGTCCAACGACGTTTCACGATGCGGATTCATTACCGCTTGCGATGAATCGTCTTGTAGTTTCCGCGATATGGACCAGGTACTGGACATCGTCCCGCTGCGCAGCTTCGTGGCGGTCGCCGATCGCGGCGGCTTCCAGCGCGCCGCGACGTATCTCAACCTCAGCCAGGCCGCCGTGAGCCAGCACACACGCCGGCTCGAAGCCGCCACCGGACGGCGCCTCGTCGCTCGCGATGGCAGGCGCTCCCGGTTCACGGCTGACGGCGAGCAACTGCTCAGCTATGCCCGGCGGATCCTCGCCCTGCACGACGAAGCACTGCGCAGCTTCGGCGTCGAAAGCGCCGACACGCTCGCGATCGGCTCGACCGAACACGCCGCAGCGCAACTCCTCCCTCATCTGACCACCACCCTGGGCGAATCCCTGCCGGCTCACCGCGTCCGGTACCGCCTCGACCGCGGCACAGCGCTGCGCGAGGCACTCGCGGCGGGCAAGCTCGACCTCGCGCTCCTGCCAGGCGCGTCCGACGACCCGCGGGCCACCCCGATCGGCGAGCTCGAACTGACGTGGTACTCCGCACCGGGCTGGATCCGGCCCGATGGCCCCGTGCCGCTCGTCGCGTTCGACAGCCCGTGCGCGCTGCGGACCAGCGCTTTGGAAACGCTTGCGGGGCAAGGAATTCCAGCCGAGATCGGCGCGGAGGCCAACCAGCTGGCCGGGGTACACGCCGCGGTGACCGCGGGCTTGGGAGTGGCCCTTCTCGCGACCTTCGGGCGGGCACCAGAAGGGCTGGTCGCACGCGGCGACCTGCCGCCCCCCGACCCACTCCCACTCACGGTCTGGCGCCGCCAGGGACTCGATCACTTCGTCTCCGGACACGCCATAAAATCACTGCGCCAGCTACTTTCGGCGCGCACGGACTCGACCCTCGCCATCGCGCGAGGAGCCTGAAGGCCCCATTCCATCGGGTTGTGAGCGCGCGGCGAGCAACGGCCCGCACGTCGACCACCGCCGCCCGGATGAACGGTTCGCCGCGCGACCCGGATCCTCCGCCCTGCGGGACGGCCGCCACGGAAGGCGCGGCACAGCTTCGAGCAGCGCCTTCGTATAGGGGTGCCGACGAGCCTCGAACACCACCCTGGTGGGGCCCGCCTCCACGATGCGGCCGTCCCTTATGACCAGGAGCCGGTCGCAACTCTGCTGCACGACAGTCAGATCGTGGGTGATGAACGGCAGCGCGACACCCAGCTTCTGTTGCACGCGAGTCAGCAGGTCGAGCACCTGGGCCCGCACCGAAACGTCCAAAGCGGACACCGGTTCGTCACACAACAGCACTTCGGGCTCCGGTAAGGTCAAAAACCGTCTGACCAGTGCTAACGCACGATCAGAGGAAGATGATCAGCCTGTGGAGCCAAGGGGACTCGAACCCCTGACCCCCTCACTGCCAGTCAGGTGGACTGGACCTCTCCACCTACACAAACGGAGAAACCGCAGGAAAAATGGTGCCGTTCAATGCGGTTCGCTGCCGTTGGATGCCGTTGTGCGCGCAGGTGTGCTCCAGAATTGCTCCAGCGGAAACGGTGTGAAGGCCACATCATCGCGCGGTCACTCCCTGCGGTCGGACTTCCATCTTAGTCGCCCACAGGCATCGGCATCAATCGCCAACGGGACACGGAGACGACGAGGAGGGGCGACGAGACGGGAGGAGATGGAGGACGACGAGACGGAGACGACGGGGCTGTGGCGCTCCACCTTCGACCGCCGCATGCCCCGCCGCTCCATCGACGGCACATGCAAACCCGGCGCCCGGATCTACCCTGTGTGCCCCGGACTGATCTTCCGCGGGCTGCGGCACAGCCACAAACCTGGCTGATCGTCGGCGGCGCCCCGAAATCACCCAAGCCCGGGGCCTCGGCCACCACTGTTCGCGCGACAGCATCGGAACGCTCTGCTGGCGTATGCCGATGTTGGCTTACGACATCCTCGCCGCGACCGGCATCATCACGTCGCCCCGGCCGGTACCTGGTGCAGGGAATTGAGCACTGCCTGATGGGTCAGCCACCCGATCAATTCACGGTCGGCCGAGAGCACCGGCAAGCCGGTGCCGGACGCATTGGTCAGCGCCGTCAAGGCATCCGCCAGTGACGAGTCCGGGGTGAGCAGCGGCGGCAGCTCTGCCAGGTCGGCAATGGCCGTCGTTGCTTTTTCGTCGGCGGCGAGTGTCTCGGCGACCGCACGTGCGGTCACGCAGCCGCGGTAACGTCCGTCGTCACCGACGACCGGCAGGATGCCGTGCCCGGACACGGCCAGCGCATGGGCCGCGTCGCCGAGGTCCGTCTTCGCCGCCAGCGACTCCGGCAGCGGCTCCATCACCTCGTTGACGGTCAGCGCACCCAGACGGCGCGACTCCGGGGAACGGTCGATGTGTACGCCGCGGCGGCGGAGTTTGAGGGTGTAGATCGTGTCCTGCCCCAGCAACGCCTTACTGGTCGCGGTGGCGATCACAATGGCGGTCAGCATCGGCAGGATGATCGTGTACTGCCCGGTCAGCTCGAACAGGATCACCACTGCTGTCATCGGTGCCCGCGCGGCCCCGGCGAATGCCGCCCCCATCCCGATCAGCCCATACACCCCCGGCGAGGCCGTCAGGCCGGGCAGCCACGCGTGCAACGCGATCCCGAACGCCGTGCCGCCCATCGCACCGATGAACAACGACGGCGCGAACACGCCACCCGAGCCCCCGATCCCGATCGTCAGGCTGGTCGCGACGATCTTTCCGATCAGCAGGAGCGTTGCGCCCGGTCGAGGTTTCCACAGCATGCCGCCGTGCTCGAGCGGCGCGCCATCACCGGCGTCCACATACGGGTCACTGGTTGACGTCGCCACGATGCCTCCCGCTTTCGGTGCGCAAACGTACAGAGTGTGCCCAGCCGCGGGTCGTCCGCGGGATCACTCGATCAGGTGCATCTATCGCTCAGGCGCAAGCGTGTGCCGCTGGAAGGCATGCTGTCATGCACCGCTGCTCATAGCCCGGGCGAGGGGCGATGAACGACAGGAAGCCTATTCGACCACTGCGGCGAGGCATCGTCGCCGGCGCTCGCGACGATCGCCACCGCGTTGGCCAACCCCGTCGCCGACGCGCACATCCGCACGAGTAGGCGCCAGTCGCTTTTCGATTGCACGCGGGCCCGCGAGGATTTTGCGCCGTTCCTCCAAGTACTTCAGCGAGTCAACGGCGCATAGTTTAGGAATTCCTGGTGCGGTGTCCTCGCCTCGGACCACCTCCACGGGCTGCTCGAGCAGCGTGTCGCGGTGAGCACAATGAGTCAACCATAAGCGCTGCTTTGCGCGCGATATTGCAACGAAGTAAGCGGATCGCTCATCCCCATCATCGCCCCAGTACATTTCCTCCTCGACCGCGAGCACGATCACGTTCTCGAACTCCAGTCCCTTCGCTTTGTGGATAGTCATCAGCTTGATGGGCGTCGCGGCCCGCGAATTCTCGAAGGGCCCTTCCCAAATCGCCGGCGTTTTTGATGAGGCCTTCTCGACGGAGGAACGCTTGCTCGATGATCTCCGGCAAGCGTTCTCCCTGCTGATACTGGGGGGCTAGGTAGGCTGCCTAGACGAGCTATTCCAAGGGTCAGTGATCGTATGCGGTCAATGATCGCTTGACTGGTTGTCCGGTGTGGTCGTTGTGCCAGATTGCGGCGGTCAGGGCCAGGATGCGTTGCAGGACCCGCACGATAACGCCGTTGGGGGTGTGGCCGCCGTGTCGCTCCAGGTCAAGTTGGCCTTTCAAGGTTTGGTTGATCGATTCCATGGTCTGCCGCAGTAGCCTGAACAGGGCCGAACCCCTCCGTTCGGCTTCACCCTTGCGGGCCGGGGCGCAGCAGGTGCAGGCCGACTCATCACATGTGTGGAGCTAAGGGGACTCGAACCCCTGGCCACCTCACGGCCAGGCACCGCAGCTTCCGGTCCTTAAATTCATAAGCTAGAATGATATGACCAAATAGCAGTCGGCCGCTAAGGCCGGCCACACGAAGGAGTCGGTCTTGCCATCACCACGGGCAGTGGCATCGCAGGACACCGTCACCGTTCGGACGTTCGCGCTCCGGGCGCCGGTGATCATCGCGCCGATGTTCCTGGTCTCCGGACCGGAACTCGTCGTGGCCTCGTGCGAGGCAGGTTTCATGGGGTCCTTCCCCACCCAGAACGCCCGCACACTGGACGACTTGACCTCCTGGCTGACGCGTATCAGCACCGGGATCGCTTCGATCCAAGATCCACAATGGGCGGTCAGCATGATCGTGCACCCCAGCTACGACCGGTTCGACGCCGAGCTCGAGCTGATGACCGAACACCGGCCGAACGTCGTGATCACCGCCCTGGGCTCACCGAAGCGTTTACTCGCCACCGTCCATGGATACGGTGGCGCCGTGTTCGCCGACGTCATGTCGGTCGAGCACGCGCGCAAGGCCGCGGACGCTGGTGCGGACGGCCTGGTGCTGGTCTGCCACGGCGCCGGCGGACACACGGGCCGGCTCTCGCCGTTCGCCTTCGTCGACGAGGTACGAGAGTTCTTCGACGGGACACTGGTGGTGGGCGGCGCCGTTTCGACCGGACGGGGAGTACGGGCGGTCGAGGCGCTCGGCGCCGATCTGGCCTACATGGGCACCCGGTTCATCGCCTGTCCCGAGACTCTCGCCAACGATCGCTACCGCGACCTGCTCGTGCGGTCCCGGATCAACGACGTGACCGCGACCGCCGCGGTTACTGGGGTGGCCTGTAGCTGGCTGACCGAAAGCCTGCGAGAAGCCGGCTTCGACGAGGAACGCCTGAGCGCTCCCGGCAAGATCGATTTCTCCGATGTCCATGGCAACAGCAAGCCATGGAAGGACATCTACGGGGCCGGGCAGGGTGTCGGACAGATCGACCGCGTCGCCACCGTTGCCGAGGTGACCGAGCAGATCGTCCACGAGTACCACGCCACCCGCTGACGCCGCACCAGACGAGGACGAGTTGATGATCTCCTTCTCCTTCACCGCCGACCAGCAAGATTTCGCCCAGACACTGGCCGACTACGCCCGCAAGGAACTGCTGCCACGGTATCGCGACCGCGCGGCATCGGCGGCTTTCCCATTCGAAGTGCTGCGACAACTCGGCGAGCTCGGAGTACTGGGCATCGGGCTGCCCGAGAAGTTCGGCGGTACCGGCGAGGAAGACCCGATCCTGCTGGGTCTGGCGACCGAGACCCTGGCCTACGGCGACGTCAACATGGCCTCCGCGCCGGTGCAGGTGGGCTTGACCGCATCCCAGCTGCTGCATGCGACCGAAGAGGTCCAGCAGACGTACCTGCCGCCCCTCATTGAAGGAAGGCAGACCATCGCCATCGCGCTCACCGAACCCGGTTCCGGCTCCGATGCCTCCGCGTTGACGACGGTCGCCCGGTCGGTTCCCGGCGGGTGGCGCGTCACCGGTGAGAAGACGGCCATCTCATGGGCCTGCAACGCGTCGGCCGCTGTCGTCTACGCCAGGGACCCGGGCACAACGCGCGCGAACGGCGTCAGTGCCTACCTCGTGCCGCTGGATACCGAAGGGGTCACCGTAAGCCACATGCCCGGCATGGGATGTCTGCCGCTGGGCTGGGGTTCGATCCACTTCAACGACGTGTTCATCCCGGAGTCGCACCTCGTCGGCCAACCCGGTTCGGGCTTCCGGTCGGTCATGAGCCACTTCGACTTCAGCCGCGCCGCTCTGGGCCTGCTGTGCCTCGGCGCCGGGCAGGTCAGCCTGGACGAGGCTGCCACCTACGCCAACCAGCGCCATGCCTTCGGCCAGCCCATCGGCGCCCACCAGGGCGTGTCTTTCGCACTCGCCGAGCACGCCACCTACATGGAGGCGGCACGCTGGATGTGTTACCGCGCACTATGGCTGCGCACCGAGAACAAGCCGCATACCGCACTGGCGTCGATGAGCAAGTGGTGGCCGCCCATCGTGGCCAAGAACGCCATCGAAGGAGCCATGAGGATTCACGGCAACCTGGGCTATGCCAATGAATTCCCGCTCCAGCAGCGCTTCCGGGACGTCATGGCGTACCTCGTCGCCGACGGGACCGCGGAGATCCAGAAGAAGGTGATCGCCCGGGACATTCTGGGACGAGAGAGCGCCCGCTTCTGACGACGAATGCAAACAGCTCAGGAGCACTGCCGCGTCCGGATGGCGTCCGTCACCGGTTCTTAACCGACACTAAAAAGTCGGGCGCCGGATCGTCCAGCGTCGCGAACGCGGCAGGTGGTCGTCGAGCCGATGTCGGATCAGTTGCTGCGCCATGGAGCACCTTTCACTGGCATTCGAGGACGACCTTGCCAAACCGCCGCGAGTGTTCATGCGCCGCGGCCACCTCGTCCAGCGGGCATGACCGGTCGATCACCGGCGGCACGATCGCGTGCTCGGCCAGCAGCGCGAGCGGTCCCGCGAATTGCGGGGACTGCCCATCGTCGTGCCGAGCAGGCTGTACTGTCCGAAGTAGAATCGGCGCACATCGCTTCGGGACAGCCCTCGTCGGCATACAGCACGCCATCACGTGGGCACCACACACTCGACCGGAACGCGCGCGACCTCCGCATAGGTGGCGGGACGGTGGTCGCCCAGAATCTCCCAGCCGCGTGCGGGAGCGGAGTCGTCGTCACTCACCACGAGGAGGGCACGATCAGTTCCTCGTCCCCCGGGCCGGTACGGACACCGGCCCGTCCGCTCCCGGCACGTGCGGCAGCGGCGAACCGCACTTGCCCTGCCGCACCAGAACGTCGTGCCAGTTCAGGGCACTCGCGCGCAAGTCAACGATGCCCCAGCCCGGCTCGTGCACCGGACCGGGAACCTCCTCCGCCAGCAGATTCCCGCAGGATCGAACTCGCGCACTACGATCGCTCGCACACAACCTCCCGCCGGTACATGGCCTTCCCGCCTGCCGCGGCGTCGATCACCGCTGCTTCCGCGCGATGTCGTCCCGAAGCACGTGCTTACGCACCTTGCCGGTGGCCGTCATCGGAAGTTGGTCGACAAGTTCGAGTCGTTCCGGCAACTTCGGTGTCGCCACGTTTCGTTCACGCAAGTAGCCGGTCAGGTCCTCCAACGCCAGTGCCGTCCCCTCGGCCGGGACCACGTAGGCACAGACGCGTTCTCCCAGCCGTTCGTCCGGCATCGCGACCACCGCGACACCAGCCACACCTGGATGCTCCGACAGGAGGTCCTCCAGTTCGCGCGCGCTGATGTTCAGCCCGCCGCGGATGATGATGTCCTTCAGCCTGCCGGTCACCCGGACGTAGCCGTCCTCGTCCACCACCCCAAGATCGCCGGACCGCGAGAAGCCGTCGGGCGTGAACAACGCTTCCGTCTGCTCGGGATCGTGGTAGTACTCGAGCATGTGACTCGGGCCCCGGTAGGCGATGTCCCCCTCTGTGCCGCGCCGGACCTCGTTGCCGAGTTCGTCGACAACCTTCACCTCGGCCCCGGCGATCGCCGAGCCGTCGGAGGAGGCTGAACGCCCGGGCTGATCGTCGAGGGTGCACATCGTGGTCAGGAAGTTTTCGGACCTTCCGTACAGGCTCAGCACCCGACATCCCCGGACCTGCTCGCCCGCTCGGCGCACGATCGGCCCGGGAATCGGAGATCCGGCACACACCCATACCCGCAGGCTGCTCGCGTCGTGTTGATCGGGGTCGTAGGCCGACATCAGCATCTGCAGGAACGGCGTCGCGGTCACCGCAACGGTGCACCCGTGCTTGGCGATACGCTGCAGTCCCTCGTTCGGCTCCCATACCTCCACCAGATGCGACGACGCGCCCGCGAGCAAGGGCAGCACGAGGCTCGTCAACAGGCCGGTGCTGTGCGTGACGGGTGATGGTCCGAACTGGACGTCGTCCTCGCCGTAGTCGAGACTGCGTGCGATCGCCGCGGCGCTCGCGCGCACCGTGTTGAACGTGTGAAAGCAACCCTTCGGCCGCGAGGTGGTACCGGAGGTATAGACGATCAGGAACGGATCGTCGGGTGAGGGCAAGCCGCCGAGGTCGCCCACCGGGGTGCTGGTCAGGCCCTCGAACCGCACGGCGGGCCCCGCGTCGGCGGCGCGCACTGCCACCAGCGAGGCGAGCTCGGGGCACGACTCGCGTAGCGCGGCGAACATATCGAGATACCGGAAGCCTTTGAACTCCTCGCACGTGATCGCGACCTTGGCACCGCAGTGGCGCACCACGTAGCCAACCTCATCGGCGCGGTAGATCGGCATGATCGGGACGAGCACCGCTCCGAGGCGTCCCAGCGCCACCGCGGTCAGCAGGAACTCAGTCCAGTTCGGCAGCTGGACCGCGACCCGGTCCCCCTTCGCAACGCCGATCCCGGCCAACCCGGCCGCCAAACGCTCACCACGTTCGCGTAGGTCGGAGTAGGTCAGCGAGGTAGTGCCGTCGGTGGCGAACACCTTGTCGCCGTAGTGCCACGCCTTGGCGTCCACCAAGTCGAACAGGCCTTCCTCACGCCAGAATCCAGCCGCGTAGAACGCACGGATTTCATCCTCGCCATACCGGTCCCGCACCGTCGTTGTCTGCGACATCAGCATGCCCTCTCGGCCATCGTTGGTGGTTTGTCGGCCTGCCCGTGGGTTGCGAGCCCCCTTGTGCAGAGCCACCTGGTTCCCCACACACGGCTCGTCACGGACCGAGCTCCGCGTCAGAGGGAAAGACGGTGGCCGGGCCCGGAAGCGAAGGCCCGGCCACCGCTCCCCTAACCGCGGTCGAGGTAGACCGACTGCAGCTGCTGGTACGCCGCCAGTCCCTCCGGCCCGAGCTCGCGGCCGAGACCACTGGCCTTCACGCCACCGAACGGCGCGGTGGGGTCGGGTAGGTATGCGTTGATCCCGATCGTTCCCGTGTGGACTCGCTTGGCGACCTCAGCACCCCGTTCGGGATCGGCCGTCCACACCGAACCGCCCAGCCCGTAGTCGGAGTCGTTGGCGATCCGGATCGCGTGATCGACGTCGTCGTAGGCAATGACGGACAGCACCGGGCCGAAGATTTCCTCCTGCGCGATGGTGAAGTTGTTGTCCACGTCGGCGAACACGGTCGGCTGCACGTACCATCCGCGGTCGAGGTGCTCGGGCCGCCCGCCGCCAACGGTGACCCGGGCGCCTTCCGCCTTGCCCTTGGCGATGCAGGACTCGACGCGCTCACGGTGCCGCGCGCTGACCATCGGGCCGATTTGCGTGGTGGGCTCCAGCGGATCGCCGACGGTAACACCGCTCGCGAGGCCGCTGAACACGTCGACCACCTGGTCGTATTTGGCGCGCGGCGCCAGGATCCGGCTGCCCAGGTAGCAGGTCTGCCCATTGTTGATGAACGATGTCGCGAACAGCTGCTCGATGCTGGTGGACAGGTCGGCGTCGTCAAGCACGATCACGGCCGACTTGCCGCCCAGTTCCAGGGTCACCGGGCGCAGCAGCTTGCCGCACACCTCGGCGATCGACCGGCCGGCCGCGGTCGAGCCGGTGAACGCGACCTTGTCGACCCCAGGGTGGGACACGAGGTAGGCGCCGACCTCACGGCCCGCGGGCACGAAATTGAGCACGCCGGCGGGCACGCCGGCTTCCTCAGCGGCCTCCGCGAGCAGGAACGTGTCGAGCACGGTCTCAGGCGACGGCTTGACGACGACCGTGCAGCCGGCGGCCATCGCGGGCGCGACCTTGAAGAAGGTCAGCGCCTGCGGGAAGTTCCACGGCACGATAGCCGCGACGACACCTACCGGGCTTCGGCGCACCAGGGTCGTCCCGCCGAGCAGGCCGGGCCGTTCCTCCTCGGTGGCCGCCTGGCGGGCGAGGCCAGCGTAGTAGCGCAGCAGCATACTGGGGAACGCACCTTCGAGCTGCTCCGCGATCGCGATCGGCATGCCGTTCTGCGAGCTGATCCGCCGCACCATGTCGTCCTTGCGCGCCTCAATCGCGTCGGCAAGACGCTCCATCACATCCGCGCGCTTCGCGGGCTCCCACGTGGCCCAGCCCCCGGGCTCGTCGAACGCGTTCCGCGCGGCAGTCACCGCGTCGTCGATATCGGCCTCGACGCCCAGCGGGACCGACCCCAGCTCCTGTTCCGTCGAAGCGGACACGGCGGTGATCACATCACTGCCGTGCGGGCGCACCCACTGCCCGCCGATGTAGAGCTTCTCGTACCGAATACTCATCGATAATCTCCTTTCACGTATGAACTTCCGTCAGATCAGCGAGGCAAACGCGGTCAGTACGAGCAGCAGCGCCACGACCTGGCAGGCGAGCGCCCCCCGCCGGAGCACGGTGGCCCGCTGCTCGTGACCGGGTCCGGCCCGGGCGAGTGCCGGCGCGTTGCGCCTGCCCCACCAGCCGATCAGCGCCAGTGCGGCGCCCAGCGCCAGCTGGGAGACCACCATCGTCCACATGAGACTGTGTTCACTTCCCCGTGGGCGCCGGCACCGCGGACGGCTGACCGTTGAGGGTGGACGGCGGCGGCGCGTCCGGGTCCTGGGGCCGGTAATCGTCGGCGTAGCGCACGTCGGCGGCACGGATCTGCTGGGTCAGCCAGTCCTGCCAGCGGCTCATCGCCTGCTCGTTGATCAGTTGCTGCTTCAGCTGCGCCTGCACGGCATCGAACTGGGCGGGTACCGCAGGCACGACCGACGCCACCTTGCCGACGTTCCAGCCGTATTGGGTCTGCACCGGCCCGAACACCGCACCGGCGGGGGCCGCGAACGCCGCCTTGGCGTAGGCGTCGTCGAGTTGCGCCGCGGTCACCAGGCCGAGGTCACCGCCGGAGTTCCTGGTCTGATCGTCCAGACTGGACTGCTTGGCGATGTCCTCGAAGTACGCTCCCGACGTGACCTTGGCGAGGATCTGATTGGCCTCGTCCTGGGTGCGCACGACGATGTTGTGGATCGACCGCTTCTCCGGGGTACCCAGCGCCGCCTGCCGCGCTGGGAAGGCGTCGCGCACCTGCTGGTCGGTCACCGTGATGCCCTGCGTCTGCTGTCCGAACAGCTGGTTGACGGCGAGCATGTGCTTGATCTCGTCGAGCACCGCCTGCTCCGACGTGCCCGCCGCGGCGAGCCCCTGGACGAAACTCGCGTGCGCGTCCGCGCCGTCGCCCGCCTGCTGGGAGATGTAGCGGCTGAGGACGTCTTGCGCGGTCTTGTCGGCGATCACGATGTTCCGTTGCTGCGCCTGCCGGTCGAGGATGATCCGCACGGCGTCGGCCTTGGCCATGGCGCGGCGGAAGCCGTCCAGCTGGGCGGGATCGGTCGGGGCCTGCACCCCGTAGAGCGCGTGCAGCCGGTCGGCTTCAGCGTTGAGTTCGTCGACGGTCACGACCTGGTCCCCGACGCGGAAGGCAGCGCCGTCGGGTAACCGCCCGGCGTTCCACCACAGGTAGCCGCCGGTACCCGCGCCCGCGATCAGTACGAGCACGGCCACCAGCAGCGCCCAGCCCCTGCGGCTGCGCGGAAAGCGCAGCAGGCGCCGGATTCGCGCCACCAGGGCACGCGGCCGGGACGTCCGCTCAGGTTCGTTGTTCTCCTCGACCTCGTCGACACCGTCCTCGGGCTCCGCCAATGTGGCGACAGCGCCAGGGGTCACGTCCTCGCTCTCGTCGTCCGTCGGCATGGTCAACGCACCTCCTCGAGTATCTTGAGCACGGGCTGTTTCTCGGACACGGGCGGTCTGACACGGCTGGTGACCGAGACGACGCACCACGCGGACACGCAGGCCAGGACCACGGATCCGGCCAGCAGCAGCCCGAACTGCCGGATCACGGCCAGCTGCGACGCCGCGAGCGCCGCATAGCCCAGCGCGGACGTGACGGCCGCGAGCACCATCGACCGGCGCAGCGCCGGGTTCCCGGTCCGCACCGACGTCGCGAGCACGACCGTGAACTCGGCCCCGACCGCGGCGGTCAGTGACCCGAGCGCGACGGTGATCGGGCTCAGGGGTATCCCGGTGAGCCACAGTGCGAACAGGCCGAGCCCGGTCGCCATCGCCGCCGCCAGCACCGCACGCAGCGCGTCGGACCGGCGGCGCAGGCCCACGGCCAACACCGTGCCCGCAGCGACGATGCCGAGCACGTTGGACCAGACCCGGTCGCCCGAGATCAGCTCGTCGCCGCGCACCGCCGCCATCGGCAGCCCAGTCAGCTCGGCGTGGTATCCGGTAGGTGGCACCGGCAGCACGCGCAGCACGTCGTCGCGCAGGTTTCGCAGGGTGCCGAGATCAGTCGTCTTGGCGCCGAATACGAGCACCGAACTCTGGTGGTCCTGGCGCACGACGGCGGAGCTGAGATAGGGCGGCAGCAGCCGCATCCCGGCATCGATCTGCTCGGCGGTCGCGCCACCGCCGAGGAAGGTCAGCAGCGACGGCAGTGAGATGGCCGGGCGCAGCTGGTCGCCGTACGCGGTGACGATCGCGTCCTGCGCCTGCCGCATCCAGTCCAGCGCCTGGGGCGCGGTGACATCCGGCCCGCGCAGCACCAGGTCGACCTCTCCCGCGGAGCCCAGCGTCCGCTCGACGCGCGCGGCATCGGCGAGTGACGGCAGGCCGGCAGCGAAACTGTCCACATCAGACTGCAACGGCAGGCCGGGCAGCACGCACCAGCCTGCCACCGCCAGCACGGCGGCAGGCGCAGCGAACGCCCAGCCACGCCTGCTGGGTGGCTTCGGCGGAGTAAGCGCAGGGCCGGCCAGGGGGATCCGGCGCAGCAGCACCGCACCGGTGGCCGCGGACACGAGCACGCCCACCGACAACGTCATGCCGAGGTCCCGCACGAAAGGCAACGGCGAAAACACCAGCATCGCGAAGCTGGCCGCGCTCGCGCACGCCACGACAAGCACCGTCCGGCGGCGGGCCCGTTGTGTGAAGTAGGTCGGGTAGTAACAGCCCACACCCAGCAGAACCGACAGGAACGCCACGACACCCAGCGACAGCGGCCTGCCTGCCCAGCCGAACACGGCCAGCGTCAGCAGGATCGACATCAGCGTGATCAGCAGCGGCGGCAGCCGGTGCCGCCGCCGGGTCCACGGCACGAGCCACAGCGCCAGCCCCACGGCGGCCAGCGAGATTCCCCCGATCAACGGGATCTCGCGGAACACCTGGTCGCCGATGGACGACGCGATCACCGGTACCCCGGAGATCGTTACCCCGCTCGCCCCGGCCGGGGCGCCGCCGACGGTCTGCCGCACCGCGGCGACCAGGCGCGCGGTGGCCGACTGGTCCATACCTTGACGCGGACGCATCAGCACCGCGACCGAGTTCTGCGACGGGACGACGAAATGCCACTGCGCCCGCACTCCCCCGTCGGGGGAGTACATGACCGAGTCCACGAAGCGCTGGTTGCTCAATGTGGGAAGCCCGGCGGGCATGCCCTGTACGAGCAGCGGGCCGTAGCGCCGGTCGAAGTCGTCGAGGGCGCGCTGCCCCGCCGCGTCGGCTTGCGCGGCGCCGGCGCCCTTCGCCCGCGCGTCGGCGACGGCTTGTGCCCGCATCGCGTCCCGCCTGCCGGTCAGCTCGGCGAGCAGATCCTGGGCGCGCCCCGCGAGCTGGTTGAGCACCGTGCCCGGCCCGTAGACGCTGGCGACGTCGGGCAGCCGCGCGAGCCGCCCCTCGAGGTCGAGCAGCGCGGTCAGGTTGTGCCCGGCCAGCAGGCTCTTGGGGGTATCCGATTCGAGAAGCACGACAACGGGATCACCGCCGTAGGACCGTGCCTGCTCGTCGAGCTGGGTGACAGTGGGATCGCCGGCGGGCAGGAACGAGCCGACCGTCGTCTCGACCCGTAGCCGGGACAGGCCCCCGGCCGCCAGGCCCACAAGGCATGCCACCGCGAGGACCACGCAGGCGCCACGCGCGCCCCAGTTCCGCTTCACCAGCCCCGGGATCCTCATCGCGGCGCCGGGTCCTGCTGCACGTGCGGGTACTGGCCGGTGAACGGGACGGGATTCACGGCGCCGGGCGCCGGGTAGGGGTTACGTGCGTTGAGCGGGCCGATGTTGGTGTTGAGCGGCACGCCCGTCACAGCCTGCCGGTTAGCCACCGGAAGCAGACGCAACGCCTGACCCTGCTGGTTCCCGGTGTTCAGCGAAGCACCCCAGTTCACGAACAGGTGTGCGATGTCCTGGCCATAGGGCTCCAGGTAGGTCAACATCGGGTTCAGCTGCAGCAGATCGTTCTGCAGCGACGGCAAGAGCGCCGTGAGGTCGGTCGCAGCGGGCGGTACCCGGTCCAGCGTCGCGGGCGCCTTGCCGAGCACGGCGTCCAGCGCCGGCAAGATACCGCGCAGACCGGCAGCCGCCTTGGGAAGCTGCTCGAGCGCCGTATTGAGGTCCGGTGCCGCGGCGCGCAGGTCCGCCGCCACCGGGGCGAGCGCAGCGGACAGCTGCGACACGCTCGACGTGGCGCCACGCGCCGTATCGAGGACACCCGGCAGTTTGCGCATGACGGCTTGCAGGCTCTGTCCGTTGTCCGCCGTCGCCGCCGCGAGCTGGTTGGCGTTGTCGACCATGTCGGCGATCTCGCCCTGCCGGGTGTCGAGCGCGGCGAGCAGGGTGGCCGCGCTGCCCGTCAGGTGCCGCAGATCATCCGACTGCGCGGCCAGCGCGTCGAGCGCGGTCTTGCCGTTACGGCCCAGCTCGCCGAGCCCGGTCAGCGCGCTGCTGATGTCCTGCCTGCTGCCGTCGGTGGCGACACCGAGCGAGCGCAGGCTGGACCCGAGTGCGTCGCGGGTACCGGCGTCCAGGCTGACCAGGACGTCGTTGAGTTCCACGGCGGGCTGGGCCGATCCGGCGGGCAGCGTCGCGCCGTCGGGCATAACCGTGCCCTTGCCGTCGGTGACCTCCAGGAACGTCTCGTCGACGAGCGTCTTCTCCCGCACCTGCACGGTCGCGCCCTCGTGCAGCGGCGCGTTGCTGTCCAGCTGCATTGTCACGTGCGCGGTGTTGCCGGTCACGGAAATGGATGCGACCTTGCCGACGGTGACGCCGGCCATCGTGACGTCGGAGTTGTCGACCAGGTTCGACACCTTCGGGATGTCGAGACCGACCCGGTACTCGTCCTTGCTGGCCAACGGAAGGCGTCCGCCGGAGCTGACCCACAGGTAGCCGAAGATCAACGCGCAGAGCAGAACGAAGATCGTCAGGATGACGAGCCGGATCTTCGGCAGCGCGGCATGGGGGATATTCATTCGGACCACCTAGCGCGGAGAGTGCGGGAACCGGTACTTGTCGGCCGGGGTGGACAGTGGTTGGAGTGCGTTGGTGCCGAGCATCTGCGGCGCCACCACGGCGAAACCGCGGAGGATGCCGCCGTTGCCGTCCTTGAGGCTGGTCAGCGACCGGGTGTTGACGAAGAACGCGCCCAGGTCGGACAGGCTCAGCACCGCCGCGTTGGTGACTCCGTCGAGCCGCCCGGTGACGGCCTTCAGATCCGGCAGCGTCGCGTCCAAATCGCTCGCGAACGGCCGCAGGTCCTGCACCACCGGCTCGGCCTTCTGCACCACGGGCAGTCCTTTGTCGACAGTGGCGCCCAGTGTGTCGACGGTGTTGCTCAGTTTGTTGAGCGCTCCCGGCAGCGTGCCCGCGGCGTTGCGGAGGTTGTCCAGCGCGGGATCGAGTTGACCGCTCAGCGCCTGCACGGCGTCCGTGGCGGACTTGAGCTGGCGGGTGAAGTCCGGCAACTGGTCCAGGACCGCCTTCAGGTCGCCGTTGTGCGCGCCGAGGGCTTGCAGCGTGGTGTTCAAATCGCCCGCGAGCTGACCCAGCCGGTCACCGTCCCCGCCGACCGCCGTCGAGATCTGGGACAAGGCGGTCACCAACCCCTGGAGGGTGTCCCGTCGCATCTGCAAGGACTGGACCACCGGCTGCATGCGCTGCGCGACTTCGTCGGTCACCCGCAGTCCGCCGGGCAGGTTCTGCGGCGCGGCGGCAAGCGCGACGTCAGATTCCTGGAGCAGGCTGGCCAGCGCCTGCCTTGTGTTCTCGTCCAGGTGCCCCAGCGCCTCGTCGATCTGAATGGGCCGTTGCGACTGCCCGACCGGCAGCACACCGCCGGAGCTCAGGCGCGGCGCGGGCGGGCCGCCGGGGCTGAGCGCGATGTACATCTCGTTCAGCGGGCTCTTGGGGCGCAGCACGACAGTGGCGTTCTGGTAGACCGGGTACTTCGCGTCGATGGACAGCTGCAGCCGCGCGTGGCCGCTGTCGTCGACGTCGGCCTTGTCGATCTCGCCCACCTTGACCCCGGCGATCCGCACTTCCTGGCCGTGCCCCGGGCTGACGCCCGGACTGTCCTCGAAGGTCGCGGAGAAGGTGAACCGGTCATCCCAGGGCCAGGTGACCCGCTGGTTGGCCAGGATGATCCCGCCGACGAGCGCGGCGACCACGATCAGCGCGGCCAGCACCACGACGTTGCGCAGCAGGCCCGGTTCCGTGCGGACTCGCTGCCAGGCGCGGCCGACCCGGCCCAGTCGCGTGCTCATCGTCCCTCCTGGTGGTTGCGCTGGATCTGCTGGTTGAGCTGGTCGAGGAAGTGCTGCAGGTTGACCGGCAGCCCGCCCGCGCTGCCCAGCCCGAACCCGACCTGGATGGCGATGGCGCTGCCGTTGGCGTCGAACAACGACGACACCTTGTCGAGGTTGGCAACCGCACCGGCGATCTCCTGGTACATCGGGACGTCCGAGGTGGACTGTGCGTACTCTCCGGTTCCCTTGTACGGGGCGTAGAGGAATGTCCGGACCGGTCCGTTCAACCGGTCGAGCACCGGTCCGCGCAGGTCGCCGAGCACGTCCATGGTCTGTTGGCTCACCGGTGTCAGCTGCTGCACGAGTGGCTCGGCGTCATCCAGCAGTGTGTTGGTCTGCCGGACGAACGGATCGGCCTTCGCCAGCACCGGATTCAGGTGGGACAGCGAGTCCGCCAGCTGCCTGGCTACCGGCCGCGCGTCGTCGGAGGTGCTGCGCAGCTTGCCGAGAGTGGTGTCCAGGCGCTGCAATCCGGCGTCGGCCGAGCGCAACGTCCCGGGCAGGCCGCCGATGGTCGACGCGAGCTGAGTCGAGTCCGCGCCCAATATCCCGACCGTCGAGCTCAGATTCGTCACGATCGAGTCGAGCCGCCCCTGTTGCTCGGACAGCCGGGCCGAGGTGGATTCCAGCCCCGTGACCAGGTTGGGTAGGTCACTGCCGGGATTCTGCCCGCGCGCGGCGTCGAGCACATCGCCCGCCGGTTCGAGCAAATTCGGCGCGTCGGCCAGCAACTGGTCGACCGCCGGCTGCCCGCCGTTTCGCAACGTCTGGTCGAGGTCTCCGACGCTGTGCTGCAGGCCTGTCAGGGCGTCCGGCTGCAGCGTGTTGACCACCTGTCCCAGCTCCACCGGCAGCTTGGTGCGTTCCACCGGGATGGTGCGGCCGGACGGCTCCCCCGGGGCGCCGCCCGGCTGCAGGTCGACGAAGTAGCTGCCGCCCAGCAGCGTCGTCGGCCGGATTACGGCCGTGGGCTGCGAACGCAGCTTGGGCAGCGTGCCTTTGTCGAGCTTCAGGCTCACCAGCTCGCTGCCGTCGCTCTGCTTGTCGATGCCGGTGACGAGGCCGACCGGCGCGAACGCGATCTTGACCTGGGACTGGTACGCCTCGAGGCGGTAGTCCCGGGTGAAGTGCACGGTGATCGTGTCCCCCGGCTTGAGCGTCGCCATGATGCGGGCCTTGTCGAACAGGGCGGTACCGGCGACGAGGATCAGCACGATGAGTGCGACCCCGAGCTTGAAGGCGGAGATGCCGTGGTAGCGGCCGTCGGCGTCCTTGCGACCAAACAGCCTGCGCAGCACGATCACTTGCCCGCCCCCTGTCCACCGAGCAGTGATGTGCGCTGCTCGGTGCGCGCCACCCCGGGCGGCGCGTAGGGGTCACGCGCCACCGTCGGGTCCTTCAGCCCGACCAGGCCGGTCGCCGACTCGGTGTCGATCGGCGGGTAGATGCGCAGGTAGTGACCGGCCGCGTCGCCGTACTGCAGGGCGTCGGCGAAGTCGGAGAAGAACATGGAGATCTCCGGGGAGTACGGGGCGATCTGCGCGAGCGGTTGCTGCGCTGTGGTGACCGCCCGGGTCAGCATCGGCGCCAGTGGCCGCGCGTCGGTGAGCGTGGTGGTGAGGGCCCCGACGGCGGGCTGTGCCTGGTCGGCGACGCCGGTGACGTGTTGCAGCGGCGGGATACCTTCCCGCAGCACGCCCCGGACGTCGGGGGTCGCCGCACCGAGCGAGTTCGCGCCGGGTCGTAGCGTGGTGAGTGCGTCCTGCGTGCTCGCAAGGGGCTGCTGCAGGTCCTGCAGTGCGCCGCGGACCTGCGTCAGCGTGTCGGGAGCCCGGTCCAGCGCCTCCCCCAACGGTTTCCCGCCATCGGCGTTCACCGCCTGCAGCGTGGTGTCTAGGCGGCCGGCAAGTTCGCCGAGTTGTTGCCGGCGCCCGTCGAACGCGGTGGCGAACCGGTTGGTGGCCTGCAGTAGCCGGGTCAGGTCCTGCCCGCCACCGGCGCTCAGGGCCCGCGCTACGATGCCGAGGTCCGGCAGCATGGTGGGCAGGGCACCGGCGGCGTCGGAGAAGTCCTGCACGTGCCCGCCCGCTCCACCGCCGACCTGCCGGATGGTGGAACCAAGGGCCTGCCGGGTCGGCGCGTCGAGCACCGCCAGCACGTCTGAGAGTTCCTGCGCGCCGACGGTTTTCGTCGCCGGGATCACGCTTTCGGGATCGAGGCGGCCCGCCTGCGGCAGCCCCGGGTCGAGCTCGACGTACTTCTGTCCCAGTGCCGAGCGCGCCCCGACCGACGCCGTCACCGCCGAGGCGTTGCGGTAGACCGGACGGTCGTCATCGAGCCGCATGGTGACCTGGGGTTTGCCATCGACCAGATCGATCGCGCTCACCTGCCCGACCCGGCCATTGGCGATCCGCACGTCGTCGCCCGTACGTAGCGCCCCGACGTCGTCGAAGGCCGCGCGCACGACCGTCCCGGACTGACCGGGCAACCCCGTACTCGCGGTGAGTGCGATGTACAGGGCGCCGGCGAACACGACCGCGATCGCCGCACCCAGCACGACCGCGCGCCTGCGCGCCCATTTCCCGCTTCGCCTGGCCATCGGTCAGTTCCCTCCCAGCAGGAATTGCAGAGCGCCGCTCTCTTGGTTCTGTGAAAGGCCGGTCACTCCGCCGTCCGGAGCGGTCTGTGGGGACAGGAGCCCGCCGAGCACACCCGCAGGTGCGCCCGGCCCGCTGGACGGCGGCGCGGGCGTGCCGCCCGTCACGGACTGCGCGGCGGCGCTGACCGGGTTGCCGGGCAGGATTCCGGTGAGGATCCGCGGGTCGACAACGACGAGCGCGCGGAAGTAGTGCGCGAGCCCGTCGGCGCCGTTGGTGCTCAACGCCCAGCCGCGGACGAAGTTCAGTACGTCGCCGATGTTTCCGGCCAGCGTCGTGGCGAGGGGCCGCAGCGACGCCGCGTCGCCGCGCAGCGCCGGGCCCGCCGTCAGCAGTTCCTGGGTCACCGGCCGGGCCGCGTCGAGCAGTGCCTGCGCCTTGTCGAGCACGGGCTGCGCGTGGGTCAGCGCCGGGTCGGCGCTTTCGGTGAAATGGCTGATCTCGTCACTGATGGCCTGCAGGTTGTCGGTCGCCGGCCGGATGTCGCCCAGTACCGGAACAGCGGCATTCGCCGTGCCGGCAAGCTGGGACAGCGTCGTTCGCGCCTCGGTCAGGGTCGCGGGTAGCTGCGCCAGCGTGGCCTGGAGCTGCTGCTGCCGGCTCGCCGTCGTGCGCAGCAGATCGTGCGCGGACCCCACGACGGAATCCAGCGTGTGGCCGCCGTCCTGGGCCAGCGACTGCGCGACGGGTTCGACGTTGTCCACCAGCTGGTTCAGCGTCGCGTTCTGCTGGTTGAGGATCTGCGCGAGACCGCTCGCGTCGGTCATCGCGGGTGCCAGCGCCTTCACCGTGTCGGCAACGTTGGTTCCGTTGCCCTGCATACCCTGGCCGAGCATCGTCACCAGCGCGGCGAGTGCGTCGCCGGTGTCGTTGTCGAGGACGTCGAGCACCTGGTCGAGGTCGGCGTTCTGGTGAGTATGCGCCAGCGGGATCACGCCGCCGGGCGGCAGCACGGGTGCCGACGGGGTGCCCCGTCCGAGGTCCAGGAAGCGCTCACCGAGCAGGCTCACCGGCCGGACGTCCGCGGTCGCGTCCGCGTGCAGCGGAAGCGCGCGCTGGTCCACGGTGAACGACACGTTGGCATGACCGTCCACAACGGACATCGCGGTCACCTGACCGACGACGACGCCGTCGACCTTCACGTCGTTGCCGACCAGCAACGGGCTAGCGTCCGCGAACTGTGCCACGACCGTCTGCGGCGCGTGCTCGTCCGACGTGCCCGCTCCCACGATCGACCAGCCGAGGCCGACGAGTGCAACGGCTACGACGCTCGTTACGCGCAGCCGCGCCCGGATTCCGCTCATCGCACACCACTCCCCCACGCGTCCTGCCACGGCTGGTTCGCGTTCGCACCGGGCAGCGGATACGGCTCGTTCTGGGTACCGGGTGGGAGTACTCCCGGGTTGTTGGAGAACGTGGTCGCGCCTTCCTGGAGGTAGAACCGCAGGAAATGCCCGTTGGAGTCGTAGTTCCCGGCGATGGACGACCATTCCGAGAACCAGCCGGCCAGCTCGGGCGTGTAGGGCCGCAGGAAATTCAGGACCGGGCCCAGGTAGCCCGTCGTCTGGCCGAGCCCCGGCACGGTCTGGTGCAGCGCATCCAGCAGCCCGGGTGTGTAATCCAGCAACTGTCCCGCGCTCGCAAGTGTCGGCCCGAGCTTGTCCACCAGCGGTGGCACCTGCTGCAGCACCGGCGAAAGCCGCTGGGCCACCGCGGGCAGCTGCTGCGTCGCGGGACGCAGGTCCTTCAGCAAAGGCACGGCCTTGTCCGCGGTACCGGGCACGTCGCCCAGTGTCTTGTTCGCCGTGTCCAGCGTTCCCGGCAACATCTGCAGCGCGGTCGCGAGCTGCTGTCGCTGTTGGACGGTCGCCGACGTCGTCTTCGACAGCGCGTCGATGATGGTCCGCACGTCGGCGTCTCGCCGCGACAGCGTCCCCACCATGGTGTCGAGCTGGGTGACCAGGCCGCGGATCGCCGGGCCATCGCTGCCGACCGCGCCGAGCACTTGGCCCAGCGCCAACAATGCCGGACCGGCCGAACGCAACGTCGCGTTGGCGTCCTGCTCGTGGCCGGCCACTGTGGTGTTGAGCTGCTCGACGAGCGACGACAGGTGATCGCGGGTCGGCTTGTCCAATGCGGCCAGTACCTGGTCGAGATTCATCGGGTCCGCCTGCTTCCCGGGGATCATGCCCCGGTCAGGGATCGGAGCGTTGCCCGCAGGCCCGTCCTTGATCTCGATCCAGCGTTCGCCCAGTAGCGCCTTCCACTCGACCGTCACCTGGGCTCCGTCGTGCAGCGGCCGGCTGTCGCCCTCGAGCGCCAGCCGTATCATCGCCTTGCCATCCTGGACCGAGATCGCGTCGATCTTCCCGGCCGGGAAGCCGTTCATCGTCACCGCGCCGCCCTCGTGGAGGTTCGTCGCCGAGCCGAGAAGGACGCCGACGTAATATTTCCGGTCGGACATCACCCAGACCGAGCCCGCGATCACGGCCACCACCACTACGGCGATGATCAACACACGTCGCATCGGAGATCAGTCCATTCCCAGTGGGCCCGCCGACTCGCCGGCCAGAAACTGCCGCACGAACGGGTCCTGTGACGCGAAGGCCTCCTCGGCCTCGCCGTAGTGGACGACCTTGCCCTTCCAGATCAGCCCCACGTAGTCGCTGACCTTGCGGGCGCTGCGAATGTCGTGGGTGACCACGAGGTAGGTGCCCTTGTGTCGCTCGTGCATTTCGAGGATCAGGTCACACAGCAGGCTGGTGCGCACCGGGTCGAGCCCGGAGTCCGGCTCGTCGAACAGCACGATCTCGGGGTTCATCACCAGCGCCCTGGCGAACCCGGCGCGCTTACGCATACCGCCGGAGATCTCGCTCGGATGCTTGGTCAGCGCGGCTTCCAACCCCACCTCGATCAACCGCTCCATCACGATTTCCTCGATGTCGGACTCCGCGAGGTCGGTGTGCTTGCGCAGCGGGAAGGCCACGTTGTCGTAGACGTTCATGGAACCGAACAGGGCCCCGTCCTGGAACAGGACGCCGAACCGCTTACGCAGATCGTACCGTTCGTGCTCGCTGATCCGCCAGATGTCCTGCCCGAAGATCAGGATCTCGCCGGCGTCCGGCTCGAGCAATCCGACGAGATGCTTGATCAGCACGCTCTTGCCGGTACCCGAGGGGCCGAGCACGGTCGTGATCGCGTCGTTGGCGAACTCAAGATTCAGTCCATTGAGGACATGAAAATCGCCGAACGCCTTGTGCACGTTGTGCACCTGCATCGTGTGCGCGGGCCGGCCCGCCGCGCGGGCGAACTGCACGGTCGACTCGGGATCGTGGGGCCTGTCGGCAGTCGTGGTCTTCGCACTTCCGGGCATCCCCGGACCTCCTAGTTCGCGATGGGGGCGTTGGGACTGAGGCCCCAGAACAATTGAGTGCCGAGCAGCCCCACAACGTGGATCAGCACCATGGACAGCATCATCGATTTCGCCGTGTTCCGGCCGACGCCGACGGGACCACCGCTCGCGGTGTATCCGTAATAGCAGCCGACGAACACGACCACCGTCCCCATCGCCAGCGCCTTCGCCAGTGCGTAGAGGAAGTCCAGGGGGTTCTGGAACAGCCAGAACGTGTAGAGGTAGCCGCCGGAGGAAACGCCGGCCAGCTGCACGACGGTCACCAGGTACATCGACAGGTACATCAGACCGAGCCCGACCGTGAACAGCAGCGGCATCGCTATCCAGGTGGCGACGACGCGCGTGCCCACCAGGTAGCTGCGGGATCGGATGCCCATGACCTCCATCGCGTCGATCTCCTCGGCGATGCGCATCGACCCGATCTCGGCCACCAGCCCGCAGCCCACTTTCGCGGCAAAGATGTAGCCCCACATGTATGGGGCCATTTCCCTTGTACCGCAATAGGTGTTGAAGATACCACTGTAGAGCGGGGCGCCGATCTGCTTCAACGTATAGCTCGCCTCGAGCCCACACACGGAGCCCATCACGAACTGCATCATCCAGATGATCAGACCGCTGGAGATGATGAGGATCCCCGCCTGGTGGAAGATCTCCGAGAAGTAGCGGCGGACCTGAGGCAGCGCACGGGCGGTCTGCCCTGAGAACCGCGCGATGTCACCACCGGTGGCGACCGCGCCCCTGATCTTCCCGCCGATGTGTCCCGCGGAGATCCGCACGTCGGGCGGCTTCGGCGCGCGCGAGACGCGCGCCGGCCGGGTGTCCTGTTCCGTCGACATCTTCAGTCCCTACTTGTAGACCTGCATCTGCGGGTTGAGCCCGAGCAGGATGGTCGTGAAGACGTAGTTGACGATCCAGATCGCGGCGAACGCGCTCACCACCGCCTGATTCACCGCGCGACCTACGCCGATCGGCCCACCCTTGACGTGGATTCCCTTGTAACAGCAGACAATCCCAATGATGAAGCCGAACACCGTCGTCTTCGCGACGCTGCCCCAGATGTCGGTCGTGGTGGCGTTGTCGAAGAAACTCGCGAAGAACGACGCCTGGTTCGCGCCCAGGACGATGACGCCGGCGATGTACCCGCCGATGACGCCGAACACCAGAGCCACCAAATCCATCAACCCGGTCATGAACGTCACCGCGAGGACGCGGGGCAGGACCAAGTCCCGGATAGGATCGACGCCGAGCACTTCCATAGCATCGATCTCCTCCCGGATCCGCCGCGCACCCAGGTCCGCTGTCACCGCAGTGCCCACCACCCCGGCGACGACCATCGCGTTGATCCAGGGCGCGAACTCGCGCACGCTGGCCATGATGAAGAAGGACCCGAGCCGTTCGGGAATCCCGAACAGCAGGAAGATGTTGCCGCCCTGTAGGCCGGGTGCGCCGAGCCCGAACGCCGTCGTCGAGACCGCCATGGGCAGCCAGCATAGCTTCAGCACGCTGAACATCTGGTCGCGTACTGAACCCCAGTAGCCGACGGGATGGCGCACCGCCGACCACAGCACGTCTCCGGCCAGTTGCACCATCTCCCCGGCCTGGGCCAACGGCGAGACGGCACGCGTTGCGGCCTTGCCCGCCGCCTTCTTCGCGGGTGCCGGGGTCGGGTGGGTCGTCGTGGTCATGTCCGTGCCTTCCCGCGCCGCCGCAGTCCGGAGATCGCTCCGCCCGCGCCCCCCACGACCACAGCGGTCGCGAGCGTCGCGGCGACCTGCCAGGCACTCGTGGAACTCGCTCCCCCGGCCAGAACCAATGGCAGTACCAGGACGTAGGCCCCGACCGCGGCGCACATCCCCTGCGTCGCCTGCCGGACCGCGTGCCCGGTGCGCATCCCAGCGACGGCGAACGCGACCACCGCGACGACGACGAGCCAGTACGGCCCGAACACAGGCAGCCGCGCTGCCGCCGGCGCCACCAGCCCACCGAGCACCAGGACGGTGAACCCGCTCGAACATCCGCGTACTAGTGCCGCGCCGTCGAGCTCGTCCCAGAGTGTTGCCCGTGGCCGAGCCGGATTGTCCGTTTGCATCGGGCCTTCTCCCTCGTTCACGCCGAGATCTCCTGTGGTTCCAGAAGATCCTCAAGTTTTCGCATCGCCCTGTGCTGAAGCTGGCGAACAGCGGCCTCGCTACGGCCGAGCACAGCCGCCGTCTCCGCGACCGTGCGTCCCTCGAGGAACCGCATGCGAAGGCAGTCACGCTGATCGGGAACCAGCCTGGCGAGGCCGTTCCACACCAGCTCGCACAGCTGCCGCCGCAATACCGCTTGCTCCGCGCTGACCTCGAACCGCCCGAGCTCCGGCAGGACGCTGACCGGGATCTCGGACCGGTTGTACCGGGACTTGAAGTGATCGATCACGATGTTGCGGCTGATAGTGATCAACCAGCCGCGGAACTTGCCCTCCTGGTGGGACACCGAGCCCAGCGAGCGCAGAATCCGCACGAACACCTCGCTGGTGAAGTCCTCGGCGAGGTGCCGATTGGCCACCCGCGTCTGGATGTAGCGCCGCACGTCCGTCGCGTAAATCCGGTACAGCGCGGCCAGTGACTCTGGGTCGCCTTCCCTCGCGGCGGCCAGCAGCAGCCACGAGTCGGCATCCCCACCGGAGCCGGTCACGGTCTCAGAACCGGATGAGACCGCGGATATTGCGGCCGGAGAGCAGGTCATCGTAGCCCTCGTTAATGTCCTCGAGCCGGTACTCGGTGGTGATCAGCTCGTCCAGCTTCAGCAGGCCCGCGTTGTACATCTCGAGGTAGCGCGGAATGTCGAACCGCGGGTTGGACGAGCCGAAAAGGGCGCCCTTGATGGACTTTTCGAACAACGTCAGCTCGAACAGCGACGCGGTCACAGATGTGTCCGTAGGATGACCGAGAGCCGTGACGACCACCCGGCCGCGCTTGCCCACCAGGGTCAGTGCCTCACCCACCTGGTGCGCCTCGGCGTTGTCGGTGGTGACGATGCAGGCGTCGGCGAGCCTGCCACGGGTAAGATCGGTGATCGCAGGCAGGGCCTCCTCGGCCGAAGCGAACGTGTGGGTCGCGCCGAACTCCTTGGCCTTGTCCCGCTTGAACTCCTTTGGGTCGACAGCGACGACGTAACTCGCGCCTGCGTTGCGCGCCCCCTGGATCGCGTTGACGCCGATGCCGCCCGCACCCATGATCACGGCGCAGTCGCCATGCCGGATCTCGCCGGCGTTGACCGCGCTGCCGTAACCCGTGGGCACACCGCAACCGACCAGCGCCGCCTTGTCCAGGGCGGTGCCGTTGTCCACCTTGACCACAGATGCCTGAGGTACGACCGTGTATTCGGAGAAGGTGCCGAGCAGGCACATCTGCCCGACGCCCTGGCCACGCGCGTGGAACCGATGGGTGCCATCCAGTTGCGGCCCGAGGATCACCGCGCCGCCGAGGTCGCAGAGGTTGGTCATGCCGCGTGCGCAATAGGAGCACTGGCCACACGCCGGGAGGAAGCTGAGCACGACGGGGTCGCCCTCTTCCAGTCCGGTCACGCCTGGCCCGAGGCCCGCGATGACGCCGGCTCCTTCGTGGCCACCGACCACCGGATAAGGCATCGGCATGTCCCCGGTCACGAGGTGATAATCGGAATGGCACAGACCGCTCGCCGTCAGCTTGACGAGTACCTCGCCCTCACGGGGACCGTCGAGTTCGATCTCGTCGATCTGCCATTTCTCGTTCGGCCCCCAAATGACCGCGGCCTTGGTTTTCATCGCGGGGTTCTCCTTCTCGCCAGGGCGTCTACTGCGGACTCATAGTTCCCGGCGGAGCAGGGGGAGGCATCTTCCTTGCGGGGTAGTTTCGCATCCCGCCGGGGGATAACCGACCGGATAGACGGAAGAGGGAGACAAAGCCTCTCGTTCGGTAGATGGCACGAGCCGCCACCGTTCCTAGGCTCGGGCAGAAGTCGATCGGCCGATCACACAGGAGGAATGATGACCAGCGCCCCCTCGGCGGAGCAAACCACCCGGATACCGAACGAAATAGCGCAAGCGGTAGTGCTGCCGGAGTCCTATGGAGACGAGAAGAACGTCACCTATCCCGCGTTTTCCTGGCTCCGGCAAAACATGCCGGTCGGCCGGGCCTTTGTGGACGGCTACGATCCGTTGTGGCTGATCACGAAGTTCGACGACATTATGACGGTCGAAAAGAACCACTCGTTGTTCAACGCGAGCATGAACAACCCCATCCTGAATACGCAAGCCGGCGACGCGTTCCTGCGCTCGCTCACGCCCGACGGGTCGATCCGCTACCTGGACGCGCTGCCGTTCCTCGACCCGCCGGAGCACACCCAGGTCAAGGCCGCGACCAGCAACTGGTTCGCGCCGAAGAACGTCGCGAAATACGCGGACCGGATTCGCACCATCGCACGGGAGGACGTCGAGAAGCTACTGAGCTTCGATGGTGAATGCGACTGGGCAACCGATTTCGCCTTGTATTACCCGTTGCGGGTGATCCTCGGCTTGTTCGGAATTCCACAAGACGACCTGCCGCTGATGGTCAAGCTGACGCAGGAGTTCTTCGGCGCGAACGATCCGGACGAGAAGCGCGATGACGTCGAGGTGAGTCCCGAGGCGGCGGCACGACAGTTCCAGGCCGCGTTCGCCGACTTCTTCGCCTACTTCGACCAGTTCACCGAGGACCGCCGCACGAACCCGCGCGACGATCTCATGTCGGCCATCGCCAATGCCAAGATCGACGGCGAGTTCCTCGCCCAGGCCACGGTCAACGGGAGCTACCTGCAGGTGGCCACCGCAGGGCACGACACCACGTCCTCGACCATCTCCGGTGTGGCGATAGCCATGGCACAGCAGCCCGACCAGTGGCAGCGCGTGCGCGAGGACCATTCGCTGATCTCGAACATGGTCAACGAGGCCGTGCGCTGGACCTCACCGGTCAAGCACTTCATGCGCAGCGCATCGGAGGACACGGTGCTGCACGGGGTGCAGATCCGTAAGGGTGACCGGCTGATGCTGAACTACCCGTCCGGTAACCGCGACGAGGACTACTTCGCCGACGCGGATACGTTCGACCTGGATCGGTCGCCGAACAAGCACCTGGGTTTCGGGTTCGGCGGGCACATGTGCATCGGACAGCACATCGCACGGATGGAGATGGAGATCCTCTTCGAGGAGCTCGCCCCGAAGATCAAGAAGATCGAACTGACCGGCGAACCCAAGCCGATCAAGACGAACTTCGTGTCCAGCTTCAAGAGTGTGCCGGTGAAGTTCACCAAGGCGTGAGCGTAACACGAAGAAGCGGCCCCGGGAATCGGAATTTCCCGGGGCCGCTTCTTCGTGATCTTTCAGTTGCCCGTCTTTCCGCGGCCGAACTCGACCGCCTCCGCCCAGCTCACCCGGTTGGCGATCATCCGGCGGAACTTCATGATGAGCGTCGGCCGGTCCACCGCCAGCGCGCCGACAACCCGGTCCGCTTTCCGGTACAGGGCAAGAAGTTTGCCCTCCTCCCAGTGCCGGTCGACCACCGCGATCTCGTCGGCGGCCGGTTCGCCGACGAACTGGATCCTGCTGCTGTACCAGTCGGACCAGAAGTAGGGCACGGTGTCATAGGGCTTCGCCGACTCCGGTTCGAGCGCGTTACGCGCCGCCAGTGCGCCCTGCTCAGCGGCGCTGGTCCAGTGCTCGAGGCGCAGCCTGCCGCCGAAAAGGTCGCTGATCCAATGGCAGACGTCGCCCGCGGCGTAGATGCCCGGCCCCGAGGTCGCGAGCGTACGGTCGCACAGCACGCCGCCGTCCCGGTCGTCCAGCCGGATCGCACTGTCCCGCAACCATTCCGTGCTGGGTGCTGCCCCGATGCCGACCACCACCAGGTCCGCGGGCAGCTCGGTGCCGTCGGTGAGCACCACCCCGTGCACCGTGCCGTTCCCGGTGATGCGCTCCACTCCCACTCCAAGCCGGAGATCGGTCCCCGCCCGCAGATGCAGGTCCGCCAGCAGCTTGCCCATGCCCGGACCGACCGACCGCGTGAGTGGTACCGGCGCGGCTTCGACGACAGTGACCGGCAGCCCGCGCGCACGAGCCGAGGACGCGACCTCGGATCCGATGAATCCCGCCCCGATCACGACCGTGCGGGCACCGGCCTCGAGGGCACGCCGAACCATCCGAGCGTCATCGAGCGTGCGCAGCGTGCGCACCCCCTCCAGCCCGTCGGCGCCCGGCAGGGTGCGTGCCTGCGCTCCGGTCGCGATAACCAATGCGCCGTAAGGCACTTCGTCCCCGCCGACACTGACGACGCGCCGTGCGGTGTCGATGCCGGAGGCTGGGTCTCCCAGCCGGAGCTCGACACCGAGCGCGTCGCGCAGGGTGCCCTCGTCCCGAAACACCGGCTCTTCCGCGTTCGCGCCGAGGTACTGCTTCGACAGGGGCGGCCGGTCGTAGGGAAGGTGTTCCTCGGCGCCGATAAGCGTGATGCGGCCGGAGTATCCCGCTTTGCGGGCTGCCTCCACCGCGCGTAACCCGGCGAGGGACGCGCCTACGACGCCGAGGCTGTCCGGCCCCATCAGTCCTCTTCGAGGAAAAGCGCTTCCGTCGGACACCCCGCGACCGCCTCACGGGCGGCGTCACAGAGGTCACCCGTGGGGCTCTCGTCCAAAACGGTCAGTGAGCCGTCCTCCTGTACCTCGAACAGATCGGGCGCAAGTGACTCGCAGATGCCCAGTGCGGTGCACTTGGTCCGGTCCACAGTGATTTTCATGGGTTCTCCACCTACCTCGCGGAAACGACGCCGCCTCGGCGGCGGCTGTCTCCAAAGGTAAAAGGGCACCGGCTGCCAGTCGTCACTCGCCAGAGGTGTTTCCCCTCTCCCGACGGGAGGATGTAACTCCCCCACACCGCGTGACTTCAAGCCTTGCGCGTCATTATGTGGTACCTGGACACGGCCTCGGCTCTGTTGGCCGCTCCGAGTTTGCGCAGGATGTGCTTCGCGTGCGTCTTCACCGTCCCCTCGGAGACGAACAGGTTGCCCGCTATCTGCGCGTTCGTCTGCCCCAACGCCATGTGTCGCAGCACCTCGACCTCACGCCGTGTCAAGCAGATCGCGTCGTCACTTCTCGGGGCCACGTGCGTCGAGGGCACGGGCGTCGACGCGGGGGAGCCGTTTCCGGGCCACACGTCCCCGTCGGCCTCTGTGAACTCATCGATGAACTCGTTCACCGCACGGTGGTGGTCGTCCAACTGCTTGCGCAGGCCCATCAGCCGTTCTTGGAACACGGTGCGCTCGATGGCGAAACCAAGACCTTCCGCGACGGTGCCGATCATGTCCCGGTCGGCCTCATCAACCGTCCCGGTCTCCACGTTCTGGTCCGCATGCACCAGGCCCACGACCTTGCCCGAGACCATGATGGGCGCGGATACGTAGGCGTGGCAGTCGATCAGCGATCGAAGTTGCGGATGCACCCGCGGGTGGTCCTCCACCTCGTGCACGAGAATGGCAACGCGCCGCCGCACCATTTCGGTCTCGACCATGGCTCCAGTCAAGGTTCCGGGATGTTCGGTGCCCACCCGGACCATGTCCCGCGCGAGCTCCATCTCGTCGACGACCGCCGCCGACCGCGCGATCCACTGCCCACCCACGACGCGCGAGACCAGCACCCGGGACAACCCGAGCTTGTTCACCTCGGTCGGGACGCGGTCGATCAGGTCGGGGACGGACGCGTACGAACGCAGGTTGTGCAGGAACGTGGACAACCCGAAGATCCGCTTGTCCTGCCGCGCCGCCGAAGACTCCCTGAACGCCGCACGCGCCATGCCAAGCTGTAGCAGTGCCGCCGTCATCCTGGCCGCATCGACATCGGTGTCACCGCTCCTCCAGCGCGCCCAGCCGGCGGCCAGAGCCCGCTCCGCGGCGCCGACCGTCGCCTCCAGGGTGGCGGGATCACGCTCGGGCAGTTTGCTGTAGGCGACGTCATCCTTCAGAACCTTCTCGACTGTCGCCAACAGATCAAGAACCCGCTCGACGTCTCGCTCGGCCACGGTGTCGGTGGTAACGGTGACCGTCTGCCCGCCTGGCGACGGATCACAAGCTTGTTCTCGGCGATTCTGGACCACTTTGTCCATCCTCTTTCTTCAGCTCGATCTACGGCGGCGTTCGTCACCAGATTACGGCGTTCGGCCGGGAATCCCGCCTCCGAATCGGCAGAGTATCGACAAGACTATGCAGAGTCCACACAGGACTCTGAAGCTCCATCAGCGGAGGTCCGTTGTGCACAATGGACCGGCTTTTCACACCAAATCAACGCCCACAGCTTCGGTAGGATAGTTGACTCCGGGCACGGGATCAAATGAAGCTCTGGGCATCACGCGGGTAGGCGGCCTGGGGACCCGCCAGGATGGTTCGGCGCAACGATACTTCTGCATCTTGCCATCACCGCGGCGAGTCGTAGCGACAGCTCCGCCATGGTGGACAAGCCGACGATGCCGCACGAGCAGGACGTGTCCGGCGCAGCGTGATCGCCCAAAGCCACCAGTAGCCGCGCCGCGAACGCGCGGCCACGCCCGACTGGGCGTGACGGTTCGACGTGGCGAAGCTGCTCGTGCGATAGTGGCCAGTTGCGACATCGGCTTACTCGCGCTCCACCCGGACGAGACTGTGAACTATGTTCACAGTATAGAATGGTATGACCAAAACGGTCAACATCGATGCCTCCCATCAACTGCGCGAGTCCTCATCACCAGACCCCGGGGCGTCAACCCGCTTGGCACAACGAGCAGCACCATCATCGGTCACGCACGGGCCTGCGATCAGGGAAGACAAGATCGTCGACCACCACTTCGGCCGCGTTCGCCCCCGCCGCTCCATGGACACACCACCCCGGGGAGCGCCCAACTGTCCTGACGTACGGCCCCGGCCCGGCAACGGTCCAGTCCTGGCCTGCGGTCAGCGGCGGCGCGAGCACCGCCGCTGACGAGCCATGTTCTATCGAGCGCCCGCCAGGTCGAGCGCGATGTCGACGATCATGTCCTCCTGACCGCCGACCAGGCCTCGCCTGCCCACCTCGACGAGGATGTCGCGCGTGTCCAGCCCATGCTCGGCAGCGGCCTTCTCCGCATGGCGCAGGAAACTGGAGTACACACCCGCGTAGCCCAGGGTGAGTGTCTCGCGGTCCACGCGGACCGGCCGGTCCTGCAGCGGGCGCACGAGATCGTCGGCCGCGTCCTGCAGCGCGAACACATCGCAGCGGTGCTGCCAGCCCCTCAGGTTCGCCACCGCGATGAACGCCTCGATCGGGCAGTTGCCCGCGCCCGCGCCCTGCCCGGCAAGCGACGCGTCCACCCTGGTGACACCCTCCTCGACCGCGATCACGGAATTGGCCACCGACAACGACAGGTTCTCGTGCGCGTGAATCCCTATCTGGGTGCCAGGGTCCAGGACGTCGCGGTAGGCCCGGACCCGGTCGCGCACGCCGTCCATCGTCAGCCGTCCACCGGAATCGGTCACATACACGCAGTGCACCCCGGCCTCTTCCATGATCTTGGCTTGCTTCGCCAGGTCCGCGGGCGGCGCCATGTGCGACATCATCAGGAACCCGGACACGTCCATGCCCAGTTCCCGTGCCTTGCCGATGTGCTGGATCGCGATATCGGCCTCCGTGGCGTGGGTGGCCACCCGCACCGAGCGCACGCCGAGTCCGTGCGCCCGCTCCAGTTCGGCGATCGTTCCGATACCCGGCAGCAGCAACGTGGTCAGCACCGCCTTCTCCACCACCTCCGCGGCGGCGGCGATCCACTCCCAGTCGGTGTTGCTGCCAGGGCCGTAGGTCAGGCTCGCCCCCGCAAGCCCGTCGCCGTGCGACACCTCGATCGCTTCGACGCCGGCCGCCTCCAGCGCGGCCGCGATGGCGCGGACGCGGTCAGGGGGAAGGCGATGCTGCATCGCGTGCATCCCGTCCCGCAACGTCACATCCTGGATGTACAGCTCGGGCGCGGTCACTGGGCCCCCTCAGCGTGTTCGGGTCGGGCCGCGCTCGCGGCGAGTTGCTCGGCCGTGCGCAGCGCGGCCGAGGTCATGATGTCCAGGTTCCCCGCGTAGGAGGGCAGGTAGTGCGCGGCACCCTCGATCTCCAGGAAGATCGAGACCTTCCAGCGCGGCCGTGGCGCGTCGCCGATCAGGGTGGCCAGCGGCTCGTCCTCGGGCATGGCCTGGACCTGCACCTGCTGCTTCAGCCGGTAGCCGGGCACGTACTTCGCGACCTCGGCGGCCATGACCCCCACGCTTTCCCGGATCTGCTCGGGGTCGGCGTCTCCCGCCAGGCACAGCACGGTGTCGCGCATGATCATCGGCGGCTCGGCCGGGTTCAGGATGATGATCGCCTTACCGCGCGCCGCTCCCCCGACGACCTCGATCGCCTTCGCGGTCGTCTCGGTGAACTCGTCGATGTTGGCGCGCGTGCCCGGGCCCGCGGACTTCGACGCGATGGAGGCGACGATCTCGGCGTAGGCGACCGGCGCGACGCGGGACACCGCCGCGACCATCGGGATAGTCGCCTGCCCACCGCAGGTCACCATGTTCACGTTCGACGCATTCCGGTGCTGGGCGAGGTTGACGGCGGGTACGACGAACGGCCCGATCGCGGCCGGGGTCAGGTCCACCAGGATCTTCCCGTGCGGCGCGAGCAGTTCCGCGTTGGCGACGTGCGCCTTCGCCGAGGTCGCGTCGAACACGACGCCGATCTCGTCGAACAGCGGCAGGCCGAGCAGCCCCCGCACGCCCTCGTCGGTCGTGGCGATGCCGAGTCTGCGGGCCCTGGCGAGCCCGTCGGAGGCGGGGTCGATACCCACCATCGCGCCCATCTCCAGCGTCTCGGACAGCCGGATCACCTTGAACATCAAGTCCGATCCGATGTTGCCCGAGCCGATCACTGCCACCTTCGTTTTCACTGTGGTCCCTTCAGATCCGGCCGAACTCGGCGCTGACCGTCCCGAGCCCGCTCAGCGTCGCGGCGAACGTGGCTCCCGGCGTCACCGCCACCATCGGGCCCAGCGCCCCGGACAGCACGACCTCGCCCGCCCGCAGCGGGGAACCGAGGTCGCGGCAGGTTCGGGCCAGCCACGCCAACGCCTCGAGCGGGTCGCCGAGGCAGTCGGCCCCGGTGCCACTGCTCACGGTCGCGCCCTCGGCGTCGGTCATGGCCATCCGCACCTCGCGCAGGTCCCGCTCACCCAGCGGCACTCCCTCGCCCGCCAGCACGAACAGGCCGCTGGAAGCATTGTCGGCGACTGTGTCGGCGAACGTGATGTCCCAGCCGGCGATACGGCTGTCCACGATTTCCAGCGCCGGCACGATCCGGTCGACCGCCGCGCGAGCAGTGGCGGTATCCAGCACCGGCCCGCCGAGATCGGCGCCGAGCACGAGTGCGATCTCCGCCTCGATCTTGGGTTGCAGCAGCCGCGCGGTGTCCACAATGGAACCATGCTCGACCGCCATGTCGTCGAACAGCACGCCGAAGTCGGGCTGGTCGACCCCGAGCTGCTTTTGCACCGCCGGGGAGGTCAGCCCGATCTTGCGGCCGACGATGCGCCTGCCCCTGTCCAGTCGGTGCCGGGTCAGCACCGACTGCACCTGGTAGGCAGTGGCCGCTGAACCGTCCGGGAGCAGGTCGCGGACGGGCGGGCAGGGGGTGCGGGTCCGGGCGGCGGCGATCAGCCGCGCGGCGGCGGTGTCGGTTGCGGTCATGGCAGGCATCAGCCGCGCTTCACCAGCGGCAGCTCGGGGCGCCGGTCGGACACCCCGGCCTTGTCGGCCAGCTCGCCGGACACCGTGCCGTAGGCGAAGAACTCGTGGAAGACCGGGTTGAACAGGTCGGGCCGGTCGGTCTGGCCCTGGTGGCCGCAGTCGTCCGGGTAGAAGAACTGCACGTTCGGCAGGTGATCCTCCTGCACGTGGCCCCATTCGACGGGGGTCAGGATGTCCTGGCGGCCGTAAAGGTAAATGCCGGGGATGTCGAGGCGATCGAGGCGGCCCTTCGTGGACAGCCGGGCGGCCCGGTTCTGGTCGGTCCACGGCGTGAGATGCCGGTACTGCAGCAAGGTCGGCCAGAACTGCCGGTGCGCGTCCAGCCGCTCGCTCGCCGAGAGGTACCGCATCTCGACGAGGTCGTCGCTGACGGCCTCCTTGCGGTGGATGATCGCCTCCATCATGGTGCGCATTCCCTCGCGCGTGCCGTCGTAGGCGGTCATGTGGAACTGCCCCTTCGGCGGCCGCACGTCCTCGGGCACGACGTCACCGATGTCACCGGCGATGAGCGCGAAGCTGATCACCCGGTCCGGGTGTGCCACGGTGTAGTTGACGGTGTTCATGCAGCCCATCGAGTTTCCCGTGAGGTGGAACCGATCCAGGCATAGCGCGTTGGCGAAATCGTGAATGTAGTCCACAAAGGACTCCATACCCCGCGGCCAGTGCTCCGGGCGGGTGTCGGACAGGCCGAACGCCGGCATGTCGGGGCAGTACACGCGGAAGCCGCGCTCCCCCAGATAGGGCGCCATGAACCGCCAGCCCGCCAGGCCCGACGAACCGGGAAGGCCACCGTGCAGCAGGATCACGGCCGGCCCGCTGTCGCCGGATGTCATGTAGTGGGCGCGAGCCCCGTTGGCGAGACGGACCCAGCGGCTGGCCATGCCCGGCACCTCGACGAGGTTCTCATTGGTCAAGGTCATCGACGTTCTCCTTCGTGTGCGATTGGTTCAGCCAAGCCGAGGAACTCCATGGCGTTGCGTGCCAGGAAGTCGTGGTCGGCGTAGCCAGGCAGTGCTCCGCTCAGCCGGGCCTCGCGGATCGATCTCATGGATTTCGCCAGCTGGTCCGGAAAGAACGGCGCGTCACTGCCCAGCAGCAGGCGCCCGGGACCGAGCCGGTGCGCGAGCAGGCCGAGATGCTCGTCGTCGAAGACGAGCGTGTCGGCGTACAGGCGGCGCGCGCAGGCCTCCCAGTCGGCGGGCTCGCCGCCGAGTGCCGCGGCCACGCGCAAACGGGGGTAGGCCCAGGGAAACGTTCCGCAGCCATGAGCCAGTGCGACGCGCAAGCGCTTGTACTTGCGCAGAACCCCGCCGAACACCAGCGACGACGCCGCGATCGCGGTGTCGGTCAACATGCCCAGCCCCAGGTCATAGGGCTGTCCCGGCCGGCGGATGACGCCTTGACCACCCAGCACGGGATGCACGAAGACCGAGGCTTCGCCGGTGTCGCACGCTCTCCAGAAGCCGTCGAGCTCCGGGGCGTCCAGGTCGAGTTCGCCGATCCGGGTGCCGATCTCCACGCCACGCAGGCCCAGCCCCAGGCAACGCTCGAGCTCCGCGACCGCGGCACCGGCGTCGGCCAGCGGCAGGCACCCCAGCCCGAACAGGCGGCCGCCGGAGGCGGCACAGGCCGCCGCGACGGAATCGTTCATCGCCCGCGCGTACGCCGGATCACCGAACGCGTACTCCATCGTGACTGGGACCGGCGAGACGACCTGGTGCGAGACGCCGGCCCGGTCCATCTCGGCGAGCCGGAGCGAGCCGTCCCACAGCACGGGCTGGACCTTGCGGAACACGCGGTCGCCGCACATGATCCGGCCGCCGGTGTCGTCAGTCAGCAGCCGGGGGGCTTCGCCCCCAAACGCCGGCACATCGGTCCCGAAATGGTGTGCGTGCACGTCGACGGCGGTGAGCGGTGGCATGCGCCGGACGTTAACGGCCCACCGGCCTTGCGCGCGGGCACGGTTTCAGTGGCCGGAACTCACCCCTTCCATTTGCGCCGCCCCACTAGACTCGGACACGGTTCCATCGCCGCCATACGGCTCGTGTTCGAAGTCGAGCACGCACGAGGAGGTGCGCCGTGCCCACGTTGGACCAGCCGGAACAAGACGCGTCGTCGCCGGGATCGATCCTGTCGAAGGCCTTCGACGTGCTGGGAGCGTTCGGCCCCGAACAGCGGGTTCTCACCCTCACCGAGATCGCGCGTTCGAGCGGGTTGCCGAAATCCACGGTGCACCGGCTGCTGGGCCGGCTCGTGGCCTTGGGGGTGATCGAGCCACACGGAGCCGGGTTCAAGGTCGGGCTGCCGATGCGCCGTTTCGCGTCGGCGATGCCGATCGAGAGCCTGCGGCAGTCGGCTCTGCCGCATCTCGGGGCGCTGCACCACTGGTCGCACCGCCATGTGCATCTGGGTGCGTTGCGCGGCAACCGGGTCGTGTTCGTGGAGCGCATGATGGTGCCGGGTCACGACCTTCCCTCGGCCGATCCCGGCATGGACCTTCCCGCGTACGCGACCGCGCTCGGCAAGGCCATGCTGGCCCACGTCACACCGGAGGAGGTCGAGGTCGCGCTGGCGGGCCCATTGGCCGCGCTCACTCCGAACACGATCACCGACGCCGGGGACTTCGCGGCCGAGCTGGACCGCGTGCGCCAATGCCAGGTCGCCGTCGCCAGTGGTGAGTGGCACCCGGACGTGACCTGCGTGGCGGCCCCGATCCTGATCCGGGGCCGCGCCGTCGGTGCAGTGTCGGTGTCCACCGCCGCGCGGGACGCGACGGTAGACCGGGTACTCAAGGACGCCGTTCGGGTCGCGGCGGACCGGATCGCGAGGGACAACTGGAAAGTGCTTGCCGACGGCCACGAGCACTGGTTCCCGGGCACCGTCTAGAGGCTGTCTTCAGCCGTAGAGGGCGAACGGTTTGTTGGAATTGAACACGTCCGTCGTGACCAATGTGGACCATTCGCGGTGGAGCCCGAGTTCCTGAACGGCGCCGAACAGGCAGAACCAGTTCAGGATTTCGTGCTGCCCCGCATCCACCACCTCCCGGCTGGTCACCTTCGCCAGTTCGTCGAACCGGCCGGCGACCATCAGGTCGTAGAGCCGCTCGTCCGCTTCGGTGTCCGGACGGATGTGCCACAGCGCGTCGGCAAGGAAGGCGTGTGACCAGCTCGACGACGCGACGAACGCGACGCGCCGGTCGCCGGCCGCGAAATGCCGTGCGATGGCCCGCCCGACCTCGATGCAGCGGGCCGGGCTGGGTCCGGACGGATCGAGTTTCTCGTCGGCGATGTCGGCGAAGCGGGCCAGCCCGCCCTTGCGTGCGATCGCGTGCTGCCCATAGCAGTTCACGGTGATCGGCAGCAGCCGGTACGGGAACTCGGCGCCCGCGTGCGCGTAATCCAGGAACAGCTGGGTGTTCAGGATGGCGTGCGGGAAATGGGCGCCCTCCCGTTTGCGGTACGAGTAGGCCATGTCGACGCCGTCGTTGATCAGCCCGTCGGCGAGTTCCCTGGCCGCCTTGGCGTCCCCGTGCAGGGTGATGCGGAAATCGTCCGGCAGGCCCCACGCGTTCGGGCTGCCCCGCTCGTTCATCACCTCGAACGCCGGGACGTCCAGGTCGTCGTAGGCGAGCACGCAGAACGGCGGGACGACCTCCTCTCGGAAGTTCTCGTACTGGTCGTCGCCCCACACGACGACCACGTCGGGCGCGAACTCGTCGAGCGCGGCGCGGCAGCGGGTGAGGCCGTCCAGAAGCCGCGACCGGTGTGTGGCCGCCGAGGCGCGGCCCTGGTCCTGCCCCCACTCCTGCCGTATGGACTCCGGCCAGTTCGCGGGATCCTTCTCCCGGTCCGGGATTGCGGGATCCTGCAACGTCCACCGCAGCAGCCCGGCCATGTGCTCGTCCGTGCCGGCGAGCAGCGGGTAGTGCGTCATGCCGATACCGAGGAAGCGGCTCATCGTCCCGCCTCTCCGTTCGAGTTGCTGGGCTGCGAAACCGGCATGACCACCACGCTGGACGTGCCGAGCTGGAACCAGTTCACGCCCTCGTCGTCCGGTTCGTGCGGGAGGATCTCCACGGTGGTGAAGGGAACGCCGGCGGGATCGTGCGTGCCCACGATGATGTTGACGTCGCAGCCGACGGAGCGGACATGCAGGATCTTGTCCGGGCCGTCGGTCTCGTGATGCTCGACGATGCGCATTGCTGAACCGTAGCCAGGCCGGCCACGCGGACGCGGCGCCGGTTCCAGCCGCCGGAACCACGGCCCACCGGCGACGACGACGTTTCTAGCCTCAGCGCTCATGTCCTACGTCATCGACGACCGGCAATCATCACTCTTCCAAGTCAACCGTGAGGTCTTCACCTCGCAGGAGATCTTCGAGAAGGAACGCGAACTCGTCTTCGGTTCTGCCTGGCTCTACGCCGGGCACGAGTCGGAACTGCCCAAACGCAATGACTTCCGCACCCGCGACGTGGGCGGACGGTCGATCATCTTCAACCGCGACCGGCACGGTGAGGTCCACGTCCTGCTCAACACCTGCCTGCATCGCGGCGCCTCGCTGTGCCGCCATCCCGCAGGCAACGCGAAGATCTTCACCTGCTTCTACCACGGCTGGGCGTACCGCAACTCCGGCGAGCTGGTGAACGTGCCCGCCGCCGAGGACTACGCCAGCTCGCCGACCGAGGTGTACGGCAGCCTGCCCGAGCCGCGCCTGGAGTCCTACCGCGGCTGCTACTTCGTCAACTTCTCCGCCGACGCACCGGATCTGCGCACTTGGCTGGGCACCTCGACCTACCTGCTCGACCTGGCCGTGGACCAGTCCGAGGACGGCATCGAGATCCTGCCCGGTACGCACAACTACACACTGAACGCCAACTGGAAACTACTCGTCGAGAACAGCGTGGACGGCTACCACGCGAAGTCGGTGCACCACACCTACTTCGAGATGATGATGGAGCTGGGCCAGACTCCGCCGATGCTGGGCGACGCCGAGACCAACGGAGTGCCGCCGGCGGGTCTGGGCACGGAATTCGGCAACGGGCACGCCACGCTCATGTACCCGGGCAACGGCCTGCCCCTGGCGACCGAAGGCGTCACCCGCAACCTCGCCGCGCTGCGTGCCCGCGCGGTCGAACGGTTCGGCGAGTCCTACGCCACCGCGGTGTTCAACCTGGCCCGCAACACCATTTTCTTCCCCAACTTCGTGCTCATCGACTTGAACTTCGGCATGATCCTGCGCACGATCATGCCGGTCGCGCCTGACCGCACCGAGGTCTCCAGCTGGCAGATCGCCCCGCGCGGCATCGACCAGGAGTCGCTGCAGTACCGCATCGACAACGCACTCACGTTCTGGGGCCCGGCGGGCCTGGCCACCCCGGACGACGTCGAAGCGCTCGAACAGGCCCAGCGCGGCTTCAGCGCGCGTCGGGAGATGCCCTGGTCGGACATCTCCAAGGGCATGGGCAAGACCCGCCCCGCCGCCAACGACGAACTCCAGATGCGCGCCTGGTGGCGGCAGTGGAACGCGGTCGTCACCGGCGAGCGGATGCCACGCGAGGTCGACGAGTTCGTCCCCTTCGACCGGTCCGCCCACGCACCCCAGGAAGCCTGACATGACCACGTTCGCGCCCACCTCGATCACCCGCGCCGACGTCGAGGACTTCCTGTTCCTGGAGGCCGCCCTGCTCGACGAGTGGCGGCTGGAGGAATGGGTGGAGCTGTTCACGCTCGACTGCACCTACGAGGTACCTGCCACCGACGCGCCGCAGTCCGATCCGGCACTGACCTGGTCGCTGATCCACGACCGGCGCACCATGCTGGAGCAGCGCGTCATCCGGCTCAAGAAGCCCGAGGCGCACGCCGAGTTCCCGCATTCGCAGACCAGCCGGATCATCGGCAACGTCCGCATCCTCGAGCGCGGCACGGACTCGATCTCGGTATCCGCGGCCTTCCTCGTGTCCCGGATGAAGGCAGGCAAGTTCGACCAGTACGCGGGTCACTACTACTACGAACTGGTGCCGGGCGAGCAAGGCTTCAAGATCCGCCGGAAGAAGGCCGTGCTCGCCCACGACCGGCTCGATCCGCAGGGAAAGATCTCATTCGTCCTCTGAGGAGGCACCATGAACCAGGAAACCGCTGTGTCACAACGCATCTTCGCCTGCGAGGCGGACGAGCTCGACGACGGGGACACGCTGACGGTCGAGGCCGACGGCGACCGCGAAGCCATCGCAGTCTACCGCGTGGACCGCGAGTTCCACGCGACCTCCGACACCTGCACCCATGAAAAGTGGTCGCTGGGCGAGGAGGGTGAGCTCGACGGCTTCGAGGTCACGTGCACGCTGCACAACGCCCGCTTCGACGTCCGAGACGGGAAGGCCCTCTGTTTCCCCGCCGTGGTGAACCTCCGCCGGTACGCCACCACCGTCGAGGACGGCAAGGTCTACGTGCTCTACGGGGAGGACCGGTGAGCGCCGACCGCTTCGCGGGACGGGTAGTCGTCGTCACCGGCGGCGCGAGCCCGATCGGCTTCGGCATCGCCGCGCGACTCGCGGCGGAGGGCGCGGACCTCGTCCTCGGGGACGTCGACGAGAAACGGCTGTCCGCGGCGGCGGACCGGCTGCGTGGCACGAGCAAGGTCGAAACCGTGCCGGGCGACCTCAGCCGTCGCGCGGACGCCGACGCACTCATCGCCGCGGCGGGACGGCTCGACATACTGATCAACTGTGCGGGCGGCGGCGTCATCTTGCCCACGCCGGCGCACACCGAGGAAACGCTGCGGGCCACCATCGACCGCAACCTGTGGACGACCATTTACTGCACGCTGGCGGCGCTTCCGGTCATGGCGGAGGCCGGGTACGGCCGGATCGTCAACGTCGGCGCGGAATCGGTACGCAACGGCCTGTACCGGCACGCGGTCTACAACGCCGCGAAGGGCGGCGTGCACGCGTTCGCCGCGGGACTCGCCCGCGAGTACGCCGAGCAGGGCATCACCGTCAACACCGTGGCGCCCGCATGGATCACCACGCCCGAGGCCGACGCGCGGCTGGCCGACGCCCCCGAAACGACACGCCGGGACATGGCCGGGTTCTTCGACCAGATCCGGTCGACGATCCCCATGGGCCGCCCGGGAACGGTAGCCGAGGTCGCCGCGGCGGTCGCGTTCGTCGCCTCCGAGGAGGCGTCCTACATCACCGGACAGACCATCAGCGTCAACGGGGGCAGTTCGATGCTCTGACGAGCCTCGCCCCGGAAATGGAGCACAAACCATGACCGCCGGAGATCCCCTCCGCTCGGTGACGATCGCGGGAGGCGGCGTCGCCGGTTTCAGCGTGGCACGGGAACTGCGCGCGAACGGTTTCGACGGCACCTTGAGGATCGTCGATCCGGAGGGCCTGCCCTACGACCGGCCCCCGTTGAGCAAGGGCTACCTGGCCGGTGAGACCACGGCCAAGGCACTACTGCTCGCCCCTGACGGCTGGTACGACGACAACGCCGTCGAGATCGTGACCGATTCCGTCGCGAAGCTGTCGCCCGGCACCGGCGGCGTGCTCCTCACGCGTGGCGGCGAGATCGCGTCCGACGCCGTGGTGCTGGCCACCGGCGGCGTCGCCCGTCGGCTCCCGGTTCCCGGCGCGGACTCCCCCGCCGTCCACGCGCTGCGCAACCGGGCCGACGCCGACGCGCTCAGGGCTGCGCTGCGGCCAGGGGCGCAGCTCGTCGTCATCGGCGCCGGCCTGATCGGGGCGGAGGTCGCCTCGACCGCCTCCGCACACGGAGTCGCGGTGACACTGGTCGATCCGGTGCCGGTGCCGCTGGTCCCGGCCCTCGGGCCGGAGCTGGCCGAGTTCCTGCACGATCAGCACGCCCAGCACGGCGTCCGCGTCGTGCGGGGCAGCCCGCTCCGGATCACCGGCACCGCCGTGACCGTGGCCTCGATCAGTGAGCCGCTGACTCTGCAGGCCGATGTGGTGCTGACAGCCGTCGGCCTCGCCGTGGACACCACACTCGCCGCGGGCCTCGACGTCGACGACGGCGTACTGACCGACACCGTGGGCAGGACCAGCAACCCGGCCGTCTACGCGGCCGGAGACCTCGCGCGCACCCGGCTGCCCGACGGCACGCTGACGCGGCGGAGTGAGCATTGGGAAGCGGCGACGCTGGACGGGACTGCGGTGGCCCGCGCCATTGTCGGCGTTGCCCCGCAGGACCGGCCGCCCGCGTGGTTCTGGTCGGATCGATACGGCCTGCACGTCGAGGCCGTCGGTGCGATGGCCGGCCCCGGGACCACCATCCTGCGCGAAGCGGGCCCGCGGTCGCGGCTGGCCTTCCGCCGCGACCACGACGGCAGGCTCGTCGGCTGCGCCGCGGTCAACGGCGGCAAGTCGTTCCGTGCGGCACGGCGGCTCGTCACCCGGGCGGCTGTGGTGGACGTGGACGAGTTGCGCGATCCGGCCGTCGATCTCCGCAAAGCCGGGCGCTGAGAGCGCGGCGCGGTTCCGGCGGCCTGCGCGCATAGCCTCGGCTTCTCCCGGGAGCGCTCCCCGCCGTCGATCCACAGAGGTCGGATACAGGAGGCTACAAAGCGCCTGCTTCTCGGGCGGCGTGCGCGGCGGCGGTGCGATTGTGGACGTCCAGCTTGCGCATCGCAGTGCGCAGATACGCCTTCACGGTCTCGGGGCTCAGGCCGAGCCGCGCCGCGATCTCCACGTTGCTCGCCCCCACCGCGACGCGGCGCAACGCGTCGATCTCCCGCGATGCCAGCACGAGCCCATGACCTGGTCCCAGTCGGACTCGGTCATCTTGAACAGCAAGTTGTCCCGCGTGATCCCGGCGTCGTTGACCAGTACGGTCGGCGCCCCGAGCTCGGCGGCGACCTGCTCGACCGCCGCGGTCACCTGGCGTCGTCACCGATGTCGGCACGCACGCCGATCGCGCGGCCACCGGCCTCCACGATCGCGTCCGCGGTGGCCTTGGCGCCCGGCTCGTCGAGGTCCAGCACGGCGACGGCGAGGCCGTCGGCGGCGAGCTTGCGAGCGGTCGCCGCGCCGATACCGCGGGCGGCGCCGGTGACGATTGCGACACGGGTAGAAGACGAGGGAACCTCCAGGAGCGGTGGGAGTGCTAACGGAGCCGGGTGGCCCCATCGACGGGCAGGACCTGGCCGGTGACGTACGCCGACAGCGGCGAGGCCAGGTAGACGAAGGCGTCCGCGATGTCTGCGGGCGTGGCGAGCCTGCGCAGCGCGCTGTCGTTCGCCTTCTCGGCGAACCCCGTGCTCGCCGAGTCCGCCCGGACCCGCTCGGTCATCGTGTAGCCGGGGGCGACCGCGTTGGCCCGCACCCCGTCGGGGCCGAGCTCTTCGGCCAGCGACCGGGTGTAGTGCACGACGGCGGCCTTGGACAGTGCGTAGCCGGACAGGGTGCCACCGGGCATCACCCCGGTCGCCGACAGCGAACCGGTGTTCACGATCGCCGGGTTCCGGCCCTCGGCCGCCGACGCACGCAGCGCGGGGGCAGCCTGCTGGCACAGGTACACCGTGGCCATCAGGTTGACGTCGAGCAGCAGCCGCAGGTCCTCCATCGGGATGACGGTGGCCGCGCTGCGGGTGAACGGTGTGATCGCGCCGCCCGCGATGTTGATCAGCAGGTCCAGTCCGCCCCACTCGGCGACGACCCGGTCGACGGCGGCGCGGGCGGAGACCTCGTCCGTGAGGTCGGCCTGGACGCCGATCGCGCGGCGATCGAGGGCCTCGACCGCCTTGACGGTGGGCTCCTCCGGGGCGTCCGTGACCTCGGCCTGTGACTCGAGGTTGCGGTCGACGACCGCGATGTCCGCGCCGGACTCCGCAAGGCGCAGGGCGGTCGCCCGGCCGATGCCGCGGCCCGCCCCGGTGACCAGCGCCCGCATGCCGCTCAGGTTGATGATCATCTCAGCTCCACTCCGTCGTGATGGCTCCTGCGCACGTCAGCGCCGTTCGTCGGCGAGCACACGCTTGAGGATCTTGCCGTTGTCGTTGCGCGGCAGCTCCGCGACGACGTCGATCCGCTTGGGGGTCTTGACCCCGCCGAGCAGCGGGCGTACCGCGTGCCGTAGGGCGTCCGGGTGGAGCTCGGCGCCGTCCTCCGGGCTGACGACCGCGACCACGGCCTCGCCCCAGATGTCATCGGGCAGCCCGAACACCGCGCACTCGCGGACCCCCGGTTGGGCGGCGACGACGTTCTCCACCTCCGCGGGGTACACGTTGAAGCCGCCGGTGATAATGAGGTCCGTCTCCCGGCCCACCAGCGTCAGGAAGCCGTCAGCATCGAGGAACCCGATGTCCCCGGTGCTGCGGAAGCCATCGGCCTCGGTGCGTGCGGCGGTGTTCTCCGCGTCGTGGTAGTACCCGTCCATGGTGAACGCGCCGCGCACCAGGATGCGGCCGGCCTCCCCCACGGGCAGGTCGTTGCCGTCCGCGTCGACCACCCGGACCTCGCTGACCGAGGTGGCCCGGCCGACGCTGCGCAGGCGCGCGTCCGGCGCAGGCCGCCCGTCCACGACGTGCTCGTCCGCACGGAAGCGGGTGATGAACATGGGTGCCTCGGTCTGCCCGTAGCCGCCCTCCAGCACCGGTCCGAAGACCTCGATGGCCTCCCGGATCCGGCTCAGCGCCGTGGGCGCGCCACCGTAGACGAGCGCCCGCAGGGACGAGGTGTCATGTGACGCCCGGTCCGGCGCGTCGATCAGCCGGTACAGCATGGTGGGGGTGACCGTCAGCGTTGTGACGCGGTAGCGGTCGATTGCGCTGAGGACCGCGGACTCGTCGAACGCCGGCAGCACCACGACCGTGCCGCCGCTGGCCACGACGGACAGGCAGATGCGGCCGCCGACGTGGGTGAGCGGGGCGGCGGCGAGGTAGATGTCCCCGGGCACGGCCTGGACCTGCGCGTACGAGTCGACGATCGCGGTGAGCCGCTCGTGGGTGAACGCGACCCCCTTCGACCGGCCGGTGGTCCCGCCCGTCGGGAAGATCGCGGCCAGCTCGCGGTCCGACTTGTCGTGCCCGCCGGGGCGGGGCGGCAGCGGCTCGGCCATGTCCGAGGCCAGGTCGTCCAGGTCGATCACGCCGCGCAGGGTGGGCAACCGGCCGGCGACCTCGTGGGCGACGGGCGCCAGGTCGCGGTGGACGACCAGCAGGTCGCAGCCGAACTGCTCCAGCAGCGTGGTGATCGTGTCCACGGACTCGCGGTAGTTGACCGGCAGCCAGGCGGCCCCGAGCGCGAGCACCCCGACCGTGGCGACGACCACGCGCGCGTCGTTCGGGCTCAGCACCGCCACTTTGTCGAGCGGCCCGATCCCGCGCAGGCGCAGGTGTGCGGCGGCCTGTTCCACGGCCGCCCAGGTCTCGGCGAACGTCAGTGTGGCCTGGGCGCCGTCCGCGTCCCAGCGCAGGCAGGGCACGTCCGGCTGGGCCAGTGCCCGGTCTCGGATGCGGGTGGCGACCGGACCGATCGGTGCGATCGGCTCACGGACGCCCTGCACGGCCCGAGCGTCCCCGGACGTCGTCGTGTCGAGCTGCACGGTGCCTCCTTCCAACGTTCTCCGGCATGCTGCCGGATGGTGGGTCAGCCGATCGGCGTGGCTGAGTCGTCGAGCAGTCGCCCGGGCCCCTCAAGCACCTGCTCGGGTGGCGGGCCGGGCGGTGGCGCGCAAAGGGAGCGCCAGGACCGCGATCTCGAGGCCACCTCTGCAGCCAATCGCGCGCCGGGGCCCACACGAAGCGACGGACGACCCGGCGGCGCAGGACATCTGTCGCGGTCCGCGAGGAGGAGGGCGCATCAATCCACCGTCACGACCCCGTTGCGGATGGCCCACAGCGCCGCCTGGACCCGCGACTCGAGCCCGAGCTTGCCGATGACGTGGCTGACGTGCGTGCGCGCGGTGCGCTCGCTGATCACCAGCGCGCTCGCGATGTCCTGGTTGGACTTGCCCTGCGCGACCAGCACGAGCACCTCCCGCTCCCGGGCCGTGAGGTCGCCCGCAGGCCGGTACGCACCCATGGAGCGGGTGAGCGCGCGGGCGATCTTGGCGTCGAGGTGCACCTCGTCCCGGGCCGCCGCCCGGATCGCGGTGGCGATCTCGTCGGAGTCGGCGTCCTTGAGCACATAGCCCGAGACCCCGGCTTCCAGCGCGGCCCGCACGCGGTGGGTGTCGTGGTAGCTGGTCAGGGCTACGATCTTGACCGAAGGGTGCGCCGCGCGCACGGCCGTGATCGCGTCGATACCACCCAGCCGCGGCATCATCAGGTCGATCAGCACGACGTCGGGCAGCCGGTGCCGGTAGGCGGCGAGCCGGGCGAGATGGTCCAGGGCCGCCTGCCCGTCGGCCACGTCCCCGGCGACGACGATGCCCGGCACCGCGTCGAGGAAGGAGCGCAGCCCTCGGCGGACTATCGCGTGATCGTCCACCAGCAGCACCGTGATGTCCGCGTCCTCGCCACCCGGCGGACGGGCGGCGTCTGCGGACGGATCAGGCCTGGTCATCGGGTTCCTTCCGGGCCTGCGTCGAGGGTCGGCTGCGGGGCCAGCAGGCGGGTCAGGTGGACGGCGGCGGAGTCCAGCTCCGCGGCGAAGTCGACGTCCTCCGGATCGAGCATCCACAGGAACGCCACGCCTCGGAGGGTGGCTGTGATCAGGTTCGCCGCCGCCACCGGATCCACCGAGGCGACCGTACCGTCGCGCACCCCGGCCGCGATCAGGTCGGCGAGCATGTGTCGGAACGCCCGGTTAAGGTCGCGAAGCCGGTCCCGCAGCTCCGGGACCGGCTTCACCCCCTCGAACATCAGACCGTAGAAGCCCCGGACGTCCGAAGGTGCGCGCAGCGCGTCCTCCCGGATCTCCTCGAAGATGTGCCGTACCGCCGCCACCCCGGTCCGCTCCCCCACCGTGTCCCCGAGCCGCTCGGGCCCGAACCGTGCGGTGAGCCGGTCCACCAGCGCCACCAGCAGCTTCGACTTCGACCCGAACCGACGGGTCACCAGCCCCTGACTGTAGCCCGCGCGCTCGCCGATGTCGGCGAGCGTGGTCCGTTCGAGGCCCCGTTCGGCGATCAGGGCAGCCGTGGCGTCGAGCAGCCGACGCGTCGACAGGTCGGAACGCTGCTGCTGGCGGTTCACCGTCGGGACGGGGTGGACGGTCATCGGTGCGCTCAGCCCGCCCCGGCCGCGACGCGGGCCCGCACGAACGCCACCACCGCGGCCAGCGCCGCCTGCGCCTCCGGCACCCGCGAGGCGAAGAACGGCAGGATGTGGACCATGCCCGGCCAGACGTCCAGGTCAGTGGGCACGCCCGCGTCCCGCAGCCTCCGGGCCACGCGCAGCGAGTCGTCGAGCAAGCACTCCGCCGTCCCGACCTGCACGTAGGTCGGCGGTAGCCCGGCGAGCTCTGCGAACAGCGGCGAGGCGAGCGGGTCGAACGGGTCGCCCTCCGGGCCCAGGTAGCGCTCCGCGTAGGAGTAGCTGCCGGCCGGGGTGACGAGCGGGTCGATCGCGGCGTTGACCTCGACCGACCGCCCGGTGTGTGCCAGGTCGGTCAGCGCCGAGACCAGCACCAGCCCGCCCGGCAGGCCCAGCCCGCGGTCCCGTACGGCGACCCCGGTGGACAACGTGAGCCCGCCGCCCGCCGAGTCGCCGCCGATCACGATGCGCGACGGGTCCACGGCGCGGGTGAGCCACTCGTAGGCGGCCACCGAGTCGTCCAGCGCCGCTGGGTACCGGTTCTCCGGGGCCCGGCGGTACTCCACGGTCAGGACCGCGCATCCGGTCTGCACGGCGAGTCGCGCGGACAGGTCCCGGTAGGCGGGCACCGAACCGATGGTGAACCCGCCGCCGTGCAGCCAGAGCACCGCGCCGCCGGCCTCGATGCCCGGCGGGCGCGCCCACTCGCAGGACACCCCGTTCGCGTCGACCGTCTCGGTGTCCACCTTGGGCGGGTCCGCGAAGCTCGCGGCGAACCGCTCGAATCCCTCGCGTAGCTCGGCAGCCGACTTGACGTCCGCCTCGAACGGGCGGGCCCGCAGCGTCGCCAGCAGCTCCTCGAACTCCGGGCTGTGGGCCTGCGTCGGGTGCACCTCGCGGCCGCTCACGACACCGCTCCGATCAGCCTCGCCCGCTCCAGGACGACCTCAAAGATCCGGGCCGTGGCCGCGTCGACCATCATCCCGTCGACGGCGATGGCACCCTCGCCCGCCTCCTCGCCTGCCCGCATGGCGTTGACGACCTTCTGCGCCTTCTCGATCTCCTCCGCGGTGGGCGAGAAGACGGCGTTGGCGGCGCCGACCTGGTTGGGGTGGATGGCCCACTTGCCCACCGCGCCGAGCTCGGCGGCCCAGGTGGCCTGCTCGGTGTAGGCGGTGGTGTCGCGGAACTCGCCGAAGGGGCCGTCGATCGCGTCGATGCCGTTGACCCGCGCGGCGACGATCATCTTCGTGCGGGCCGAGTGCCAGATGTCGCCTGGGTAGGCGCCGCTCGTGCCGATGTGCGCACCCCGCATGCCGTGGCTGGCGGCGAGGTCGCCGACGCCGAGGATCAGGGCTTCGACACGCGGGCAGCAGGCGGCGATCTCGTCCACCCGGGCCAGCGCCTCGACCTCCTCGATCAGCAGCTCCAAGCCGATCCGGCCGACCTCCAGGCCCAGCTTGGTCTCGAGCTGGGTGAGCAGCGTGTCGACGAACCACACGTCCCGCGGCGCCTTGACCTTCGGGATGATCAGGATGTCGAGCTTGGCACCGGCGCCCGTGACCACCTCGGTCACGTCGTCGAGGCACCAGCGGCTGTGCACGCCGTTCACCCGGACGGCCCGGGTCTTGGTGCCCCAGTCCAGGCCGAGCAGGGCCTTCACCGCGCCGGCGCGGGCGGCGTCCTTGGCGTTCGGCGCGACGGCGTCCTCCAGGTCGAGGAACACCAGGTCGGCGTCCCCGGCCGCGGCCTTGGCCATCATCTTCTCGCTGGTGGCGGGCACCGACAGCTCGGAGCGCCGGGCACGAAGGGGTTGGGTCATCGAAGTTCCTCCAGAACTCAACGGGTGAACCAGTGGCTGCGGCGCTTGACGAGCACGCTCCGCTCGCACTGGAAGACGATGCGATCGTCAGCGGTGGCACCCCAGTGCTGGAACCGCACGATCCCCACGTCGTCGGTGTCGGCGTCCTCGGTGGAGAGGACCTCGGTGTAGGCGTAGATCGTGTCACCGTGGAAGACCGGCGAGCGGAACCGCATCTTCGTCAGGCCCAGCTCGGCGAGCGCGTTCTCGGCGGTGTCCTGGCTCGCAAGGCCGATCGTCAGGGAACCGGTGATCATCCCGAACACGATCCGGCTGCTCCCCCAGGGCGAGTCGGCCATGCTGTGCTCGTTCCAGTGCTCCTGTGCGGTGTTGACCACCAGCTTGGCCAGCAGCTGGTTCTCGACCTCGTCGACCGTCGCTCCGCGGGCGTGCCGCCAGCGGTCCCCGGGGGCGAAGTCCTCGAACCAGGTGCCCTCGCCGGTCCGCTGTGCGAGCGGACCGCGCACCGGTGCGGCGGTCACGAGCGCACCTTGCCGAGCAGCCGGTCGCTGATGATCAGCTGCTGGATCTGGCTCGTGCCCTCGAAGATGGTGGTGAGCCGGGCGTCCCGCCAGTAACGCTCTACCTGGTGTTCGGTGGTGTAGCCGTTGCCACCGTGCAGCTGGATCGCCTGCGCGGTCACCTCGGCGGCCATCTCCGTGGCCATGAGCTTCACCATCGCGGCCTCGGTCTCGCAGGCGACGCCCGCGTCCATCAGCGCTCCGACCTGGCGGTAGTGGGCGCGGGCCTGGTCCACCCGGGCCGCCATCTCGGCCAGCTGGAAGCGCAGCGCCTGGAAGTGCCCGATCGGGCGGCCGAACTGCACCCGTTGCTGCAGGTAGGCCGTCGTGTCCTCCACGGCGGCCCGTGCGACGCCGACCGCGCGCGCGGCGGTCTGCACCCGGGCCATGTTGAGGCCGCGCTCGAGCGCGGCGAAGCCCTCGCCCCGCGCCACCGGCATGCCGAAGGCCTCGACCTGGGCCGACACCGGGACGCGGACCTCGTCGAGGACCAGGTCGTAGGTCGTCATGCCGTGGTAGCCGATCTTGTCGATCGGGGTGGCCGTGACGCCGCGCGGCAGCTCGCCCGGCTTCTTCTCCAGCATCAGCGTGCGCAGGACCTTGGAGCGCGACCCGCCCTCCTCCGCGTCGGCGAACCGGCAGAGGACCACGATGAAGTCCGCGGTGACGGCGTTGCCGCACCAGCGCTTGTGTCCCGAGACCACGAACTCGTCGCCCTGGCGGACCGCGGTGGTCGCGACCCCCGCCAGGTCCGAACCCGCCTCGGGCTCGGAGAACGCGGCGGCCCCGATCCACTGTCCGCGCGCGCTGCGCGCGAGCAGCTCCCGCCGGCGGTCCTCGTCACCGACCGCGGTGCCCAGCCCCTGGGCGCGGGCAATGATGCTCGACGCGCTCATCCACGCCCGGGCGAGCTCCTCGGAGACCAGGCAGTACTCGAAGACGCCGCCGCCCAGGCCGCCGTGCTCCGCCGGGATCATCACCCCGAAGTAGCCCAGCGCGCCCATCTCGGCCAGCACGTCCGCCGGAATGTCGGCCTTCTTCGGGTCCAGCTCGTCGGCGACGGGCTTGAGCCGCTCCAGGCTGAACCGGCGGGCCTGTGCCATCAGCTCGGCGCGCTCGGGGGTGTGCCACGGCGGGGGCAGGCTCGGCCCGGGGAGCTCGGTGCCGGTGGTCGACCCGGCGACGGCGGTCACTCCGCGGCCCGCTTCGCGAGCAGGTTGCTGCGGACGTAGGTGCACACGATCTCTCCTCGCTGGTTGGTGCCGGTGGTCCGCCACGTCACGATCCCGGTTTCCGGGCGGCTCGAGGACTCGCGGACCGCGAGGACCTCGGACCGGGCGGTGAGGGTGTCGTCGGCGTAGACCGGCGTGGGGAACTCGCAGTCTTCGATGCCGAGGAACGGTCCGCCGCTCTCGCTGAGGTCCTCGACCGACAGGCCGATCACCGTGCAGAGCACCAGCATCGGGTTCACGACCGCACCCGGGTGACCGTGCGCCACCGCGTACTCGCGGTCGAGGTACATCGGGTTCCAGAAGCAGAGCACCGAGCTGAAGAGGACGTTGTCCGCGGTGGTGAGGGTGCGGCCCCAGTGATGGTCGTAGACCTCGCCGAGGGAGAACTTCTCGAAAAACGCCCCGCGCCTGTGGACGGGGAACTCGGCGAGGACGGGATCCGCCCGCTCGCCGGTGGTGCTGCTCATGGACTCACCTCGAAGATCGTGGTCGGCCGGCGCTCCTGACACCGCTGCGCACCGGACGCCACCGACAATAGTTTGTGACTGACGATTTTCTTTTCGGTCCGACCGAAGTCGAGACAGTTGTCGCGTCCGGGTCAGCCGTCGCCGGCCAGCACCATGGACAGGGCGTCGACGGAGGCGATCCGGTCGGGCGCGCGCAGCAGCTCGACCAGCTCCGCGCGCCCGGGCAGACCGGCGGCGAGCTCGGCGAACTTCCCCTCGACCCGGGGCCGGACCTCCTCCGGGTCGGCCACCCACAGGCGCCGGGCGGCGTCGTACTCGGCGCGCAGGACGCGACCGTCGGCCAGCTCCACCCGCAGGCGCGTGGCGGTCTTGGCGAGGGTGTCGTCCAGCACGAGGCCGACGCGGGACGCGAGGGTGGTCGCCGGCTCGGCCCGGACCGCGTCATCGGTGAAGGACGCCACCGTCACCTCGCCCCGCAGCAGCGTCGCCGCAGTGGTGTACGCGAGGCTGAACTTGCCCTCCAGCCCGGTGCGAGGGGCCGGAATCGCGCAGACGTTCAGCAGGACCGGGGGCACGGTCAGCTCGACGTGGCGGATCTCGGCGTCCCCGACCTCGGGTCGCACCTGCGCCGCGCACGCGATGGCGGCGTGCGTCCCGAAGCAGGAGGGGTTGAGCTTGGGCAGCACGTCCGTTACGTGCCACGGCTCGCCGAATCGGGTCGTCACCTCGGCGGTCCCCGACTCCCCGGACGCCGCGGCCACCAGGCCCTGGGAGCCGAACACCGCGTCCGCCCCGACGGTCATCCCCCGCACGGCCAGCCGAGCGGCCCGCAGGCCGGACGCCGCGGCGCGGCCTGCGTGGTAGGGCTTGCCCATCGAACCGAACATCGCCTTGAGCCCGGCAGCATCCGTCGCGCCGAGGCCGAGCGCCGCGCCCATCTGCGCCGCGTCCGCGCCCAGCAACCGGGCCGCCCCCGCCGCGGCGCCGACGGTGCCGACGGTGCCAGTCGTGTGGAACCCGCGCGCGTAGTGCGAAGGCCACAGCAGCAGGCCGAGCCGTTCCTGCACCTCGTAGCCCGCGACGTAGCCCGTGACCAGGTCGCGCCCGGACACGGTCCGGCCGCGACCGTGCTGCAACGCCGCCGCCGCCAGTAGTGCGGCGACCAGCGGCGCCGACGGGTGCAGGCCAGAGCCGGGTGCGTAGTCGTCGTAGTCGAGGGCGTGCGCGGCAGTGCCGTTCACCAGCGCCGCCGCTCCGGGGTCGGCGCGGCCGCCGCCCCACAGGGCGGCGGCCCCCGGGGTCGTCAGCTCCTCGCGGACCAGGCGCACGACGGGCTCGTCGACAGCGGCCACCGCCACCCCGAGCGTGTCGAGCACGGCCATACCCACGAGGGCGACGACGTCCGCCGGGAGCCGATCGAACTCGAGTTCCGCAGCCTGTTCGGCGAGCAGGGCGAGCGCGCCCGGGTTCCCCGTGCGGCTGTCGGCGGCAGTCTCGGCTGTCATCGGCGATCCCTCCACGGCGGTGTGCGTGGTCAGTCAACGCCGCGCCGCACCCGCGAACGAGCGACGGAGGTCGCACGGGCTCGCGACAAACGTCGCGCGCCTGGGTCAGGAGTCAGCCGAGGACACCTGGCAGGCTCACCCGCACTCGGGTCCCGATCCCCCCGACGCCGGGCCCGAAGGTCAGGTGCGCGCCGTGCCGCCCTGCCCGCTCGCGCATCGTCTCCATACCGAAGTGCGCCCGAACCCCGGACGGCTCCCGCAGCCCCACACCGTCGTCGGTCACCTCGACCGCGAGCCCACCATGGCCGTCGGCGAGCAGGTCCAGCGCCACGGTACGCGCCTGGGCGTGCTTGGCGACGTTGTTCAACGCCTCCTGGACCAGCCGGAACAGGTCGTCCTCGATCTGCGGGTCCAGGCGCAGCCGCTCGACAGCGGAGTGGACCTCGACCGTAAGCCCAGTCTTGCGTGCCGTCGACTCCGCGAGCACCTCGAGGGCCTGTACCAGACTGCCCCGTTGCAGCTCGACGGGGCGACGGCACTCGATGAGCGAGCGCATCTCACTGAGCGCCTCCTGCGCGAGCGACCGCAACTCGCGCAGCCCGGCCCCGAGCTCGGCCCGGTCGAGCTCGCTGGGCTCCGCCACCCGCAGCTCGAGACCGCGGGCGTAGAGCGTCAGCGAGAAGATGGCCTGGGAGACCGAGTCGTGCATGTCCCGGGCGAGCCGCTGGCGCTCGCCCTCGGCCGCGCGCAGCTGCAGCTCCGCGGACATCCGGGAGTTGTCGACCGCGATCGCCGCGTGGTCGGCCATCACCTGCAGGAACTGCATGTCCTCCGCGGAGGGTTGGGCGCCTCCCGGGCTGAAGCCCGTCATGACGCCGATCGCGTCGCCCCGCACGATGAGCGGCACGGCGACGAAGGTGTCCCAGTCGTTGTCCTGCACGATGTTCTGGGTCGGCGCCCAGCGAGAGTCGGCCAGCACCCTGGCCCGTGAGCCAGGAGCCACGATCGCGCGACGCGCGCGGTACGCGTCCAGGGTGACCATCGGGGCGCCGTTGCGCCGGGCCTCCTCAACCCGCGTGGGGTAGTCGTCCGGCAACCCGGAGCGCCCCACGTGGCGGAGGACCTCGGTCACCTCGTCGACCAGGATGATCGCGCAGGTCAGCAGGCCGGTCACCGACCGCACCTCGCAGGCCAGCCGGTCGAGGACGGTGGTCAGCTCGGTCTCGCGGGCGATCACCGAGGCGGCCTCGGCGAACGCGGCGGTCTGGCGCGCCCAGCGCGCGGCCTGCTTCGGGCGGCCTGCCGGGGCCTCGGGACCCAGGGCGACGGTCGGTGCCGATCGCGTCATCGTCGAGCGCTCCAGTCGGTCGCGGCTGCGGTGCCTTTGCCCGTGCCTGGTAAACCCACGGTAATCGCTCTCGGCGAGCCACGGTACAGGGCACGCCTCAGGCGCCGGGGCGCCGGCCCCTGGCCGGCGCCTTCGGTGCCCGGTCTCCTCGATCGAGCGCGGGCGAGGATGTCGCAGTCGCCGGCGCCGGTCCCACGCCCACTTCCGCGAGGTCCACGTCGTCGGTGCGGGGCATCATCAGTGCGCAGCCGATCGAGACGAGCAGGCCCAGGACGAGCATGCCGATGACCCAAACGGGGCTGAGCCCGCCGCCGATCAGCAGGGTGGCGAACAGCGGGCCGAACCCACCGACGAGCGACGCGACCTGGTGGCACAGCGAGGCACCGGTGTAGCGCATCGCGCTGGGGAACAGCTCGGAGAACAGCGCACCCAGCGGGGCGTAGCAGGGCGAGTGGAACACGAACACCAGGCAGAAGCTGACCACGATGAGCCCGTAGTTCTGCGAGCTCAGCAGCGGCCAGATCAGCAGGCAGTTGACGGTCTGCAGAGCGAGCCCGGTCAGCAGTATCCGGCGGCGACCGAACCGGTCGGTGAGCAGTCCTGTGAGCGGGATCCCCACGAACGAGATCGCGACGCCGATCATCGACGCGTTCACCATGGCCGACTTGGTCTGGCCGAGGTCGCTCACGGCGTAGGACACGAAGAAGCTGATCACGACCTGCTGGATCACGAAAGCCCCGGCGAACACACCAGCCGCCTCGAGCACAGTGAGCGGGTAGCGGGCGAGCAGGGCCTTGATCGGGACGACCTGCTGCTGGTCGGGCTGCTCTTCCTGCAGCCTCACCATGACCGCGGTCTCGGTGATCTTCAGTCGCATGTAGATCGCGAGGCCGAGCAGCAGCGCGGTGAGCCAGAACGGCACCCGCCATCCCCAGCTTTGGAAGCCGCCGCCGGAGACCGGAACCACGATCGCGTAGGCGACGAAGCCCAGCAGCACACCCGCCGACGCGCCGGTCAGCGGGCGCTGCCCATCAGGCCGCGACGGCCGTCGGTGCTGTGCTCGGTCGTCATCACGACCGAGTCACCCCACTCGCCGCCGACCGACACCCGCTGCACCATGAGCAGGATCGGCGCGGCGTGACCGATGTGCGCCGTCGCCGGCAGGCAGCCGATGAGGAAGGTGGCGGCGGCCATCATGATGATGGTCGCGATCAGGGTGCTCTTGCGGCCGATCCGGTCCCCGAAGTGCCCCAAGAGGACCGCGCCGATCGGCCGCGCCGCGTAGCGGATCGCCAGCGTGGCGAACGAGATCGCCAGGCCCACGGCCGCGCTGACACCGGTGCAGAACAACCGGGCGAGGACAAGCGCCGAGGCGGTCGAGTAGATGCTGAAGTCGTAGAACTCGATCGTCGCGCCGAGGAAGCTCGAGACCCAGACCCGGCGGCCTGGGTCGACGAGGCCTCCGTGGCCTGCCCGTCGGGATGATCCATGCCATTCTCCTTTGAAGGCCATGCCATCAGGCGCCTGGCACCTGGAACACCGGACTTGTACAGCTCAGCCGTGGCCTGGACCACGGTTCGGCGAGATGTCGCGGGCGGGCGGGGCGTCTGTCGCGAGCGGACACGCTCCCTGTCTCTGGCCCCGCCGACGTGGCATCAGGCGTGGACGCTTCCGCGGCCGGACAATCCGTCCATCCCCGCCATCGAGCCCTCGGCCCGCCACGAGCGCAACAGCTCGTAGTAGGCCAGGGCACCGTCGCCGTAGCGGGCGCCGGAGAAGAGGTCCTCGCCGGTCTTGGCGTTGCCCTCGCCGTTGTAGTACCCGGGCGTGCAGTCGGCGTAGAACTGGAAGCTCGCCTTGTTCTTCTCCGAGTTGACGATCAGGTCCACGTACTCGTCCACCCCGGCGGATGCGGGCTCGACGCTGGAGAGACCTCGTTCGCGGCTCTCGGCGATGATGTAGGCGACGTGCAGGGCGAGCTCGTCGATCAGGTGCACCGCGTTCACGGCCATGGCGGTCTGCACGTTGCCTCCCACGAAGAACAGGTTGGGGAAGCCGTCCGTGCTCACTCCGTGCAGGGTCCGGACCTGGCCCTTCCAGTGCTCGGACAGGGCCATGCCCCGGGCGGTGACGTCGAAGCCCGCCAGCCGGCTGTAGGGGATCGCCGCCTCGAAGCCGGTGGCGAAGATGAGGCAGTCGACCTCGTACTCGTCCTCACCGACGACGACGGCGGTCTCGGTGAACCCGGTGACCCCCTGGCCATCGGTGTCCACCAGGGTCACGTTCTCCCGGTTGAAGGCGGGCAGGTAGTCGTCGTGGAAGCAGGGCCGCTTGCACCACCAGCGGTACCACGGTGTGAGCGCCGCGGCCGTGTCCGGGTCCTCAATGAGCTCGGCGATCCGCTTCCGAAAGCCGTTCATCACCTTGTAGTCGTTGATCTCGGCGAAGTGGAGCAGCTCCTCCGTCGTGGGCGTACGGCCCAGGCGCTCGGCCAGCTGTGCGGCGGTCTCCGGAACGAGGACGTCGAGGTTCTTCGTCCAGCCGTCCCCGACCGGGTCCTCGTCCGGACGCAGGCCGAGCAGGTAGGACTGGAAGTTCTCGCGACGAGCCCGCTGCCAGCCAGGCTGGGACATGTCCGCCCAGTCGGCCGGCGTCTCGCATTGCCCGCGCACCCCGACGGTCGACGGGGTGCGCTGGAAGACCACCAGCTCCTTGGCCCATTTCGCCACCTCGGGCACGATCTGGATCGCCGTGGCGCCCGTGCCGATAATCCCGACGCGCTTGTCCGTCAGCTTGGTCAGGTCCGGCTGCGACGGGTCCCCGCCGGTGTAGTCGTAGTCCCAGCGGCTGGAGTGGAACGTGTGCGGGCGGAACACGTCGATGCCCGGCAGGTTCGGCAGCTTCGGCAGGCTCTGCCGCCCACACGCCAGCACCAGGTGATCCGCGGTCAGCTCGTCGCCCCGGTCCGTGGTGAGGAACCAGCGCTGCTGGTTCTCCTGCCACTCGGCGCCGGTGATCGTGGTCTGGAACAGCGCCTTGTCGTAGAGTCCGTATGCCTTGCCGATCCGCTGACTGTGCTCCAGCAGCTCCGGCGCGTAGGAGTACCGGTGCCGCGGAGCGTAGTCGAGCTCCTCGAGCAGCGGCAGGTAGATGTGCGCCTCAATGTCGCACATGGCGCCGGGATAGCGGTTCCAGTACCAGGTGCCGCCGAAGTCCGCGCCGATCTCGATGATCCGGATGTCGGCGACCCCGGCCTCGCGCAGCCGCGCTCCCATGACCAGCCCGCCGAAGCCACCGCCCGCGACGATCACTGTCGTGTGATCCCGGACGGACTCACGGGTGAAGTCCGGGTCCGCCCAGGGGTCGGCGCCGAAGGCGGCGAACTTGCCGCCGGTGCCGACGTACTGGCCCTGTCCCTCGGGCCGGATGCGCTTGTCGCGCTCCTCTGCATACTTCTGCTTGAGGGCCACCGGGTCGAAATCCAGCTGCCCGACAAGCGCGTCCTGCACCATCGTTGTTCCCTTCGCCGTGCGTGCCGGCGGGCCGAGGCCCCGACGTCGTCGTCATGCGTGTCCCGAGGGCCGTGACGGGCGCCCGCACCGACAGTCAAGCGACCGGCCAGGGCGGGGCGTAGCGACCGGAGTCGCGTCCGACCGAGACATGCGTCGCGGCTCCACACGACCGCTGACGCTCGCCGGTCGCGCGCCGACCGTATTCACTCGGGTCGACCGACTACCCGGCCGACCGGAGTGACGATGACCGTCCCAACCAGCGCCCGGCTCCTGCTCTCCCGAGCGGACCTGGACTTCCAGCTGTTCGACTGGCTCGACGTGGAGAGCCTGGTGAAGTGCGAGCGATTCGCCGAGCACAGCCGCGAGACCTTCGACGACGTGCTCGACCTGTGCGCCACGATCGCCGTCGAGCGCTTCGCGCCGCACAACAAGCTCAACGACAGCCGTGAGCCCGAGTTCGTCGACGGGCAGGTGCGGCTGATTCCCGAGGTCCGGGCCGCGGTCGACGCGGTCGGCGAGGCTGGGATCGTCGGCGCCGCGATGGACGCGTCCGTCGGCGGTCTGCAGCTGCCGCAGGCCGTGCAGACCGCCGCGTTCGCGCATTTCCAGGCGGCCAACATCGCCACCTGGGGCTACACGTTCCTCAGCGTCGCCAACGCGAACTTGCTGCTCGCCCACGGCTCGCCGGAACAGGTCGACACCTGGGTACGCCCCATGGTCGAGGGCCGTTACCACGGCACCATGTGCCTGTCCGAGCCGCAGGCCGGTTCGTCGCTATCGGACATCACGACGCGCGCTGAGCCGGGCGCCGACGGCACCTACCGGGTCTTCGGCAACAAGATGTGGATCTCCGCCGGGGACCACGAGCTGGGCGAGAACATCGTCCACCTGGTGCTGGCGAAGATCCCCGGCGGCCCCAAGGGCGTCAAGGGGATCTCCCTGTTCGTGGTACCGAAGTACCTGGTGGGACCGGACGGCGCGATCGGCGAGCGCAACGACGTGGCCCTGGCCGGGCTCAACCACAAGATGGGCTTCCGCGGCGTGACGAACACCCTGCTGAACTTCGGCGAGGGCGTCCACACCCCCGGCGGCGAGGCGGGGGCCGTCGGCTACCTGGTCGGCGAGCCGCACCACGGCCTGACCTACATGTTCCACATGATGAACGAGGCCCGCGTCGGAGTGGGCACCGGCGCCGCAGCGCTCGGGTACACCGGCTACCTCAAGGCGCTGGACTATGCCCGCACCCGCACCCAGGGCAGGCTCCTGGACGGCAAGGACGCGGCCGCCCCGCAGGTCGCGCTGGTCGACCACGCGGACGTGCGGCGGATGCTGCTGGAGCAGAAGGCCGCCGTCGAGGGCGCGCTCGGGCTGGCCCTCTACTGCGGCAGGCTCATCGACGAGGAGGCCACGGCCACCGACCCGGCCGAGCGGGAGCGGGCGGCCACCCTGCTGGAGATCCTCACCCCGATCGCCAAGAGCTGGCCCTCCCAGTGGTGCCTGGCGGCCAACGACCTGGCCATCCAGGTCCACGGCGGCTACGGCTACACCCGCGAGTACGACGTGGAGCAGCACTACCGGGACAACCGGCTCAACCCCATCCACGAGGGGACCCACGGCATCCAGGGCATCGACCTGCTCGGCCGCAAGACCACGATGAACGACGGCGCGGCGCTGACCCAGCTGGTCCGAACGATCTCGGCGACAGTCGAGCGGGCGGCGGGCGGGTCGGCGGACGACTTGGCGGTGGCGTTGCGGGCAGCGCTGGACCGGCTGGTCGGGGTCACCGCCACCCTCGACGCGGTACCGGACCGGACCCTCCGGCTCGCGAACGCCTCGCTGTACCTGGAGGCCATCGGTGACGTCGTGCTGGCCTGGATCTGGCTGGAGCAGTATCTCGCCACCGCGGACCGGGACGACGCGCTGCGGCGCGGCAAGCGCGAGGCGGCGCGGTTCTTCTTCCGGTACGACCTGCCGCGGGCCGAGCCGCGGTTCGCGCTGCTGGAGCAGCTCGACCGCACCACGCTCGACTTCGACCCTGCCGGGTTCTGACCCGGGCACGACGACGTCCCCGGGGGTCCCGGGGGCGTCGTCAGCGCTCAGGCGCGCAGGGTGCGCGGCCCGTCCGTCGGCCACATGCCGCGCTCGCGCACGGCTTCGTCGATCCGGTTGTTGTCCATGACCACGCCGTACCCGACACGGTCGCCGAGGGTCCACTTCATCATGCTGTTCCAGGTCACGTTGCCCGCATACGCCGTCCACGGCCCGCCGACGTCCGGTGAGGCGTGCATCCGGTAGGTCTTCCCACGCGTGTCGGTGACGGACACGTCCAGGGTGAGCAGGACGGTCCCGAAGCGGGTTGCGGTGAAGCTGCCCTCGGTGATGCCGAAGAACTCGCCGTTGTCCAGCACGTACCCGTGGGAGACGGGGTTCGGCAGGCGCTCGCCGTTGTCCCGCGAGCCGCGCAGGTGGAAGCAGAGGTCGTCGCCGAAGTTGGCGTTGATCGAGTTCATCGGCCGGACGACCTCGGGCCGGGGGCCCCAGCTGCGGTCCATCCGCTCCAGGCAGTTCACCTGGTAGGTTTTGCCGCGCACGGTGAGCCTACCCGTGATACGCCCCGTCATGTCGTAGTGGCCCTTGTAGGCCGCGCCCGAGCTGGAGTTGGCGATCTGTTCCGCCTCCGTGGCCCCCGCCCGCGGGCTGAGCCGCGGGTCGTGGATGTCGAAGGGCTCCATGACGCCGTTCCAGTCCACGTGGATCTCTGTGTCGTCCGGTCCCACGTAGTCGATGCGGTGGTCCCGCGGCGGGTTGACCGCGTGCACCGACAGCCCCATGGGCGAGTCGATCTTCGACCAGCGCTCCGGGGCGGGCAGGTGCTGACGGGCGTTGTAGTGCAACAAATCCGCGCGGGAGTCCGACACGGTGCCGAACACGTAGACGTCGTTGCTCATCACCCCCAGCTTCGGACGGACGACGACGTAGACGTGCGCGAGCAAGTGCTCCTCGGGCACCGGGACCGGGAGAAAGTAGGTCTCGGCCCAGTCGTGGTCGGCGTCTTCGGGGGCCTGATACTCCAACTCGGCGGCCGTGATCATCGGGTCTCCTCTTCGGGTCGGGATGTGCGGACGGTGCTGAGAACGGACTCGAGGGCGGGCACGGCGGCCGCATCGGTCTCCCACCCCTGAGGCAGGAACCACGCGCGGCGGGCGTCGAGCAGCGCCCCGGAGCGGTCCAGGACAGTGGCCTCGATCCGCCGGGCGGCGGACGTGTCGCTGCGGCCGGCGGTGCGCACCAGGGCCGTCAGGTTCTGGGCCAGCCGGGCTGCGGACTCCTCCAGTGCGGACGTGGTCACCGCGGACCTGTCGTCGACCAGCGTGGCCAACTCCCCGGCGAGGGAGGGCGAGACCTCGGCGGCGTCGTCCGCGACCGCCACGGCGACATCCCGGAAGTGCTCCGTCTCGAAGTCCGCGCGGGCGTGCAGGTGCAGCACCCGTTCGGCCAGCATCGCGAGCAGGCCGGACACGATCGTGGCCTGCTCCCTGGCCAGCGGGTGCTCCGGGTCCACCGCCGGGATGACAATCTCGTTCATCGCGGTGACCGCGGCGCGCAGGGCGGGGACGGTGTGGTCGGGCACCGGTGCGGGTCCGGACATCAGAGATCGCCTCCGATCGAGGTGCGCAGCTCGGCGAGGATCGAGTAGACGACGCCCTCGAGCCAGGCGATCAGCACGTCCTGGTGCGAGCGGCCGAGCCGGACGACCCTTTGGGCGGTGCCGAGGCTCGACGCGACGAGCTGGTAGGCGTTGAAGATCTGGTAGTAGCGCAGCCGGTCCGGGTCGACGGTCAGGCCGGACGCGGCCTCGTAGGCCGGGTAGAACTCATCGAGCGGCACCAGGCCCGAGACCAGCAGGCGCCCCTCGTCGTCGCGGTTCCCGAAGTGCGGCATGGTGATCCAGGCGAGGTCGCGGTGCCGGTCGCCGAGGTAGCCCCGCTCGACGTCGAGCCACGCGGTGATCCGGCGCTCGTCCTCGTCGAACATGAAGTTGCCCGCGCGGTAGTCGCCGTGCAGCAGGCTCACCCGGTCCAGCACGGGCAGGTTGCGCTCCAGCCACGAGGCCGCGACCTCCAGGACCGGCAGGTCCTCCGCGCGGTCCTCCTCCCACACGCGGCGGGCCCGGTTGAGCTGCCAGAGCGCGCTCTGCGTGGTCCCGACCTCGGGCACGTCGAACGCGCTCAGATCGGCCGCGGTGTGGTCGACGGTGTGGATCCGGGCCAGGTGCTCGACGAACTGGGGCGCCAGCGCCCGGCGCAGCTCCGGGTAGAACGGGTTCCCGACGCCGGTGGCGCGGCCCCGCTCGACGGTCCTGGGCTTGGTCACCCCCTCGGCGAACGCGTACACCAGGGCGGGCTCCGGGAACCACTCGCCGGTCTGGTCCACCCAGTACACGCGGGGCACCGGGACGACCCCGGCGAGCGCGCGGAGCAGCTGGAACTCTCGGCGCCTGCTGGTCGCGTTGAGCCCCTCCTGGGGCTCCATGCGGACCACGAGGTCGCTGGTGGCGCGGCCCTGCTTGGGATCGTCCCAGTTCAGGCGGAAGGCCATCTGCAGCTTCGACGCGCCGCCGGCGAGCCAGCGCTGGCCGGAGACGGTGAAGTCGCCGTCGAGGGTGTGGCGCAGGAAGCGGTCGAGGGCGGCGGCGAGGTCGTCGAGGCCGACCGGGCCGCGCCGCTCCGACCGGCGGTGGGCGAGTTTGCGGGACAGCATGTCGTCGTACTCGCGCTCGGTCGGGAACCGCGCGCGCATCTCGTCCGCGAACCCGTCGTCGGGTCGCATGCGGCGGGCCTCGTCGACGCCGCGCAGCAGGGCGAGCTCCGCGGCGCCGATGTCGGTGCGGGGATGTCCGCTGAGGGTCACGTCTCCTCCTATGGGGACGGTCGGGTGGATGTCATGCCTGCCCGGCGGGCACGGGCTGGCACTGGTCGGCCCAGCGGGCGCAGGACCAGCCGGTGTCCGGGTCGTACCGGAGCTCGATCGATCCGGTATTGGGGACGGGATGGGCGGCCGCGAAGTGCCCGTCGACCTCGGGGCAGAGGTCGAGGGTGAGCAGCCGCATCGCGCCGCCGTGCGTCACGACGACGACCCGCCCGCCCGGTGACGCCTGCGCCACCCGCTCGATCTCGGCGCGGAAGCGGGCGGCGACCTCGCGACCGCTCTCGCCGCCGGGCATCCGGTCGTCGCGGTCGCCGCGCATCCACTCCCCCAGCAGCCCCTGTAGCCGGGCCCAGTGCGCCGGGTCGGTCGAGCCCTCGAGATCGCCGACCTGGACCTCGTGCGCCCCGTCGAGGATGTCGACGGGCAGCCCGTGCGGGGCGGCGACGGCGGCGGCAGTCTCTTGGGCCCGGCGGGCCCGGCTGGCATACACGGCGTCGAGCGGTGTCGTGGCGAGCTCGGCGGCCACCGCGCCGGCCTGTGCCCGGCCGGTCGCGTCCAGGCCGGGGCCGGGCGGAGCCGAGTCCAGAGCCTGGGCGACGTTCGACGGCGTGCGCCCGTGCCGAACCAGCAGGACCGTGGTCGTCCCGGCCATCAGAAGGAAGCCCGCCCGCCGGACAGGTCGAAGGTCATGCCCGTGGTGAACGAGCACTCCTCCGACACCATCCAGGCGATCATCGCGGCGGCCTCGTCCGGCCGGCCGACCCGCTTCATGGGGATTCGGGACGCGGCCCACTCGGACACTTCCGGAGGCATGCTCTGCGCCCACGCCCGGTAGAGCGGGGTGTCGAACAGGGTGGGGGTCACGGCGTTGACCACGACCCCGCACTCGGCCAGCTCCCGGCCGAGGGTCTTGGTCAGCGCGAGCACCCCGGCCTTCGACGCGACGTAGCCTGCCTGGTTCGGGCTGCCGTCCTTCGCCGTCATCGACGACACGTTGACGATCCGGCCGTAGCCGTTCGCCAGCAGGTGGGGGATGACCGCCCGGCACGTGTGGAACACCCCGGTGAGGTTGACGGCGAGCTCGCGGTGCCAGGTCTCCAACGGGTAGTCCTGCACGACGCTGGTGCCGTCGGCGATCCCGGCTCCGTTGACCAGGATGTCCAGCCCGCCGAAGGCGTCCGCGGCGGCTCCGGCGGCGGCCTGGACGGCCGCCCAGTCGGTGACGTCGAGCCGGGCCAGGCGCGTCCGGTCCGCCGGGAGCTCCGGCCGGACCGCCTCGAGCGAGCGCTCGGAGACGTCCCACACCGCCACGCGGGCGCCGGAATCGAGCAGCCGGCGGACGACCGCCAGCCCGATGCCGCTGGCTCCGCCGGTCACGATGGCGGACCGTCCGGTGAGATCGATGTGATTGTGCTGCATGGCCCTTCTCCTCGTCGAGTGGTGGGGTTCGGTGATCGAGTGAAACAGCGACGCGACCGTGCCGACAGGTCACCGGTCTCGTCGGGCTGCGACGGATGATTTAGCCGGGTCCGGCGATCGACACAGCCAGGTCCACAGGTCACGGGGCGGGCACGAGACCCACCTTGATCGCCCCGAGCGCGGCCTGCACCCGCGAGGCGAGACCGAGCTGGCCCAGTACGTGGTCCAGGGTTCCGACGGGCATCGGTGGCCTCCCTTCGTCGGTGTCAGCGGGTGGAGATCACAGCGTCGGACTCGGCCGCGCGGTCCGGCACGACCCGGCGCAGGTCGACCGACCGGGTCTCCCGCAGCGCGGTGACGCAGCCGAGGCTGATCAGAGCGCCGAGCGCCAGCAGAATGCTGAGCAGCATCGACCCGTTCGAGGTGGCCAGCAGCACCGCCGCGACGACCGGGCCGACGCCGCCGCCGATGCTCGCCGCCAGCTGGAAGCTCGCCGACACCCCGGTGTAGCGGATCTCGGTGGGGTACAGCTCGGACAGCAGCGCTCCGACGACACCGTGGGTGGCGCCGTACAGCAGCGGGAGCGTGATCAGGTACGAGATCAAGATGAGCGCCCAGACCGCCGAGGTCACCATCGGGACGATCAGGAAGGCCTGCACGGCGAACACGAGGCAGGCCGCCATGAACACCGGGCGTCGCCCGATGCGGTCGGCGAGCATCCCGAACAGCGGGATCGTCACGACTTGGCAGGCGGACGCGATGATCAGCGCGTTGATCAGCGTCTGCCTCGGGATGCCGAACTCCGGGCCGGTGGCGTAGGCGACGACCGTCGTGGTCGCCACGGCCTGGCACAGAAACGGGCCCGCCGTGAGACCGACGGCCAGGGCCAGCCGACGCGGGTGCTCGCGCAGCAGCCTGCCGAGCGGGAACCGGACCGAGGTGGCCTCGGCCGCGATCGGGCTCTCCTCCACCTTGAGCCGGATGTAGAGCCCGAGGCCGAGCAGCACGATCGTCGCCACGAACGGGATCCGCCAGCCCCACGCGGCGAAGCCGTCACCGGTGGCCGCCGAGACCGCGCCGAAGGCGAGGAACGCGAGCAGGAAGCCGGAGCCCGCACCCATGTTGGTGGCGCTGCCGAGGAACGCGCGACGCTCGGACGAGGCGTGCTCCACCGAGAGCAGCACCGCCCCGCCCCACTCGCCGCCGACCGCGAGGCCCTGCGCGAGCCGCAGCACCACCAGCAGGACCGGTGCCCAGACCCCGATCGTCTCGTAGGTGGGGAGCAGCCCGATGAGGACCGTGCACAGACTCATCGCCACCAAGGTGATGATGAGGGTTCCTTTGCGCCCCATCCGGTCCCCGACGTGACCGAAGATCAGCCCGCCGATCGGACGGGCGAGGTAGCCGACCCCGAGGGTCGCCAGGCTGGCAAGCACCCCGGCCGTCGGGCTGGCGGACGGGAAGAAGGCGTGCCCGAACACGAGCGTGGCCGCCGTGCTGTAGATGAGGAAGTCGTATGTCTCGATCGCGCTGCCGATGTACGAGGCGGCGAAGACCCGCCTCGTCCGCCGGGCGCGCTCGCGTGCTTCGCTCCGCTGAAGGTCGGTATCAGACCTGACCACGTGAACCTCCGTCGGCATCGTCGTTGACCTGCGAAGAATGCTCGCTGCCAGCCGGGTCAGCGGTAAGGCCGGGCTGACCGAATTCGGGTGCGACGGATGTCGCGGTCGAATCGGGACGCGGGTCTCTCCCAGCCGTCGAGCAGGGCCTGTGCGCACGCGTCCGGCCGTTCGAGGAACACGTGGAGGGCCGGCGTCCCGAGGGACTGGCCGAGCTCGACGACGTCGGCCGCCATGCCGCGGACCTCGACCTGCTCCGGCGCCGCCCGTGATCGCCCGTGTCCCCGCAGGTCCGGCGCGAGGACCAGGATCGGCGCCTGCCGGGTCAGCGCGGCCGCGACGAACCCGAACGACGCCCCGTCGAGCCCGAGGTCGAGCCCGAGGGAGTGCAGCATCACCACCGGCCGACCGTCCGAGTCGCCCCAGCGGTGCACCGCAGTGTCGATCCCGCCGAGCCCCACGGCCCGGACCTCGTCCGGAGCATCCACGGTGACCTCCCTCGCTCCCCTCCGATCCGACCACGCCGCTCACCGCCACGCCTGGGACAGATGTCGCGATCGGACGCGATGAATGTCGCTTCGGCCGCGCCCCGTCCGGGTTTTGACTCGGGGTGCACGCGTGGGGACGCCCCACAAGCGACTGCAGGAGGATCCGTGCCGCCGATGTCGCCGCCCACTCCGCTACCCGATTTCGAGGTGCTCGACGCCCCCATGGTCCTTCGCGAGGGCGCGCAGGTGCGGCTGTCCGGGTGCCGCTGCGAGGGCGGCGGGGCCGTCCACTTCCGAGCAGGCTGATCTGCTTCGAGTGCACCTCCGACCGGTTGATGCCGCACGTACTGGGCCCCGACGGGACGCTGTACGGGTGGACGACCGTCCGAGTGTCCAGCTCCCGGCCGGTGCCCTACACGATCGGTTACGTCGACCTCCCGGACGGGGTGCGCGTGCTGACGGACCTCACCGGGGACCCAGAGGCCCTGCGCCACGACGGCCCGGTCCGGCTGGTCGTCGACACGGCCGGTGAGTGGTCCTTCACCGCGGAGGTGGAGGCGTGAGCGAGGCGTACGTCGTGGGGGCGGGCATGATCCCGTTCGGCCGGCACCACTCGTCGAGCTATCCCGGACTGGCGGTGTCGGCGGCGCTCGCCGCGTTGGCGCAGGCCGGGGTCGACCGCACCGACGTGGAGACCGTCGTCGCAGGCCACAGCTTCGGCGGACCGCTGGTGGGCCAGCGCATCGCCAAGGAGCTCGGCCTGGGTGGGCTCCCGGTCGTCAACGCCGAGAACGCCTGCTCCGGAGGTGCCACCGCGATGAACCTGGCGTCGCGGCGTGTCCACCGCACGGGCTCGGGCCCGGGCCGCCCTGGTCCTCGGGGTGGACAAGCTGACCCGGGTCGGCGGGGGCACGCTCCCGCTGCCCGCCGAGGACTGGGAGGCCCGCCGCGGCGTCGTCATGCCCGCCAACTACGCCATGCGCGCCCGCCGCTACCTGCACGAACGCGAAGCGACCGTGGAGGATCTGCCCGCGGTGGCGGTGAAGGCCCGCCGGCACGGCGCGCTCAACCCCTACGCGCAGCAGCGAACTGAGACCACGATGGCCCACGTGCTGGCCTCGCGCCCGATCGCCGACCCGCTGACGCTGTTCCAGTGCTGCCCGACCGGGGACGGCGCCGCAGCGGTCGTGGTCGTCTCCGCGGACGTCGCGGCCGGGCTGGCCGCCCCCGCAGTGCGGGTGGCGGCCAGCGTGCTGCACTCGGGCACCGTCGCCCGCGGTCACCGCGACATGACCTGGCCGGAGATCTCCGTGCACTCCGCACGGGACGCGTACGCTCAGGCCGGCATCAGGCCGGGCGACCTCGACGTCGTCGAGCTGCACGACGCGTTTACCATCGCCGAGCTCGTCTACTACGAGGCGCTGGGGCTCTGCGACCGCGGCGGCGCGGTCGGGCTGCTGCGCTCTGGGGACACCGCGCTTGGCGGCAAGACCGTTGTCAACCCCAGCGGCTGCCTGCTCGCCAATGGCCATCCGGTCGGGGCGAGCGGCGCCGCGCAGCTGCCCGAGGCGTACTGGCAGCTCACCGGCACAGCGGGCGACCGGCAGGTGCCGCACGCCCGGTTCGCGCTCACCCACGTGACCGGCGGCGGGATCTCGGGGCTGGACCACGGCGCCTGCGCCGTGCACATCCTGGAGGCGGCGCGATGAGCGCCCCGCTCGCAGGTGTCCGGGTGCTCGACCTGACGACGTTCCTCTCCGGCCCGTCGGCCACCCAGCTGCTCGGCGACCTCGGCGCCGACGTGATCAAGGTCGAGCCGCCGGACGGCGACATGACCCGGACCGTCCCACCCCACTTCGTGGGCCCGGACGGCGCCTACTTCCTGGCGAACAACCGCAACAACCGCAACATCGCCGTGGACCTGAAGAATCCGGACGGCGCCGCGCTTCTCCGCAGGCTCGCGGGGGTGGTCGACGTGGTCGTGGACAACTACCGGCCGGGGGTGCTGGACCGGCTCGGCATCGACGTCGCGGCGCTGCGAGCCGAGCACCCCGCCTGATCTGGGCGTCGATCAGCGGGTTCGGGCAGGAGGGGCCGTGGCGGGACAAGCCCGCCGACGACATGATCGTCCAGGCTCTCCGGGGCGATGAGCATGACCGGCGAACTGGACGGCGGCCCCACCCGGCTGGGGATCCCGGCCGGTGACCTCGTGGCCGGTATGTACGCGGTGATCGGGATCCTCGCCGCGTACGTGGACCGGCAGCGGACCAGGCAGGGCCGGTGGATGGACGTCGCCATGCTCGACGGGATGCTCGCGATGCTGTCCTACCAGGCCGTCTACAGCACCGTCGGCGGGACCACCCCCGGCCGGCAGGGCAGCCGGCACGACTCGATCCCCACCTACCGGACCTTCCGCGGCGGAGTCGACCGCGACCTGGCCGTCACCGCGAACACCGGGGTCGGGCACCCGGTCGAGGAGGAACGCTTCGCCACCCCGGCGGCCCGGCTCGCCCGCCGCGAGGAGCTGTGGCCGTTGCTGCAGAAGGCGTTCACCGCCTCGGCCGCGGACTGGGTGGACCGGCTCAACGCCGCCGACATCCCGGCCGCGCTGATCACCACCGTGCCCGAGGCCCTGCGGGACGCCCGGGAGTCCGGTCGCGGCATGGTCCGCCGGATCACCCATCCCGACGGGCGCAGCGTCGAGTCCTGGGCAATCCGGTCTCGTTCAGCGGCGAGCCGCAGACGCCGTTCCCTACCTGCCCGCCCTCGGCGCCGACGCGGACGACGTGCTCACCGGCCTGCTCGACCTGTCCGCAGACGACATCGCCGCGCTCCGCGCGAGCGGCGCGGTCGGAGGCACGTCGTGACCGAGCCGACCGCACCCCGTCCGGCCTGCTCCTGGTGTCGATGGATGTCGACCCGGCGCACGAGGCCGAGGTCAACCGCTGGTACTGGGAGGAGCATTTCCCGAGCGCATGGGTTGTCCCGGGTTCGCGCGGGGCGCACGGCTCCGCGCAGTGGAGGGCTCGGCGCCCGACGACCCGAGCTACGTGCCGCCTACCTGATGGACTCCCCCGCCGTACTGGAGTCCGCGGACTACACCCGGATCGCCGGACTCCAGTGAGTGGACCCGGCGGATCCTGCCGCACATCCGCTACCAGCGGAGCGTGTACAGCCGGATCGAGCCGGACGACACGTCGCCCGGCTGAGCCCCCAACGACGTCCGCGGCCATGGCGGCGCTGCGCAACGAGGACCGCCGAGCCGGGACCGTCGGCGACCCCGGCTAAGCCTGCGCGGACACTGCTCGCGGCTCCCCGTTGCCGATCGACCAGCCGGTGCGCTCCGTGGCGACCGGGCGGTCCGAGCGGAAGCCGTCGACCAGGCGGTGCCGGCGCAGGCCGATCTCCATCGGGAGCTCGACGCGCAGCTCCCGCCAGATCGCGCGACGGTCCGCACCCGGCGCCCGCAGCGCCCGGACCAGTCCGCGGGCCAGCCGTACCGGGCCGATGACGGCCTCGACCGGGCGCGCACGGTTGAAGGTGTCCGAGAGGTTCGGCCGGTCGTCCCCGGCGAAGGTCCGGAGCACCTCGCGGACCAGCGGACTGGTCGGGCCGGGGCGGCTCTCCCGGTTTCCCCAGTGGTACGTGGAGATGGTGTCCGCGTCGCGGGCCGCCTCCCACGTCAGCAGGGCGGCGTCCAGCTCGACCGGGTCGTGCAGGCTCGCGGCCACGGACTCGCCGAGCAGCCGGCCGAACTTCAGTGCGTCCCGCATGCCGTTGCCGGTCACGGGGTCCTTGAAGTGGCCCGCGTCGCCCGCCAGCGCCCAGCCCGGCCCCGAGGAGCGCCGGTAGTACGCCGACAGATCTGTGGTGCTGCGCAGTGCGCTGACGTTCGTCGCCCCGTCGATCCGTGCTTTCAACGCGGGATTGCGGTCGATCATGCGGGCCCATTCGCCCTCGACGTCCCGGCGGTACGCCGGGACCGCCTCCGCGGCGGTCATGTTCACCACCAGAGTCCGGCCTACGGGGCAGGACGGCAGGACCAGGACCTGGTCCCCCTCCGCCCGGAGGATCTGCATCGCATCCGGCGCGTCGGGGCCCAGCGGGTCGTCGAGGTAGCGGAACACGAACCCGCGGCCGTTGCGGGACGCGCGGTACGGCGTCCACGCGTCGACCGCCGCGGCGATCCGGGACCGCCGGCCGTCGGCGCCGACGACCAGGGACGCGCGGACCTCGTACTCGCTGTCGCGGTCACGGCAGCGCACGCCCACGACGCGGTCGTCCTCACGCAGGACGTCCTCGACGTGGGTCCGCTCCCGCACCTCGGCACCGGCCGCGCGCGCGGCCTCCACCAGGACCGCGTCCTGCTGGTCACGCGGCACACAGATCCCGTAGTCGATGCCGCTGAACCGGCGGAACCGCTCGCGGAGCTCCAGGTCGCCTTCCTGCAAGGTGAGGTAGCGGCTGCGCGCGGGGTTCAGTTTCAGGATCCCCTGCAGCGCCCCCATGAAGGCCAGCTCCTGGACGCCGTTCGGGACCAGGACGTGGGTCGACAGCGTGTCCGACGGGAACCGAGCCTTGTCCACCACGACGACGCGGTGCCCGGCCCTGGCGAGGGGGACCGCCGCCGCGGAGCCCGCGCAGCGCGCGCCGACGATGACGACGTCCACGGTCTCAGTACGCATCACGGCCCGCTCAGCCGAGCCCGATCGCCCGCAGCAGGGCGATCGAGTCGTAGGAGGCCTGGACCGATACCGCGCGTCCCTCGGAGTCGACCTCCCACACGTCGGTCCCGTCGATGGCGAAGGAGCCTCCCGTGCCCGGCACACCGGGTGGGAACTCGCCGAGGTGCGTCCCGGTCATCCGCCACGCGGAGGCGACGCGTCCGGCCTCCGCGTCGACCAAGGGGGCACCCACCGCCTCGAACCGCAGGTCCGGGAAGCCCTGCCACGCACCCGCGAAGAAGGCCGCGGCCCCGTCGGCGTCGGTGAGGGGCTCGGGAAGCAGCGGGTCGACCCAGGAGACCTTCGGGTGCACGACCCGCAGGGCGGTCGCGATGTCCCGCTGGTTCCACGCGTCGAAATAGCGCTGTGGATAGGCCGTGAGCGTGTCGCTCGGAACGGGCGTCGTCATGGTGGTCCTTCCTCGTCGATGAGGGGTGGCAGCTACCCGCGGGGGTGGGGTGTGCTCCGAGGACCACTCTCACAGGCCGCCGGAGCGCCCGCTTCATCCCCACGAGGGGGGTGTCTCGCTGATCGGGAGGAAGTTCCTTGGCCGCGCCGCGGCAGGCCTGGTGAGCTGACGCCGTGACCAACACCACCTCAGCCTTCGGCGACGTCGCCGGTGCGGGCGTGCTGCCGACACCGGCCGACGTCGATCTCGCAGGCCTGCTGGAACGCCGAGCCCGCATCTCCGGCGAGCGGCCCGCCGTCACCTTCCGCGGCCGGACGGCCACCTTCGCCGACGTCCAGGACCGGGTGCGGAGGCTTGCCCGGGTCCTCGCCGACGGCGGCGTGGGCAAGGGCGACCGGGTCGCCTACCTCGGCCTCAACCATCCCGCGATCCTCGACGCGCTGTTCGCGACGGCCAACCTCGGCGCGGTCCTCGTGCCGCTCAACTTCCGGTTCGCGGGCCCCGAGCTGACGTACGCGATCGACCACTCCCGGGTTCACACCGTGCTCGCCGACACCGCGCACACCGGCGTGATCGACGGGCTGCGCGCCTCGATCCGCGCGCGCCGCTTCCTCCGGATCGGGGCGGGCGACCCCGTCGCCAGCTGGGAGGAGGCCGACGACCTCGTCGCGGCCACTCCCCCGTTGGAGGAGCGCGTCCCCGTCGACCAGACCGACCCGGCCCTGGTCATGTACACCTCGGGGACGACCGGCCGTTCGAAGGGTGTCGTACTCACCCACGGCAACCTGTGGTGGCACAACATCGGCATCATCCTGGCCCTGGACATCGCTCACGACGACGTCTCCCTCGTCTGCGCTCCGATGTTCCATATCGGCGCGCTCAACGTGACCACCCTCGCGACCTGGATCAAGGGCGGACGACTCGTCATCCACGAGTCCTTCGACCCGTCCGCGGTGCTGGGCGACCTGGAGGCCGAGGGCGTGACGACGATGTTCGGCGTCCCGATGATGTGCGAGGCCGTGTCCGCCCTGCCCGGGTTCGCCGACGCCGATCTGTCGGCCCTGCGGCTGATCATCACCGGCGGCGCGCCCGTGCCGATCGGGCTGCTTCGCCGTTTCCAGGCCCGCGGGGTCGACCTGGCCCAGGGCTACGGGCTGACCGAGGCCTCACCGGTCGCGGCGTTCCTCACGGCCGAGCACGCCGAGCGGAAGCAGGGGTCGGCCGGACGTGCCGTGCTGCTGTGCGACCTGCGGATCGTCGACGCGGCAGGCACCCCGGTGGCTCCCGGGACCACGGGCGAGATCGAGGTCCGCGGGCCCACGGTTACGGCCGGGTACCTGGACGACCCCGAGACCACCGCCCTGGCCTTCGACGGGGAGTGGCTGCGCACGGGTGACGGCGGCCACCTCGACGAGGAGGCCTTCCTGTTCATCGCCGACCGGATCAAGGACATGATCATTACTGGTGGGGAGAACGTCTACCCCGCGGAGGTCGAGGAGGCCCTGTTCGACCATCCCGCCGTCGCGGAGGTCGCCGTGATCGGCACGCCCGACGAGAAGTGGGGCGAGGGGGTCTGCGCCGTCGTCGTGCCCCGGCCCGGCACCTCGGTCGATCTGGAGGGGCTCCGGTCGCACGCCGCCGAGCGGATCGGGCGCTACAAGCTCCCGCGCAGGCTGGAGCTGCTGGACCACCTGCCCCGCAACGCGGCGGGCAAGGTCCTCAAGACCGAGCTGCGCCGCCGCTACAACACGTCGTCGTAGCGGCGCGGTTCTACGGAGCGGCTCAGCCGCGCGATCGCCTCGGCCCGGTTGACCGCCCCGCCCGCCCGCAGGATCGCCCGCACGTGGCTCTTCACTGTCGACACGGACAGGACCAGCCGATCCGCGATCTCCGCGTTCGACAGGCCGGCGAGCAGCAACGCGAGCACCTCTCGTTGCCGGGCCGTGAGCCGGTCGCGCACAGGGCCGGGATCGACGCGAGGCGGCGGACCGGCCAGCTCCAGGGGAGAGTCCACGTGCGCGGTGAGCCCGGACGCCAGCCGTTCCAGTGCGCGTTCGGTATCCTCCGCGCGCTGCCAGACCTCGGTGAGCGCGATCATGGAGGCGAGGGCGACAGAGAAGGCGTCGAGGAGGTCCGGGGCGGGCGACCGCCCCTTCGCGCCGCCGATCACCCGCAGCTCCCCGTAGACCCGGCTACCCGTGCTGAGCCTGCGGCGGAGGCCGAGGCGCGGGTCGTCGAGGAGCGCCGACGGGCCGGCTCGGCTCCACATCCGCGGAACCACGCTCGGCTGCCCCACCGACGCCTCGGCAGCAGGCACCTCGCGCGCCCACACCTCGGCGCCGAGCGCCCCGCATCCCGCAACGGCGGCTGGCGCCGCGCACCGGGCCAGCTCCTCGGCGGAGCGGCAGTCCCGCAGCACCGCGAGGGAGTCGTCGAGCCGCGCCCACCGGTCGGCGTCGCCGGCCCCGGTCACCGGAACCGACCCGTCGCGCAGTACCGCGCCACCGCGGCACTGCGCGAGGTCACGCCGAGCTTGCGCAGGACGCTGCGCACGTGCGTCTTCACCGTGTCCTCGGACAGGTGCAGCCGGTGGGCGACCATCCGGTTCGTGGCCCCCTCCGCGAGCAGTGCGAGCACCTCGCGTTCACGGGCGGTGAGCGGGGTGTCGGCGTGCCCCGGCGGGCCAGGCTCGGGCCGCGCGGCGTCCGGGGACGGTGGCACCGAGAGCCCCCGCAGCACGTCAACGGCCCGCCGCATCTCGTCGGCGGCCCGGCGGGTCCGCTCGGCGACCCGTTCGGACCACCAGATGCGCTGGTAGAGGACGGCGAACTCGCCGGCGAAAGCCCGCAGCAGCAGCCGATCCCCCTCGTCGACAATCCGAGCCTGTCCGACCCGGTCCGCGTGCAGGAAGCCGATGGTGCGGCCCTCCGCGACCACCGGCGCCGCCACGTAGGCCGGGCTGCGGGCGACCTCGACGATCGGGCGAAACGCCCGCCGCTCGAGCAACTCGGGCGACACCAGCACGGCGGTGCGCCGCCGGACCATCTCAGTCTCGGCGAGCATGGTGACGAGCGGGATCTCCGCACCGCTCGTCACATAGGAACGGAACGCCGCGGCCGCCGGGTCGAGGTCCTCACGCGTGTGCAGGCACAGCGGCACCCAGCGCGACCCTCGGACCGCCGACACCATCGCCCGGGTGAAGTCGCACGCGGCGGCGAGCTCGGCGGGCGCTCGCGACTGCAGCTCGGCGGTCGAGGCGGCGATGTCGAGGCGGCGGAGCGCGACCGCGAGCGCGGCCCGAGCGGCGGTGTGCCGTTCCGGACCAGGCTGCGGCGTCGCCATCCTGCGTCCCTCGGTCACGGCGCCTGGTAGATCGACTTCAGCACCTCGTAGCCCGCCAGTCCCTCCGGCCCCATCTGCCGGCCGAGCCCGCTGGCCTTGACCCCGCCGAAGGGGGACATCGGGTCGTTGACGTAGGAGTTGATGCCGATAGTCCCGGTCCGGACCCGCCGGGCCACCTCCGCCGCATGTTGCAGGTCGGCGCTCCAGACGGACCCGCCGAGGCCGAAGTCGCTGTCGTTGGCGATCCGGACCGCCTCGTCCTCGTCGGTGTAGGGGATCACGGAGAGCACCGCCCGAAGATCTCCTCCTGGGCGATGGTGTGCTTGTTGTCGACGTCGGCGAACACCGTCGGCGTCACGAAGAAGCCCCGCCTGTCGGGACGGCCCCCGCCGGTGGTGATCCGGGCGCCCTCGGCCCTGCCCTTCGCGATGTAGGACTCGACCCGCTCCCGCTGGCGTGCCGAGACCATCGGGCCGATTTGGGTGCGCGGGTCCAGGGCGTCGCCGACCACGAGGTTCGACGCCAGCGCGGTCACCGTCTCGACGATCTCGTCGTAGCGTGACCGTGGGGCAAGTACCCGGGTGCTGAGGAAGCAGGTCTGGCCGTTGTTGAGCAGGGTCGCCCCGAAGAACGACTCCGTGTTGCTCCCCAGGTCGGCGTCGTCCAGCACGATCGCGGCCGACTTGCCACCCAGTTCCAGGGTGACCGGGCGCAGCAGCCTGCCGCAGGTCTCGGCGATTGTGCGGCCCTCGCGCCCGTGAACGCCACCTTGTCGATGCCGGGTGCGCGACGAGGTGGGCGCCCACCTCGCGGCCAGCGGGGACGATGTTGAGCACACCGGCGGGCGGCCACACCTCCGCCGGGGCCGCGGCCATGACGTAGGAGCCGAGAACCGTCTCGGGCGCGGGCTTGACGACGATCGTGCACCCCGCCGCCAGGGCGGGTGCGATCTCAAGGAACGCCAGCGCCTGGGGGAAGTTCCACGGCAGGATGGCCCCGACGACACCGATCGGGTGCGGGCGCACCACCGTGGTGCCGCCGAACATCGCCTGCCGACGCTCCTCGCTGCGCCGCTCGGACACGAGCTTCCCGTAGTACCGCAGCAGCAGCGGCGGGATTACCGACTCGACGGCCTGCGAGATCTGCACTGGCATGCGGTTCTGGCTGCTCACCGCTTCCGCGATGGCGCCTGCACTGGCGTCGAGCGCCGCGGCGAAGCGTTCCAGCACGGCGGCCCGCTCGGCCGGGGTCGACCGGGACCAGCCGGTCGGGTCGTCGAAGGCGGCGCGGCCGGCCTCGACCGCCCGGTCGAGGTCGGCCTCGGTGGCCTCCGGGACGGAGCCGATGAGCTCCTCGGTCGACGGGGAGACGACGGAGATCGTGGAGGCACCCTGCGGCGCCACCCACTCACCTCCGATGTAGAGCCGGCGGTGGTCGGTCATGTGCACGTTTCCTTGAAGGACGAATGGTGGGACTCAGGCGTCGGGGGTCGCGTGGGGGAGCTCGACCGGATGGACACCCCGTTGAGCAGCTTGAAGGACCGGAGGTCCTTCGGCAGCGGCAGGTGGTTCTGGATGTCCACGTAGCGGGCGTCGAACATCTCCCGCGAGCGCCGGTCCACGAACTCGACGTCGCACATGACCGCGCCGACGCCGGGCCGGAACACGAGGTAGACCCAGCCGTCGAGGTTGGCCTCGGGCACGTAGAGACCCAGCCAGTAGGTCTCGCCCCACTGATGGTCGGCGTCCGCTGGCGCCTGGCAGCTGAGCTGCTGCTCGGTGATCACGCGGGAGTCTCCTCTTTGGCGGGGAGGGCGGTCCGGAACTCGCTCATCATGCGGTCGAGCGGTGCGATCTCGACGGAGCCGTCCTCGTAGCCGAACGCGGCGTGGAACGACCGGTCCCGCAGCGATTGGGCGTGCTCAGCGGCGAGGACGGCCCGGGGGGATCCCGCCACACAGACGTCCGTCCCGTCCGTCCCCTCCGCCGCGAGCAACTCCACCACCGCGTGCAGCGCCGCCAGCGCCCGGACATACTGCGGGGCGAGCGCACGGCGCAGCTCCTCCGGGAAGGAGGTGCCCAGCCCGGTGACGTTCGGGCCGGTGACCTCCGCCGTCGGCTTGGTGACACCGGGGGCGAAGCCCATGATCACGGCCGATTGCCCCAGCCGCGACCCGTCCTCGTCCAGGCAGCCCGCACGCGGGGCCAGTACGTGGTCGCCGTAGGCGTTGAGCACCTCGAACTCCCGACGGCGGTCGGTCTCGGCCGCCGTCTCGATCGGGTCCATCCGCAGGATGTGCGGGGTACCGTCGAGGGTGAAACGGAACTGCTCCTTCGACGCACCCCCGCCCATCCTGGCCACCTCGGCGACCGTCGCGCCGGGACGCTCGGCGGCCATGAACCGCCCGAGGGACTCCGCCACCTGGTCGGTCGTCAGCGGCGTGTAGGCGACGTGCTCCGCCACTTTCGCTGCCTTGCGGTCCAGGAGCGCCTGGACCCCGGGGTCCATCTCCTCACGGTCAAGGGCGTCGTACGCCCCCGTCATCACTCCGGTCATCTCCACCTGCCTCATTGCCGGTGCCGATCGCCTGTCGAGAATCTCTGCCGTGGCCCGCGGTCCCGAAGCATCGCCGAGCCGGGTCCACTTATGCGCTGAATATTATAAAGATCAGACCATACCGTCAACGGAATCGGCGGCCGATCGGGCAGCTGCCGATGCAAGTCCGGCATCCTCCGTCACCTTGTGCAGAGCTCGCCCCCGGCATCGGCTCGGCCCGGCGCAGCCGTAACGCGAGCGCGGTGTCCAGGAACGCCAGCGTCTCCAGCCTGCGCCCACCCCGACGACACGCGGTCGCCACCGAGGAACGGGGCCGTCCAGCAGCACAGCACGAACGCTCCGTCGAACAGGGGCCGTGCCCTTTCCGGCCGGGTGTTGCTCAGCGAGCCCAGGGACCCGGGCCGAGACGGAACGGCTGCGCTTCCACGCGGCGTACCGAGACCTGTCGCTGGTGCCCTCCTGCGGGGACTCCTCACGGGCTCCCCGGCCCGCCCGCCCCGCTGTCGCGGACCAAGCGTCAGAGGCGCTCAATGATCGTCGCGTTGGCCATGCCGCCGCCCTCGCACAAGGTCTGCCGGCCGTAACGGCCGCCGTTGGCCTCGAGGTGGTTGACCATCGTCGACAGCAACCGCACGTCGGACGCGCCGAGCGCGTGGCCAATCGCGATGGCCCCGCCGCGCGGGTTCAGCTTCTCCGGCTCCACGCCCAGGTCGTGTTGCCAGGCCAGCGGCACTGGCGCGAACACCTCATTGACCTCATAGACGTCCAGGTCCGCGATCGTCATGCCGGCACGGGCGAGCACCTTCTGCGTGGCCGGGATGACCCCGGTCAGCATGAACAACGGGTCGCTGCCGGTCACCGCGAACTCGCAGAACCGGGCCCGCGGACGCAGGCCCAGCGCGGTCGCCCGCTCCTCACTCATGAGCAGCGCGGCCGACGCCCCGTCCGTGAGCGGGGAGGAGTCGCCCGGGGTGATGCTCCAGGTGATCTCCGGCAACTGGGCGCCCATCGCCTCGTCGGCGAACGAGGGCTTGAGGCCGGCCAATCCCTCGGCGGTGGTCGATGCCCACACCGTCTGATCAACGTCGTGCACTTGCGATGGACGCGGTGTTGACGATGACCCTGCCCCCGGCCCTGCGCAACGCGCCCGGCGAACTTGCAGCCGAGGAAGCCGCTGCGGACGTTGACCGCGAGCTGGGCGTCGACCTCGTCGACCTCCATGTCGCGGATCCGCAACGCCGCCGCCACCCCTGCTCAGACGACAGCGTCCGAACTACCAGTCGACACAGCGTGCTGCCAAGCGGCATGTCCGGCATCATCGGCCGCGTCAACTCATCTCTCCGTGGGCGTACTGCTCCTGGTACTGGTGGCCCGGTGGCTGCCGGAGTCCGTCCGCTGGCTCGAGGCCAACGGACGGGGAGCGCAAGGGGTCGCGGTCGTCGAGCGGATCGAAGCCGAGGCGCGCGCGGCGACCGGCGCCGACCTGCCCGCGGTCACGCACGAGCCCGCCGTCGAGACGGGAAAGGCGGTCGACCTGGTTCGTGGCGGCTATCTTAAGCGCACCATCGTCCTCAGCGTGACGATGATGCTGGCCCTGTCCGGCTTCTACGGGTTCAACTCGTGGGTGCCGACGTTGCTCACCGAGCACGGGTTCACCTCGGGGCAGTCGCTCACCTACTCGTCCATCCTCTCGCTCGCAGCCTTCCCCGGAGCGCTCGTCGCGCTGCTGTTCATCGACAAGGTCGAGCGACGTACGGCGGTTCTGGTGATCTACACGGTGGTCGCGGCGCTGTGCCTGGTCTTCGGGTTCACCGGTAGCGGCGGCATCCTGCTGGCCAGCGGCCTGCTCATCACCATGCTGCTGCAGACGGTGACCGCGTGCATGTACACCTACCTGCCCGAGATCTTCCCGACGAACCTCCGGGCCCTCGGCGCGGGGCTCGGCAACGGTGCGGGCCGGCTCGCGACCTTCGCCACGACGTTCCTCGTCGCCGCGCTGCTCGCTCTGCTGGGTTTCACCGCAGTCTTCCTGTACCTGGCGGTGGTCATCCTGCTGGCCGGTCTCACGATCGGCATCCTCGGCGAGCGGACCCGGGGCCGCAGCCTTGAGGAGATCACCCAGGTCGGCGGAGCCGGAAAGACCGCGACCGCGCAGCCGCAGTCCGCTGCGGACCCCCGATCCCCGGCCCACTGATCCCCTGGCTTGCGATCTTGCGAGCGGCCTGACAAGTACCCCGGGACGCCGGCGCACCGGCGCAGGCGAAGAACGTGGTCGGCAATCCGATCGCCGTCAGAGACAGCGCCAGGGCGCGTGGTCCAGGCTGTTGGCAATGGCTTTGTCCCAAGGATGCTGCAGAGCAGATACTAGGCGGGCCTCGACCTCGGCTGCGACGTACGAGTAGACGTCCGCGATCTTGTCGGGCAGCACGTGCCCAAGAGGTCGAGCCTGCGCTGCGTCGGCGATCATCCAGCTCTTGCGACTGTGCCGCACAGGCCATGCGGAGTCAAACTTGGCTTGACCGGCTCCGGCGCGCTCAGCCTGATCTATTGCGATGCTTTGTGGGGTCCGGAAAGGCGAGGCTGCGGTAGCCGGGAGCGCGTTTGTTGAGGGATGAGGCGAGTACGCCGGTGAGGGTGTCGTGGTAGTCGTGGACCTCGGCGGTGGTCTTGCCGGGGTAGGGGCGCAGGACGCGGCCAGCCGCTTGCACCAGGCGCCCTTTGGATGCGATCGGCGCGGCGAGGAACAGGGTGTCCAGAGCAGGGCAGTCGAATCCCTCCCCCACGTACTGCACAGTCGCGATCACCAGGAGCGGGACACCCTCGGGTTGTGGCTTGAGACTGTCCAGTGCACCGGCGCGGGCTTTGGCACCCATCCCGCCGCGCAGGATGACCGGCGTGTAGCCGCGGTCGCGTAGTGCCTTGTCGAAGTCGTCGATGTGCTCGCGCCATTGCGTCAGCAGCATGCAGTGGCGGCCGCGTTCCCGCGCGCCGAGGACGTCGGTCACGACCTGCGCGGTGCGGGCCTGGTCGGCGATAAGTTCGCGATAGACGGCGGCCATCCCGCCGGGGTCCGACGGTGGGATGTGTCCGGAGTACCAGAAGGCGGTCTCGTACACATGCAGCTCTGGTGCGGGCCGTAACTCCCGCTGTTCGCCGGAAGTGAGATCGAGTCGGACCTGGCCGTCGCGGTGGCGGTCGGGCGTGCTGTGGGTGATGGTGTGCCTGATTGGTCCGGTCTGCAGCACGATCAGGTCATCGAGCTTGTCGCGGCGGTACGGGGTGGCGGTAAGTCCGAGCCAGCGGCGCGCGGGGATCTGCTTGATCACGTGCTCGTACGCGGCGGCGGGGACGTGGTGGCACTCATCGACCACGACCAGCCCATAGCCCCGGGTCAACTCAATGACGTCGTCGCGACGCGCCAGCGCTTGCAGCATCGCGATATCGATCACCCCGCGGGTCTTGCGCCGCCCGCCGCCGATCTGCCCGGGCTTGACGCCCAGCAACTCCTCAATGCGAGCGCGCCATTGGTCGGCCAACGTCTTGCGGTCCACCAACACCAGGGTGGAGGTGCGGTGGACGGCGATCAGCGCGGCCGCGATCACGGTCTTGCCCGACCCGGGTGGCGCCACCAGCAACCCCTGATCATGCTCGCGCAGCGCCGCGACCGCCTCCCGCTGCTCGGCCGCCAAAACGGCGCCGAACACGAACTCCTGCGCAGTCTCCTGCGCGCGCTCGTCGACGAGCTCCAGCCGAGAACCGGCCTCCTCCACCAGGGAACACACGCGGTCCAGCAGCCCGCGCGGCAGAACCAGCCCACCGTCGAGCGTCTCGTCGTAACTACGCAGAAACCTCGGCACGTCCCAGGTCGACAACCGCATCCGCTGCCGTTCGTAAAAGAATGGGTTGGGCATCGATGCCGCATGCTTGAGCGTCGCCAGCAGCGCGGGAGTCCAGCTCTTGACTCTCCAGCCGCACCCCCGCCGCCAGCCGTGCCGTAAGGACCGCGGGCAACGCCGGGCGGGTATGCGTCGAGGACGGGGCTCCGATGCGATCCACACCCGCACCGACGATCACCTTTCCCGCCCTGTCGGCGAGCCGGGACACCTCCCGCGGCGTCATCCGCGACAGTGTCGACAGATACGCCCACTGGTCCTCGTGTGGCTCCAACGTGGCAGCATCGAGGAATACTGTTGTCCCGTCGGGGCGCGACCGGCCGTGCAACGGCGCGGCGATCAGGTTCCCGACCCCGCCGGTGGGCAGCACGTCCTGGGAGGGGAACAGTCGGTCGTAGCTGGCGAGGTCCATGCGGCCGCGTATCGCCATTGCCTCCCGCAGCAGCCCGCTGCCCAGCCTGCGGGCAGTGTCGGCCGGCACCGGCCCGGTGAAGAAGATCCACGCGTGCGCGCCGACCCCAGACCTGGACACCTCCAGCGCCCCCGGTGCCCCGCAGGCGCGCGCGCTTTCAGGTAGGCGAGCGCGTCGAGCATCGCGGCATCACCGTCGAAGTCAGCCGCCAACCACCAACACCGGTCCCCGTCGAGCAACGGGTACAGCCCGAGATGGATATCCCCGGTCAGGTGGGTCGTGAGCACCGCCGCGGTCAGTGGCAGGTAGTCTCGGTCCTCGTGTCGCACGCCCTTGCGCCACCCGCCCCGCACCGCGGGCAGCCACCCCGACCGGCCCGTGCGGCGGTTCTCCCATCGGGTGGCGTACACATCGGTGCGTGCCGCGAACAATGCCCCGAAGAACGCGACCTTTTCGGCCGGTGGAGAACCTGCGTGCACCGGGCCCGGTCGGGCGTCGAACATCCCCGTCTGCGCGGGCCCCGGCGGCACCCGGTCCGCCGGGCGCATGTCCAATAGCCGCACCAAGCGGGTGTTCTCTGCGCGCAAACGCGCGATTTGCGCCCGCAGCGCCGCCAGCTCCTCGCCCAGCGCTTCGGAGTCACTCACCCCGCCACCGTAGTCCGCGGAACTCGGACTACGGTGGCCCACCGACACAGGCGGCGAGTGAAGGACACCGGTGACGGGCTTGAGGGGGCGTTGGCGGATCGTGGACATGGATACCTGGGACCGAGACGCTATCGACCTCGCCGGTCCCGGTTTCATCGAATTCACCGACGACGCCACCGGCCAGTTCGGGTTCATCGCCGTCCAGGGATGGATGGACTGGCGCACGACCGAACGTGACGGCCGTACGCGCGTCGAGTTCAGCTGGGACGGTGACGACGAGGGCGATCAGGTGAGCGGCCGCGGCTGGGCCGTGGTGAACGATGACCGAACCCTTGACGGGCACGTGTTCATCCATATGGGAGACGACTCCGGGTTTCGAGCCGTGCCATGGACCGAAGCCGACGAACGGGATGCCGAGTGAGCGAGTACCAGTACTACGAATTCGTCGCGGTCGACCGGCCGCTCGATAGGCAGGCACAAGCCGAGATGCGATCGCTGTCCACACGAGCCCGCATCACCGCGACCGGCTTCATCAACGAATATCATTGGGGCAGCTTCCGCGGCGATCCGTGCCGGATGATGGAGCGCTACTACGACGCGCACCTGTATTTGGCCAACTGGGGCACGCGCCAGGTCCTGCTGCGCCTGCCACGCAGTGTCCTCGACGTCACCGTTGCCGAGCAGTACTGCGTCGGCGACCACGTGACCGCGTGGACCGCGGGCGAGTTCGTGGTACTCGCCCTGACCAGCGAGGACGAGCCCGGCGACTGGGACTACGAGCCGGAGGGGTCGCTGTCGGCGATCGTCGGCGTCCGCGCCGAGCTCGCGGCCGGCGATCTGCGCCCCCTCTACCTGGCCTGGCTGGCCGGCTACGGCACCTGGGAACGCGACGAGTACGCCTTCGACCGCACCGAGGACGAGAAGCTCGAACCCCCTGTGCCGCCGGGGCTGCGGTCGCTCACCGCAGCACAACGGGAACTGGCCGATTTCCTCCGGCTAGACAACGACCTTCTCGATGTCGCCGCCGAGGCGAGCCCGCCCCTCGATGACGCCGCCGACGATCCCCAGCAGCTCGCCACGTGGGTGGCGAACCTGCCAGCCAGCGAGAAGAACGAACTCCTGCTGCGTGTCATCCGCGACCAGTCGTTCGCCGTGCGGATGGAAATGGTGCGCCGGTTCCGCGGCACAACCGCGACTAAGGACACCGAGCAGCCCCGACGCACCGTCGCCGGTCTTCTGGACGCGGCGGCGCGGCGACGCGCCGACCACCAGCAGAGGGAAGCCGTCCGGCGCAGCGAAGAGGACGCACGTCGCCAAGCCGCGCGAGCGCTTGCCCAACAACAGCGCCTGGACGAGTTGGCTCGCGATGAACCAGGCGCCTGGTCCCGCATTGACGCGATGATCGCCACCCGCAAACCAGCGGAGTACGACGCCGCCGTCACGCTGCTCACCGACTTGCGCGCACTGGCCGAACGCGAAACACAGCTGGACGAGTTCACCCGGCGCAGCCGTGCCCTCCGGCAGCACCACGCCCGCAAAACCAGCCTCCTCGACCGCCTCACGCGCGCAGGAGTATGACCCACGCGGGAACCTACTCATGTCCCACGCGAGCGTCGCCCGCAGCGATCTTCACTTGTGGGGCCCGGCAGCCAAGGGTTGATAGAAGTGTTGCACGGTCACCTTATTCGTGCAACACTTCTATCCATGATCGTGGGATGGGATGAGTTGCCCGAGACGTTTACCACGGCAACCGCGCGGGCTCGTGGTGTGCATCCACGCGATCTCTACAGTGCCAGGGATTCCGGGGAGATCGTCGAGTTGTCCCGCGGGGTGTTCCGCCGCGCCGATGCCCCACCGGCCAGCTACCCCGACCTGCTCGCGGTCGCGTATCGAGCGCCGCGGGCGATCGTGTGCTGCGTGTCGGCGGCAGCGGTCTACGACCTCACCGACGTCATACCGCCCCGCGTGCAGATCGCGGTAACCACACGAGACCGGCCGCCTCGAATCTCCTACCCCGCCGCCGAGGTGTTCCGCTTCGGCGCCGACACCTTCGACCTGGGTTTGTCCACGATCGAAGCGGCGCCGGGCGAGCCGGTACGGATCTACGATCCCGCGCGCACCGTGGTGGATCTGATGCGGCTACGGCACCGCCTGGGCGAACCACTGGCCCACGCCGCGCTGCGCCGCTACTTACGTCGACCCGACGCGCAACCCGGGCTCCTCCTGCGAGTGGCGACCACGCTCGATGTACGCCAGCCGCTGCGCCTGGCCCTCGATGTGGCGAGCGCGCAATGACCCGAGTGACCCGCCAGAAAGAGGCAGGGCGCGCCTACCTCGACCTCCAGAACCGCGCGCGTCGTGAACGCCGCAACACCCAAGAGCTGCTGACGCTCTACGTCGTCGAGCGATGGCTCGCCCGGCTCAGCCGCTCGGCCTATACCGAGCAGTTCGTGCTCAAGGGCGGCATGCTCCTCGCGACATTCGGCGCTCGCCGCCCCACCGCCGATGCCGACGCCCTCGCCCGCGACATGGCCAACGACGAAGCCACCGTCGTCGCACGAATCGTCGAAATCGCCGGACTCGCCGACAACGACGGTGTCGAGTTCCGCACCAACACCGTAACCGCACGCACCATCCGAGACGAGGCTCTCTACGCCGGTGTACGCGTCACCATGGACGCACGGTTGGCGACCGCCACCGTGCGGTTCCGGATCGATGTCAACTTCGGCGACCCGGTCACCCCAGCACCCCAGATGATCGACCTGCCGGCCCTGCGCCCGGACGATGCTCCGATCCGCATCCTCGGCTACCCCATCGAGACCGTCCTCGCCGAGAAGATCACGACCGCGATCACCCTCGGCGCAGCCAACACCAGAGTCCGCGACTACGCCGACATCTACACGCTCATCGGCAAGCACGACCTCCAGCACGCGACCGTGCGCGACGCGCTCATGGCGACCGGCAAGTTCCGCGGCACGCCACTCCAACCACTATCTGCGGCCATCGACGATCTGGCCGACCTGCGACACGCCACCTACACCGCGTACCGAACGTCACTCGGAGCAGACGGCGAACACCTACCCCAAGCCTTCAGCACGATCGTCGACACAGTCGCAACATTCGCCGACCACCTCATCGAAGCACAACCTCTGTCAACGACCTGGCACGCGCAGGATCAAAGCTGGCATCCCTAACGGACCCCGACCCCGACCCCGACCCGAACACAGCGCGTCGGGCAACGAGCTCACGCACGATGATTTCCCGGTGGGGTCCTCCAGCCGCACTTTTCGCGCGATCGCGCAGGTCAGGACTGCGTATTGTGCAGAATGTGCCTCCTTGGCGCGCCCAGACGGGGCGCCTTTGTCTGATGGGAGGCCTGTCATGGCTTGGGTGGAGAAGATCGCGCAGCAGTCGTGGCGGGTGCGGCACCGACGCGACGGCGGCAGCGTCGAGTCGATCTACGGATTCGACAACGCCGAAGCGGCGCAGGAGATCGCCGGCACGTTCGACGGCCATCGGCGCCGCACCAGCTGGCTGAACCTCTCACACGACCACACCACGGTGATCACCCTCGCCGACTGGGTGAGCTGCTGGTGGCCGACGCTGGATCTGGACACCCGCACCCTGGAGAACTACCGCAGCTACCTGCGCTGCCACATCCTGCCCCGCTTCGGCACGCTCCCGATCGAGGCCATCACACCCCTGGACATCCAGGCATGGAGCACCCACGCCCTCGAAAATGGCTACGCCCCCGCGACCGTCGGGGGATGGAAGAACCTACTCTCGATGATCTTCGCCGACGCCGTCGACGAAGGCCTCGCCGCCGCCAACCCCGTCCGCAAACACCGCCGCCGCGGACGCCGCTCCCGCCACCTCCGGCCGGAACGGGTCTGGGCCACCCCCGAGCAGATCCTCGCCGTCGCGGACCAGGCCGGCATGCTCGGCGGCCCCACCGCTCGGCTACTCATCATCGCCGCGGCCTGGACCGGCTGCCGCTGGGGCGAACTCACCGGACTCCACCGCGACAACATCGACCTACAGCGCGGCGTCATCACCATCGACACCTGGCACGGCGCGCTCCACGAATCCAACGGGCAGCGGTGGATCGGACCGCCGAAAACCGCCTCCTCCGCCCGCCGCATCCACCTGCCACCGTTCCTCACCGAGCTCCTGGGCGAACACCTCGACAGCCACCCGTACGAGTACGTGTTCACCACCGAGCCCGGCACCTGGCTGTGGCGCTCCACCTTCACCCGCCGGGTCTTGCGCCCCGCAGCCGACGGCAACCTGGATGTGGCCAACCCGGCCGTGCGCACCCACCCCGTCTCCCCCGGGCTGACCTTCCACGGGCTACGGCACAGTCACAACACCTGGATGATCACCGACGACATCCCCGAAATCGCCCGCGCCCGCCGCCTCGGCCACCACACCGACAACCGCACCGCCGAAACCTACAGCCACGTCTCCGGCGAAATCCACCACCGGCTCCTCACCGCCCTTGAACACCGCTGGCACACCGCCCACACCAACACGGAACAGCGGAGAGACCCCTTCACGCCCGAGCCCGCTCAGCACGCGGCCCCGTCAGCCCGGGGCGACGGCACCGGCCCGGGCAACGGCACACCATCCACAATGGACAGGACACCCGCGCATATCGTGAGTTCCGGCGACGACGGTGATCACAACCGCACCGCGGCCGTTGTCACCACCGTCACACCCGGCCAGGCTCCGGCGCGGCGCGCGAAAACCCAGGAGCAGTCATTCCGGACGAGGACAACACCATTGTTCGGCAAACTAAACCACCGACCGAAACACACCATTATCAACAACACGATATCGCTCGACGAGGCCGATTTTCGCGATTACACAACGATCCCGATCTGCTCGCCCAACACCAACAGAAAAACGATCAATCGGGGAAACATAGCCGCTCTGCCAGCGGCCAGCTAACGCACCGAACTCACAGCTATGTAGCCCGACAAAAAGAAAACAGCATCGACAATTAGCTCCGAACGCTGATACCGGCGAACACCTGCGAGGGACGGCTCGACACACCGTAAATCACGATCGGCCGACCCGCACTAACTCACACCCAATCACGGACACGAGACGTATCCGCATGGTCACCATCAGCGACAATTAAGCCTCGTGCCCCCCATCGGGTTCACAGACAGGGACCCGGCCAAAACCCCACGTCACCGCACCAGCGCCACGCATACCTGGAGCGGCGTGCTCCAGCTCTGCTCCAGCAGGGACACCCATCTTCACACGGAAAACAATCACATCAGCTCAACACTGGAACATCAAAAACCCTCTGACCAGCGCCAACACGCAATCAGAGGGTCGTGATCAACCTGTGGACCTTGGGGGAGCTTATTACAACCCGAAAGACCAGGTCAAAGCCCTGGAACAGCTCCGCGAGAAGCTCCCCAGCCTCGACGCACCCGAACCGACGTCGGGCAAGCGGGACCGGCCGCGGCGAGCCCGACAGCTCGGCAGCGATCAAGTAGAGCAACTGATTGCCGACTACCAGTCCGGCGCGACGGTGTACGAACTCGGTGACCGGTTCGGCATCGAGCGGCGGACGGTCAGCAGCATCCTCCACCGGCACGGCGTGCCGATGCGCCGCCGCAGCCTCTCGCCCGACCAGGTCGACGACGCCATCCACCTCTACAACCTCGGCTGGTCCCTCGCGCGAGTCGGCGACCACCTGGGCGTTAACCACACGACCGTGCTGAACAAGCTCCGCGAACGCGGCATCCCCACGCGAGACAGTCACGGACGTCCGCGCGTCGAAGCAGGTGATGGTCGATGACACGGCCCGCAGCTTTGTCGACTCGATCAGGTTCGGACGGGGCCACTGTCGTACGGGCCATCACCATGATCATGGGCGTGGTCGTTGGCCTCACGTTCCTGTTCGGCTTTGGCAACGTCCTCAACCTCGCGCTCCGGCTCGGCGTGCCCGTCTGGGTCGCGCCGCTCGTCGCACCTGCTGTCGACCTCTCGATCCTCGGACTCCTTCTCGGCAGCCGACACTTGGCCCTGGCGGGAGGAACGCCAGCGCAACGGCGTCCAGCCCGCCGGCTGCTGATCTTCGCCAGCGTGGTGACCGTCGCGCTGAACGTGGCCGACCCGCTCGTCGCCGGTCAGTATGGCAAGGCCGCGTTCGACACAGTGGGCCCGTTGCTGCTGATCGGGTGGGCTGAGGTCGGCCCGGATCTGCTGAGAGCGCTGACCATCGCAAACGGGCCGGCAGAAGCAACGCCCGACGGCGTGAAGCCGAGGCAGGCCCAGTTGTGCGACGAACCGACCTCCATCGCGCAGACGGTGCCGGAGTCGTACAGGGACAACGCGAAGCCCGACGCCGCTCCGGCAGACAAGCACAGCACCCGGCCAGCTTCCAGGATGGTCGACGACGATCTGCTTGAGCGGGCTCGGGAGGAGGACACGCGCCATTGGGATGCGCATCGGCGACCGATCTCCGCGGACACGCTTCGGAGGAAGCTCCGCATCGGCGCCGCCCGCTCCAGACTGCTCGTAGAGATCGTCCGAGCCGACTCGCAAGGAAGATCAGCTCAAGACGAGGTCAAGGCTGACGCGTAATGGCGGATGGCTGGCTACCTCGCGCACGCTGCTTGCACAGCTTCGTGATTGCTGGACCCCGTGTACGAGCACGCAATCATTCGTTGTCGCCAGCAGTGGACGAGTTGAGGGTTCGATGGACGCTGGGCCAGGATAAGTGACAGTACCGATCATGGGATAGCCGCAAAATCCACTTTTGACCGTCTTCGCGTCGATAGTCACTGAGAAGCTCGTTGTCGCCAATAATCATCTGAAGTCGATCTTGCGCTGCATCGACTTGCGTCACGATATTGCGGTAGAGCTACCCGGCGTTCGTTGCACATCTCTCCGCCGCCTGTCGCGGGCGGCGTGTTGATCAGTGGCGGCGGATTCACCCTGGTCTTCGTTGGCCTGAGGTCTCAGCTCGGTGTGTGCGTCGTTCCCCGGGACGACGCGCACACAGCCACGCGCACTCAGGCGTTCCGCCCGCCCCAGACGGCTTCGAGCATCGCGATCGTGTCGAGGGTTTCGGGGACGTCGTGGACCCGGATGATGTCGACGCCCGCGGACCACGCCGGGGCGACCACCGCGAGGGAACCGGCGAGGCGTTCCTCGACGTTGCGGCCGGTCACCTTTCCGATGAAGCTTTTACGGCTCACGCCGAGCAGAACCGGGATCCCGAGCGCGCAGAGTTCCGGCAGGCGGCGAAGCAGCTCCACGTTGTCCTCGGTGGACTTTCCGAAGCCGATGCCCGGATCGATCCACACCTCCGGCACGCCGTCGGTTTCCGCGGCCGCTGCGATGCCGGCCAGGTGCGCGGCGACTTCGGCGTGCACGTCGTCGTAGACCGGTTGGCCGCCGACCGAAACCGGAACCGTGTGGGAGTGCATACCGACATACCCGACGCCGAGTTCGGCCGCCACGGGGTAAAGCACCCCGGAAACGTCGTTGATGATCGAGGCACCCAGCCGGACCGCCGCTTCGGCCACCTCGGCGTGCCGGGTGTCGACGGACACCCGCCCTCGCTCGGCCAGCGCCGACACGATCGGTGCTATGCGGCGGATTTCCTCCCGCGCAGACACCGGGGCAGCACTCGGCCGGGTCGACTCGCCGCCGACGTCGACCGCCCAGGCGCCGCGCTCGAACATCCCGGCACCGGTGGAGATCGCCTTCTCAGCGGTATAACGGCTGCCGGCCCAAAAGGAATCGGGCGTGGCGTTGAGGATGCCCATGACCCGTAGCGGGGTGAGCGCGCGGCGCGCCGGCGCCGGGCTGTGGGCCGCCGGCGCGGATCGCAGGAACGGGTATTGCAGTGTCATGACTACTCCTGGACCTCGTCCGCGTGGTCGTGGGCCGGTTCCAGGCGGACGACGAGGCTTTTGGACGTGGGCGTGTTGGACACGTCCGCGACCGAGTCCAGCGGCACGAGCGGGTTGGTCTCGGGATAGTAGGCGGCCGCACACTCGCGCGCGGTGGGATAGGCGACGACGCGGAAGTTCGCCGCCCGCCGCTCGGCCGGTGTGCCCTCGGCGGTGGTCCATTCGCTGACCAGGTCGACGGCCTGTCCGTCCCGCAACCCCAGCCGGGCGATGTCGTCGGGATTCACCATCACCACGCGGCGCGCGTTGTCGATGCCCCGGTAGCGATCGGACAGGCCGTAGATGGTGGTGTTGTACTGATCGTGGCTGCGCAGCGTCTGCAACAGCAGCCTGCCCTCGGGCAGGGCGGGATAGGTCAGCCGGTTGACCGTGAGGTTCGCCTTGCCCGTTTCCGTGGTGAACTCGCGGGAGTCGCGCGGCGGATGCGGAAGCACGAAACCGTTGCGGGTGCGGACACGCGCGTTGTAGTCCGCACAGCCCGGGACGACCCGCGCGATGGCGTCACGAATGGTGTCGTAGTCGGCCTCGAAGGACTCCCACGGCACCCGGTGCCCGGCGCCGAGAGTGCGACTGGCCAGCCGGGCGACGATCGCCGGTTCGGACAACAGGCTCTCCCCCGCCGGGCGGAGCCTGCCCCGGGACCGGTGCACGACCGACATCGAGTCCTCGACCGTCACGAACTGGGTGCCCGCGGCCTGCACGTCGATCTCGGTGCGCCCCAGCGTGGGCAAAATCAGCGCGGTGCGGCCGGTCATCAGGTGTGACCGGTTGAGCTTCGTGGACACGTGCGCGGTGAGCCGGCAGCCCCGCAACGCGGCTTCGGTCACGTCGGTGTCCGGGGTGGCACGCGCGAAATTCCCACCCATACCGAGGAAAACCCGGATCTGTCCGCGCACCATCGCGCGGATACCGTCCACGGTGTCGTAACCGTGCGCACGCGGGGAACGGATACCGAACTCCGCATCCAGCGCCGCGAGGAACGTCTCGGGCATCTTCTCCCAGATACCCATGGTGCGGTCGCCCTGCACGTTCGAATGCCCGCGCACCGGACACACACCGGCCCCCGGTTTGCCGATCATTCCGCGCAGCAGCAACAGGTTCACGGCCTCGCGGATGGTGGCCACCGAATGCTTGTGCTGGGTCAGACCCATCGCCCAGCACACCACGATCCGGTTCGCGCGGGCGAACCTGCCGGCGACCTCGTCGAGCAGCTCGCTGCTCAAGCCGGTGGCCTCCAGCAGCTCCTGTTCGTCGGCGTCGCATGCTTGTTCCTGGTAGGCGTCGAAACCGTGCGTGTGCCGGGCGAGGAAATCCTGATCGAGGACCGTGCCGGGCTCTTCCGCTTCACGCTGGAGCAGCCGCGCACCGATCGCCTTGAAAAACGCGAGATCCCCGCCCAGACGGATCTGGCAGAACACGTCGGTGAGCTCGGTGCCGCGGGCCAGAAGCCCCCGCACTCCTTGCGGGTCCTTGAACCGCATGAGCCCGGCCTCCGGCAGCGGGTTGACCGAGATGATGGCAGCGCCGTTGTGTTTGGCCTCTTCCAGCGCCGACAGCATCCGGGGATGATTGGTGCCGGGGTTCTGGCCCACCACCAGGATCAGATCCGCCTGGTGCAGGTCGGCGAGACTGACCGAACCCTTGCCGATACCGATCGTCTCCGTCAGCGCCGCACCGGAGCTCTCGTGGCACATGTTCGAGCAGTCCGGGAGGTTGTTCGTGCCCAGGCTGCGCGCGAACAACTGATACAGGAACGCGGCCTCGTTGCTCGTGCGGCCGGACGTGTAGAACAGCGCCTCGTCCGGCGATGCCATCGCCGTGAGCTCGCCGGCCAGCAAGCCGAACGCCGCGTCCCAGGAGATCGGTTCGTAGTGCGTGGCATCGGGCCGCAGCACCATCGGCTCGGTGAGCCGCCCCTGCTGTCCCAGCCAGTAGTCGGTCTTCGTGGCGAGTTCGCGCACCGAGTGCAGCGCGAAGAACTCCCGGGTCACCCGTCGCGCGGTGGCTTCCTCGGCGACGGCTTTGGCGCCGTTCTCACAGAATTCGGCGGGTTTGCGCCGTCCCTGTGGTTCGGGCCAGGCGCAGCCTGGGCAGTCGAATCCGTGCCGCTGGTTGAGCAGGGGCAGGGTCTTCACGGTCCTGGCCACGCCCATCTGGTCGTAGGCGCGTTTGAGGGAAACCGCGACCGCCGTCATCCCGGCGGCGTGGTCGTGCACCTCGCCGACGTGCAGCGCGGACTCGTCGATGTCATCCTCGGGGGCTTTCATCCCGCCGTGGACCCAGTCTTGCTCTGAATGGTGTTACGGGCCCAGTCGAGCTCGAGCTTGCCGGTGGGCGTCCGCGGCAGCTTGGGCAGCAGCACGACACTGCGGGGCACCTTGTAGCCGGCCAGACTGCGCCGCACCCATTCCTGGACGTCCTGCTGGGACAAGGCGTCGTTGGTCGTCGCGACCACCGCGGCGACGCGCTCGCCCCAGGTGTCGTCCGGGACGCCGACGACGACGCCGTCGATCACGTCCGGGTGCGACAGCAGCGCATCCTCGACCTCCTGCGGGTGGACTTTCTCTCCGCCGGTGTTGATCACACCGGAGCCGCGGCCGAGGAACCGGATGGCGCCGTCGGCCTCCACCTCCGCCAGATCGCCCGGGATGGCGTACCGGACGCCGTCGATGGTGCGGAACGTCGTGGTGGTCTTGGCGCTGTCCTTGTGGTAGCCCAGTGGCATCGGCCCGCTGTAGGCGAGCACGCCGGATTCGCCGCTGCCCGGGGCGACGTCGTGGTCGTCGTTGCGGATCACCTTCGTGACGGGCACCGGGAAGAACCGGGCCGGCAGGTCGGCCGTCGAGGACGTGACCGCGAACGCGAACGGTCCCCCCTCGCTCGACGCGATGGCATCGGTGATCGTCACCGAGGCCCGCTCGTGCAGGGCGCGCTTGAGCCGGTCGCTGAGCGCGGTCCCGGAACTGAGCACCGCGCGCAGCGAACTCAGGTCGTGCGGGCGGCCTTCGGATTCGGCGGTGCGGAGCTCGTCGACCAGGGGCTGGCAGACGGCGTTGCCGGCGACGATGACCGTTCCCGCGCGGTGCGCGGCGACGGTCTCCCACACGTGCCGCGGGTTGAGTCCGCCGCGCCGGGCCGTGATGACCCGGCCGCCGACCAGCAGCGCGCCCATGGAGTTGAACAGGCCGGTCGCGTGCATCAGCGGCACGACCGGCATGGTCGCCGGTGACTTGCCGGTGCGGTGTGCCTCGGTGGCGATGTCCACCGCTTCGCTCAGCGAAGCGGGGATGTGATCGGCGCCAAGGGGCCGGAAGACCGGTACGGCAAGGGAATGCAGCAGATCGGTCTGTCGCCAGATGACGCCCTTGGGCCTGCCCGTGGTGCCGCCGGTGTACATGAAGATCTGGTCGGTGCCCGGCCGCTGTTCCGCCGGCCGTGGTTCGACCGAGGCCAGCAGCGCTTCGAGCTCCGGCGCGTTCGGGCCGGGCCGGTCGTCGGGTTGCTCGCCGACACGGACGAGGAGCCGCAGTGATTCCACGTGCTCGGCGGCGTGCGTGACGTTGCCTGCGAGCTCGCCGCTGAACACGATCGCGGCTGCGTCGGCGTCAGCGAGCAGGGAGGACAGTTCGTCCTGGGTGTAGCGGTAGTTCGCGTTGACCGGGACGGCGCCGATCTTGAGCGCCGCGAACACGGTTTCGAGGTAGGCCGCGCCGTTGTACAGGTAGCAGGCGACCGTGTCGCCGGCCCCGACCCCGGCCGCGGAGAGCGCGCTCGCGAGCCGTGCGGCGCGGTCCTCGAACTCCCGGTAGGTGTAGTCCCGGCCCGGCTCGGAGATCGCGGTCGCCTCGGGGAGCGCGCGGGCCACCGCCTCCCAGATGGTGCCGAAGGAGACATCCATCGCGCTCAGACCTCCTTGTCCCCGGCGGGATCCAGGCCGAACAGGCGGATCGCGTTCTCCTTGAGGATGAGTGGCCGGACCTCGTCCTTGATCTCCAGCTTGGCGAAGTCCTTCATCCAGCGGTCAGGCGAGAGCGCGGGGAAGTCCGAGCCGAAGAGAACTTTGTTCTTCAGCAGCGAGTTCGCCTGCGCGACCAGCTGCGGCGGGAAGTACTTCGGCGACCAGCCGGACAGGTCGATGTAGACCTGCGGCTTGTGCCCGGCGACCGCCAGCGCCTCGTCCTGCCAGGGCACCGAGGGGTGGGCGATGATGATCGGCATGTCAGGGAAATCGACAGCGACGTCGTCGAGGTGCATGGGGTTGGAGTACTTCAGGCGGATACCGCCCCCGCCGCGCTGCCCGGCGCCGACACCGGTCTGTCCACTGTGGAACAAGGCGGGCAGCCCCGCTTCGGCGATCACCTCGTACAGCGGATAGGCGGCCAGGTCGTTGGGGAAGAAGCCCTGGTCGCTGGGGTGGAACTTGAAGCCACGCACCCCGTACTGGGAGATGAGCCGCTTGGCCATCCGTACTCCGGCTTCGCCCCGGCCCGGGTCCACGCTGGCGAAGGGAATCAGCGTGTCCGGATACCGGGCCGCCTGTTCGGCGATTTCCTCATTGGACACTCGTGCCTCGGCACCGGTGCGGGTGATCGAGTCGACCGTGAACACCACCGCCGCCATGTCGCGTTCGCGGTAGTAATCGGCCAGTTCCGGCACGGTCAGCTCAGGAATCGAGCCGAAGACCTTGGCCAGGGAATCCGCCGAGGTTCCGGTGCGCTCCTTTTCGTTCACCGAGGCGAGGACATGCGTGTGCACGTCGATCGCGGTCAGCCGGCTCGTGTCCATGTCGGCACTCCTCGTCGAGTCGTTGGAAACCAAATTTGATCGTAGGAACCCCAGAGCGGCAGGCATATGGTGCTATGACCGAGCCTGCCCGGCCGGGCACAGCACACCGGCCGTGACAAATGACGTAGATCTGCCGCGCAATGGACCGGCAAGTGCGCGTTCGTGCTGACGACCGCTTGCCGCATGTGCATTCTGGAGGCGGCCGCGCATTCACCGGCGACCCCTGCCTCACCGTCCAGCCGGAGGTCCCGACATGCCCAGCGACGTAACGACGGGAACCGTACGCGTGTTCCTCGTGGACGATCAGGCCGCGGTGCGGCGCGGAATCCGGGCCTATCTCGAAGTACTGGGCATCGTGGTCGCCGCGGAGGCCGGGGACGGGGTGGAAACGTTGCGGCAGCTGGAAGCCATGGACCGGCGCGGGGATCTGCCGGACGTCGTGCTGCTCGATCTGCTGATGCCCAGGATGGACGGGATCACCACGACCGGGCGGATCGCCCGGCACTATCCCGGCGTCCGGGTGGTGATCCTGACGAGTTTCGGGCAGGAGGAAGGGATTCGTGCCGCGCTGGCCCGTGGCGCGACCGGCTATCTGCTCAAGGACGCCGGACCCGTCGACGTCGTGACGGCCATTCAGGACGCGCATCGCGCCGGTTCGCCCCACGGCCGAGGACCGGCCTGAGCAGCGCTCCTCGGCGTCGCCTACGACAAGCGTCGTAGATCGAGCAGGACGGAAGCGAGCGAAGAACCCGTCATCGGCGGCATCCCCTCCGCGCGGCCGGCTCCTAACGTCGGAGGTGCCAGCGATGCGGCGGCCGGTGCCGCCGCGGTCGCGTGTCGGACGTCTACCGGCGCCCAGCGCGTCGTCTCTCAAGGAGGACACATGCTCGACGGCAGAGTTGCCGTGGTCACCGGATCGGGCCGCGGCCTGGGCCGGTCCTACGCGCGCGCCCTCGCGGCGGCCGGCGCGTCGGTCGTGGTCAACGACCTCGACGGCGATGTCGCCGAGGAGACCGTGAAGTCCATCGTCGACGCGGGCGGGAAAGCCGTTGCCGAGGTCGGCGCCGTCGGAGGTGCCGAAACCGCCGACGCACTCGTGCGACGGGCCGTCGACGAATTCGGCAGGCTCGACGTGATGGTGACCAACGCGGGGGCGCTGCGCGACAAGACACTGCGCAATACCACCGACGAGGACTTCGACCTCGTGGTGAACAGCCACCTGCGGGGCACCTTCACCTGCGGCCGCGCCGCGGTCCAGCAGTTCCGCGCCCAGGGCGAGGGCGGCCGCCTGATTCTCGTCGGCTCTCCGGCCGGACAGCGGGCCAGTTTCGGCCAGACCGCGTATTCGGCCTCCAAAGGCGCCATCGTGGCCGTAATGCGCACCTGGGCCGTCGAACACGCGAAGATCGGCGTGACGGTGAACGCCATCGTGCCCACCGCGCTGACCCGCATGGTGGCGACGATTCCCGGGCTCGGCGAGCTCGTCGAGAAGGTCGAGGCCGGCGAACCGGTGCCGGAAGCCGTGCGGCGCAAGGGGCTTGGCTCTCCGGACGATGTCGCGCCCGTGATCGTGTATCTCGCGTCGAAGGAGTCCGAGCTGATCACCGGTCAGGCGATCGCGGCGGGCGGCGACCGGATCGCGCTGTGGACCCATCCGGCCGTGGCCGACGAGCAGTTCCACTCCGGAGGCTGGACGGCGCAGGACGTCTCCGCGCTCTTCGCCGAAACGTATGCCGGCCGGTTGCAGGACTTCACGCCGGCACCGCTCGAGGTCGGGGAGGCGTGACATGAGCCCCACCGCCGTGAATGGACTGGACGGCATCCGGTCACTCCCCCTTGGCGAGCCGCTGGGACAAAGCGGCCTGGTCGAGATCACGCAAGAGGCGGTCAACCAGTTCGCCGACGCGACCGGTGACCACCAGTGGATCCACGTGGATGTCGAGCGCGCGAAGAAGGGCCCGTTCGGCGGTCCGATCGCGCACGGGTACCTGACGCTGTCCCTCGTTCCGCGGCTGCTGCCGGAGATCATCGAGTTCACCGGGTTCGCCCTCACCGTCAACTACGGCTGCGACAAGATCCGCTTCCCCGCACCGGTGCCGGTCGGCAGCAAGGTCCGCGCCACCGCCGTCCTCGACCAGGTCACCGAGGTCAACGGCGGCGTGCAACTGTCGATCACCATGACGATCGCGGCCGAGGACGCGCCGAAACCCGCGTGCGTCGCGACGATTCTGGTGCGTCAGCTCGTCTGACCCCGCCAAGACTGACGGCGCCGGTACCGTGGCCTCGACCCGGTACCGGCGCCGTTCTCGACTTCCGGTCATCAGTTACGCACCGACTGTTCCGCGCGACGACGGGAGATCCGGCGCCGCAGGGACGCGATCGCCATGGCGATCAGGACGCAACATGCCACGGTTCCTCCCTCACAGCCTGCTCGAACCGCCGTTTGTCGGCGCGGCGCCGGCGAACGACGACCACGGCCGCGCCACCCACACTGAGCACCGAGCCACCGACGGCCACCGCCCAGGCCGCGGCGATGAGTTCGGCCGCGCCGTGCCCGGCGAGCGCGGGCGCACGCCAGAGAAGACTCCAGCCGAGCAGGACATTGGCCGGGACGCCCACCAGCGTCATCGTCAGCTTCGTGCGGTAACCGGGCCGCCAGCCCGTCGGGTCCTGACCGAGCAGCGCCGACCAGAACAACACCCCGCACAGCACGAAGTAGACATGCGTCGCGACGTGCAGCCACAGGTGTTCCTCGGAGGCCGGCAACCACGCGGTGTGCAGGTACACCGCCATCGATCCGTAGTAGTCGACGGTCAGCAACAGCCCCGCCCAGCGACCCGCGGTGACGGCGCGTACGGCCGGATCCTGCATGACCTCGACAAGAATCATCCGGCGCCGGCGTGGCAGGCTGCGCAACAGCAGGCGCAGGGGTCCGCCGCCGACGAGCAGCGGGGCCACGATCATCATCAGCACCAGGTGCCGTCCGATGTGGACGGTCAGGTCGTCGTGGTCACCGCCCACGTCGGTGAACAAGGCCAAGGCGAGCAGGACGAGCCCGGACAGGTACGCCGCGCCGCGGGCCGCCGGCCATCGGCGTCCGCTGCGCGACGGGCGCGCCGCGGCCCACAGATACAGGGCCGCGGCGGCGATGATCAGTCCCGTGCCGAGGAGATCCGCCGGGTCCACGCCTGTGGTGTCGCCGTGGGAATGCGCCACGATGAAGGACATCATCGTGTCCCGGGCGGCGCCTGCTCGGTCAGGTCGCGGCGACGCAGCCGGTAGGCGACCCGGAACCACCGCGACCAGGCGGGAATGCTCATCCACTCCCCCGGTTGCGCGGCGATCCTGGCGGCGACGGCCGCCCGTCGCGATTCCAGGAAATCCTTGAGGCGTCGCATATCCAGCTCAGGCATGGGGGCTCACCCTGACCTCGCGCCGGTCTTCGAGGTCGATCACGGCGTGCGCTCTTCCGTGCTCGTCGGCGACGACGGTCTCGTCCAACGCGCCGTGCAGCCCGTACTTCTGCCGCGGCTTCAACCGCGCGAAGCCGACCTCGATGCGCCCGCCCCCGTTGGTCGAGCGCAGCACCACGTCCAGGGCGGCACCGTCGCTGACCGCGCGGGCGACCATCGCGTCGGGATACGGGACGGTGTCGAGGACGGGTCCGTCGAGCCACTGCCGCGGCATGCCCTTTTCGACGAGATCGAGCCATCCGCCGGCCCGGCCGAACAACGCCCGGCCGAACAGTGTGTAGGCCAGGGTGGATGCGCCGTCGACGGTGAGCCAGCCGCGGTCGTCGATCCGCGGCGCCGCCCGCTCTTTCAGTTCCGCGTACGCACCACGGTAAAGATCTTCGTCGCCGGCTTCGCGGCCTTCCTCCATCACCGCGGCATAGGCGGTGAGCGGATGGAACGAATAGTTGCCCGGGTCGAGGAGTCTGTCGTCACCCGCGAAGGGGGTGTGCACCGACCCGGCCTCCTGTTTGCAGGCCGCCTGCAGCAGCAGGTAACCGCGGTCGGCCACGTGCGGGATCAGCGGGCGCAGGTCGGTGGCCGACACGACGCCGATCTGCCCCAGCCCGGCCCGGCTGGACCGGTAGGCGTTGACCATCCCGTCCGGGCGCACTATCTCCTGCTCGAAGCCGCGGACATAACCGTCCTTGACCTGTTCCCAGAAGTTCGTGCCGTGCAGCCGGTCATGGACCCGTAATGCCGTGCCGCCACGGAGGTTGCACAGGGAGAAGATCCAGTTGGGTTCGCAGACGACCAGGCCCCAGGGAGACCGGACGTAGTCGGCGGTCAGGGCGGAGCACAGTTCGCCGAGGCTGTAGCGGTACCGGCGGCGCTTGTTCCAGGCAAAGGTGATCGCGCCGCGTTCGCTGTGGCTGAAATCCCCGCTGACGGTCTGGTAGAGACCGATCGAGAGGGCGAAGTACCCGGTCATCATGATGTTCTGTTTCTTGCCCGGATCCGGATCCCACTCCAGGTTGCCCCACAGGTTCTCCAATGCCCAGTAGCCCCAGACCTTCTTCTGCTGGTAGCGCTCGATGAGACGGCGTTGCGCGTCGTCGAGGTAGGCGGTGGCCGAGGGGTTGTGCACATAGCGCTGCAGCGCGAGCGTGTTGATCATCGCGTCGACCTGGTAACGCAGCGCGGCGGGCTGGAACTGGTCGATGACCGTCCAATTCGACCAGTCGTCCGGAGCTTGCCGGGCCATGTCGACGAAACGCCGGGTGAGCGCGAGTTCCTCATCGCCGAGTTCCGGGCCGGCGTGCACCGCGGGACGCGCGTCACCGCGCAACGGTGGCCGTGCGGCCGACAGCAATCCGTTCGCCGCGCTAGCCTGTTCGACCTGTTTCTGGAAAGTCTTGCGCCGCAACCGATACTGCTCGACTCCCAGCACGGCCACCGCCGCGCCGATCGCGAAAGCCGCACCCTGCCACGTCTTGTCCGCCCGACCGGCCCGCCGCGCGGCGAGAGCCGCGGCCGCGGCCCAGACCAGTGGCGGCACGACCATGCCCCCGGCACCGAACCACAGCAGCAGGCTGAACGCGAACGCCACCATCGAGGCGGCGAACCGGAGCGGGTCCCGGCTGTAGAGGAATCCCCCGCCCGGAATCATCATGCCGGTGGCGAACGCCTGTTTGGCCTTGGGTGCTTTCCTTGCTGCAGAAGCGATTCCGACGATCTGCGTGCTCCCGAGAACCGCGAGCAGACGCCGTTGCCGGGCCCGCGTCATCGGTCCCGTCGGATGCTGCGCGATCGGTATCTCGAGGGAACGGCCGAGCATGTCCTCGGCCCAGCCGCGCTTGTCGACCTGCGGATGCTTGACCCCGGCCACGAGTGCGGTGACCAGCGGTGTGATGATCGGCGTCCAGGCGCTCCGCGAAAGCCGGTTCACGGCGGCGTAAACACCACGAAGCTCGGCCGGCGGAGAATTCGTGCCGCCGGGCCGCGTGGCGGCCACGGCACGGGAAACGGCGTCCCAGCCGTGCTCGCGGACCGCATCGCCAGCGGCGTGCACGAGGTCGACGAGCGGATCACCCGCAGTGCGGCCGCGTGGTTTCGGGTGCTTGGTCATGGCACTCTCCTTCACGCGTCGAAGACGAGAACCGGTTTGATCGTCGACCCCTCACGGGCGTCCGCGGCGGCCTGGTTGATCTCGCCGAACGCGTAGGTCTTGACGATCTTGTCAAGCGGCAGCCGCCCTTGCCGGTACAGCTCGACCAGCAGTGGGATGAAGGATTCGGGATCCGAGTCGCCCTCGGTGACCCCGACGATGGACCGCCCGACCAGCAAGCCGGTGTAGTCCAGGGCGATTTCGGTGCCGATCGGGGCTGCGCCGATGGCCGCGCAGGAGCCGAACGTGCCCAGCGCCTCGACGGCCGTGCGCAGCACACCCATGTTGGCCGTCGTGTCGATCGCGTAGTCGAGCCCGGCGCCGTCGGTGATCTCCCCGAGTACCTTGGCGACGTCCTCGCTCGCGGCGTTGATCCGGTGCGTCGCACCGAGTTCGAGTGCGAGGTCGAGCCGGGAGTCGACCCGGTCAACGGCGACGACCGCGCTGAGCGGGTTGAGCGCGGCCGCGGCGATCGCGGCGAGACCGACGGCGCCCGTACCGAAGACCGCGAGTGTGCTGCCCGCGTCCGGGCGCAGGATGTTGAGCACGGTCCCGGCACCGGTCTGGATGCCGCAGCCCAGCGGCGCGACCAGTTCCAGTGGAACGTCCCCGCTCACCTTGACGACGCTGCGCTCGTCCACGACGGCTTTCGCGCTGAACGACGACTGGCCGAAGAAGCGGCCGCCGAGGGGCTCACCGGCTCGTCGGAGCGTGGCGCTGCCGTCGGCCCGCACGCCGCCGTTGAACATGTTGGCGGGAACCCAGGTCGTGCAGTAGGCGGGGTGGCCGCTACGGCAGTGGCGGCATTTCCCGCACGAGGTGAACGAAAGCGCCACCGGGTCTCCCGGGCTGACGCGGGTGACCGCGCTGCCCACCGCTTCGACGACGCCGGCGCCCTCATGCCCGAGCACGCCGGGCAGTGTGAATGGAATGTAGCCGGCGTGGACGCTGAGGTCGGTGTGGCAGAGGCCGGCCGCGACCATCCGCACGAGGACCTCGCCGGGCCGAAGGTCGTCGAGTTCGATCTGCTGCAGGGTGAAGGGTTCGCCGGGCGCCTCGACGACGGCGGCGGTGGTCGTGGTGGGCATCGTTGTCCTCGCACGCGGTAGTGGGTGGGGAACGGGGTGGCCCCGCCTGCGACCGCGGTACCCGGCCGGACCACCCCGTGGCTCGGTCGGGTCAGGAAATGCGGACGGGCAGGCTGTCCAGGCCTCGGGTGATGCTGTTGACCGACCTGGTGGGCTCGCCCGTCAGCTCGATTTTCGTGACGCGCTTGGCGAGCGCGGTGAACAGCGCGTGGCCCTCCATCGAGGCCAGTGTCCGCCCGGGGCAGGTATGGATGCCCGAGTCGAAGGCGAGCGTGTCCACCGGGTTGCGGCGGGCATCGAAGGAGTCCGGGTCCGGGTAGTGCCGTTCGTCGCGGTTGGCCGAGCCGTAGGAGTGCAGCACGCGCGCCCCCTTCGGGATCGTGATGCCCTCCACGTCCACGTCCTGGGTGGTGACGCGGGAGAAGAACTGCGCCGGTGACTCGAGCCGGATGCCTTCCAGGAACGCGCTCGGTACGAGCTTCGGCTCCTGACGGATGGCGTTCCACTGCTCGGGGTTGCGCGCCAGGAGCCACAACGTGCTGCCGACCGCGTTGATGGTGGTGTCCAGGCCCGCGTTGGCGTAGCCCAGCATCATCGTGACGGCTTCCTGCTGGCTGATCTCGCCACGCTCGGCGGCACCGTAGACGATCTTGCCGAAGCTGTCGGGCAGCAGGTTCTCCGGTTTGGCGTTGCTGATGAGGTATTCCAGCTGCGCCTGCGCGATCGGCAGTGACGCGGTCTGGCGTTCCCCGGGCGGCCCGGCGAAGTTGAAGCTGTTGACCGCCCAGCCGAGGATCTTGTCCCGGCCTTCGTCACGGGGAAACCCGACCAGGTCCATCACGATGCTGACCGGCAGCTTGTGCGCGAAGTCCGTGACGCCGTCGAACTCACCGCGCTGGAGCAGCTCGTCGACCAGCGTTTCGGCCTGTGCCTCGATGTCGCCCGCCACCTGCCGGATGAACTTGGGGCGCAGCGCGTCGTCGAAGACCTTGCGGATGGTGCGGTGGTGCGGCGGGTCCATGCACAGGATGGAGTCCTTCCACGCCTCGTTCGCGATGGGGTTCAGCGCGACCCCCTGGGCCGAGCTGAAGGTCTCCCAGTTGTTCAGTGCGGCACGCACCTGGTCGTACCGGAAGAGCCCGTACAGGTCGTACTTCCTCAGATAGACGACCGGCGCCAGCTCGCGCAGCCCGCGGTAGTGCGGGAACGGGTCCATGAGGACCTCGTCGGAGAACAGGTCGAGGTCGGTCTCGTAGGTGGCTTCCGTGGTGGTCACCGTTGATCCTTTCCGGAAAATGCGGGCGTTGGTCAGTTGAGCCGGACGGCTTGCATGGGACAGGACTTCTCCGCCAGGACGGCGCCCGGCGAGTCCGCCGGATCCACTTCGGACTTGAGGACGACGGGATCGCCTTCGTCGTCAAGATCGAAGATCTCCGGCGCCGACTGGACGCAGACGCCGTAGCCCTTGCAGCGGTCCCGGTCGATGTCGATGTGCACGAGCACTCGCCTCACAAGCTGATCAGGACGGATTTCGTTTGCAGGTATTCGTCCAGTCCCTCGGGACCGCACTCCCGGCCGTAGCCCGACGCCTTGTAGCCGCCGATGGGCATCGTCACGTCGAGCACGCCCCAGCCGTTGACCCACACCAGTCCGGCTTGCAGCGCGGCGGCGACCCGGTGGGCGCGGGCGACGTTTGTCGTCTGCAGGCCGGCGGCGAGGCCGTAGGGTGTGTCGTTCGCCAGCCGGATGGCTTCTTCCTCGCTGTCGAACGGCTGCACCGTCAGGACGGGCCCGAAGATCTCTTCCTGGACGAACGGCGAATCCTGCGCCACGTCGGCAAGGACGGTCGGCCGCGCGAAGTAGCCGCCCGACGGCGAGGTCTCGTCCTCCGCCGAACCCGCGCCCAGCACCCGGGCTCCGCCCTCGGCCGCGCGGCGCAGGAAAGAGCGAACCTTCTCCAGGTGCCGCGGGCCGGTCATCGGGCCGATCACCGTGGTTTCGTCGAACGGGTCACCGACGGGCACGTGTGCCGAACCTGCCGCGATCGCCTCGACGACCTGGTCGTAGACCGGGCGCTCGACCAGCACCCTGGTGCCCGCCATGCAGAACTGTCCCGTGTTGTAGACGAATCCGTTGATCGCCGACGCCACGGCGGCCTCGATGTCGGCGTCCGCGAAGATCAGGTTCGCGCTCTTACCGCCGAGTTCCACGGTGACGTGCTGCAGGTTCTCCCCCGCGGCGGCGGCGATCTTGCGGCCGACCGCGGTCGACCCGGTGAACGCCACCTTGTCGATCCGCCCATCCGCGGCCAGGGCCTGGCCCACTTCCCCGCCGCCGGTGAGCACGCTGAAAATGCCCGCGGGCACCCCGGCCTCGGTCAGCAGGTCCGCCATGCGCAGCGCTGTCAGCGGAGTCTCTTCCGAAGGCTTGTGCACGATCGCGTTCCCCGCGGCCAGCGCCGGGGCGATCTTGGACACCGAGAGCACGAGCGGGAAGTTGAACGGCGTGATCGCGCCGACGACACCGAGCGGCTCGCGCCGGGTGTAGGCCATCATTGGTGTGCCGGCGGAGCGCACCGCACCTTCCACCGAAGTCGCCAGCGACCCGTAGTACTCCAGCATGTCCGCGGCGGTGCTGACGTCGATCATCCGGCTGAACACGAGCGGCTTGCCGGTGTCCAGCGATTCCAGCCGCGCGAGCTCTTCGCTGTGCTCTCGCACCAGCTGTGCGGCCTTGAGTAGCATCCGCCCGCGTTCGCGGCCGGGCAGCCGGGACCAGTGCCCGGCGTCGAAGGCCCGGCGTGCCGCCGTGACCGCCCGGTGCACATCGTCCGCGCCGGCCTCGGCGACCGTGGTGATCTCGGCGCCGGTGGCCGGGTCGAGCACGGATCGGCGGCGGTCACCGGGTGGGGCCCACTCGCCGTCGATGAACAACCGGCCGGCAGTGACGGGGACGCCCGCCCGCTCCCCGCTCGGCGGGGCGGTGGCGTCGGCTGTTGAGGTCATCGTTGTCCCTCTGGTCGTGGTAAGCGTTACCCGAATCGTCGCAACGGGACCCTGGCCTGCCGTAGGGGTGAATTACCCGGGTGCGTTACCCTGCTTGTCCCCGCGGGTCACAGATCCAGCACCAGGCGGCCGCATTTCGCCCGGGACACGCAGATCATCATCGTGTCCATGGCGGCCCGCTCGTCGTCGGTGAGCAGCTGGTCGCGATGGTCGATCTCGCCGTCGAGCACCGCGGTCTCGCACGAACCGCAGATACCTTCCGCACAGGACGAGATGACCGAGATCGCCTCGTTCTCGACCGCCTCGAGGATGGACATCTCCGCGGGAACCGTGATGGTCTTGCCCGAAGCCCGCAGCTCGACCTCGATCGGCCCGTCGTCGGTCTCGGCCGCCGGGCCGGAGGCGCTGAACCGCTCGACGTGCAAACTGCCTTTCGCCCACCGCTGGCAGCGGACCTCCACGGCGTCGATCAGACCGGCCGGTCCGCAGCAGTACACCAGCGTGGACTCGGCCGGGGTGCCAAGCACCTGGTCCAGGTCGGGCAGCCCGACCTCGTCCTGCGGATAACACCGGACCCGCTCGCCGTAGCACTCGAGTTCCTGCCGGAACGCCATCGAGGCGCGGCTGCGGCCGCCGTAGTGCAGCACCCAGTCCGCGCCGTTCTCCTGCGCCTTGTGGATCATCGGCAGCAGTGGGGTGACCCCGATGCCCCCGCCGATGAAGACGTACTTCGGGGACGACAGCAGCGGGAAGTTGTTGCGCGGGCCGCGAACGCGCAACGTCGCGCCTTCTTCGAGATGGTCGTGAACGTAGGTCGACCCGCCCCGGCTCTCGGGTTCACGCAGCACCCCGACGCGCCAGCGCTTGCGGTCGCCGACCTGGCCGCACAGCGAATACTGCCTGGTCAGCCCATTGGGCAGGACCAGGTCGACGTGTGCTCCTGGCTCCCAGGCCGGCAGCTGTTCGCCGGTCGGCAACCCCAGCTCGAGTGACACGATCCCCTCGGACTCCACCCAACGGGCGAGAACGATGAGCTCGCCGTCGAAAGGCACCCTCGCGCGGGCACCCACGGGTGCGTCGGCCGTGGACTCACCGGTATTCGGCCCCGTCACTGCGATCAACTCCTCGCCACTCGGACTGTGCGCGCCACCGAGGGCCCCGACGGCAGCGACGGTGGCGGCCTTTGTCGACGGTAAGGAGCGGCACTCGCCAGGGATAAGCGCGTAATGACCGGATATGCGCGGCGTGAGGCCGTACCCACGCCTACGTCATTCGTCGCGTTTGGATACTTCGGCCGGGAAATCGGCCGCGCTGCGCTCGAACTTTACGCGGCCGGATGTCAAGCTGACATTCTGATGAACGAGCAGAGGGCATCGCGGCCCGCCGGGAACCTGCCGAGTCTCGCGAGCAGCTTCGTGGGACGTCAGCAGGAGCTGGCCGAGGTCAAGCGGTGGATGGAGGCCTCCCGGCTGCTCACGCTCACCGGTCCCGGCGGCGTGGGCAAGACCCGGCTGTCCGTGCAAGCCGGCGACCTCGCCGGGCGTGCCTTCCGCGACGGAGTGTGGCTGGTCGACCTGGCCGCGCTCACCGACCCGGTCCGGCTCGCGGACGCCGTCGCCGCGGCCCTGGGGGTGAAGGACCAGTCCACCCGGCTCGCCAAAGAACAGCTCGCCGCCCATCTCGCCGACCGGCGGCTGCTGATGATCCTCGACAACTGCGAGCACCTGGTCGGCGCCTGCGCGTCCCTGGTGGACTGCCTGCTGCGGCGGGCACCGGATCTGCACATCCTGGCCACCAGCCGCCAGCCACTCGGGCTGCCGGCCGAGCAGGTCCTGGTGATCGATCCGCTCCCCGTCCCCTCCCCCGACCGCGTGCCGCGCGCCGCACTGCTGGCGAAGTACGAGTCGGTGGCGCTGCTGATCGACCGCGCCACCGCGGTGCGTCCCACGTTCCAGCTCCACGACGGCAACCGCGAAGCCGTCGCCAGGCTGTGCCGCCGCCTGGACGGGCTGCCACTGGCCATCGAACTGGCGGCGACCCGGTTGCGCTCCCTGTCGGTGGAGCAGGTCGCCGACCGGCTGGACGACCGGTTTCACCTGCTCACCCGCGGCAACCCCGCGGCGCTCTCACGCCAGCAGACACTGAGCGCGCTGATCGACTGGAGCTACGACCTCTGCACCGAGCAGGAACGACTGCTCTGGGCCAGGCTGTCGGTCTTTCCGGGAGAGTTCGACCTGGCCGCGGTCGAAGGGATCTGCTCCGGTTCCGGCATCGGCCCCGAAACGATCGTCGACCTGCTCGACGATCTCGTCGCGAAATCGGTGGTGACCGCACGGCCGGAGTCACCGCACGCCCGCTACCGGCTGCTGGAAACCATTCGGCAGTACGGCAGAGAGCTGCTCTCGCGTGGTGACCAGGCGGACGCGGTGCGAGAACGGCATCGCGACTACTACCTCGGCCTGGCCCAGGACAGCTGTGACAGCTGGTGCGGCCCGGGACAGGCGGACAACCTCACGCGGCTGCGGGTGGAGCGCGACAACCTTGTCGCCGCGCTCGACTGGTCACTGGCCGAGGGTGGAGAACCTGTCCACGCCCTGGTGCTCATCTCGGCCCTGCGTTACCACTGGACGCTCGGAGGTTTCCTCGCGACCGGCCGACGTCTGTTCGACCAGGTCCTCCAGAGGTCGACGGCCCCCTCCGCGGAGCGCGGGCACGCCCTGTGGGTCGCTGCGTGGGTCGCCCTGCTCCAGGGCGATCGATACGCCGCGACGGCCTGGTTGGACGAATGCGCCGGTATCGCGGATTCGCTGGCCGAACTCCACTTGCGCGGCTACGTCCTGATCCTGCGCGGCACCACGAGCCTGTTCTCCGGTGACCCGGAGACGGCCGCCGCGCATTTCGCAGAGGGCCTCGACATCATGCGGGAGCGGGACGACGCCGCGGCGCTGCTGTGGGGGCTGTTTCAGTACAGCGTCGCCATTTCGCACTGTGGCGATCACGATGCCGCCCAGCTGGCCTGCACCGAGGCGATCGAGCTCGCCGGGCGACGGGGCGAGACCTGGGCCCGGTCGGAGGCGCTGTGGGCGCGTGCGTTCGACCACTGGCTAGCCGGCGACCACGATGGCACCGCGGCCGCGACAGTCCACCAGGCCCTGGTCATGACGCCCAACGCGAACTACGTCAGTATGGTGCTGGGTATCGAACTGCTCGCCTGGATTGCGGGTTCGCGTGCCGAGTTCGAAGACGCGGCACGCCTCCTGGGAGGCGCCTCGGTGCTGTGGACCTCGTTCGGTACCTCGGTCGACGCCTTCGGCCCGATCTTCTCGAAGGCGTCGGCACATTGTCGTGCGGACGCCGCGGCCTCGCTCGGCGAGGTCCGCTTTCAGGTCCTGTTCGAAGAGGGCAGGGTGCGTCCCCGCGACCCGCTCGGCCGGTCAGTCGCGGATCTGGCTGGCGACGTCGGCGACTCCCCGTCGGTCACGCTCACCCGCCGGGAACGCGAGGTGGCCGAGCTGATCACCGAAGGGCTCACGAACAAGGCGATCGCGGCCAAGCTCGTGCTGTCCCCTCGCACCGTCGACGGGCACGTCGAGCGGATCTTCACCAAGCTGGGTGTCACCACGCGGTCGCAAGTCGCGGTATGGATGGCGCAACATGACAGCACCGACTGAGCCCGCGCCCGGCGGCCACGGGTCGAAGATGACGAAAAGCCCGAGGTGGCGGCGGGTACGCCGAGCCGCCGCTACGTCAAGTGACCCGGATTCGCGCCTTCGGCCCGCGGCGGCGGACATCGAGGGTGCGCCCGGCGGACGCAGGATGCATCCTGGGCGGATAGGCGGTACCACCCGCCGTCCGATGCTCACCGTCACCGCGGACGTTGAGGAGGTTCGCCATCTCTGGCTCGCATGAAGACGTCGGCGCGTCCGCGCTCATGGAGTGGGCGGACGACGCCCCGGACGGCCTCGCCGTGGTGGACCAGCAAGGCCGGTTCATCCGGATGAACCGGGCCGGGTGCCGGTTGTTCGGCGTGCCGGAAGGCGACCTCGTCGGGGCGGCGTCGCCGTTCGCGCTGGCTCAGGGCGCGGCGGCCGAGCCGGCGGGGCTGTTCGACGATGATCCCGGCGAGCAGGTGACCAGCTGGACCGCCGGTTCCGGGCCGCGCCGCGAATTCGCCTACCGCGTCCAGCGCGCGGCGAGTGGCGCCGGCCGCACGGTGGTCGCGTTCCGTGACGTCACCGATGAACGGCACCGGCAGCGCCGAATCGCCGCGGTCGCCCGCACCGCGGCGAAACTCGCCTCGCAAGGGTCGCTGTCGGCCACGCTCGACGCGCTGGCGCACGAAGTGCTGCAGACCGATGCGTTGGCGGGGGTGCAGATCCTCACCGTCGACGACAGCGGCCGGGGTCTGCGGATCATGGGCTCGGCCGGCTTCCGGCACTGGCCGGACTTCTTCGACCGGCTGCTCGAATGCAAGGAGCGGGGCGCGTCCCTGCGCATGCTGGACGTGCTGGAGAACGCCGAGCCCATCGTCGTCGCGCACCGGTGGGCGACGATCGAGAGCGACCCGCGCTGGGAACCGCTGCGGCAATATCTGGGCGAACTGAGCTGGGACTCCTTCGCCAGCGTGCCGCTGATGATCCGCGGGCGCGCGGCCGGCGTGCTCAACGCCTTCTTCGCGGCCGGCCAGGTCGTCGGCGCGCGGACGCTGGAATTCCTGCTGGCCATGGCCGAGCAGGCAGCGATCGCGGTCGACTACGCCGCGCTGATGCAACGGGAACGCGACGTCGTGCGCCGGCAGGAACGGCAGCGGCTGGCCCGGGACCTGCACGACTCCATCGTCCAGCAGGTCTTCTCGGTTTCGATGCAGGCCAAGTCGATGGAGGTGCTCGCGCAGCGGGCGGACACGGTCCCGGCGGATGCCGTGCGGCGCATCGCGGACGAGGTCGGGCTGCTGTCCCAGACTGTGCTGGCGGACCTGCGTGCGATGGTGCACGAACTGCGGCCGGTCGCGACGACCGACCGCGGGGGCTTCGGAGAGTCCGTGCGCGCACTGGTCGACAGCACCACGAACCGCACCGGCTTGCGGTTCAGCGTGATCATCGGCCAGCAACTGGACACGGTCGGGGGTGAACTGGCCGAGGACGCGTATCGGATCGTCGCCGAAGCGATCCACAACGTGGTGAAACACGCTGAGGCGGGCCGGGTCGTGATCCGGTTGGCCGTACGCGATGGGCGGTTGCGGGGCAGCGTCGCCGACGACGGCCGCGGCGTCGCCGCATCCGCCGAGCAGGCGCCCGGGCGCGATTCCGGGTACGGACTCAAGACCATGCAGGAAAGAGCGGAGCGATGGGGCGGAACAGTCACAGTCAAGCCACGTACCAAGTCCGGCACGATCGTCCGGTTCGCCATACCCCTGTCGGCCGGCGTTCCGCTGGGCCCGGACGGCACCCCGGTACAGACCGCGGAGGGCTGGATCCCGCGCGCCGGTCAGCCGGGGCACGCGTCATGACCGGCGAGACCACCCCGCCGGTCCGGGTCCTGATCGTGGACGACCACGCGGTCGTCCGCCGGGGCATCCGGGCCTATCTCGAAGTCCTGGACGACATGGCCGTCGTTGGCGAAGCCGGCGACGGCCAGGAAGCGCTGGACAGACTGGAAACCATGGCCGCGCACCACGAGCTGCCCGACGTCGTGTTGCTGGACCTGCTGATGCCAAGGCTCGACGGCTCGGCGGCCACGTCCCGGATCACGAGCGCCTATCCGGATGTGCGGGTCGTGGTGCTCACCAGTTTCGGCGAAATGGAACGTGTGCATGCCGCACTCGCCAGCGGCGCGTCCGGCTACCTGCTCAAGAACGCCGGACCGGCCGAGGTCGCCGCGGCGATCCAGGCCGCGGCACGCGACGACGTTTTTCTCGACCCCGCGGTGGCTCGGCGGCTGACGCAGGAAATAGTCTCGCCGCCGACCGGGCTGGGGTCGCTGACCGAACGCGAACGCGCGGTGCTGAGTCTCGTCGCGACCGGCAAGTCCAACAAGGCGATCGCCGACGAGCTGGTCATCAGTGAGCGGACGGCACGGACGCACGTGAGCAACGTGCTGCGCAAACTGCAACTCACGTCGCGCACACAGGCGGCATTGGTGGCGGTGCGCGAAGGTCTCGTGCCGCCGCAGAGCTGAAAATACCGGTGAGCCGGACCCGGTGTCAGGACCCGGCTCACCGGAAGAGACTCAGTCAGTAGCAGGCAAGGGCTCGGCCTCGCCCGCGCGCACCGGCTCGCTGGCCGTGGCTTCACCTGCCACAGCAACTTTGGCGGCGAACGGCGGAACACCTCCACGACGGGTAACTTCTCGACCCGGCCGGTGTCGCGGAATCACCGCCAGTCCCCGAAAAATCGGCAAGATTGTCAAAGCCGCGCGGGTACTCACGCAAATCGAACACGGCCACCTCGCATGATCTTGTTGAGATCACGTCAGCCACGGCGGAAACGGGTTTCTGCCAGCAGGTCGGCTGCGGACCGTGTCCGCCTACTTTTGGTCGGATTGGTAAAGCCTTACTTGCGTTCCTGGGGGTGGGTGGCGAGTGCCTCGACCGTGACGTCCATCCATTTCCACATCGGCAACGACGTCAGGGCGTCGTGCAACGCGGCCGGGTCCTCGGCCTCGTAAAGGCCCACGGTCGCGTTGCGGCCGGGCACGCGCCACAGGCGCTTGAGGGTTCCTTCGGCGCGGAGTTGCTGTGCCCGTTCACGTTCACCCTGCCGCAATTGCTCGCGTGTCTGCTCCGGGGTTTCCACCGGAAGCCGGTTCTCGGTGCGCACCAGGAATTCCATCGGGTTTCCTCCGATCAGTCGTGCCGGGCAGGCTCGGGCGATCCGGCGCCCGCCGACCGCGTCGATCAGGGTGGTGCCGACCGGGATCGCCAACGCGCAAACGTAAACGACGTGCACCACGTCGTCCCGGGCGGCCGCGACCTCGGTGACCGGTAAACCACCGTAGGAGTGTCCGATGAGGCCGAGGGGCCCCTCGGCCTCGTGCAGCGCCAGCCGCAAAGCGGCCACGTCGTCGGTGAGGCCGCCCAAAGTGTCCCCGGTGCTGCTGAGCGGAAAGGTCACCGAGGGCACGCCGACGGACGCCAGTCGTGACCGGACATCATCCCAGGCCCATGGGCCGTACCACGCGCCGTGCACGAGTACGGCCGTCGGCGTGGACACGGTCAGTGCACCTCGATCAGGAGATCCGCCAGCTCCTTCGGCGCGGTGACCATCGCCTCGTGGCCGGTGGAGATGTTGTGCACGGGCCAGCCCCGGGCGGCGGCGCGCTCGGCGTGGTCGGCGAAGACGCGCATCCAGTCCGTGCACTCTATGAACGTCGCCGCGACCCGGTCGACGGCGCCTGTCAAGCGCAGCGGTTCGATGTAGGTCAGCCACGGGTGCGGGGTCAGGCGGGCGCTGAGCCAGTCCACATCGGACTGCTCGGTGACACCCAGCACCTTCAGCGAACGCACCGGGATCAGCCAGCCGAAGCCAGGCCCGGCGACCGATTCACGGTAGTGCCCGGCGACTGTCTCCGGCTGCAGGTCGACTGCGGTGTCGCCGTCGTCCCCGACGAACGCGTCGAGATAGATCCGCCGCGCGAGCCGCTCGGGGATGCGGTCCGCGACGCCGGTGATGACCTGGCCGGCATAGCTGTGCCCGACCAGCACGACATCCTTGGCGTCATAGGCCTCGATCAGCGTCACGACGTCTTCGATGTGAGTGCCGAGTCCGACCGACGGGTTCAGCAGGTGAGCCCGGTCGCTGACCCCGGTCAGGGTCGGCGTGTGCACTTCGTGTCCCGCGGCGCGCAGGAGCGACGCGACGCGCTGCCACACCCAGCCACCGTGCCAGGCACCGTGCAGGAGAACGAAAGTACTCATGAAGCCGCTTCCTTGGTCGCGCCGAGGTCTTCGAACAGAGCAAGCGCCGCGGCGGTGTTGGACGCCGGCACGTGGTACGTGTCGTGCACGCGCCGGATGTTTTCGCTCAGCGCGCCACGCATGACGAGCCACATGATCATTTCGATGCCCTCGGTACCGGCCTCGCGGATGTAGTCCTCGCGGGTGAGTGCGGCGAGTTTCTCCGGCTCGGTCTCGATGGCATTCAGGAATCTCCGGTCGAACTCTTCGTTGATCAGCCCCGCCCGCGCGCCGGCGAGCTGGTGGGACATGCCCCCGGTGCCGAACACGGCGACTTTGATGTCCTTCGGGAACGAGCGGATCGCCCGGCCGAGCGCTTGTCCGAGCCCGTAACAGCGGGTCGCCGTCGGCTGCGGGTACTGGATCACGTTGACCAGCAACGGAATCACCGCGCACGGCCAGGCGTCTCCTGGCTCCGGGCAGTACACCGACAGCGGCACGGTCAGCCCGTGGTCGACGGCCAACTGGTTGAACGTGGCCACGTCGAACGAGTTGTCCATGAACTCGAGCACCAGGTGTTCACTCAGCTCCGGTGCACCGATCACCGGCGGGACCGGGCGCCGGCCCCAGCCCTCGTCGGCGACCGCGTAGGACTCGGCGGTCCCGACACCGAAGGTGGGCACGAGGTCCAGGCCGATCGAGTTGGCGTGGTCGTTGTACACGACGACCGCCACGTCGGGCTTGTGCCCGGCCATCCATTCCCGCGCCGGGGCATAGCCGTCGAACAGCGGCTTCCAGTACGGCTCCGCGGTTTTGTGGTTGTCCATCGCAGCTCCGATGGACGGCACGTGGGAGGTCGCCAGCCCCCAGATCACTTCAGCCAAACTTCCGCCCTCCGGACCGCATCTGCGCGGTGAACTCCTCGACGGTCATGCCGGTGAACACGCCGCCGAGGTACTGCATGGACTTCTTGTCCATCATCGCGAGCTTGAAGGTGTAGAAAATGGACGCACCGAGGTCCTGCATCGCGATCCAGTCGCGTGCGAGCACCGCCTTCTTCTGCTCGGGCGTGAGCCCGAACTCGTCGCAATAGGCGGCCTCGTCCGCGGCGAAATCCGCGCGGCAAGAGGGCTCGGTGAGCGAGCCGAACATCCGGTTGAGCGCGTAGCCTCGCCGGTTCTGTTTCAGGTCAAGTACGTAGTTGTCCTGTGCCTGTGCCATCACGCCTCCTCCGGCGCGGCCGATTCGTGTTCGTAGGCGGCCCGGATCGTCTGGGCGATGAGGGTGGCGATCGTCATCGGCCCGACGCCCCCGGGAACGGGTGTGATGAACGAAGCCCGCTCGGCCGCCGCGGCGTATTCGACATCGCCGCTGTTGTCGGCGTAACCGGCATCGACCACCACGGCGCCCGGTTTGATCCACTCGCCGCGGATCAGGTTCGGCCTGCCGACGGCCGCGACCACCACGTCGGCGTGTGCCACGTGTCCGGCCAGATCGGCTGTCCGGGAGTGGCAGTAGGTCACCGTGGCGTCGCGTGCCAGCAGCAGCATGCCGACCGGTTTGCCGAGGATGGGGCTGCGTCCGACGACGACGGCGTGTTTGCCGGCGAGCGGCACCTCGTAGGCGTCGAGCAGCGCCATGATCCCGCCCGGGGTCGCGGAATGGAAGCCGCCCTCGTCGAACGCCATGGTGGCGAACGAGGTACGGGTGACTCCGTCGACGTCCTTGGACGGTGCGATGGCTTCGAACGCCGCGCGCTCGTCGATCTGCCCGGGAACGGGATGCTGCAGGAGAATCCCGTCGACTTCGGGGTCGGCCGAGAGCTCCTCGATCCGCGCCACCAGTGTCTCGGTGCTGATCCCGGCGTCGAGTTCGATGCGCCGGGACTGCATGCCGACCTTGGCACACCGGTTGGCTTTCATGCGCACATAGGTGTGGGATGCGGGATCGTCACCGACGAGCACGGTCGCCAGTACCGGCACCCGGCCGTGCTCGGCGACGAACTGCTCCACCTCTTTGCCAACGCGGTCGAGGATCGTCGCCGATACCGCACGCCCGTCCAGAATCTTCGCGGTCACTGGCTCTCCCTAGAAGACGACGGTCGTGTTGCCGTCGCGGATGACGCGGTCGTCGCAGTGCCAGGCCACGGCACGCGAGAGGACCTGCCGCTCGACGTCGGCACCGCGGCGTTGCAGTTCGGCGACGGACTCGCGGTGTGAGACACGCACGACGTCCTGTTCGATGATCGGTCCCTCGTCCAGGTCCTCGGTCACGTAGTGCGCGGTCGCGCCGACCAGTTTCACGCCGCGTTCCTTGGCCTTCTGGTAGGGACCGGCGCCCATGAAGGCCGGCAGGAACGAGTGGTGGATGTTGATCACCGGCACGCCGACCTCCTCCAGGAAGTCACCGGAGATGATCTGCATGTAGCGGGCGAGCACGGCGAGGTCGACGTTGCCCTTCAGCAGGTTCAGGTGCTCCTTCTCGGCTTCGGCCTTCTTGTCCTTTTCCACCGGCACGTGGAAGAACGGGATCCCGAACCCGCGCACGTCGTCGCCGAGGTCGGGGTGGTTGGAGATGACCATCGGGACGTTCATGTGCAGCTCGCCGCGGCGTTGCCGCCACAGTAGATCGAGCAGGCAGTGGTCGGTCTTGGACGCCAGGATCGCGACGCGTTTCTGCCGCTTCGCCTCGACCAGCCGGTAGGTCAGGCCCAGCTCGTCGACGAGCTTTTCCTCGAGCTCCCCGGTCAGCTGTTCGAGCCGCGCGGACAGGTCGGGCAGGTGGAAAACGGTGCGCTGGAAGAAACGTCCGCCGGAGGGGTCGCTGGTGGACTGGTCGAGCGCGACCACGTTCGCGCCGTGCGCCGCGAGCACGGTGGAGACGCGGGACACGATGCCGGGCTGGTCGGCACCCTGCACGATCAGGCGGCCGTAGTTCTCGGCGAAAATGGTGTCGGTCATGACCGATCGTCCTTTTCGGGGATCGAGCTCAGCAGGCGCTGACGCCAGACCTCGGTCTTGCGGAGTTCGTTGAACGTGAAGATGTGCAGACCGGCGATGTTGTTCGCGGTCTTCGGCGCCGCCACGGCGAGCCGTTTGACGAGCTTGGTCGGGTTGTAGGCGCCCGGCAGCAGGAAACGCCAGAACAGGCTCTGCTGCTTCTGCAGGAACCGGGCCGACTGCCCGAGACCGATGCCCGCCGAGATGCGGATGAGTTTCTGGCGGGTCACGGGGCCCGGCATGCCGACGAAGACCGGCAGCTCGACGCCGGAGTTCTCCACCCCGGCGGCCCAATGGCCGGTGGCCCCCGTGTCGAAGCAGATCTGCGTGAGGATGCGGGTGGCCATCGGCGCCTTCTGTTTGAGCGCGAGCTCGATCGCCTCCTGCGGGATGACGCCGTGTCCCTCCGGGTAGCCGCCGATACCGACCTGCTCGAAGGAGTGCCCGGCCCGTTCCATCGCCTGGAGCAGACCGAAGGCGTCGACGAACTGCCCGGCGGGCTCCGGCGCGTCACCGCCGATGACGAACACCGACGTCACTCCGGCCTCGGCCAGCCGCGCGACGACGTCCGCGACGTGCTGGTCGTCGGTGAACTGCCGCGCGGGCAGGTGCGGGGAGACCCGGTACCCGTGCCCCAGCAACCGTTCCGTGAGATTGAGTGTCGTTTCGATCCCCTTGGCCTCGGTCACGGTCACCGTGAGCGGGACCGTGACCGGTATGTGGTCGACCACGTCCTGTTCGGTGTTCTTGAACGGCATGACCTCGTAGCTCATGTTGCCCACGAGGTCGGCGAGACTTGAGCGCCGGCGTCGGCTGCCGGCCGCCTCCTTGTTGAGGTGCACCATGATTCCTCGATCCAGCTGCGGGTTGGGGTCAGGACTTGCGGTAGGAGTCCCGGACTTCCTGGACGTACGGAGCAGGCGCCACAGTCGCGCGGATCTCCACCTGGCGATGCCCTTCGACGGCGGGCTTCGCGGAGTTGGGGTTCTCGCCCCACAGCACGGTGACCTCCGTGCCGGGCGTGGCCAGCGCACTGTCCACAGTGGCCAGTGAGACGAAGTCCTGTTCGTTGACGATGTATCCGGCGTCGAGCGAAAGCCCGACGGTCCGGCCGTCGTGGAGGACCTTGTCGACCGGGAAGAACGCGTAACGGGCCTTCGGCAGCTCGATGTACTTCGCGGGCGTTCCGGGCTCGTACAGCGAACGAACCGCCGCGGCGACGTCTTCGGGATTCCAGACCAGCGTCACCTTGGTACGCGCGGGCGACTCGGCGATCCGCTCCAGTGCTTCGCGGCCCAGGAACTCGTGGTCGAACTTGACCGTGCGCCCGTAGCCGATGTCATAAGGGGTGACGTAGTAGTCGGTGATGTCGGCCGAGTCCATGCTTCCACCGAGCGATCCGAGCGCGTCCGCACCGAGCCATTCGCGGTAGCCGCGCATCTCGGGCCCGAAGATCGCCGGGACGGCGGTGGGGATCCAGCCGGACTCCAGGTTCGCGGTGGAGTAGGCCTTGGCTCCGGCGCGGACCAGGTCGAACTCCTTGCCCGCCTCGAGGATGGCCTCGAGCACGTCCTGTCCCTCGGCCCACGGCCCGAACAGCTCGAATCCGGGCTGCCCCGCCATTCCGTGGCGCAACGCGCGGACGTGGTGCCCGGCGATGGTGAACTCCGCCATGTTGAAGAACTTCACGTCCGGCAGCGGTTCCCCGGTCAGCTTCTCCACCAGCGGCTTGGCCGTCGGGCCCTGCAGCTCGTACCGGTAGATCTTCGGCGGTCCCGACGGCCGGTCGTAGGAGTTCTCGTCGAGTTCCAGCGTGACGTCGTAGTCCCCGGTCTCCGCGTTGTAGCGCAGCCAGTTCAGGACCGTGGGATGACCGACGATGTCGAACAGTTCCTCGTCGAGGTGGAACAGGATGGCGTCACCGATGAAGTAGCCCTCGGAGTTGACCGCGACGTACTGCTTCGCCTTGCCCGGCGTGAAGTTCTTGAAGGTGTTGACCCCGAAGTCGCTGAGCACGCGCAGCGCGTCCTTGCCGCCGATGTAGAGGTCGGTCATGTGGTGCGACTGGTCGAGCAGTGCACACGAGACACGCCATGCCTGCTGCTCGGTGCGCCAGTTCGTGAACTCCGGCGCCACCGGGAAGGTCATCGGGCGCACCGTCGAGTTGCGCAGCAGCTCGACCGGCGACCCCACGCGTCCGATCGCGGCCTCAAGACTTTCAACACCCATGGTGTGGCTTACCTCCTGCGGCCGGACACTGGTCCAAGCCTCGATGCTCGAAGTGGCGGGCGTCGACAACTCCGCCGTGAATTCAGTACAGCCGAACGGAGATCAGGTTTCGTCCGGCATCGGGTCGGACTTGACCGCGACAAATGACCGATGCTTTCCGGCGGGTTGTCCTGTGCGGGCCGGACGGCCGCGCGGCTGGAGCACCGCGGCTTTCGCCTGGAGTTCCGCGTATTCGGCGTCCGCACGGGAATCCCAGGTGATCCCGCCGCCGGTGCCGTAGACCGCGCTCGCTCGTTCGCGATCGGCGACCAGCGTGCGAATGGCCACGTTGAACCGCGCCCGGACGGGAGTTCCCACCGGCGCCACGATTCCGATCGCTCCACAGTAGACACCGCGCGGCGTGGGCTCGAGGTCCCGGATGAGCGCCGTCGTCCGCTGTTTCGGTGCGCCGGTCACCGATCCACAGGGGAAGAGCGCGCTGAAAATGCCGGTGAGGTCGACGTTTTCACGAAGCCGGGCGGTCACGTCGGATGTCAGCTGGTGCACGGTCTCGTAGCGCTCCGCCCGGCACAGCGAGGTGACCCGCACGCCGCCCGTCACCGCCAGCCGCGCGACATCGTTGCGCACGAGATCGACGATCATGATGTTCTCCGCACGCTCTTTCTCGCTGGCCCTCAGCCGCGCGACGATCTCGCGGTCCTCGGCAGCTGAATGTCCCCGCCGCGCGGTGCCTTTCATGGGCCGCATCAGCAGCTGGTCGCCCCGGGTCTCGAAGAACAGTTCGGGGCTCGCGCTGGCGATCGCGAAGCGGCCGGTGTCGAGATACGTGTTGTAGGCCCCGCCTTGGGCCCGCGCCAGATCCGCGTACAGCTGCGGCAGGTCACCGCTGACCGGTGCGGTCAGGCGAGTGGTGAGGTTGCACTGATAGGTCTCGCCTGCCGCGATGTGCCGGTGCACCTCCTCGACCCGGCGGCGGTGGTCTTCCGGCCCCCATTCACACTGCCATTGCCCGACGTCATAGGTCCGATGTGACGGCGGCAGGATCGCGGGCGCGCGTTCCGGCGCCTTCGCCACGCCAAACCAGACCAGTGGCAACCCCTCGGCCGGTTCATGCGCGGTGAGCGCGGGGTCCAGGCCTGGTGCCGCCTCGTATGCGACGAAACCGAAGGCCCACCAGCCTTTGCGTGTCGCTTGCTCCACTTCGTCCAGCACGTCGCGGACCTCGCCGGGCCGGAAAGCGACGAGTTCGGCTGCCGTTTCGAGAAAGCGGCAGGCCACTCCGGAACGCAGGTCGTCGAAACGCGCCCAGGCCGCGGACCGCGTCATGCAGTCATCACCGCGCCCGCGTCGGCCACGGCGTAGAACGACCCGGAAACCACGATCGGCGTTCCGGGCCCGGACATCCGCGCTGCTTCCTTGAGCGCGGTTTCGAACCGCGCTGCCGTCGCCACCCGCCCTGCTCCGGCCAGCCTGGCCGCCGCGGCGACATCGGCCGCCGGCACCGCGTGCCCACGGCCGTGGTTGCGGCCGGCGGAATCGAACTCGGCGGCGATGACGGCCGACGCGGCGGGCACGATCAACCGCATGGCATCCGCGACGTTCTTGTCCTGTTTGAACGCCACGACCCACACGGGCTTCAGTCCGGGCCACTGCCGCTGGACCGCCGACACGACCGACCTGAGTTTCAACGGGTTGTGCGCGCCGTCGAGCACCACCTGACGCCCCTGCCACCCGTGCTGCTCGAACCGTCCGGGCAGCCGGGTCCGGGCGAGACCCGCGGCGACCGAGTCCGGATCCAGCAACCACCCGTCCCGCGCGGCCAGCCTACGGGCAGCGCGCACGGCCAGCCCCGCGTTCACGCGCTGATGCTCCCCAGCCAGCCCGAGGGGCACATGCGCGGGGATCTCGTCGGCGGCATGCGACGGCGTCAGGTGGTCGAGTTCGCAGCCTAGGCGAGCCGCCTCCAGTACCACGGCTTCGTCGGCGTCAGCTCCACTCCGGACCGCGACCCCCGTTCCGCCGCGCGGCAGGATTCCCGCCTTCTGAACGGCGATCTGCGGGATCGTGTCGCCCAGGACGGCAGTGTGATCGAGGCCGATGGCCGTGATGACCGCGAGTTTGTCGGAGCGGGTGACGGTGTTCGTGGCGTCGTGCAAACCACCCAGCCCTGTCTCGATCACGGCGTAGTCCACCTTCTGCTCGCGGAAGAACATGAACGCGGCCGCCGTGGCTGCTTCGAACATCGTCGGCGCGCCGACTTCTTCGCGAACGAGCGAGTCCGTCTGAGCGCGCACGAATTCCAGTGCTACCGCGAAATCTTCGACCGGAGGTGGCGCACCGTCGAGCCAGAAACGCTCGAGTATCGAATGCACGTGCGGGGAAAGATACGCGCCGACGCGAAATCCGTGCGCGTGCAGGACCGCGGCGAGAAACGCGGAAACCGACCCTTTCCCCGCGGTTCCCGCGACGTGGATCACCCGGAGGTCGTCCTGCGGATCACCGAGCAGCCGGAGCAACCGGGTCACCCGGCGCCTGCCGGTGCCCTCGGTCATGAAACTCGTGGTGGACTGCGGAAGCTCTTCCATGAGATACCGTTCCACGTCGGGCACGCTCGCCAGTGCGGACGAACAGCCTGCCGGATTCCTCATCCCGATGACGCTAAGACCGTGTGGCCGCGGGAAAAACGGCCTGATGTCGGCTCGCCCGGTGGCAAACGGCCGGGTGGTGCCAAGTCAAATGACGTAGCGCAGACCGGCCTCGCGGACCTGCCGGTTCGCTGACTCCGGCTCCTAGTGTCCTTGCTGAGTGTCAACGACGATCCGAGGAGATGCCGGGATGAGTTCTTTACTCGTGATCAGTGCCCACGCAGGCGACTTCGTCTGGCGTGCCGCAGGTGCCATCGCCCTGGCCACCAGCCGCGGGCAGCGTGCCAAGGTGCTGTGCCTGACCTTCGGTGAGCGGGGCGAATCCGCGAAGGCGTGGCGGGAGGGAAAGAAACTCGACGAAATCAAGGCCCAGCGTCGTGGCGAAGCGGAGAGCGCCGCGGGGGTGCTCGGCGCGGAGATCGAGTTCCTCGACGCCGGGGACTACCCGCTGCGGGAAACCGACGAGCTGGTCGACCGCATCGTGCACGTCTACCGCGAGGTCGCCCCTTCGGTCGTGCTCACCCATCCGCTGGCCGACCCGTACAACGGGGATCACCCTGCCGCCGCGCGGATGGCGCTGCAAGCCCGGGTGCTGGCACAGGCGGTCGGCTACGACGCGCCCGGCGACCCGCTCGGCGCGCCGCCGGTGTTCTTCTTCGAACCGCACCAGCCCGAGCAGTGCGATTTCAAACCCAACGTGCTGCTGGACATCACCGATGTGTTCGACACCAAGCGCAAAGCGATGGAGTGCCTGCCGGCGCAGCAGCACATGTGGGACTACTACACCGATCTCGCCAAGCGCCGCGGCGTGCAGGTCAAGCGCAACGCCGGACCGAACCTCGGGCTGCCGCACAACACCATGGGCGAGGCGTACATGCGGTTGTACCCGCAGGTGACCGGGGAACTCGCATGAGGAACGTCATCGTCACCGACGTAGAGCGGGCTCCGATCGAAAAGGTCGACAAGCTCGCCGGATACGGCGTCGCGACAGTGCACGAAGCGTTGGGGCGCACCGGTTTTCTCGGCCCACACCTACGCCCTGTGCACCTGGGCGCACGCGTCGGCGGTACGGCTGTGACCGTGCTGTCGTGGCCCGGCGACAACCTCATGATCCACGCCGCCATCGAGCAGTGCAGGCCTGGCGACATCCTGGTCGTCACGACGACGTCGCCGTCCACCGACGGGATGTTCGGCGAGCTGTTCGCCACGGCCCTGCAGCAGCGCGGCGTCCGCGGCCTGGTCACCGAGGCCGGCGTCCGCGACGTCGTCGACCTGCACGCGATGGGCTTCCCGGTGTGGTCGGCCGCGGTGAGCGCGCAGGGCACGGTCAAAGCGACCGCCGGCGCGGTGAACGTGCCCATCACCGTCGGCGGGCAGCAGATCCGCCCGGGCGACGCGATCCTCGCCGACGATGACGGCGTGCTGGTCGTGCCGCGCAACGACATCGACCTGGCCCTCGACAAATCGCAGGCACGGACCGAAAAGGAAGAGGCGAGCCGGCAGGCGTTCCGCGAAGGCGAACTCGGCCTCGACCGGTACGGCTTGCGCGCCAAGCTCGCCGACCTCGGCGTCGAATACGTCACCGCAGAGCAATACGGGCTCTGATCACCCGGCCCATTTCGCTTCCCATGAGAACGGACAACACATGAGTGCCAAGAATCTACAGGAAGTCCTTGACCAGGCAGGCAATACCGTCGAGCTGCTGCGCAACTCGAAGCTGGGCGCCTACATCTACCCCGTCGTCCCGTCCGAGTTCACGAACTTCCGCCGTGAGGTCAACGCCTGGCGCGACACGGCGGTGCTGTTCGACCAGAGCCACCACATGGTGAACCTGTTCATCTCCGGGCCGGACGCGCTGAAGCTGATCTCCGACACCGGCATCAACAGCGTCGCGAAATTCCCGGTGAACACCGCGAAGCAGTTCGTGCCGGTCTCCCCCGAGGGCGGGGTCATCGGTGACGGGATCCTGTTCCGCGAGTCGGAGAACGAACTCACTTTCGTCGGCCGGGCGCCCGTCGCGAACTGGCTGACCTACCAGGCGAGCCGCGGCTACGACGTCGAGCTCCGCCTCGACCAGCGGTCGCCGTCGCGGCCGTACGGCAAGCAGGTGACCCGCGATCTGTGGCGCTTCCAGATCCAGGGCCCGCGCGCCTGGGAGGTCATCGAGAAGGTGCACGGCGGCACCGTCGAGCAGGTCAAGTTCTTCCGGATGGGCTACATGAACATCGCCGGGGAGCGCGTCCGGACGCTGCGCCACGGGATGGCGGGCGCGCCCGGCCTGGAGATCTGGGGGCCCTACGGCAGTTACGACAAGGTCCGGGAAGCCATCCTGGAAGCGGGTGAAGAGTTCGGTCTCGAGCCGGCCGGTGCCCGCGCGTACTCCTGCAACACCCTGGAGTCCGGCTGGATCCCGTCGCCGCTGCCCGCGGTCTACACCAGCGAGGAACTGCGCCCCTATCGCGAATGGCTCGGCGCGAACAGCTACGAAGCCACCAACGCGCTCGCCGGCAGCTTCGTGTCCGGCCGGATCGAGGACTACTACCTCAACCCGTGGGAGCTCGGCTACGGCTCGTTCGTGAAGTTCGACCACGAGTTCATTGGCCGGGACGCGCTCGCCGCGCTCGACCCGGAACAGCAGCGGCGCAAGGTCACCCTGGCCTGGAACCCCGAAGACGTCGCGAAGCTGCTGGCGTCCCCGGTGGACCCGGAGGGGCCGGGCTACCAGTTCTTCGACCTGCCCAACGCCAACTATGGCTCGTCGAACTTCGACTCGGTCGTGGACGCCGACGGCAGCACCATCGGCCTGTCCCTGTTCACGGGCTACAGCGCCAACGAGCGCAAGGCCCTCTCGCTCGCCACCGTCAACCCGGACGTCCCCCTGGGCGCCGAGGTGCGCGTGATCTGGGGTGAGCCCGGCGGCGGCAGCGGAAAGACCACGGTGCAGCCGCACGAGCAGCTCGCCGTCCGCGCCATCGTCAGCCCTGCGCCGTACTCGGTGATGGCGCGCGAGTCCTACCAGCAGGGCTGGCGCACCGCAGGCACGGTCTGACCGGCCTCGGACCGATCCGGGACCGCCGCGTGGTGGCGGCGGTCCCGGCCGGCCCGCACACACCTAGGAGCAGTCATGCGCCTGGCAGGCGCCACCGCGATCGTGACCGGAGCAGCCGGAGGACTCGGCCGGGCCATCGCCCGCCGTCTCGCCGATGACGGCGCGCGGGTCGCTTCCGTCGATGTGAAAAAACCCGACGAGCAGGACTCCCCCAGGATTTCCCACTGGGACTGCGATGTGACCGATCGCGAGGCGGTCACCGCGACCGTCGCCGACATCGCCACCCGACTCGACGGCGTCGACATCCTGGGTCGACGCCACGCCGGACGAACTCCACCGGTACTTCGACGTCAACGCGGTCGGGGCATTGCTCATGGTGCAGCAGTGTTTCCCGCACCTGCGCGACAGCGACCACCGCGGGCGGATCGTCAACGTCGCCTCCCGGACCTTTTTCACCGGCGGGCCCAGCCAGCTGGCGTATGTGGCCAGCAAGGGCGCCCTGCTGGGCATGACGCGCGTGATGGCACGCGAACTCGGCGAGTACGGGATCACCGTCAACGCGGTCCTGCCCGCCCAGGTCGCCACCCCCGGTACCCGGGCGCACTCGGACGACGAGGTCTTCGCGCGCACAATGTCGCAGCAGGCCATCCAGGAATTCGTGACACCGGAAGACTTCGCCGGGCTGGTGGCGTTCCTCGCCTCGCCCGACGGCGCACGCATCACCGGTCAATCACTGGTTTGCGACGGCGGCGGGCTCCTTCATTAGGTCCGCCAGCACACTGCTCAGGTGTCCGCGCACGGCGTCGGCCGCACGCTCCGCGTCCCGGGCGCACACGGCCTCGATGACGGACAACTGACCGGGCAGGCGTCGCCGGGGCACGCCGGCCTGCAACGCGAGCCGGAACTGGTACTGACGATCGCACACCGACAAGCGGTCCAGGACGTCCACCGCGACGCGCTGGGCGCTCAACTCCCACAGACACCGGGACAGGTCTCGGCTGAGCAGCACGTATCCGGTGAGATCACCGCGTTCCACTGCCGTCCGCAGGGCAGCACCGAGTTCACGCAACTCGGCGATCTCTTCGGCGCCGATCCGCGCCGCGGCACGACCGGCACAGAACGGCTCGACCGACAGGCGGACCTCGGCGATCTCGATCGCCTCGTCCCGGGAAATCTCCCGAACCCGCGCACCACGATTGTGGTTGCGCTCGACCAGTCCTTCGCCGGCCAGTTCGATCAACGCCGAGCGCACGGCGGCTCTACTCGTTCCGAAATGGACAGACAGATCAGCTTCGATGAGGCGCTGGTTCGGCGCGAAATCCCCGAGCCCGATCGCCTCACGAAGCACCGCCGCCACCGGCCGCTCACGCCTGCCCGCCTCCGCCTGCATCCTGCTGTTCACCGCTCAATGGTCACCAACTCACCACTCCGGACGGAACAGCGGAAAGCACGCATCCGAATTGGAATTCGACACAGCGGCCCCCGGGTCAAATGACGTACACCACCGCGGTGATCAGGAAGCAGTCCGGCCGCCGATGGTGTGCGCGGAGCGATATTCCCGTGGCGTCATCGAGAACTGTTCCTTGAAGCACCGGCTGAAATGTGGCCCGCTCACGAAACCGACGAGCGCACCGATGGCTCCGATGCTGCGGCGCCGATGGCGGTCGTCGCCCAGCAGGGCACGCGCTCGATCGAGCCGGGTTTCCCGCAGCCAGCCGGCCGGAGACACTCCGGTCTGCCGGAACAGCAGGAACAAGTAGCGCTCGGAGACCGCGATCGCGGCGGCAACATCGGCCACCGTCAGGTCGGGGTCGTGCAGGTGCTCCAGCATGAACCGCTGTGCGCGGCCCAGCAGCACCGTCTTCGGCAGGACCTCGGGTTGCGCCGCGCCGACGTGATCCAGCAACGCACTGCTCACCAAGCCCAGCGCAGTGTCCACCGTGGCCCGGGAAAGGTGTCGACACGATCGGCACCGTGTTCGGGCATGGCAAGGAACATGGCGGACGCGAGCGCGGCGATCCCCCGGTCTCCGGGGACAGTCACGGCTGTGGCGTTGAGAACTCCGGGATGCGAGCGAATACCTCACGTACTACGCCGAGCTCGAATCGGTTGACGAGACCGTCTACCGGATCTTCACGGGAACCATCCGTAACGGAAATGGGGATGCAGGGGAGGATGCAGCGTGAGGGAGACGCGGATCGTCCCCGAGTTCGTGACGTCGTTTCCCGCAGAACTGGAGCCAGGCCACCTCTACGTATCAGCCCGGTTCTCCACCGCCGCACACCTGTGTGCCTGCGGTTGTGGTCGCGAGGTCATCACACCCCTCTCACCCGCTCAGTGGGTGCTCACGTTTGACGGCACGGTCACGATATGGCCATCGATCGGGAACTGGGCATTGCCGTGCCAGTCTCACTACGTCATCGATCACGGCACCATCAAGTGGGCACGCAACTTCACCCGTGACGAGATCCAGCTCAACCGCGAGTCCGACCACCGCATCCTCGATGCCGTCCCTGCATCCCAAGGCCCTTGGTGGAGCCGCCTGCTGCGGCGTCTGACTGGTCACTGATCCCCCGCCGTGGCTGCGGTTACGAGCAAGTAACTGAAGTAAGCGACCAATGCCCCGATCTCACCAAACAGCCGATGCTGCCGCCCGCGACACACACGAAGCACATGCGCGGGAGCGCGCGTGCGGTCACCGCGGGGGCACCATACAAACATGATCGAATCGACCCCCTGGGGTGGTACTGTGGGCAGCTCTATTGCCTCAGCGACTCACCATCGGGGATAGCCTTAAGCCCTGCGAGTCAGCAGGAGACATCCGGACATTGCGCGATTATCCTCGATGAACGACCCAGATCAGCGTCAGCAGCCTTGCTGGCGAAGTGCGAGATCCTCGTCCCCACCTGCGTAACCAACGAACGGTCGCGACAGGGTGGTGACTCTGATGGTCGAACCAAAGAAGCGAGGACGCCAGCCCCGAACCCGAGTGTCGAAGATCCGGATTCGAGGTGTGCGACACGACCCACCAGACGCGCACAAGATCGCCAAAGTGCTCGTCGAACTCGCAAGACAACTGGATGTCGACCCGGATCAAGATCCAGACAGCCGGACCGAAGTTCTAGTAAGCGACCCAACGTACCGTGACCAAACCCCGGACGCAGATGAACCCCCTACGAGTGCCTGACCTGGTCTTTTCGGGCACTCAGGGGGTTCATCTGCAACTTCATGTGTGGAGCTAAGGGGACTCGAACCCCTGACCCCCTCACTGCCAGTGAGGTGCGCTACCAGCTGCGCCATAGCCCCGGACCGGAGGTGAACTCCGCGTCGCTTGTGTTCATACGGTACATGACCCGCCCGGCCGCACGCCGCGGGGGTCAAGCCCCCCGCGACGAGCGACGATCACGCGGCGTTGATCAGGTTGGTCAGCCAGTTCGGGTCGGACCAGTTGACCGACTGGCCGTTGTGCAGGACGGTGGGCGTGCCCTGGAAGTTCGGGTCCGCGGAGATCTGCTGGTAGTCGGCGTTGATCTGCGCGTTGTACGTCCCGTTGTTGACGCACGTCGCGAAGTCCGGGGACGTGATGCCCAGGTCGGTTCCCAGTTTGATGAGCTGCGCGTTGTCGTATCCGCGCTGGCCCTCCTCTGGCTGGGATTTGTACAGGCTGTCGTGGAACGGGGTGAATTTGCCCTGGTCCGCCGCGCACAGGGCGGCGTTGGCCGACGCCAGGGAGTAACCGGGTGGGTCCGACTTCTGGTTCAGCAGCGGGATCATGCGGTAGGTCATCTGCACCGTCCCGGCCTGGATCTGCTGCTCCAGCTGCGTCCCGTAGGCCGACTGGAACTGCCCGCAGATCGGGCACAGGAAATCGGCGTACATCGTCAGTTTCACCTTGGCGGTGGCACTGCCCGACACGACCGTCGCGCCCTGGCGCTCGGTCGGGCTGTCCAGTGCCGCGGCGGCGGTCTGCGGCGCGATCGTCTGCCCCGCGGTGCTGTTCTTCGACGCGTTCGTCCAGATCACGCCGCCGATGACGAGCACCGCGAGCACGACCACCGCGACGCCCGCGACGATCGTCTTCCGGCTGAGGCCCCCACCGCCCCGCGCCCGCGAGACCGCCCGCGCGCCGGCCTGCTGGCGCCGTTTCCGTGCGGAACGCTCCGCTCCACCCACTGGTTCAGATCCTCTCTGCTTCGCTCACGCGCTTGCCCCGCGCGGGTTGCCCGCGCAGCCAGCCGTCGAGCGCGAGTCTTGTCCGCGACCGCACGATCAGCCAGCCGGCGAGCACCAGGAAGCCCACGTCGCGGGCGATTTCCTGTGGGTACTGCGTCTGGCCTTTCGCGACCTGCCCGCCGCCGCCGAAACAGCCGCAGTCGATCGTCAGCCCCCGCGCCCACGACTGGGCCACGCCGGCGATGAACACCACGAGCAGCAGGGCCGACACGATCGCGGCGCCCCTGGTCAGGAGCCCGACCAGCAGCAACACGCCGAGCACGAGTTCGAGCAGCGGCAGCGCGGTCGCGACCGGGTGCAGCAGGCCGTCGGGCAGCACCTCGTAGGCCTTCACCGCGAGGTAGGTCTGCCCCGGATCGGAGAACTTGACCGACCCGGAGACGAGCCACACCGCGGCCAGACCCAGCCTGACCAGCGTCCCGACCACATCGAGCACGGCTTGGGAGGGGCGGAGCACCCCCCTAGGCTATCCGGGGCTCCTGAGAAACCTGTGAGGTGGCGTGAACCTGCCCGACCTGCCCGTCACCGCCGTCCTCGGCGACGTCGCCGCGGCGCTCGATGCGCGGGGTGGCGCGGTGCTGGTCGCACCACCCGGCACCGGCAAGACGACGGTCGTCCCGCTCGCGCTCGCCGGACACGGCCGGGTCGTGGTGGCCGAGCCCCGGCGGCTTGCCGCGCGCGCCGCCGCCGCGCGGATGGCGTCGCTGCTGGGCGAACCGGTCGGTGAGACGGTGGGCTACTCGGTTCGCGGCGACCGGAAGGTCTCCACCCGCACGAAGATCGAGGTCGTCACGTCCGGCCTGCTCGTGCGGCGCCTGCAGGGCGACCCCGAACTGCCCGGCGTGCACACCGTGTTGCTCGACGAGTGCCACGAACGGCACCTCGACGCGGACCTCCTGCTGGCGCTGCTCCTCGACGTCCGGGCGGGCCTGCGCGACGATCTGCGGCTGCTCGCCACCTCCGCGACCGTCGCGACCGACCGGCTCGCGACCCTGCTGGATGCACCGGTGATCACGGCGCACGCGCGCACCTTCCCGGTCGACGTCGACCACGTGCCGCCCGCCCGTGGCGAGCGCGTGGAGGCCACGGTCGCCCGCGCCATCCGCCGAGCGCTGTCCGAAGTGGACGGCGACGTGCTGGCGTTCCTGCCCGGAGTCGGCGAGATCGCCAGGACAACCACGCTACTGTCCGATGTGGACGTCGTGCCGCTGCACGGCAGGCTCCCCGCCGGCCGTCAGGACGCGGCGCTGAAACCCGGCACCCGGCAGCGTGTGGTGCTCGCCACCGCCGTGGCGGAGTCGAGCCTGACCGTGCCCGGGGTACGCGCGGTCGTCGACTCCGGCCAGGCCCGGGTACCGCGCGTCGACCACCGCCGCGGGCTGCCCGGACTCGCGACGCTGCGGGTGTCAGCGGCCGTCGCCGAGCAGCGCGCGGGCCGGGCGGGCCGCGAGGCGCCGGGCCGGGCGTACCGGTGCTGGGCGCGGCACGAGCAGGCCGCCCTGCCCGCGTATCCCGAACCGGAGATCCGCACGGCCGAGCTGTCGCGGCTCGCGCTGGAACTCGCGTGCTGGTCCACTCCGGACGGTGCCGGGCTGTCGTGGTGGGATCCGCCGCCGGAGGGACCGCTGGCCGCGGGCCGCGAACTGCTGCGCGTGCTCGGGGCCGTCGAGGACGGCGAAGTCACCGGCCGCGGCCGGAAGATGGCGGCGCTGGGCCTGCACCCGAGGCTGGCCAGAGCACTGCTCGACGGAGCCGCGGAGGTCGGCGCGCGCTCGGCGGCCGAGGTCGTCGCGCTGCTGGACGCGGGCGGGACCAGCACCGACATCGAGGCCGAGCTGCGCAAGCCACCGGACGAGCGCCGCCGCGCCGAGATCCGGCGCCTGACCAGGCTCGTGCCCGGCGCGGCCGAGAAGCCCGACCCGGCGCTCGTGGTCGCGCTCGCCTATCCGGAACGGCTCGCGCGGCGGCGCGGCAGGGATTCACCGGTCTACCTGATGGCCGGCGGCACCGCGGCCGAACTGCCGGTCGGCAGCGGGCTCGGCGACGCCGAATGGCTCGCGGTCGCCGAGGCCACCCGCGATCCGGGGCGCGCGCACGGGATCATCCGGCTAGCGGCACGCGCCGACCAGGACCTGGCACTGCGTGCGGCGCCGAACCTGGTGTCCGATGTGGACGAAGTGACGTGGTCGGGCGGCGATGTCGTCGCACGGTCGGTGCGCCGCCTCGGCGCGCTCGTGCTGGCCGAGAAACCGTTGCGCCAGCCCGATCCCGGCCTCGTCCGCAAGGCACTTCTCGACGGGCTCCGCACGGCAGGTCTCGGCCTGCTGCCCTGGCCGGCCGAAGCCACGCGGTTACGGCAACGGCTGGCGTTCCTCCATCGCGTCCTCGGCGAGCCCTGGCCGGGCGTGTCCGACGACGAACTGCTCACCGCCGCCGAGGACTGGCTGCCGCAGGCGGCCCGTCGCCGCGCGGACCTGGCCCGCGTCGACACGACGTCTGTCCTGCGCGGACTGCTGCCCTGGCCCGCGGCGGCGCGACTCGACGAGCTGGCGCCGGACCGCATCGAGGTCCCGTCCGGCTCCCACATTCGCGTCGAGTACGGCGACGGCGAGCCGGTGCTGGCCGTGAAACTGCAGGAAACGTTCGGGTGGTGGGAGACGCCGCGCGTCGCGGGGGTTCCGGTGGTGCTGCACCTGCTCTCCCCCGCCGGCCGCTCGGCCGCGGTCACGAGCGACCTGAACTCGTTCTGGCGCAGCGGGTACGCCGCGGTGCGGGCCGAACTCCGTGGCCGCTACCCGAAGCACCCATGGCCTGAGGACCCGCTCACCGCGATGCCGACTCGCCGCACCAACCGCCGCTAATCGGTCGTGACCCGGATGAACTCGAGCACCTGCGGCCACGAGATCGCCCACGCCTCGGCGTTTTCCTGGGCGCCGTCCTCGGGCCGGCGGCTGAAACCGTGTTCCGCGTGCGGGTACACATGGACGATGGTCGGCCCGCAGTCGCGGGACTGCAACGCGGACTGCAGGCGCTCGAACGTCTCGCGCGGCGTCCAGGTGTCCGTCCCCGGGTACATCATCATGACCGGCGCCTTGATCCGGCTGGTGGCGACGACGGCGTCGACGGTGTGGTTGGGCGCAGGGGTGTTGGGCACGGTCGGGTGGTAGGCGATGACGTTCACGAGCCGGTCGTCGCGACCGCCGAGGAGCAGCGCGAACCGGCCGCCGAGGCACCACCCGATGACGCCTGCCGTGCTGCACCCGAGGCCGCCGAGCAGGTGGTCCAGCAGCCGTTCCAGCTCGCCGAGCACCACATCGTCGTCGAGCTTGTCCATCATCTCCTTCAGCTTCGGCGGCTCGGTGTCGTCGCTGCTCGGGCCGTGCCACGGGTCCCAGGTCAGCACCGTCACGCCGGTACCCGCGATGAGCTGCGCGAACTCCCGCACCCGCGCCCCGATCCCGGTGATCATCGGCAGCAACAGCATGCCGCGCTCGGAGCCTCCGGCCGGGCGGGCGAGGTACCCGCCGAGCCCGCCGACGGCGATGGTCGAGGTCTCGATGTCCATGGTCATGCCGTGCACGGTAATGGCAAGATCACGTCATGAGTGACCGCGGTCTCGCCGAGCAGCTCGGTGACCTGCCCGAGGGCATCGACGCCTTATCGGAGGCACACCAGCAGGACCTGGCTGACGCGCTGTACGTCGCAAGGCGGCGGCAGGGGGCGGCGCTGGCGAAGGCCGGCGACGACGTGTTGCGGCACGTGCCCGCGCTGCTCCGGCCCGCCGTGCGGAAGGCCGCGGGCCTGTGACCCCGGCCGACGCGGAGATCCGCAAGCTCGCCCGCGTGCTCGGCGTCCCGCCCGAGCGCTTCGGCTACCTGCGCACCGTCCCGCCGGCGGACCTCCGGCGACTCCGCGAACAGGTCACGAACACGCTCTTCGACGCTCAACTCGGTGTGCTGGAACGGATGGCGGCCGCGAGCAGGCTGCTACCCAGCCCGTTGCTGGCCAAGCTCGCGGTGAAGGCGTTCGGGCCGTTGCTGTCGGCGCGCATCGCGGGGCTGGTCGACTCGGGCCGCGGCGTGGAGGTCGCGAAGCGGCTGCCGCCGCCGTTCCTGGCCGATGTCGCCGCCGAACTCGACCCGCGACGCGCGGCGGGCATCATCGCCGGCCTGCCGGCGCCGCTCGTCGCGGCGGTCGCGACGGAACTGGCGCGGCGCGCGGACTGGATCACGATCGCACGGTTCGTCGACCACCTGCCGGAACAGGCGATCGCGGTCAGCATGAAGGCCGTCCCCGAGCAGGCATTGCCGCAGGTGACCGCGCTGCTCGACGATCCGAGCCGCGCGGCCTACCTGACGGGCTAGCTATGTCGCGACGATGAGGCACACGCCGTACACGACGACCGCGGCGCACACGACGAAGCACGCGACGGCGGCGGCGAGGCCGGCAGTGCCGCTGGCCCCCTGCTCGCGCGCCGCCGTACGAAATGCGAGACCACGCACGCCGACCGAGAAGAGACCGGTCACGACGACCACCGCGACGAGTGCGATCAGAAACACGCTGCAGCCACGCGATGGCCATCCGGCCGGTCCTTTTGTTCTGTGTGACCGGTCGCTCAGGTCATTCGGGACGGCCGCGACGCCAGACACGCCACGTGAGCGGCACCCCCGGCCGGTAGGCCAGATGAGTGACCGACGGTGCGTTCAGCACATGCAGATCGGCCCGCGCACCGACCCGGATCACGCCGACGTCGGCTCGCCGCAACGCCCGCGCGCCCCCTGCGGTCGCCGCCCACACCGCCTCGTCGACGGACAGACCCATCTGCAGCACCGCCGTCGCGACGCAGAACGCCATTGATGTCGTGTACGAACTGCCCGGATTGGCGTTGGTCGCCAACGCAATGGTCGCGCCCGCGTCGACCAGCTGTCGCGCCGGCGCGAGCGGTTGCCAGGTCGACAGGTCACACGCGGGCAGCAGCGTCGCGACAGTGTCCGAATCGGACAGTGCCTCGATGTCGTCGTCCGTGAGGTAGGTGCAGTGGTCGACGCTGGCCGCGCCCAGCCGGACCGCCAGTTCCACGCCGGGGCCGGGGCCGAGCTGGTTGCCGTGGACGCGGAGCCCGAGCCCGCGATCGCGCGCGGCGCGCAGCACCCGTTCGGACTGCGCGCCGTCGAAGGCACCTTCTTCACAGAAGACGTCGGCCCAGCGCACCTCGGCGCGGACGGCGTCGAGCATCTCGCCGCACACCAGGTCGAGGTAGCCCGGGCCGAGGTCGAGGTGCGCGCCCAGGAAGGTCACCTCGTCGACCACCTCACCCGCGATGCGGGCCGACCGCACCTCGTCGGCGACGGTGAGGCCGTAGCCGGTCTTGGTCTCCAGGCATGTCGTGCCCTGACGCACCGCCTCGCACACGTGCCGGCGCAGGTTGACGGCCAGTTCGAGGTCCGTGGCGGCGCGCGTGGCCTCGACGGTGACGGCGATTCCGCCCGCGCGGTAAGGCTTTCCGGCCATCCGGGCCTCGAACTCGGCGGTCCGGTCGCCCGCGAACACGAGGTGCGTGTGACTGTCGACCCAGCCTGGCAGTGCGGCCCGGCCGCCGACGTCGATGTGCTCGTCCGCGGCAGGCGCCTCGGACTCGGGCCCCACCCATGCGAAGTACGCGCCATCGAGGACGACCGCGGCGCCGGTCAGCGTGCCGGTCGCGGGGTCGTTGGTGGTCAGCTCACCGATGCCGGTGATCACGACTGCCACAGCGCCTCGACCTCCTTGGCCAGTACGGATTCCGGGCGCTCGACGCGCTGGTGCGCCCCGTCGCGCACCACCCACCGGCCCGCGATCAGCACGTCCGTCACGTCGGCCGCCGACGCCGCGAACAGCACACCCTCGGGTGTGGCCCCCGCCGTGCGACGCGACGTCAGGTTCACGACGACCAGGTCGGCGGCCCGGCCGGGCGCCAGCGCACCCGCCGCGCCCCAGCCGATCGCGGCGTGGTCGGTCGCGGCGGCCAGCAGCTCCCGCGGCGTGAACCGGCCCCGCGCCTGCGTCGCGAGCCGGTCGTCCACTTCCAGCGCGCGGACCTCCTCCAGCGGGTCGATCACCGCGTGGCTGTCGCTGCCGAGGCACAACCCGACCCTCGCGTCCGCGAGCGCCCGCGCCGGCCCGATGCCGTCCCCCAGATCCCGTTCCGTCGTCGGGCAGAAGCACGCGCGCGTGCCGGAACGCGCGAGGAGCCCGATGTCGCCGCGGGTCAGGTGGGTGGCGTGCACCGCAACGGTGCGTTCGCCCAGCACCCCGGCGTCGGCGAGCACCGCGGCGGGCGTGCGCCCGTAGTACGCGAGGCACTCGGCGTTCTCCGCGCGCTGCTCGGACAGGTGGACGTGCAGCGGCCGCTCCGCCGCGCACCCGGCGACGACGGGCAGCTGTGCAGCCGGCACCGCCCGCACCGAGTGTACCGCCGCACCAACCCGGACGTGCTCCCCATCCGGCACGAACGCCGCTACGCGCTCAGCCCATGCCAGAGCATCAGGGTCGGCGAACCGCAGCTGCCGGTTCTCGAGTGGACGGTCGAAACCGCCTGCGAGATAACAGGTATCGAGCAGGGTCAACCGGATTCCGGCCTGCTCCGCCGCAGCCGCCAGCGCGTGCCCCATCGCGTTCGGGTCGGCGTACGGTTCGCCGCCGGGCGCGTGATGCAAGTAGTGGAACTCCGCGACGCTGGTGTACCCGGCCAGCGTCATCTCCGCGAACACCCCGCGCGCCAGCCGCTCGTAGGAGTCGGGATCGAGCCGCTCAGCCAGCGCATACATGCCGTCGCGCCAGGACCAGAACGTGCCGTGCAGCTGCGTCCGGCCCCGCAGCGCGCGATGGAATGCGTGCGAATGCCCGTTCGCGAACCCGGGCATCGTCAGTCCGTTCAGGACTATGCCTTCGCGAATCGCGCCCGGCGTGACCGAGACCAGGATCCCAGCGGCGACCTCGACCCGCACCGCAGTGGCCACCCCGGCGGGCAGCCACGCATACTCGCACCAGAACGTCGTCATCGGTCCCACAGCGGAATCCGCACGCCACGCTCGTCGGCGACCGCGGCCGCACGCTCGTAGCCGGCGTCGACGTGTCGGATCACGCCCATGCCAGGGTCGTTCGTCAGCACCCGCTCGATCTTCTGCGCCGCCAGCGGTGTTCCGTCCGCGACGCACACCTGACCGGCATGGATCGACCGCCCCATGCCGACCCCGCCGCCGTGGTGAATCGACACCCAGCTCGCCCCCGACGCCGTGTTGACCAGCGCGTTCAGCAGCGGCCAGTCGGCGATCGCGTCAGAGCCGTCCGCCATGCCCTCGGTCTCGCGGTACGGCGACGCGACGCTGCCCGCGTCCAGGTGGTCCCGCCCGATCACGATCGGCGCGGCCAGGTCGCCGCACGCGACCATCTCGTTGAACCGCAACCCCGCGCGGTCGCGCTCGCCGTAGCCGAGCCAGCAGATCCGCGCCGGAAGTCCTTGGTAGGCAACACGTTCCCCGGCCAGCCGGATCCAGCGCGCAAGGGATTCGTGCTCCGGGAACTCGGCCAGAATCGCCCGGTCGGTCGCCGCGATGTCCGCCGGGGCGCCCGAGAGCGCGGCCCACCGGAACGGGCCCTTGCCCTCGCAGAACAGCGGCCGGATGTAGGCCGCGACGAACCCGGGATAGTCGAACGCGCGCTCGCAGCCACCGAGTTTCGCTTCACCGCGCAGGGAATTGCCGTAGTCGAAGACTTCGGCGCCCGCGTCCAGGAAGCCGAGCATCGCGGTTACCTGCCGGGCCATCGACTCGCGGGCCCGCTCGGTGAACTCCTCGGGCTTGTCCGCCGCGTAGTCCCGCCACTGCGCCAAGCTCACCCCGACGGGCAGGTAGGCCAGCGGATCGTGCGCGGACGTCTGGTCGGTCACGATGTCCGCCTCCAGGCCACGCCGCAGCAGGCCGGGCAGCACCTCCGCCGCGTTTCCGATCACCCCGACCGAGAGCGCCCGGCCGTCCCGCTTCGCCTTGGTGACACGCAGCACAGCATCGTCGACATCGGACGCCAGCTCGTCGAGGTAGCGTGTCTCAAGCCGTCGTCGCGCCCGGTCCGGGTCGCACTCGACGACGAGCGCAACCCCATCGTTCATCGTGACGGCCAGCGGTTGCGCGCCGCCCATGCCGCCGAGCCCGGCGGTCACCGTCAGCGTCCCCTTGAGTGAGCCGCCGAAGCGTTTCGCGGCGATCGCGGCGAACGTCTCGTAGGTGCCCTGCAGGATGCCCTGGGTGCCGATGTAGATCCACGAGCCCGCGGTCATCTGCCCGTACATGGTCAGGCCGAGCCGTTCCAGGCGGCGGAACTCCGGCCAGGTCGCCCAGTCGCCCACCAGGTTCGAGTTGGCCAGCAACACGCGCGGCGCCCACTCGTGCGTGCGGAACACCCCGACCGGCCTACCGGACTGCACCAGGAGCGTCTCGTCATCGTCCAGAGTGGTCAGACATCGAGTGATTGACCGGAAGCTCGGCCAGTCGCGTGCGGCCTTGCCGGTGCCGCCGTAGACGACCAGGTCCCCGGGCCGCTCGGCGACATCGGGGTCGAGGTTGTTGTGCAGCATCCGCAATGCTGCCTCGGTCTGCCAGCTTTTCGCGGTCAAGGTGGGCCCGCGGGCCGCTCGCACGATCATGACCGAAGCACCTCCAACACCGCCCCCGACCTGACAAGCTCTTCCACCGCAGCGATTTCCGGCGCGACATGCCGGTCCGGACCCGGCCCGCCGACACCCGTCCGCACGATGTCGCGCACCGCGCCGGTCACCGGTGCCGGACGCAGCGGCGCGCGGAAGTCGAGCGCCCGCGCCGCGGTCAGCAGTTCGATGGCCAGCACCGTCGTCAGCCCGTCGACGGCGCGCCGCAGCTTGCGCGCCGCCGACCAGCCCATCGACACGTGGTCCTCCTGCATGGCGCTGCTGGGGATCGAGTCCACCGACGCCGGCACCGCCAGCCGCTTCAACTCGCTGACCAGCGCGGCCTGCGTGTACTGGGCGATCATGTAACCGGAGTCGACGCCCGGGTCCTGCGCAAGGAACGCGGGCAGCCCGTGCGAGCGCGCGACGTCGAGCATCCGATCGGTGCGGCGCTCGGCGATGCTCGCGACGTCGGCCGCCGGAATAGCAAGAAAGTCGAGCACGTAAGCGATCGGCGCGCCGTGGAAGTTGCCGTTCGACTCGACGCGCCCGTCCGGCAGCACGACCGGATTGTCGATCGCCGCGGCGAGTTCGCGGTCCGCGACCAGTTCGCCGTGCTGCACCGTGTCCCGCGCCGCGCCGTGCACCTGCGGCGCGCACCGCAACGAGTAGGCGTCCTGCACCTGCGCGCAGTCGCGGTGGCTGACCACGATCTCGGAGCCGGCCAGCGCCGCGACCATCCGGCGCGCGGTCCTCGCCTGCCCCGGATGCGGGCGCAGGGCCTGCAGGTCTGCGGCGAACGCGCGATCCGTGCCGAGCAGGGCCTCGACGCTCATCGCCGCGGTCAGGTCGGCCGTGTCGAGCAGGCGACGAAGATCCGCGAGGGCGAGCACGAGCATGCCCAGCATCCCGTCGGTGCCGTTGGTGAGGGCGAGACCTTCCTTTTCCGCTAACGTGATCGGCGCCAGCGCTGTGCCGGCCGCGGACTTGCGTGTGCCGTCGGCGTCGAAGACCTCGCCCTCCCCCATCAGCGCGAGCGCGACCGCCGCCAGCGGCGCGAGATCGCCGGAACAGCCGAGGGATCCGAACTCGTGCACTACAGGCACGACGCCCGCGTTGAGCATCGCGGCCAGCGCGCGCGCCGTCTGTGGCCGGACCCCGGTGCAGCCGGTCGCGAGCGTCCGCAACCGGAGAAACATCAACGCCCGCACCACTTCCGGCTCGACCGCGGGACCCGCGCCGGCGGCGTGCGAACGGATCAGCGACCGCTGCAACGCGATCCGACGGTCCTTCGGGATGTGCCGCACGGCCAGCGCCCCGAATCCGGTCGAGATGCCGTACGCCGGCTCGTCCGCCTCGGCCAACGCGTCGATGTGCTGGCGTGTCGCGGTGAGACTCTTGAGCATGTCGTCGTCGAGCGCCACGCGCGCGCCTCCGCGCGCGACCGCGACCACGTCCGCCCGGCTGACGGGTTCCGCGCCGAGCCGCACTGTTCGCACCATGCGCCTATTGCACTCCCGCGCGGCCCGTCGCACGATCGCTCACGAGACGGTTCTGTCTGGTATCCCAGACATATGAGTGATGTGCCCGCACTACGGCGGGGGCTCGCGGTGCTGCGAACGCTGGCCCGGCACGCCGGTCCGGTGTCAGCAGCGACGATCGCGCGCGAGTTGGCGCTGCCGCGCTCGACGACGTATCACCTGCTCGCGGAGCTGGAGAGCGCGGGTTTCGCGGCGCATCTGAGCGCCGAACGCCGCTACGGCCTTGGCATCGCCGCGTTCGAGCTGGGCTCGGCCTATCTGCGGCACGACCCGTTGGAGCGGCTCGCCGCTCCGTTGCTGCGCCGGTTGGTGGAGGACGTCGGCCAGACAGCTCAGCTGGGCGTGTTGCACGGCAACGAACTGGTATACCTGCTCAAGGAGCGCCCGGCACGCGCGGAGACGCTGGTCACCGACGTCGGCGTCCGGTTACCGGCGCAGCTGACCGCGTCGGGCCGCGCGATGCTGGCTCAGCTGCCCGCCGCGCAGGTCCGTGCTCTGTTCCCGGCTGCGACCGCCTTCGTGCGCCGCACGGACCGGGGGCCGCGGACGCTCGCGGAGTTGCGGCGGGTGCTGGCGGTGGAGCGACGGCGGGGATGGGCCGTCGAGGACGGCCAGGTGACCGCGGGGTTCGCGTCGGTGGCACACCCGGTGTTCGATCACGGCGCGCGGCCGCTGGCGTCAGTGGGTGTGACGCTGCGGCACCGATGCCCTGCGGTGTGCGGTGAAACGTGGCCGGACCTGGCTGCCCGCGTGCGGCGGGCGGCGGATGAACTGACCGCCAGAATCGGTGGAATCAGACCCTGACTTTGCCCTGCTCCGGCTCCAACCCGAGCATGGCGAGCAGCTCGGCGCACTCGATCGCGTCGGTCGAATGCCCTGCTACTGTGCGTACAGCCTTGCTCTCCTGAGCGTCACGGAGCACCCTCTCCTCGGCGCGAACACCCGCGAGCCAGCCCTTCTCGGGGGCTTCGTCGGAGCTGCTTGCACGGCTTACCCGGGCCATCTGGCACCTTCTTCCGGCTTTGCGTCCACAGTGGCCAATTGGCCACAACGCACACCAAGCATCCCAGCCTGCCCTGAGCCACGTCCAGCCCCACCACGATCAGTAACACCCAGGCAACGGGAGAGCGGACGAGCACCCACACACCCGAACAACCCACGCACCCCACCAACCCCACCAACGCAACCCACCAACGCCACGCAACCCCGGCGATGGGGGTCCGGGGACCTCCCCGGGCGGGGTCTGGGGGTGCACCCCCAGGAAGACACCCGAACACGAGAAAGAGGCGAGCGCTCTCCGCGAGCACACGCCCCCTTCGAAGTGGAGGTGCCGGGAATTGAACCCGGGTCCTCTGGCGCCTCACCAAGGCTTCTCCGTGCGCAGTTCGCTATGCCGCTACTCGGCCCCATCGGTCACGCGAACAAGCCGATGTGACGGGCCCAGCCGCTGTGATTTTCCCTT
>DATFHB010000057.1:0-22742 GCA_035248845.1 Amycolatopsis sp. | reverse complement strand
TTCGTGGTGGCGCACTTCCACTACGTGCTCTACGGCACGATCGTGTTCGCGACCTTCGCCGGGATCTACTTCTGGTTCCCGAAGATCACCGGCCGGATGATGGACGAGAAGCTGGGCAAGCTCCACTTCTGGACCACGTTCCTCGGCTTCCACACCACGTTCCTGGTGCAGCACTGGCTGGGTGCGGAGGGCATGCCGCGCCGGTATGCTGACTACCTGGCCAGCGACGGCTTCACCACGCTGAACACGGTCTCCACGATCGGCGCGTACATCCTGGGCGCGTCCACGCTGCCGTTCATCTACAACGTGTTCAAGAGCTACCGCTACGGCGAGCCGGTCACGGTGGACGACCCGTGGGGTTACGGCAACTCGCTCGAGTGGGCCACCACGTGCCCCCCGCCGCGGCACAACTTCCTGGAGCTGCCGCGGATCCGCTCCGAGCGGCCTGCGTTCGAGTTGCACTACCCGCACATGGTCGAGCGGCTGCACACCGAAGGTGAGATCGGCTTCTTCGGCGCGCCGAGGGTGCACGGCGAGGCCAAGGCGCCGTCGCAGGTGCTCACCGGCGCGGTCATCCCAGGCGACCACGACAAGGACAACGCGAGCGAACAGTGAGCGCTGACGACCGGAGGGAAGAAGTGCTCCCATCGACACAGCGCGCTCGTGCCTCATCGGTGTTGTCGCGCCCCGGGGTAAGAGGAGAGCGGCAACACCGATGAGCGAGTTGACGCCGGTTCTGATCACGACTACTGGCCCGGACAAGCCTGGCGTCACCTCCGTTGTCTTCGCCGCACTCACCCGGCACGGAGTCGACCTGCTCGACGTCGAGCAGGTCGTCATCCGCGGGCAGTTGACCCTCGGCGTGCTGGTCGGGGTCGAGCATGACGCGGAAGGGCTGCAGGAAGCCATCGAGCAGGCCATGGCCACGGTCGCGATGCACGTCGACGTCCGGGTCGGGGCCGACATCGGCGAGGACCCGTTCGCCCCGGCGCGCCGGGGCTCGACGCATGTCGCCGTCATCCTCGGGCGGCCGCTGACCGCCCGCGCCTTCACCGACGTCGCGCGGCGGCTGGCCGGCCTCGGCGCGAACATCGACGCGATCCGGCGGATCGCCGACTACCCGGTCACCGGCCTCGAGATCCACCTTTCGGTCCCGGAGGACACCGAGCGCGCCGACGACGAGCTGCGTGCCGGACTGGCCGACGTCGCGTCCACCGGCGGCCTGGACATCGCGGTCGAGCGGGCCGGCATCGCGCGGCGCGCCAAGCGGCTGATCGTGTTCGATGTGGACTCCACGCTCATCCAGGGCGAGGTCATCGAGATGCTCGCGGCGTACGCGGGCGTCGAACCGAAAGTCCGGGAGATCACCGACGCCGCGATGCGCGGGGAGCTGAACTTCACCGAGTCGCTGGAGAAGCGGGTCCGGCTGCTGGCCGGGTTGCCGGCTTCGGTGCTGGACGAGGTGGCGGAGGCGATCGTCCTGACGCCCGGCGCGCGTACCACCGTGCGCACCCTCAAGCGCCTCGGCTTCCGGTGCGGCGTCGTGTCGGGCGGGTTCCACGCGATCATCGACCGGATCGTGGCCGATCTGGGCCTGGACTTCGCGGCGGCCAATGAGCTCGAGATCGTCGACGGGAAGATCACCGGCCGGGTCGTCGGCGAGATCATCGACCGCGCGGGTAAGGCGACGGCGCTGCGCCGCGTCGCGGACTCCTACGGCATCCCGATGGCCCAGTGTGTGGCGGTCGGCGACGGCGCGAACGACATCGACATGCTGCGCGCGGCCGGCATGGGCGTCGCGTTCAACGCGAAGCCCGCGCTGCGCGAGGTGGCGGACACGGCGCTGTCGCACCCGTACCTGGACGCGGTGCTGTTCGTGCTCGGGGTGACGCGCGCCGAGGTCGAGGCCGCCGACGCCGCGGACGGGCTCGAACTCGCCCGTCCATGAGCGTGCTGGAGCCACTGGCCGCGCGCTACGCGTACTGGCTGGGGCTGCCCGCCAGTGATATGACGGCGACCGCCTTGCCGGAGGCTCCAGGACCTTCGAGGCCGGACGAGGTCCAGGCGATGCCGGTCATCCTGCGCCTGGAGAAGGCCAAGCCACCCGCGCGGACGCCGCTGCTGGAAGCGGCGGCGAGTGCCGCGCTGGCGGTATGCCTGGACGAGCGTGCGCTGCCCGGCGGCGAGTGGCACGAGGCCGTGCGTTCCTGGGTATCAGGCCACATCCGCAAGGTCACGCGCCGGGCGCGAGGCGTCCACTGGGTCACGGCGCAGGAGTTTCCCGGCGTGACGGTGACGGTGGCAGGCGCCGAGGTGCGTGCGCTGGTGCCGGGCCGCGTGCTGGATGTGCCCAAGGAGATCGCGCGCCTGCAGATCTCCGGTAGTGACCTGCCGCCGGACGAGCCAGGGCCGGCGCCGGACGACATGCCGTTGCTGCTGGTCAACCCCGAGGTGACGATGACCGTCGGCAAGGCGGCGGCACAGGTCGGGCACGCGACGATGATCCTGGCGGCGCTGCTCAGGGACGCGGAACTGGCCGCGTGGGCGGCCCGCGGTTATGCCTGCGCGGTCCGGACCCCGTCCGTCGCGCGGTGGACGGCGCTGCACCCCGGCGACGACCCCGCGGCCGCATGGCGTGCACGCCGGGTGGTCGCGGTGCGCGACGCGGGGTTCACCGAGGTCGAGCCCGGCACCGTGACGGTCCTCGCGCAGTGGCGCTGAGTCGGCGGGAACGCGGGACTCGCGCGACGGGAACGCGGGACTCGCGCGTCGGACCGTTATCGGCCGGAAACCGTGCGAGCACTGGACAAACCGGCCTGCCGGAGATCAAGCTGGATGGAGGCTCACCACGGGGAGGCTCTCATGAGGCTCGGAAAGCTGTTGTCCGTCGGAGAAGCGGCCGACGACCAGGATGTGACGCTCGCCCAGGCGGAATCCCAACCCACCGCCGAAATGTCCTCGACCGAAACCCTCGAACCCGCGGTGGCCGTGCCGGCCGACCAGTAGCCGATGGCACGCTTGCGCACCCCCAAGGAGCGGCAGGCGGCCCCACTGCCCGGGTTCAAGCTCGCGCACCCGATGATCTCCGCCGACGGCAAGCGCGGCGGGTTCAGCGGGGTCAGTCTCGGGCGGGCCAGGGTGTACGGGGTGGTCGCCGACGCCGAATGCGCGCAGGGCGCCTCACACGACAGCCCGTCGCGCTGGTGTGACTGCGGTTTCTACTGCCTGCACAGCGTGGACGACGCCCTGGCGCTGACCTGCGACCCGGACTACCGGCATGCCGTGCTGCTCGAGGTGTTCGCGTCGGGCCGGTTCATCCGGTACGAGCGCGGGTTGCGCTACGCCCGGCAGCGGGTCGTCAAGGTGCGCGTCGGCCGGTGCGGCTGCGGGCACGCGGCGACGCTGTTCGCCGACACGGGCGGCGGATCGGTCGGCTGGCGGCGGCTGGTCCCCACCTGCCCGGGTTGCGCCGGCGGGCGTCCGCTGCTGTCGTTCGACACGTTCGCGCGGCTGCTGGACGGGACGCCGGTCGTGGCCGACCACACGGGCATCGTGGAGAACCCGGATCTGGACGACCTGGACGAGTCGACGCTGGTCCCGCTGCTGACCGCCGAAGTCACCCTGCTCCAGGCCCGGCTCGACGCGGTCCAGCGGGAACTCGCCCGCCTCACCCAGCCGCGGCAGGGCTAGTTGTGGGCTAGTTGGCGGCCGACGCCTTCCAGACGACGTAGGCCTCGTCGGCGTCGGTGGTCATCGCCTCGACGAACTTCTCGTTGTCGAAGCCAGGCAGGCTCTGCAGCCGCTCGATCAGCGCGTCCGCGGCCGGATCGCCGCTCGGGACGGCGGTGCCCTTGCCGTCGGCGCCCGCGAGCATCAGGAACACGTCCTCTTTCCAGGGGCCCTCGGGAATCACTCTGATCACCACGGCGGACAGTTCCGCCCAGGTGACCGATTCCTCGCTCCCGTCGGCGAGCTGACGGCGCACCCCGATGTCGTCGACGCTGACCGAACGCGATGTCGCGCGGGGCGGGTCCTGGGACACGGTGCTCCTTCGTGTGGCCGTTCGTGTCACCGTAGCGCCGCGCCGATTCGCGCGTTATGCCGGGGCGGCGGCGTCCAGCCTGCGCAGCGCCCCGCGCGCGACCTCCGGATCCGTCGTCGGCCAGAACGGCGGCAGCGACGCCTTCAGGAACCCGCCGTAGCGCGCCGTGGCCAGCCGCGAGTCCAGCACGGCCACCACGCCCCGGTCCGCCACGGACCGGTGCAGCCGCCCGGTGCCCTGCGCGAGCAGCAGCGCCGCATGGGTGGCGGCGACGGTGAGGAAGCCGTTGCCGCCACGGGCTTCCACCGCTCGCTGCCGGGCGGACTGGACCGGGTCGTCCGGCCGTGGGAAGGGGATCCGGTCCACGATCACCAGTTGCAGCGACGGCCCGGGCACGTCGACGCCCTGCCACAGCGACAGCGTCCCGAACAGGCAGGTGCGCGCGTCCTCGGCGAACTTGCTCACCAGCAGCGAAGTGGTGTCCTCGCCCTGGCACAGGATCGGGTACCTGACCCGGTCGCGCAGCTCCTCGGTGGCCTGTTTCGCGGCCCGCATCGACGAGAAGAGCCCCAGCGTGCGCCCGCCCGCGGCCTCGATCAGCTCCGCGATTTCGTCCAAAGTAGACGGTGCGAGCCCGTCGCGGCCCGGGGCGGGCAGGTGCTTGGCGACGTAGAGGATCCCGTTGGTCCGGTGGTCGAACGGCGACCCGACGTCGACGCCCGTCCACTTCAGCGTGTCGTCGTCCGAGGGCGGCGCCTTGTCCGTCGCGGTGCCCTCGGCTTTCTCGGCCTTCGCCTGTGCCGGGGGCAGCCCCCACTGCCGCGCCAGCGTGTCGAACGCACCGCCCAGCGTCAGGGTGGCTGAGGTGAGCACCGTGGTGGTCTGGCCGAACACCCGCTCGCGCAGCAGACCCGCGACCGACAGCGGCGCGACGTGCAGCGACGGCGGCCGGTTGCTCATGCCGAAGCGGTCGGCCGACAGCCACACCACGTCCCGCTGGTGCGCGGCGTCCTCGTCGAAGGCTTCGAGCAGGCGGACGGCCGTGTCGTGCACTTCTTCCAGCTGCGAGCGTGCGAGCTTGCGCGCGGTGGCCTCGTCGACGTCTTCCTTGCGGTCGCCGCCCAGCGCGGTCAGGCACGCGTGTGCCCCGTCGCGGACCGCGGTAACGGCGCCGGCGAGCGGCTGGGGCAGCGTGTCCAGCCGGCCGGGCGGCGCGTCCTCGATGATGATCGCCAGCCCTTCGCTCGCCTCCTGCAGGCGGTCCGCGATGTCGGCGTCGATCAGCTTCCCGCAGCGCCGCACCGCGATCGCGACCATCGACGCGGTCAGCTCACCGGTGGCCACCGAGGTGACGCGGTCGACCAGCTCGTGCGCCTCGTCGACGATCACCAGCTCGTGCTCGGGCAGCACCTGATAGCCCTGCAGCGCGTCGATCGCGAGCAGCGCGTGGTTGGTGACGACGACGTCGGCGCGGCCGGCTTCGGCTCGGGCCCGCTCGGCGAAGCAGTCGGTGCCGATCGGGCAGCGCGCCGCGCCCAGGCATTCCTTCGCCGTGACCGACACCTGCCGCCACGCCTGCTCCGACACGCCGGGCACCAGCTCGTCGCGGTCGCCGGTGTCGGTGTCGGACGACCATCCGCGCAGCCGGGTGACCTCCTTGCCCATCCGAGACACCGCGAACGGGTCGAACAGGCCCGGGTCTTCGGGCTCCTCGGGTGCGCCGGTGTCGAGCCGGTGCAGGCAGAGGTAGTTGCGGCGGCCCTTGAGGATCGCGAAGGTCGGCTCGCGACCCAGCGGTTTCTTCAGCGCTTTCGCCAGGCGCGGCAGGTCGCGGTCGACGAGCTGGCGCTGCAGCGCGATCGTCGCGGTGGAGACCACGACGGTGGTGTCCTTGACGACGGCGTGCCGGATGGACGGGACGAGATACGCCAGCGACTTGCCGGTGCCGGTGCCCGCCTGCACCGCCAGGTGCTCCCCGGTGCGCAGCGCGCGCCCGACCGCCTCGGCCATCGCGACCTGGCCAGGGCGTTCGGCACCGCCGAGCGCCTCGACGGCGTGCGTGAGGAGCTCGTTGACACCAGGGATCTCGGGCACGCGACCACGTTACCGGCCTCCACCGACACGATGGGTAAGGCACACGACCGAGTGGTATCGGTACGGCTGGGTCAGGCTGTCCCCGCGGGGCGCCGATGTCGAACAAGGAGTTCTTTCGGCGAGAGGAGAGGTCAATGGCGCGGGCCATGCGGATCGTGGCGGCGGCGATGTGTCTGGCGGTGCTGCCCGCCACCGCCGGTGCGGACGAGAACACCGCGAGCGGTGCGGGCTCCATCGGGGCCGTAGACATCAGCGTGGGCTCCTCGGGTGCGCACGCGGACCCGATCGCTCCGTGCGTCGCGGGCACGACGCCGGGCAACCGCACGGATCCGGTCACCGTCGGCACCACCACGAAGTACGGGCTGGGCACCACCACGTGCACCCGCAACGACAACGGCACCGTCAGCGTGCAGGTGTCGGGGCAGCGGTTCGAGACGTCGGTGCTGCGGCGGTTCGGCGGGCCGCTGATCACGGTGCGCACGTTCAAGGCCGGGTGCCAGACCACGCAGAACGGCAGCAGCGGCTCGATGGAGCTGGGCAACGTCACCGGGTTCACGGTGCCGTCGAACATCCCGCCGAACTACACCACCACGATCCCCGGCAGGCACGCCGGCGACCCGCCGATGGCGGAGATCGTGCTGAACGAGCTGATCGTGCCCAACCCCGCGGACGGTAGCCTCGTCACGAACGCGGTGCACATCAAGCTGTACCCGCAGGGCGGTCCCGCTTCCGGCGACATCCTCGTCGGCTCCGCGACCTGTGCCCCGTTCACCATCTAGCTCCGGCTAGACGAACTTGCCTGCGGCCGTGACGAAGCGGGACGCGCGGTCGCCGAGCTCGTCGAGGCGCCCGCCGCAGGTGGCGTCCCCGATCAGCGGGGACGCCACCCCCACGGCGAAGGCGCCCGAGCCGAGATAGCAGTCGACGTCTTCCAGCGTCACGCCGCCGGCCGGGACCAGCGGCACTTCCGGCAGCGGCTCGTGCACGGCGGCGATGTAGCGGGGACCGCCGGCCTGCCTGGCGGGGAACACCTTCACCACGGCCGCGCCGTGCCGCCACGCGCCGTCGATCTCCGTCGGCGTCATCGCGCCGCACGCGACCGGGATGCCGTACGAGTGCGCGCGCTCCAGCACGTCGGCGGAGAACGTCGGTGTGACAAGGAAATCCGCACCCGCCGCGGCGCACGAGTCCACATCGGACACCGTGCGGACGTTGCCGGCGCCGAGGAGGGTGTCCGGTCCCAGCTCGACCTGCATCGTCGCGAGCGCATCGAGCGCCGCGGGCGTGGTCAGCGCCGTCTCGATCGCGCGGATACCGCAGTCGTGGAGCACCTGCGCGATGTCCGGGAAGAACTCGGTGTCCTGGCCGCGCAGGATAGCGATCAGCTTCGTCGCCGCCAGCCGCTCGCGGAAGGCGATGTTGTGCTTCCTCAAGGTCGCCCGCATCAGCCGACCCGAGGGGTGCCGACGAGCGCGACGCCGGCGGCACCCAGCTCGCCCAGCGCCTTGTCCACGGTGACCTGTGCGACCCCGGCGGTCAGGTCCAGCAGCACCCGGACACGGAAGCCGGCGCGCGCCGCGTCCAGCGCCGTCGCCCGTACACAGTGGTCGGTCGCGATGCCGACCACGTCCACGTCGGTCACCTCGTGCCGCCGGAGCCAGTCATCGAGCTCGTGGCCGGAGTCGGTGTGCCCTTCGAACCCCGAATAGCCGTCGCTGTAGTGGCCCTTGGAGAACACCGCCCCGATCGGCCCGACGTCGAGCGCCGGGTGGAACGACGCGCCCGCCATCCCGGCTTCGCAGTGGCGCGGCCAGGACCGCACGAAGTCCGGTTCGTCGCTGAAGTGCGCGCCCGGATCGATGTGGTAGTCGCGGGTGGCGACGACGTGGTCGTACCCGCCTCCGGCCAGGTAGGACGTGATCTTCGCGGCCGTTTCGGCGCCGCCGGTCACCGCGAGCGAACCGCCTTCGCAGAAGTCGTTCTGCACGTCGACCACGATCAGTGCGTTGGTCATTTCTGCTCCTGGGTGAGGAACACCGTCGGGATCGCGGGTTCACCGTGCGAGAGCTTGAGGCCCTCCCACGGCAGGCTCACCAGCGCCTGCCGCAGTCGCTGCCGAGCGTCGTCCAGACCGGGCAGCCCGTCAACCGGCTTTCCGGCGCGCATCAGCGCGATCGGCAGCGCACGGTCGTGCGGCTCGATTTCCGGCTCGGCGCCGGCGGGGTACACGACCTCCTCCAGCGCGGTGCCGGTCGGCTTGTGCCGCCGCAGCGCGCTCTTGCGCCCGCCGCGGGACGCCTTGTTCTCGCTGCGCTTGGCGACCGGCCTGCCGTCGACCTCGACCAGCTTGTAGACCATTCCCGCGGTCGGTGCGCCCGAGCCGGTCACCACCGACGTGCCGACCCCGTACGCGTCGACCGGTTCGGCCCGCAGCCCGGCGATCGAGTGCTCGTCGAGGTCACCGGACACGACGATCCGCGTGTCGCGCGCGCCGAGCGCGTCGAGCTGGTCGCGGGCCTTGCGCGCGAGCACGCCGACGTCGCCGGAGTCGATGCGGATCGCGCCCAGTTCGGTGCCCGCCACGCGCACGGCCGCCTCGATGCCGCGCGTGATGTCGTACGTGTCCACCAGCAGCGTCGTGTCCGGGCCCATCTTCGCCACCTGCGCGCGGAACGCGTCCTCTTCGCGGTCGTGCAGCAACATGAACGCGTGCGCGACGGTGCCGCGGGTCGGGATCCCGTAGCGGCGCCCGGCTTCCAGGTTCGACGTGGTCGCGAAGCCGGCGAGGTACGCCGACCGTGCCGCCGCCACCGCGGCCCACTCGTGCGTGCGGCGCCCGCCCATCTCGATGATCGGCCTGCCGTGCGCCGCGGCCGACATCCGCGCGGCCGCCGAGGCGATCGCGCTGTCGTGGTTGAGGATCGACAGCACCAGCGTCTCCAGCAGCACGGCTTCGGCAAAGCTGCCCCGCACCGTGAGGATGGGAGAGCCGGGGAAGTACAGCTCCCCCTCCGGGTAGCCGTCGACGTCACCGGAGAACTCGTAGGAGGCCAGCCACCCCAGCGTCTCGTCGTCGACCACGGCGGTGCTCGCGAGCTGGGTGATCTCCGCGTCGGTGAACCGGAAGTCGGTGATCGCGTCGAGCACCCGGGCGGTGCCGGCGACCACGCCGTAGCGGCGCCCGTCGGGCAGCCGGCGTGCGAAAACCTCGAACACGCACGGGCGTTCGCCGGTGCCGTCGGCGAGCGCGCTGCCGAGCATGGTCAGCTCGTAGTGGTCGGTCAGCAATGCCGTGCTGCTCGGAGTCTCAGGCGAGGCCATGGGTTGAAATGTAGGCCGCGACGCGGAGCGGCTCCGTTGAGGGCGGCGGTGGGTGACGGGCGGTACTTGGCACGCCCACCTCATCACCCGAACGGACTGACCGGCCGTCCACTCGATCATGGTTACGTGACACCATGGGCGTTATGACCACGCCTGTCGCAGCCGAACAGACGCAGGTTGAACCAGCCGGTGCCGACCTCGGTGCCGAGGACAGACCGTGGCAGACCATCGTCTGGAACGACCCCGTCAACCTCATGTCGTACGTGACGTACGTGTTCCAGAAGCTGTTCGGGTACAGCCGCGACCACGCCACGAAGCTCATGCTCGACGTACACCACCAGGGCAGGGCCATCGTGTCCTCCGGTTCCAAGGAGAAGGTCGAGGGCGACGTGACGAAACTGCACGCGGCCGGGCTGTGGGCGACGATGGAGCAGACCTCGTGAAGTCGTGGAGCCGGCGCGGCGGGCACGTGACCGGCGGGTTCGAGCAGCAGGAGGCCGCCGTGCTGCGCGGTCTGGTCAGCCAGCTGGAGGACATGCTCACCGCGCGCGCCGAGGATGCGCCGCAGGACCCGCTCGCCGAGCTGACCGGGATCCGCACGGGCCCGTCGGAGTCGCCGAACGATCCGGTGCTGTCCCGGCTGCTGCCCGACTACCACAAGCTCGATCCGGACAACCCGGCCCAGGAGGACCTGGACTCGGCGAGCGCGCTGCGGTCGTTGCACGAGCCCGAGGTCCTCGACGCGAAGATCGGCGTGGCGCAGCTGGTCCTGGGGACGCTGCCGCGGGACGGCGGGGACGTGCGGCTGAGCTACGAGGAGGCCGGCGCCTGGCTCGCGGCGCTCAACGACGTCCGGCTCGCGCTGGGCACAGCGCTCGACGTCACCGAGGACATGCCCGAGGAGCTGCCGGACGACGATCCTCGCTCGCCGCACCTCGGCGTGTACCACTGGCTGACCTTCGTGCAGGACAGCCTGGTCGAGGCGCTGACGGCGTGATCACCGATGTGCCCGGCGTGCTGGTCGGCCAGCACGAGCGCATCGAGCCCGGGTGGGCCACGGGCACCACTGTCGTGCTGGTGCCCGACGGCGCGACGGGCGCGGTCGACCAGCGGGGCGGTGCGCCGGGCACGCGGGAGACGAACCTGCTGGAACCGGAGAACCTCGTGCAGCGGGTCAACGCCGTGTGCCTGTCCGGCGGGAGCGCCTACGGGCTCGCGGCGGCCGACGGCGTGATGCGGTGGCTGGGAGAACGCAACCTCGGGTTCCCGATGGGCGCCGGGCCACACGAGGTGGTGCCGATCGTCCCGGCGGCGGTGATCTTCGACCTGCCGCGCAGCGAGTGGGGCAACCGCCCCGACGCGTCTTTCGGTTACGCCGCTTGCGAAGCGGCCTCGGACCGTCCCGTCGCTGAAGGCACGGTCGGCGCGGGTGCGGGCGCGAAGGTCGGTTCGCTCAAGGGCGGTGTCGGCAGCGCGAGCGAGGTCGTGGACGGGTTCACCGTCGGGGCGCTCGCGGTGGTCAACGCCTCGGGGGAGGCGGTCCGGTTCGACACCGGCGAGCCCTTCGCCGGGGACCACGGGGATTTCGGTGTCACGTGGCCGGGCCGGGCGGCGACGGTGCCCGAGTCGCGGACGGACCTGAACACGACGATCGGCGTTGTGGCGGTCGACGCGACGCTGTCGAAGGCGGAGTGCCGGCGCCTCGCGGTGGGCGCGCAGGACGGCCTGGCCCGCGCGGTGCGGCCCGCGCACACGATGTTCGACGGGGACACGGTGTTCGCGCTGGCCACCGGCCGGCGCGATTTGCCCGCCGACGAGGGTCCGTTTGGGGCGGCGACGCGTGCGGCCTCCTTGGACGCGCTGTGCTCGGCGGCGGCGCGGGTCTTCGCGCGGGCGATGGTGCGGGGCCTGCTGGCCGCGGCGCCGGTGCCCGGGCTGCCCGCGTACCGCGACGTATGGCCCGAGGTCTTCGAGGCGTAACGGTTCCCGGCCCGGTGGGGACATTTCGGGCGTGCCGGACGAACGACCGTGGGCTGTGTGCGAGACGGCCGCCGCCACGGCGCCTGCGCGTGCTGAGTCTCACTCTGTGAGCACGTAGTGTCCGGCACGTAAGATAACGACGTGCTTCGGATCCGCCGTGAACTCGTAGACGAGATCGTCGCGCACGCCCGCCGGGACCACCCCGACGAGGCGTGCGGCGTGATCGCGGGCCCGGAAGGCTCTGACCAGCCCGAGCGCTACATCCCGATGCTCAACGCGGCGCGCTCGCCGACGTTCTACGAGTTCGACTCGGGCGACCTGCTGAAGCTGTACCGCGAGATGGGCGCGAACGACGAGGTGCCGGTCGTGATCTACCACTCGCACACCGCGACCGAGGCCTACCCTTCGCGCACCGACGTGTCCTACGCCTCCGAGCCCGACGCGCACTACGTGCTGGTGTCCACCAGAGACCCCGAGCAGCACGAGTTCCGCTCGTTCCGGATCATCGACGGGGTCATCACCGAGGAGCCCGTCGAGGTCACCGCGGAATAACGCGACTGCCCCGAACGTCTGCCACAAGAGAAACCAAGCGGAGGTAACCCATGGCCGTGACCGTGTCCATCCCGACCATCCTGCGTACGCACACCGGCGGCGAGAAGGCCGTCGAGGCGTCCGGCAAGACGGTGCTCGAGGTGATCGACGACGTCGAGTCCCGGCACTCGGGTCTCAAGGCGCGCCTGGTCAAGGAGGACAAGTTGCACCGCTTCATCAACGTCTACGTCAACGACGAGGACGTGCGCTTCTCCGGCGGCCTGGACGCCGAGATCAAGGACGGCGACACGCTGACGATCCTGCCCGCCGTCGCCGGCGGCGCGCGCTGAGCTGATGGCTCGCTACGAATCCCTGCTCGACGCGCTGGGCGGCACGCCGCTCGTGGGTCTGCCGCGGCTGTCCCCGACGCACGACGTGCGCCTGTGGGCCAAGCTCGAGGACCGCAACCCGACCGGCTCGATCAAGGACCGGCCCGCACTGGCGATGATCGAGGCCGCCGAGCGTGAGGGCAGGCTGCGCCGCGGCTCGACCATCCTCGAGCCGACCTCCGGCAACACCGGCATCTCGCTCGCGATGGCCGCCAAGCTCAAGGGCTACGGCCTGGTGTGCGTGATGCCGGAGAACACCTCGACCGAGCGCAAGCAGCTGCTGCAGGCCTACGGCGCGCGGATCGTGTTCTCGCCCGCGGCGGGCGGGTCGAACGAGGCGGTGCGCCGGGCGAAGGAGCTGGCCGAGAAGAACCCGGACTGGGTGATGCTCTACCAGTACGGCAACCCGGCCAACGCGGACGCGCACTACCGCACCACCGGTCCCGAGCTGCTCAAGGACCTCCCGACGATCACGCATTTCGTCGGCGGGCTGGGCACCACGGGCACACTGGTCGGTGTCGGGCGATTCCTGCACGAGCAGAAGCCGGACGTGCAGATCATCGCGGCCGAGCCGCGGTACGGGGAGCTGGTGTACGGCCTGCGCAACCTCGACGAGGGGTTCGTGCCGGAGCTGTACGACCCCGACGTGCTCAACGGCCGCTACTCGGTGGGCGCCTACGACGCGCTGCGCCGCACCCGTGAACTGCTCGAGCACGAGGGGATCTTCGCCGGTATCTCCACCGGCGCGGTCCTGCACGCCGCGCTCGGCACCGCGGAAAAGGTCGCGGCGCGGGGCGAGAAGGCGGACATCGCGTTCGTCGTCGCCGACGCCGGCTGGAAGTACCTGTCGACCGGCGCCTACAGCGGCACCCTCGACGAGGCCGCGGAGCGCCTCGACGGCCAGCTCTGGGCCTAGCGGCCGAATGCCGTGGTAGAACGGTGCCAGCTCGGGGTCGCCGAGAACGCGTTCGTAGAATCGACGACGATCAGCGCTTGAGCGCGGTGCCGACGCTGGGCAAGCGAAACTGACCGTGAAATCAGGGATTTCTCCCGAGGTCGCAGGTCTCGGCCGTGGCTACGGTGGATGGTATGAGCACGTTGCCGGCGCCACCGGACCAGTCGAAGCGGATCCTGCCCGCCAAGCCGAAGGCCGCGGCGATCGTCGTGCTGGCCTTCACGGCCCTGCTGTACCTCGTCGAGCTGATCGACGTGCTGGCGAGTCACCGGCTGGACGGCGACGGCATCGTGCCCCGCACGCTGTCGGGCCTGGACGGCATCGCGTGGGCGCCGGTACTGCATGCCGGCTGGGCGCACCTGCTCGGCAACACGGTGCCGGTACTGGTTTTCGGCTTCCTCGCGATGGCCACCGGCCTCGCGCGCTGGTTCCTGGTGACGGCGCTGATCTGGGTGACCAGCGGTGTCGGCGTGTGGCTCACCGGAGCACCGGGCACCGTCACCATCGGCGCGTCCGGGCTCGCCTTCGGCTGGCTGGCGTACCTGCTCGTGCGTGGCCTGTTCAACCGGTCCTTCGGACAACTCGCTGTGGCCGGCGTGCTGCTGCTGATCTGGGGCGGCACGCTGTGGGGGCTGTTGCCAGGAAACCCGGGAATCTCGTGGCAGGCGCACCTGTTCGGCGCGCTCGGCGGCATCCTGGCGGCGTGGCTCGCGGCCCGCGCCGACCGGGCCAAGGCACGCAAGGCGCCTTCCACCGCCGACACGAACTCCACGGGTAACCTGCCTGAGTGATCCGTCGCGAGGCTCCGATTGGCGTGTTCGACTCCGGCGTCGGTGGTTTGACCGTCGCCCGCGCGATCCTCGACCAGCTGCCGCAGGAGCAGCTCCGCTACGTCGGCGACACGGCACACAACCCGTACGGCCCGCTCCCCATCGCCCGGGCCCGCGAACTCGCGCTGGCCGCGCTGGACGACCTGGTCGCCGGCGGCGTGAAAGCGCTGGTCATCGCCTGCAACACGGCTTCGGCGGCGTGCCTGCGCGACGCGCGGGAACGCTACGACGTGCCGGTTTTCGAGGTCATCCTCCCGGCGGTGCGCCGGGCCGTGGCGGCCACGCACAACGGCCGCATCGGCGTGATCGGCACCGACGGCACGGTCCGCTCCCGCGCGTATGACGACTCTTTCGCCGCGGCCCGCGACGTCACGGTGAGCACCGTCGCGTGCCCGCGGTTCGTGGACTTCGTCGAGCGGGGCGTCACGTCGGGACGGCAGATTCTCGGTCTCGCGCAGGGGTATCTCGAGCCGCTGCTGCGCGACGAGGTCGACACTCTGGTGCTCGGCTGCACGCACTATCCGCTGCTCACCGGTGTCCTGCAGATCGTGATGGGCCCGGACGTGACGCTCGTGTCCAGCGCGGAGGAGACCGCCAAGGACGTCGTCCGTGTGCTGACCGAACAGGACATGCTGGCCGAGTACGACATCCCGCCCGAGCACGAGTTCATCGCCACCGGTTCGCCGGAGCCGTTCACGCGGCTCGCGCAGCGGTTCATGGGTTTCGCGCCGGGCGTCCTTTCGCCCGCCACGCGCTGACATGGCGGACGTGGCAGGGTGTCGCTCGTGCGACTGACGATTCTCGGCTGCTCGGGCAGCGTCCCAGGCCCGGGCAAGGCCGCCTCCGGGTACCTGCTCGAGGCCGACGGCTTCCTGCTCGCGGTCGAGTTCGGCAACGGGACCTTCGCCGAACTGCAGGCACGGCACGATCCGTTCACCCTGGGCGCGCTGCTGCTCACGCACCTGCATCCCGATCACTGCGCCGATTTCACCGCGCTGACGGTACTGCGCCGCTACCACCCGGCGCCGCCGTACGACGTGGCTGAGCGCAGACTTCCCGTGTACGCACCGGAAAACGCCCCGCAGCGGCTGGCGAACGCCTACGCGCCGAACGCCGCCGAACTGGCCCAGACCGACCTGTCCGACGTGTTCGACTTCCGCGCGATCAGCGGCGCCACCGTGCCGGTCGGACCGTTCGAGGTCAGCGCGGTGCCGGTGCAGCACCCTACGGAAGCGTTCGGGCTACGAGTGAGCCACCAGGGTGGGCGGACGCTGGCCTACACCGGCGACACGGGCCCGTGCGACGCGCTCGACGGGCTCGCCCGCGGCGCCGACGTCCTGCTCGCCGAGGCCAGCTGGACCGACGCGCCCACGCGCCCGGCGGGCGTGCACCTTTCGGGCAAGCAGGCCGGAGCGCTGGCGCGCCGCGCCGGGGTCGGCCGGCTGCTGCTCACCCACGTCGCCCCGTGGTGTGATGCCCGCGCCATCCTCGCCGAGGCCCGCGCCGAGTTCCCCGGCGCCGTGCTCGTCGAGCAGGGCGCCGTCTACGACCTTTGAGCCGCGCAGCGCCGGCCAGCGCAGCAGGCGCACACCGAACCCGTTGAGCAGGCGGCACTGCTGGCGACATGACGCGTCCCAGTACTCTCCCCGTGTGGCACGTAAAGACGGCAGGAACGACGACCAGCTCCGCGACGTCAAGATCACCCGCGGATTCCAGGACTGGCCAGCGGGTTCGGTGCTGATCGAGTTCGGCAAGACCCGGGTCCTCTGTGCGGCGAGCGTCGCCGAGGGGGTGCCGCGATGGCGCGTCGGCTCGGGCCTCGGCTGGGTGACCGCCGAGTACGCGATGCTGCCGTCGGCGACGCACGACCGCAGTGACCGCGAGTCGGTGAAGGGCCGCGTCGGGGGCCGCACGCACGAGATCAGCCGCCTGATCGGGCGATCGCTGCGCGCCTGCATCGACCTTTCCGCCCTCGGCGAGAACACCATCCACCTCGACTGTGACGTCATCCAGGCCGACGGCGGCACCCGCACGGCCGCCATCACCGGCGGCTACGTCGCGCTGCACGACGCGGTCACCTGGCTGGGCGCGGCCGGCCGCCTCGCCGACCCGAAGCCGCTGTCGGCGATGGTGTCCGCGATCAGCGTCGGCGTGGTGGACGGACGCGTGCGCCTCGACCTGCCCTACGAGGAGGACTCGCGGGCCGAGGTCGACCTCAACGTCGTCGCCACCGACGCGGGCACCCTGATCGAGGTTCAGGGCACCGGCGAGGGCGCCACCTTCACCCGGTCCACTTTGGACAAGATGCTCGACATGGCGCTCACGGGCTGCGAAGAGCTGACGCGCAAGCAGACCACCGCGCTCGCGGCGCCGTACCCGGGCGTGCTGCCGGAGCCGCAGCCCGGCAAGAAGTCCAAGGGTGCCAAATGACCCGCGTGCTGCTGGCCAGCCGCAACGCGAAGAAGCTGGGTGAGCTGCGCCGGATCCTCGACGCGGCCGGCGTTTCCGGCATCGAGCTGGTGGGGCTGGCCGACGTCGAGGAGTTTCCGGAGGCACCCGAGACGGGCGCGACGTTCGAGGAGAACGCGATCGCCAAGGCACGTGACGCCGCGGCGGCGACGGGCCTGCCGGCAATCGCCGACGACTCGGGCCTGTCGGTGGACGCGCTCAACGGGATGCCCGGCGTGCTGTCCGCGCGGTGGGCGGGCCGGCACGGCGACGACCAGGCGAACCTGGACCTGGTGCTGGCGCAGACCACGGATGTGCCTGACGAGCGGAGAGGCGCGGCGTTCGTGTGCGCGGCCGCGCTGGTCGTGCCGGGCGGCGCCGAGCACATCGTGCGCGGCGAGTGGCGCGGCACGCTGACCCGGAAAGCCAGTGGCACCAACGGTTTCGGCTACGACCCGATCTTTGTTCCGGAGGGCGGGACCCGCACCTCGGCGGAGCTCGCCCCGGCACAGAAGGATGCGCTCTCGCACCGCGGGCGCGCCCTGCGGCTGCTGCTGCCCTACCTGGAAACGCTCACGAGCTGATCGAGAGGTCCCGCATCAGCTTGGCGACGTGACCGGTGGCGCGCACGTTGTACAGCGCCTTCTCGATCTTGCCGTCCGGGCCGACCACGAACGTGGACCGGATGACGCCCTGCACGACGCGGCCGTAGTTCTTCTTCTCCCCGAACGCGGCCCACTCGTCGAGCACGGTCTTCTCGGTGTCCGACAGCAGCGGGAACGTGAGTTCGTCACGCGCCACGAACTTCGCCAGCTTCTCCGGCTTGTCCGGTGAGATGCCCAGCACCTGGTAGCCGGCGCCGTTCAGCTCGGCGAGGTTGTCGCGGAAGTCGCACGCCTGCTTCGTGCAGCCCGGCGTCATGGCGGCGGGGTAGAAGTACACGACGACGCGCCGGCCACGGAAGTCCGACAGCGACACCTTGTTGCCCTCGCTGTCCGGCAGCGTGAAGTCGGGAGCCGTGTCACCCACGGAAAGTCGCTCGCTCATGCCCAGAGACTAGCCGAGGTCACACCGTGCCGGTGTAGATCGCCACGACCGGCGCCGCCGCCGACGGGCGCAGTGACAGGCGCATCTCGGACGGCTGGTCGGGCACCGCGAACGCGAGCGTCACCTGCACGTCCCGGCCCGGTGGCACGTCCTTGCCCGCGTCGACGATGCCGCTGTAGCCCTGCGTCGAGTCGACAAGTTGTTTCGCGGGCGCGCCGGCGACCGTCGCCGCGACCGACAGGCCGGACAGCTGGTAGGACTGGTCGCCGTCGTTGCGGATGGTGATGTCGAACGCGACGGCGCGGGCGCTCTGCGGGTAGGCGTTCGCGCTGGGCCGGAAGGACTTCGGCGCGGCGACGGAGATCGTCGTGCCGTCGGCGAAGCGGTACTGCCCGCCGAACGTGAGCATCTGCGGGGTGGGCGCGGCGGCCTGCACCGCGCGGGAACCGAAGTCACCTGCCGCGCTGCCCACCTGCGCCGGGCTGCCACACGCCGCCGCGAGGCACACCAGGGCGATCGCGGGCACAATGCGCCTCAGGGCACGCACAGCCACAACATCCTTTGCTTGTGAGTCGGCTTCCGGCTGAGCCAATCGGGGTAGGTAGTTCTGCCGGGAAGTCCTGCTCCACTGTGTCGGGCCGTGGATGCCGGGGCGAGCGGCGGCATGGGGTTGAGGCGGACCTGGTGTCGGGCTGTGGCCGATCCGTGATCGGAAACGCGCTGCTGGTGAGCGTCGTCACGTGGCGAGCGCGAAGAACAGGATGAACGCGCCGATGCCGATCAGCCACGCGACGATGAGCCAGCCGAAGTCGCGCCACGGGTCGACTGTGTGGCTGTCGTCGCCCGGGACGTACACGCCGCGTTCCTCGAACCAGTCGGCCCAGCGGAGCACTTGGCGCAGGAGACGTAGACCGGGCATGGCGATAACACTACGCGGCTCGGCTGTGTGCGGTGGGTAACTTCGCCCGGCGGGCGCGGGGAAGGTTTTCGCCGTGAAAGGCGGGCACATCGTGATCATCCATCCGAGTTCCCGGCGCTACATGGGAGTCACTCAGTGTCGAAAATTCTCTCGTTTTGCTGTGACTGTCCTCACCTTAATGGCAACAAACTGGTAACGACGGTTAAGGATGTCGCAGTCGGTGACGAACGGAAGGGCTGTGAGTGTGCCGAGCAACGAGGTGAATTCTCGACCGGGTGACGACGGTCCGCGGTTGACCGTCGCCGAACTGCTGCGCCGCGAAGGCGTGACGCAGGAGTTCCCAACCGTGAAGGACCCTGTCGAAGAGCCCGATGACGAAACCGCCGACGACGGCTTCGACTACTACGCCGACGATGCGCCGACCGACCACATCCCGGTGGCCGACCTGCTGCGCCGCGAGGGCAAGTGGGACAAGCGCCGCGCGGGCAAGGTGGGTGCCATCGCCGCGGGCGTGGCCGCGCTCGCCGGCGTCGCCGCGACCGCGCTGACCACCGGTCAGCTGCACGAAACGGCCGCGGCGCCTGCCGCGGGCGCCGGTGGCGGACCCGTGTCGCCGAGCGAGTCGACCGGCGGCCAGACCAGCACGGCGACCGACCTGCCGGTGAGCCCGGTTTCGGCGACCACGCCGAACATCGCCGCGCCGCAGGGCTCGACGAGTTCGACCGGCTCGCAGGCGAGCACGGGTCAGGCGCAGTCGGCGGCGGAGCAGCACGTGCAGATCCCGGTGCCGAACGAGGTCACGTCGGCGGCCGCCGGCACTTCGCGGTCGGATACGACGTCGTCGTCGAACGGGGGCACGACTTCCTCGTCGGCCTCGGGCACGAGCGCCGCGTCGAACAACAGCACCGCGCCGACCACGACCACCACGCCGCCGCCGTCACAGGACGACAAGTCGAACGGGAATTCGGCGAAGAACTCGTCGCCCACCTCGACGCCGACGAGCACGACGACCAGCGGCGGCCTGCTGACCACGCTGGGCGGCCTCCTCGGCGGCATCCTGGGCAAGTGACCCGGAGCCGCGCTGAGCGCCCTCAGCGCGGCAGGCGACGCCAAATGGTGCGCGGCAGCAGGCGCATGGCGAAGAAGACGGGCCGCAGCACGGCGGGGACCCAGACCTCGCCGCGGCCGCGACGCAGCGCCTTCACCGTCGCGTCGGCCACCTGGTCCGGGGTGCTCGAGAACGGTGCCGGGGACATGCCTTCGGTCATCCGTCCGATCACGAAACCGGGCCGGACCAGCAGCAGCCGCACGCCGGTGCCGTGCAGGGCGTCGGCCAGTCCGCCGGCGAAACCGTCGAGGCCGGCCTTCGCCGAGCCGTACACGTAGTTGGCGCGGCGGACGCGGACCCCGGCCACCGACGAGAACACGACGAGGTCCCCGCGACCCTGGACGCGTAGCAGGTTCGCCAGTTCGGTGAGCACGTTGACGTGCGCGACGTAGTCGGTGTGCACGATCGACACGGCGTGCGCGGCCTCGGCCTCGGCGCGCTCCTGGTCGCCGAGGATCCCGAACGCCACGACCACGACGTCCGGGCTGCCGTGCTTCGCGACGATCTCGTCGAGCACGCGTCGATGCGAACCGAGGTCGTCGGCGTCGAACTCGACGCGCGCGACCTCGGCCGCACCTGCCTGTCGCAGCGCCTCTTCCTGCTGGTCGAGGTCGTCGCTGCGCCGGGCCGCCAACACGACTTTCGAGGACCCCGCCAGCCGCCGCGCGACCTCGAGTCCGATCTCGCTGCGGCCGCCGAGCACCAGAACCGTTCCGCTCACGCGGAGCAGTGTGCCCGACGCCCGTCAGTGCGCCGGCGTCTGGCCACCCCGGTGGAACAACCCGCTGCGGTGCTCCGGGACCTCCATCGTGGTGGTGTCGGCGTCCGCCGTGGCCGGCTCGGCCATGTGTACGCCCTTGCGTGCCGGCATGATCGCGATGTACAGGCCGACCAGCGCGGTGACGATGTGCAGCCAGTTGTCGGCCGCGTTGAGGTTCAGCGCGTTACCGAGACCCGACACCGGGTTGGACGAGATGACGCCCATCAGCATCAGGCCCCAGATGGACACCAGGCCAAGGCCCACGAACAACAGCCAGCCGAACGTCCGCGACAGGCCCGAGGAACTCGCCGCCAGCAACCCGAGCACACCGATCACGATGTGCATCACGTTCTGCAGCGGGTTGACCAGGAAGCCCAGCACCAGAGTGTCCGGGTGACCCAGGAAGCCCGCGAAACCCGTGCGGACGAGTCCGAAGATGCCGAGTGCGAGGTAGATCAGCCCGATCAGGCCGGCCAGCACCTGTACCGGCTGCACGCCCTGGACCCGGATGTGTGCGTCTTGTGAACGAGCCATGTCCCGTCCCCTTTACCGATGAACGCCACGGTTACCGCGGTGATGAGTTCACGGGTACCCCTGGCGGGACAGGGACAAACTCACCTCGCGAGGCGTCCGAGAAGTGCGGAGGCCACGCTGATGGCCACGACGGTGGCTCCTACGAGTACCCCGAAATCGAGCGGTAAACGTGCCGGGGTGCCGATGAGCAGGCCGCGCAGCGCGCCGACCTCATAACTGAGCGGGTTGACGTGGTTGAGCACCTGCAGCCAGCCGGGCATCAGGTCGACCGGGTAGAGCGCGTTCGACCCGAAGAACAGCGGCATTGTGATGGCCTGCCCGATGCCCATCAGCCGGTCGCGGGACAGCACGAGCCCCGCGATCACGATCGACAGGCAGCAGAAGAACGCCGAACCCAGCAGGAGGATGATGGCCGCGCCGAGCAGCTTGAACGGGTTCGCGGTGAGCGCGACGCCGAGAATCGCGGCGAGAATCAGCACGATCACCGCCTGCAGGAGCGCGCGAATGCCGGCTGCGAACGCCTTCCCCGCCACCAGCGCCGCCCGTGGCGTCGGCGTGACGAGCAGCTTGGCCAGCACACCCGCGTCGCGTTCCCAGATGATCTGGATGCCGTAGAAGATCGAGACGAACAGTGCCGACTGGGCGAGGATGCCGGGCGCGAGGTAGTCCAGGTACGGGATGTTGCCGGTCGGGATCGCCTTCAGCCGGGTGAACGTCTCGCCGAAGATCAGCAGCCAGAGCGCGGGCTGGATGGCCCTGGTGGCCAGTTCCGTGCGGTCGCGGCGGAGCTTCTGCAGCTCCATCAGGCACATCGTGCCGACCCGCGACAGCAGTTGCCGCGGCGTGGCCCCGCTAACCGAGACGGCGGGCGGTGCGGCGAGCGGCACGGACATCGCGGATCCCTCCTTCATCGAGCTGGCCCCCGGTCACCGACCGGAACACATCGTCCAAAGTGGAGCCGGGGCCGAGCTCGCCCTCGAGCTCCGACGGGGTGCCCAGCGAGTGGATCTTGCCCTGGTGCATGAGTGCGATGCGGTCGCAGTACTGCTCGGCCTCTTCCATGTAGTGCGTGGTGACGAGCACCGTCATGCCCGTCTCGGCGCGGATCTGCTCGATCCGTTCCCACACGCTCGTGCGGGCGACCGGGTCGAGGCCGATGGTCGGCTCGTCGAGTATCAGCAGCCGCGGCGCGCTGACCAGCGCCTGCGCGAGTTCGAGCCGGCGGATCATACCGCCGGAGTAGCCCTTGGCCGGCCGGTCGGCGTCGGCGAGCAGGCCGACGGCGTCCAGCACGGCCTCGACCCGCTCGGCCCGGCTGCGGCGCGGCACGTCGAACAGCCGGGCGAACAGGGCGACGTTCTCCCGGCCGGACAGCGTGGCGTCGGCCGAAAGTTGTTGTGGCACATAGCCGATGAGGCGCCGCACAGCCATCTTGCGCCGGATGCCGAGGCCGAAGATCTCGATCGTGCCCGTCCGGACGGGCAGCAGCGTGGTGATCATCCTGATGGTGGTGGTCTTCCCGGCGCCGTTGGGGCCGAGCAGCCCGAACACCTCGCCCGCGGCGATCTCGAGGTCGACGCCGTCGACCGCGACCTTGTCGCCGAAAGCATGTCGCAGACCGGTGCAGCTCACGGCGGGTGGGCTGGTCACTAGTGCACCCTCTTCCGTGCAGGCTCTTGGATGGGGCTTGTGGTAGGAACTAGGCGGAAGCCGGGGTGATGGCCTTTTGTGGTCGCCCTTCGAGGGCTTGCATGACACTGCCGCCCCCGGCTTCCCCGGAACCG
>DATFHB010000056.1:0-106109 GCA_035248845.1 Amycolatopsis sp. | reverse complement strand
GGTACAATCCGGAACGGCGACACTCCCGCATCGGAATGCTCAGCCCAGCCGAGTTTGAAGCCCTCAACCTCGAGCGACCGTCACCACACAACGATCGCTGACGCCACACCCGATGTGTCCGGCAAACGGGGCCAAGGTCACTGGCGGGGCTCGCCGAACACCGTTCCAGAGCGCTCAGGGGCGCACGCGAATGACGGCCTTGCCTTTGCGTCGCTCGGTCGGGTTGAGCGCGGGGATGGCGTCGTCGAGGGTCGTGACGGTTCCGATGTGCGTGCGAAGGCGCCCGTCCCGCACTCGGTCGACGATCTCCACCAGCTGGCTCGGAACGGACTCGACGACGAAGTCAATCGCGAGGCCGTCGACAGGGCGAGCCTCGGCAGGCCCGACCACCGACACCAGTGTTCCGCCAGGCCGGATGATGCGGGCCGAGCGCCTTTGGATGTCACCGCCGATGACGTCGAAGACCACGTCGACCTCGCCGACGTCGCCGAGATCCTCGTGGTCGAGGTCGAGGAAGTCGTTCGCGCCGAAGTCGAGCGCCGCCTGGCGGTCCGCCGCTCGCCCGGTACCGATGACGTAGCCGCCGAACTCCCGGGCGAGCTGCGTCACCACGGAGCCGACCGAGCCGGCGGCGCCGTGCGCGAGGACGCTCTGCCCCGCTTGAAGACGACCGTGTTGGAACAGGCCCTGCCACGCGGTCAGGCCGGAGATCGGCAGGCTCGCACCCACGGTGAAGTCGACGTTTCCCGGCAGCGGCGCAAGGTTGCGCGCCTCCACGGCCGTGTACTCGGCCAGGGTTCCATCGCGGTGCCAGTCCGTGATCCCGAACACCCGCTGTCCCAGCGAGAGTCCGGTCGTGCCGTAGCCGAGGGAGGAGACCACGCCGGCGAACTCGTGGCCGATGATCGCCGGGGTTCGATCGTGACCGGAGCGGTCGACCCATGTCGAAGGCCATTCCCACTCTGCAGGGACGAAGCCTGACGCATGGACTTCAACGACGACGTCGTTGATCGCCGGCGTCGGCTCGGGCCGCTCCGCGAGTGTTATCCCGGCTGCTTCCGCGGCCTGGTCCGTCGCGACGATTGCCTTCATTGCTGCCTCCGTATGTTTCGTGCTGCCCATCCGTCTGTGGCGAGGGACCTTGATGCCGTTCCTCTGTGGGCAGTTTTTGGGCTTGCTAGCCCACTCATGGCAGTGAACACGACTACGGAAGCTCGGGTGCCGCAGAAGCTCACGGGTAAGGGGCAGGCGACCCGAGCCCGCATCGTCGAGCACGCCGCGGAGCTCATCTACACCCAGGGCGTCCGCGCGACGAACAACGAGCAGCTCCGTCGCGCAGCAGGAATCAGCGGGTCACAGCTCAACCACTACTTCCCGACCAAGGAGAGCCTTGTCCTCGCGGTCATCTCGCATCTGTGCTGGTCAGAGCGATACGGCGAACGCTGCAATGCCCTGAGACGGTGCGACCTGAGACGGAAACTGAGACGGACCGGGACCGGCGCGTGCGGGGTCGAGCGCCGGCCGGGCTACTACGCCGTGTGCGCGAGCACCGCCGTGGCCACCCTCGCGTGTGCCCGGCTGGGGAGCTCCGCGCCGACCCCGTCGAGGACCAGCAGGGTTGCGCCGGGGATCTCCTCGGCCAGCACATTCGCATTACCCACCGGGAAGAACGGATCGGCTGCGCCGTGCACCACCAGCGTCGGTGCGGTGATCTCCGGGAGCCGTTCGCGCCAGCGTGGCGTGCAGTCCAGCTTCGAGAACACCGCGCTCAGCAGGCCGTTGCGCGCCGATGCCGGGTGCGGACCGGAGCGATCAAGAACACCGGCTGCGTGGACGCGGGCCTCGGCGGCGTCGAACTGTGGCGAGCCGGAGAACACGCGGGCCGCGGCCACCGCACCGTCCAGGATCGACGTGCGGTCGGTCCAGTCGACCGGTGGAGCGCTGCCGAAGTATGCCATGATCGCCGGGGAGTGCTCGGGCAGGTCGTCGTCGACGGGGCCCGGCGCGACCGGGCGGGTGCCGACCAGCACGAGCGAGGCGACCCGCGACGGGTGGTCCAGCGCTAGGAGCTGCGCGATGAAACCGCCGGTCGCGATGGCCACGACGTGGGCGCGGGCGATGCCGAGCCCGTCGAGTACACCGACGGCGTCGGTGACGAGGTCGCGCAGTGTGTAGTCGGGCGAGTCGGGGTCGACGGTGGTCGATCGGCCGGTGTCCCGCTGGTCGTAGCGGATGACGAACCGGCCGGTGAGCCGCTCAACGAGCTCATCGTCCCAGGTGGCGACGGTGGTGCCGATCAGCAGCAGTGGAATGTCGTTCGGCGAGCCGACAGTGTCGACGCAAAGCTCGACATCGCCGACCGGAAGAAGAGTCTCCATACCTACGAGACCGCGCGAGACGGCAGAACTCATCGGGCCTGAAGCACCAGACGCGCCGTGGCACAGCGAGCAGGTCTCCGGCTGAATTGGCGCCTGCGAGTCCAACACGATTTCCAATTCCGGTTTGTGCGGTTCGAGATCGCTCACTGGTCGCCTGAGCTGCAAGGACTGACGATAGAGCGAACAGGGAGAGGTCCGGTATCTAGGGCAATTGCAACCTGAACTGCACCCTGTCGGCGTCGGGGTGAAACGGTGACCACTGTCGACGGTGAAAACGGACCCCGGGCGGCGACAGTAGGGAGTGTATGTGCACCGCTCAACAGCGCCGGGGAAGTCGGCGGCGAGCAGAGAGTCCAGAACCGCGCGCGACGCCAACGGCCGGCTCACTCGTTTCAGTGCGCCTGACGCGTCAGACGCAGCGGCGCTCCCGACCGCGGCCGACAGGCGACCTCAAATGATCGATTTCCAGGCGGTACTGGCAAGGTTTGCCGACGCTTCCCGATGCGTGGCGTCAGCTGCGTGGATAGCGAACGCAACGCGGGACCAAGCTGGTCGACTGCCGTCGCCTCACAACGATTGTGGGGCAACAGTGGGGCAATCGATCTCCAGGCAAGGCCCGCGCGGTGCTGTCCTCCCGCGGTTGACCGATCGGAGTTTGCCCAATGGGGCAGTCAGCGGTGGAGCTTGCGTCGGCGGAACATCGTGATGAGGGTCTGCTGGTCATGCGGCTTGGTCGTGGAACGTTCGTCTCCCGCAAAGGTTGGCGCACGCGGAGGCATCACAACCGATGAGGGCCCCGGAGCTGTGCTGCTTCGGGGCCGCGCTCACAGGATAGGGTCAGAAGCCGTCGCAGTTCGCGCTCGCGAACTGGCCGGAAGCGGTGGCGGTCTTGGCAGCCTTGCCATCGACGGTCACCTTGCACGTGACGCTGCCGCCGTCGGCGCCGGTCGTCACCGTCAGGGACCCACCCTTGATCAGCCCCTTGGTGGTGACGTCCTTGGACCAGGGAAGCGTGCCGGTGGTCTCCTGGTTTGTGGTGCTGGCGCCGTCACCGAAGGTGGAGTAGGTGATGGTGGGGTTCTTCGCGGTGCCAGTGACTTCGTAGTGCACGGCAGCGGTGCTGTTGATCTGGTTGTTGAGATCGTTGGCGGCCTTGCCGAAGGCGGCGGTCCACACGATGCAGATCACCAGGCCGATCACGGACAGCACGATCCCGGCGATGGCCAGCCCCTTGTTCGTGGCCTTCTTCTTCAGGGCTCGGTTGAGTCCGATGAGGCTGAAGATGAAGCCGAGGATCACCAGCGGCCACGCGACAACGCCGATGATCGGGATGACCGAGAAGATCAACCCGATCAGGCCGAGCACGAAGCCCGCCGTCCCGAGGCCGTTGCGTGCGGCCTGCACGGAAGGCTCCGGCGGCGCGGGCGGGTAGGGCGGCTGCGGGGGGTATTGCTGCTGACCGTAGGGGTTGGGTTGGTTCACGGTGGGCTCCTTCGTCCGTACCTGCCCTGAGTCGTTGGGGAGGTACTGCCTGTTACGGCTCTGGTCGAGGTCGTCACTGCAGCGGCATATGTGCCTCATCGCCGTGTTTGCCGATCGGGGCGCCGCGGTCGCCGGGTTCGATCGGCCCTTCGCGCACGCCGCAGCGCACGCCGTCGGCGACCTCGGCCATGACCCGGGACCGGTGCATCAGATCGTCACCCCGGCACGAGGTGCTCGGTGACGACCGGCCGCTGACCGGGCTGGCGGGGATCGGAACCTGCGACACCCGCTTTACGGGAAGGCGTTTGTCATCGCTGCCGGTTGGCCGCCAATACTGACAATGACCTGGCCTGTTCGCATTTGCCAATGGTCGACGATCGCTCTCGAACTGCATCATTTACCGTCGATTGGTGAGGGTAAAGCGTGGGAGATCGGCCCTTTGTCTGGCTCGCTGGGCGCTAGCCGAGCCAGGTCACGTGCAACACGTCGACCCGGTCCTGGTCGTCCAGTAGAAGGTAGGTGATGAACCCGCGCTCGTCGGCGAAGTCGAGCTGCCGCATCCAGCCGTCAGGGTTGGCCGCGTTGTACGGGCGACCGTTCCACCAGGTCAGCTCAAGCACGCTCAGCGTTTCCGCAATCAAGGGCAGCGCTTCGCTGGCCTGGGGTTTTGTTCGCCGTGTCGGTGGAATTGGGGCACTAAGAAGCGGGTTCCAGGGTGATCGGATGCCGCACATCCGCATGTGAAGACCGCCTTGAGTGCCCGAGCGGTGCAGATCGTGTACTCCCGCCGGATCGAGCACATCGGCTCGGCACACGACGAGGCGCGGCTGGAGTTGCTGAAGGCGGCTGCTCGTCGGCGCATGGTGGCTGGGCTGGGCGATCTGGACCTGGGGCTGGACACGCCGCCCGAGGTGGGACAAGAGGGTTGACGCTGTTCTCGGGGCGGCGGAGACTGGCGGCGAGCGCAGGGAGAGTTCAATGGCTTGGAACTTGGCCGGTAGCTACAGCGAAACCTGCTCGTGCGAGCTCATGTGCCCGTGCAACATGTCATTGGACCACGGCGCCACCTACGACTTCTGCCGCGTGACTCTTGCCTTCAACATTCGTGAAGGAACGATCGATGGAACGGACATCGCCGGGCGCAAGATCGTGCTGATCGCCGATACCCCGAAGGTGATGACCGAGGGCAACTGGCGGGTCGGGGTGTTCATCGACGACGCCGCTACTGACGCGCAGTTCGACCAGCTCGTCCGGGTCTTCAGCGGTCAACTGGGTGGACCCATGGCCGGGCTGGCCCCGCTGATCGGTGAGATGCTGGGCGTTCAGCGCGCGCCAATCGATCTCCGGGATGATGGTTTGCTCCACAGCGTCCGCGTGGACGACGTGATCGACTTCGAGATCGAGGACATCGTTCCGTTCGGTGTGGAAACCGGTGAGCCGGTGAGATTCTCAGGGATGTTTCACCCGGTTGGGTCGGACCTGACGATGGCCGAGGCGAAGCGGACCCGGATCAGTGCCTTCGGCATCGAGTACGAGGGGAAGACGGGCTTGTCGAAGTCGGACTTCTCGTGGGCCGCCTGAGAGAATGGACCGACGAGGAGTCGGCCGCCGGCTCGGGTCTTGGTCCAGCCTTCGCGGCTAGCCGCGCTCAACTGGGCCTGGTCGGCGTCCTCTCCGCGCTCGCCGCCGCCGGGTGGTGGTGGACGGTCCGGGAGATGCGCGGCATGGACGACGGGCCGTGGTCGAGCCTGGGGACGTTCGGTTGGTTCCTGGGAGTCTGGGTCGTCATGATGGCGGCGATGATGTTCCCGTCGGTCTCTCCGACAGTTGCGTTGTACTCGCGGATGAGCAAGTCGCGGTGGCTGCCTTTGGGCTTCACCACCGGTTACCTCGCCACGTGGGCCGGCGTCGGCGTCGTTGCCTTCATGATCGGGGTAGCCGGAAGACGTGCATTAGCCGGCGACCTGGCCTGGGAACACGCCGGACGCCCCCTCGCGGGAGCAACACTCATCGCCGCCGCCGTCTACGAGTTGACCCCCCTTAAGAACGCCTGCCTGGGCAAGTGCCGGAGTCCGCTCGGCACGCTTCTCGGGTCATGGCGCGACGGATGGACGGGGGCGCTTCGCATGGGCGCCGGCAACGGTGTGTGGTGCGTCGGCTGCTGCTGGGCGCTCATGGCGTCACTGTTCGCGTTGGGCGTCATGAGCGTGACTTGGATGGCAGTCGTCGCTGGACTCATCGCGTTGGAGAAGGTCATTCCGTGGCGCCGAGTGGCAAACTACGGAACGGCAGTCATGCTCGTCGTACTGGGCGTGCTCGTACTCGCCGCCCCAGACGCACTACCCGGGTTCAGCGTTCCGGGTGAGACTCCGATGCCCGCGATGACAACGACGGGGTCCTGAAGGATCGAGCAGAGCTTCAGGATGGCCAAGTTCGACCTGGCCGCCCGCCCGATCTTCCACCCCACCAAGAGGCCATCCACGCCCGCGCCGTGGGGCACTGATGTGAGCCAACTCCCAACATTGTCCAGCCGGATGCGGTTTCCTGGCAGAGCAATGAAACGGCCAGCATGATCGCGATCAGGGCGTTGACGTGGTTGACCTGGTCGGGTTCAGCGATCGCGTGCCGGCTGAATGTGTCAGGCAGCGGCATGTCCCTGTTGGGCCACCACTCGGTCAACGACCGAGGGACCGGCATGAGCGTTGCGAACTCGCGCAGGATGAGGAGGTAGTGCAGCGACGCGACGCTGATCTGCGCGGAGAGGCTGGTGACCCGCTGGCCGGTTGCCTTGTAGACGTACTTGCCGTCGAGTGGCACGAACAGCCGACGTAGAAGGTGGTCGGCGAGATTGGCCGCAGCCGACTGTGCCGGCGCGGGCAGATCCGCGCGCAGTGCCTGGATTGCCTGTCGGGCAACGTCGATCATCCGCCGACGGTCACCCGCCGCGCCCGGGCCATCGTCGAGTTGTCCAGCCGGACTTGGCAATGGTTCAAGATCAGGGTGCTCCGGTCGGTGAGGATTGCCCGCAAAGCAGTGCGCCGGTCGGGGCCGGTGGGGACAGCGAGCAGCAGGCGGATCGTTTCGTAGTCGGGAACCCAGGCCAGCGGGATGCCTTCCTCCAGCGCCAGCGCGGCGGCTGCGTTGTAGGACACCGACGGCGTGGAGTCGCCGTTGGTCCAGTTCCGCGGCGCGGCCTGTCGGTAGATCGCGCTGATGGTCTTGCCGACGCTTTCGGCGGCTTTGCTGACCCAGGGCCAGACCTGCCTGCTCGCGGAATGGATCGATTGGATGGTCTCGCTCAGCCGGACGGCAGTATGGTCCTGAAACCGCTGCCAGGTGTCTGCCAGCTCGGCGGCAAGGCGGGCGGCAGGCGAATTCGCCCACTGCCCCAGGAACTTCTTTCCCTGATCGGCTGCGCGAGTGGCCGCCTGGATTCCGGGCGAGCTGCGCAGCTCCGTGGCCAGCCGGATCGAGGATGTGCCGGTGATGTCCTGGAGGAGCTTCTGCTGACGTGCCGCCGCATCCATCGCGGCCCGCATGCCCTGCGAGTGCAGAGCCTCCAGCGCAAACCGATAGGTGCGCGCGCGGGCTTGCGCCATGTCCTGAATCGGCCGCGTGGCCGCGGCGGCTTGGCGTGTGCACTCAGCTCGGCCAGCGATCAGGTCGTCGAGAGCTTCGGGCTCCTGCACCTCGGAGTCGTCCGGAGGCTCGTCACCACTCACGCCGTCGGTGTTCATGCTGGTAAGGCTAGCCGTGCCCCCCTGGCAGAACCGGGAACGCCAGCGCGAACCTGGTAAGCCCAGCTGATCGGGTCCATTGGACCGGGTGGCGATCCGCGTGACTTTGCTATCGACGCGCAGGTCCACGAACGGTCCACGCCTGCGCGTGATGTAGATCAACATCTCAAGACGCACGCTGGCAATACCAAGAGCCCGTGAGCTGCAGTTTTGCTGCTTACGGGCCCTGCATATTCGACCGTCGGGATGACAGGATTTGAACCTGCGACCCCCTGACCCCCAGAACTGTGGTCGGGCGTTGACCTGCGAAAACAGCGACAGCGGACGCGTCGCCTGTCGCTGTCGAGCGCCCGTTTCTCGGGTTTAGCCGCAGTCGTGACCCGCAACTGACCCACAAGCGCTGGACCTGCTTCCGCGGAGCGTAGGCGCGTGCCTCGTCGCCCAGCACTGCTCCGGAGAAGCGGCCGCGTTGGTGAGTTGGCCAGCTTCAGACGACACGCGTCGGTTACGATCTTGGCGTCTGTGACCGGGACCGCCTCGGTCGTGCCGGAACCCGAGGTGGCTGATGATCGCGGCTTTGCCCACCGGTTCGTCCTCGGACGACGTTTTCGGCTTTGTAGCGTTGGCGCTCCTGGTGGCTGCGATCCCGGTGCATGTCTGGCGGCAGAAGCGGCGACGGGCTCGACAGCTGACCTTGGTTGGTCAGGTCGCCGACGCTTCGCAGCTGATGGCGCTGGGACGCTTCACGGAAGCGGAGCAGTGTTGGCGAGTGGTGGACGTCCGCCGCCGGCCAAAGCGGCCCGGCGAGCAGGCTCTCGTGCTGTTTGTCGGCTGGCAGGTCGCGGTTACACGTAGCTCCCGGGGTCTGGCGGCCGAGGCCGACTTCGAGGCGCTGTTGGCTGCTTATGGACCGGAGCGGTATCCGGAGCGCCGCGATAGTTGGGTTGCCGCCGGTGGTTTGCCGGGATCCTGGTGACTCGCGGGCGTCGCGCCGAGGGTATCGCACTGGCACGTCGAGTTGCCGATGAATGCCGGCGGCGCTGGGGTGCGGAGTCGCTAACCACGTTGAGGACCGGTACGCAGCTCGCATGGTGTTTGATCGAGGGTGACCAGCCAGCGGACGCGCTGCCAGTGCTGGCTGACCTGCTGGCCATTGGCGACCGTATTGACGGTTCGCGGGACCTGATGACGTATGCGCGGCACAATCGGGCCGAGGCGAACCTCTTGCTCGGTCGGCTCGACGAGGCCGAGCAGGACTTTCGCGCCGTACTGGTCGAATATGAGGGCCGCCAGGAGAGTGGAGTTGATTCGTCAGGTGTTCAGTTCGGCCTGGCCAAAATCGCGGCTCAGCGCGGACATCACGCCGAAGCTGTTGAAGGGTTTACCCAGGCGCTTGCCACGGTCCGGGAGTTGGTCGGCGAGGACGGTCCGTGGACGTTGAAAACGCGTTTCGAGTTGGCGAACCTCGCAAGACGCAATGGAAACTCGGCCGAGGCGCGTGCCGAGCACGACGCGGTTCTCGCGGCCAGAACACGGGTGCTGGGCCCAGATCATCCGGACACGGCAGCGAGTCGAACCGCCGTCGCCGGGTTCGGAGGCTGACGGCGCGCTGGTCAAATGGAAACGTCCGAACTTGTCATCGTGACCTGCGAGCGTATTGCCGCCTCAGTTTTGTCAGCTGCTCGCGCACGGGACTCTGCGGCAACTTGTTCAAGTTGAGTGGCGGATTCAGGGCAGCAAGGACCTCGGTCTCCAAGTCGTTTAGTGTGTCCGGGTTCTCGACAGGGATGGCGACGAGCCGGAGGTGCTCATGCATCCATGCAGTCAAGCGTTCCTCGTCGATTTCGGACTCGCGTCGTGCACTGGCCAGGATCGAGCCGAGACTCAGCCGGAAGGTTGAGAAATCGTGGCGGCCACCAAGGTGCATTCCCCGAATACGGCCCCACAAAGTGTTTGTTGATTTCCGTCCGCTACGTGATCTCGTCGCTCCGGCGAGTCCGGCGTAGACGAGCCCCGGCTCGACGGGGTGCCCAAGGCCCGCTGAAAGATCGGCCGCACCATCGCGGTCGACCCACCAGCTATAGAGGCCTGGCAGCCGCAGGTGAGTGCCGCGGGCGGCGAGGAAGTCCTTAGGCGCGATCGCGTCAGCAACGGTCCCGAGTTGCTTGACAAGCGACGAGATCTCCAGGGTCGGGACGGTTAGCGTCGCCGGCGCGGCGTCGTTTTGGCTGTACCAGGCCAACCGCTTGCCAATGGGCAGGCCGCGGAGTGGCTCCAGCACTTCGGCGCGTTGGTGCAGGAGGTGATTTCGGATGGCGTCCGCGTAGGCCGAGCCGGCGTGGATTTCGATGACTTTCCCGACCAGCGGCCCTACTGCGTCGCTAAGTTGCGCTGCGACTTGGGTCCCCCAGATGCGTCGATAGGCGTCGGTGGTTTTGGAGAGTTGAAGTTCGTAGGGCCGCAGCACCGTGGTCGGCGCGACGAGTCCGTGCTCGGCCGACAGTATGAACCAGGGAGCGCCGGTCGCCTCGGCGTAGGACCGTTGTTTGCGGAAAAGCGGCGACGTATACAAGTCTTGCGCCGGAGCCGGTTGGGTTCGCTTCGCCTTCACGCAACTGACAAGTACAACGTCGGCGGCGACGCCAGGTGTCTGCCGCTGCTGCGCAACGGCTTCGATCGCCTGCTTGCGCTCGCTGAACCTGCCCGCTGACCGACGGACGAACGTCACCGACCGGCCGACCTCGACATCCACAGTGGTGAACCCAGGCCACCCCGACCTGGCGCCTTTCCAGAACGCGGCGTGCTCGTACGCCGATCGCGGCAACCCGCCGACCAGGTTGTCGAGTTCACCCCATCTGAATGTCCGGCGGTCGTCGACCGCCGCCAGTACTTCCCGGAGCGGGGACCAGTTCGCCATCCGCTGAGTATGATCGACCGGACCGACAATCTTGGGGCACACGTCGCTTGTCGTCATGGCGCATGGCGCTGGCAACGAGTCGTGGAACCAGTTGATTCAAGGCGCAACCCAGCTTGACCGACGCGTGGACAGGGCGGGCCGGACCCACAACGCTCGCGCTCAGCAGGCGCGCAAGCCGATCAGACCCGGATGTAACGAATCCTTCCTGACCTGGTCTTTCGCCCGGATCGCGAGGCTTCGACAGACCGTCGGGATGACAGGATTTGACCCTGCGACCCCCTGACCCCCAGGATCATGGCAATCGTATGACCGGCGAAAACAGCAACGTGTGGCGCTGCTGCTTCCTCGCGCACCCGCGGCTTTCACTGCTGTCGCGCGAGTCGCTGTCCCCCGAGGGTGCTCCTGGTCATTCGCGGGTCTGGGCGCGTTCCGGTCGGCCGGCCGGGTCCGGGACGCTATCGTGGGGGAGTGATTGCTCAGGCTTCGGACATGCCCAGGCCCGGCGCGCATCCGCTCGCGCCGGGTGCCTCGCCGCGGGCCATCCGCTCGGCGCTGCTGCAGCAGGACCGCGCCCAGTTCGATGCCGCCTACGCGGAGGCGCTGGAGACCGCTCGCGAGCGGCTGGACTTGACCGATCTGTTCGACATGCTGGAGCAGTGGCGTCGCGTCGCGGTGCTCCAGAGCGACCGCGAGAACTTCCGGCAGGTGGCTCGACGGACTGCCGAGCTGGTCACCGGAAAGCCGGTGCCCGCCGACGAGCCGCTGGAGATCACCCGCGCCAAGGCCGGCCTGTAGCCGCTGGTGTACCGGATCGTCGTCGACGAGCGCGTCCAGGCGCAGCTCGATGCGCTGCCCACTGACGCGCTGAACGCCTACCTGGAGCTGCGCACCACACTGGAGACCGTGCCGCACAACGGCCAGCCTCTGAATCCAGCCAAGCCGGATGGGCTGCTGACCTTCGTGTTCGGTCCGCACGGTGTGGGGCTCGCCTACTACCTCGTGCTCGACTTCGATGACCGAGTCGAGGTCCTCGACGTGCGCTGGCTCGGCTGAAGAAGCTGGCTGGCAACTGCTCGGCCTCGCCCGCGGCGACCTCAATGACTGCCCAAGGTATTGACCGAATGGCGGCGACGGGCCATCACCTCAGGCGTACGCCGGTGATCGGCTGACCGTCGCCGCGCGCCGCGACTGAGGCTGGCGTCGCCGAGCAGGTTGTGCATGACTCCGAACGGGCGGGGGCGATGCGTGACCACTTGCCGCGGCGGGCGAGGAGCCGGTGGTGCACTATGTCACGCTGCTCGCTGAGGCCGGTCAGGGCCATCATCATTTCGGATACGGCTGGCCCAACGGCGAGCGCGTTGAGCGCCGCGACCGCGGGGGCTGGCTCGCCGGTGCCGTAGTCGGCTGCCCGGCGCAGGCCGTCCGGCAGCGCCTCCTTGGCGAGTGCGGTGTGGTCGATTAGGCCTTGGCAGTCCAGGCAACCGGCTTCGGGCGTCACAGTCCGGCTCACGGCGTGGACGATCCCGACGACGCCGTCTTGGTTGACGTCGATCTTGACGCCGACCTGGGTAGCGGGAATCAGATACTGGTGCGCGATCTTGTTTACGACCAGTCGGGCCGTGGCGGTGTCGGCTGCGAGCATGATCCAGTCGCAGGTCGTGAGTGCTAGTGCTGCGGCGGGTTCGGACACATCCAGCCTGTGCTGTTCGACGCGCACGCCGGGGTTAGCGCGTCGGGCGGCGCGGGCTGCGATCGAGGTCTTGTACCGGGTCCCGTGCGAAAGCCACCGCCGCATCGACGTCGGCAAAAAGCTCCACGGACGCTGGTCGAGGAAGGCCAGGGCGTCAAGGGGACGGGAACCGATCAGCCTGGGAAGGTTGTGGATTTCGACCCGGTCGGGGTCGATGATCACGATCTCGCCGACGCCGAGTCGGGCGAGGAGTTCAACAATGAGGCTTCCGGCTCCGCCAGCGCCGACGACGGCGACGCGGGTGGCGGCGAGGATGTCGCGGCCAACAACGCCAAACAGCCGTGCTTGGCGGTCGTCGCCGATCACGCCGCTGGTCTCGGGCCGAGGCGAGGGGTAGAGCGTCGTGATGTTCGATCCGATGACGGTGGTCGTCGCGAGTGGCGCGCGACCCCCATCGGGCAGCCAGATGTCACCCGCGACTGCATGATCGGTGATGACAAGGGCGCCCACCGGCAGGCCGCCGGCGATGTCGAGAACCGCGCCGTACCCGCTTTCGTGCGAGTCGAAGTCGATCGAGCTGAAGCCCACCGAGTGACTACCCTTGCCGTGGCCGTGGACCATGAGCACGGCCCAGCGCTCGCGGCGGGCTCGCTTGGCCATTCGGGTAACAAAAGCGGGCGTGAGCGCCCTGTATCCCGTGGTACCGGGGACGTAGTCGACGCCGTCGACCGCGGGGACGAATTCACGGGCGAGTAGTACTGGCCCCTCGGGGCGATCTGCGATACCGCAGATCAGCGCGCCGCCGTGCTCGTCCTGATCGTTGCGGTTGATGTGGCCGGCCATCGATGTCCAGATTCTTTGACCGATGCGTAACGACCACGGCGGCGAAGACAGCGCGGGGGTGCGATTGGGAACGGGAAGATCGGTCATCACGAGTTCCTAACCGTGTCGAGAACCCGAGCGAGCTTCCGGACGGGGGCGTCGATGTTGGGGTCACGCTCGGTGCTGCGCAGGCTGACCATCACTGCGGGTTCGGTGAGCCATGTCTGGTTTGGGTGCATGAAGTTCTGCCCGGCGGCGTTGGTCTTGCCGATCGGGCCGCCGTCGATCCGGGCGAGGTCCGGTCGTAACCAGATCGGGTAGATGTCACCGTCCGGAAGTGTGTGGGGCAGGTGGAACGCGACCCACGTGGCCGGCTGCACGAAGGAGGCGCCCAGGTCCACGCTGTCGATGAATACGTGGGCGCCGCCGTTCCCGTCCGGCCAGTGGATCAGATGACCCGGTACCTGACGTTCGATAGCGGTGATCGCCGACACGACGGCGGGCGTGGTCGGGGCGGCTGCGGCGGCGGCCGCGAGCGCACGTACACGCTTCGCGGCCGCCACGCACAGATCGTCGGACCCGCGGGTTGAGACAATGGCGATGGTCATGGTCGTCAAGAGTTGTCGTCCGGCTTGACGGCCGTGAAGCAATCGCGGTCGTGGACGGTCCACTCCTCGTCGTCGCGGATGGTGTGCTCGGCGTCGTGGCCTGCCCGCTCGACGGTCAGGTGGAAGTTGGGCTGGATGTTGGGGATGCCAGCCTCGATCGCCTGCTCCTTGATCCGCAGGCCGGTCAGCTGCTTGCCGCGCAGCGTGAGCGGGTGGTAGTTCATCTCCACCCGGTGCTCGTGCTTCGGCGGGGGCTGCGGGTGGTCGCGCAGGTCATGCTCGAGCCGCTTCTCGTCGCGCTCGAGCTCGGCCTCGGCCCGGCGCAGGTGGTCCTGGTCGCGCTCGATCGCGCGCAGATCGTCTTCGATACGCCGGTCAGACTCGTCGCTCCGCTCGGGCGCGGGCCGCGGTACTGCGTTCATGATCGAAATCTCCTGTAGCTGCGCTCTTCGCGCGTGGTTTCACCGATTTCATCGGCATCAGTGAAACGATAGACGGCGACATGGATGGTTGTCAACAGAGCGGCGATCCGGTCTCCTCGAGCTGCCGCAGGAGATACTCGGGTGGTGCAACTGGTGCTGGCAGGGGAAAGACCTCTTGCGGAATCGGCGTTCCTGTCTGGCACCGGACCGGACAGTCTCGTGATCGATGCGACGAAGCTGACGTTCGCCTGCCCGCTCGACCTGGCCGGCATTGTCGCCACGGCGCACTGGGCCGCCAGCGATGCGATTCGCGTGACCCTCCGGCTCCCCGCTGATCCGTCGGCGACGTCCTACCTACAGCGGATGGACGTAGTACGCCAGATGCCCGCGCGTACGCAGATTGAGGGCCAACTCCCTCCTGAAGCGCGGACCGACCATCGCCGCCGCTTGATGGAAGTGACCGCGCTCAACGAGCGGAACGTCAACGACTTGTCCGAGTGGCTCGGTCGGCTTGTCATGGGCTTCTACAAGGACCATCCCAAGGCCGGTGCCGCGGTGTTCCGAGCATGCAGCGAACTCATGGGCAACGCCACGGAACACGGCCTCAGCGATCGTGGCGCCTTCATGGCGGTCCAGCTCTATAGCGGGCGCACCACCGGCCCGGCGCGGCTGGAGTTCGCCGTGTGCGACACCGGCATCGGAATCATGAATCACCTACGTCGCAACCCGCAATACGACTACCTCAGCCGGGACGAGCTGGCCATTCAGAAGGCGATGGAGGAAGGGGTCAGCGGAGTTGAGGCGGGCGAGCGCGGCAATGGTCTGAGTGACGCCGTCGGGGACACCCGGAAATACGGGGGTGTGGACTTCCAGATCCGATCAGGCCGCGGCGAGGTCCGGGTCGCCGGCACCCCCGACAGCCAGCGCACCACCTGCAGCGGGCGGCGGGATCAGACGAGCGGCACATGGGCGTGGCTCACCCATCACTTGCCAACTGCGGGTCAGACTGTGGTTCAATGATGACAATGAAACCGGAGAAGCCATGACTCAGCCAGCCTGTTTCAGCGTCGTTCAACTCGGCGAATACCCCGCCACTCGGGGCCTCGGCCACGAGGGCCGGGTACGCCTCGATGACCTGCTGGACCAGCGTGAAGACATCGATCTCGTGATTGACTTCGCCGGCGTTAAGGTCATGAACATCAGCTTCGCGGACGAGTTCCTTGGGAAGTTTCTCGCTTCCCATGATTTTTCGGCCAATGGGACGACTCTCAGGATCGCTGGCCTGAACACAGACAATCGCTATTCCGTCGTCGTATGCGTCGAGCGCCGCGCGGCTCAGGTCGTGATAGTTGAGCCCGACGGTCAGCCGGTCCTCGTCGGTGACAAGATGCTCGCCGCGACCTTCGCGCAGGCTTTCGCACTTGAAAAATTCAAGGCGAACGACCTTGCCGAGGCAATGGCACTCACAGCCCAGAACGCCAACAATCGCCTGAAGCGCCTTGCGCAAGTCGGCGCAGTTCGCAAGATCCAGACAACGGGACCCGGCCACGGTGGCAGGGAGTACACGTATGAAGCCGAGACACCGAACGCCGCCGATCGCGATGCCTCTGAACGGCTCGCGTCGGCGTAACTCGGCCCGGCGCAGCCACGGTCCTGTGGCGCGGACATCTTTTCAGTGGCTTCGATGAGCTGGCTGCACCGACACCTCGCCAGTCGTGACTGCTGTGCGCTGGCGCTGGCCAACCCCACGACCCGTGGACGACGCCGGCGAATGCTCGTTTGTATCGTGGCCGTCATGGTCGATGTGTGGCAGGTACAAGTAGCGGCCCCGTCGCAGGTGTCGGCGGTCAAGCTGGCCCGAGGTGCCGTCGAGGCAAAGCTGGCGGCCGGCGCGCAGATCGCCGGTCCGCTTACCAGCGTCTTCTGGCACCAGGGCGAGTTCGGTACGGGTGAGGAGTGGCAGGTCATCCTCAAGACGACGGCCGGCACCTACCCCGAGCTTGAGCGGTTCCTGGTCGAGAACCACGAGTGGACGAACCCGGAGATCACCGCGCTCCCGTTAGCCGCTGGGCTAGCTCCGTATCTGGAGTGGGTTGAGCGGACGACGGGCAAGTAGGTCCGACACGCCCGACTCGGACTCGTACGGCGCGAAGCGGTCGAGGACCAGGCCGAGGCGTTCGGTCGGGCGGGACGAAGCCACGTCGGTCGACAGGTCGAGAGCGTTGCCGGTGACCTGAACAGCTCGTTCGACTTCGCCGGCGTCTATGTAGGCCTCGGCGAGCCAGGACAGGTACAGGGCCTTGTCGCGGGAGTGGCTGTCGTCGTACTGCGCCATCGCGGCTTCGAGCGCTGGCACGGCCCGCAGCGGGCGGCGCAGCACCGTCCAGCAGCGGCCGGCCATGATCTGCAGCTCGACGGCATTGTGCGCCCACGCGGCCCAGGCGGGCGCGGGAGTGCCGCCGACAGGCTTTGTCAGCGCTTGCTCGGCCAGGCCGAGGACCTCTCCGGTGCGTTGAGCGTCGCCGGCCATCGCGTAGGTCCAGGCCGCCCGTTGGTAAAACAGCGACTCCACGGCCGGAATCTCAGTCCGCGCGGCGACCTCGCACGAGCCATCGCTGGCCTTCGTGCCGTCGAGTCCACCCGAAACGGCTTGGTATGCCCGGTACGCGAGCGCGTTGCCCGCGAGGTCGGCGGCGCCTGCCTGCTTGGCCGCGTTGTAACTGGTCTCGTAGAGCTGGCTCGCTTTGGGCTGCCAGCCTGCGTCGAAGGCGGCCCAGCCGGCCTGCTGGGCCTGCTCGGCAAACAGGGTGAGCAGCTCGCGCTGGATCTCCATAGGAAAGCTGTTCGACTTGAGGATTCCGGCGGTGCGCTTCAGTTCCCCGGCGTACAGCCGGTACGTCTGGGCGCCGCCGAGGTGGTCATCGAGGCTGCGCAGGCGGCCGAACTTCGCCCGAAGCTCGGCGAGTGTGCTCGCCCCGATGCGGGTGCCGCTGATCGGCGACGGCATACCCGTCCGGCTTCCAGCCAACGCGGTGGCGGCCAGACCGGCGCCCAGCTTCACAAAATCCCTGCGTAGCACCGATGAGTCTCCGTTCTCCGACGAGGTGAACTCGGTCGTGGCTACGACTGACGCATCGTCTCCCGAACGCGCGGTTTCCCACGGCCGAGACGCAAGGTTGAACAGCGCCCCTGGAATGTGGAGCCCATCGGCGACGCGTTCGAAGACTTCGACGCGTTGCGCCTGAATCCTGCCGTTCACATAGTCCTGCACCCGCGAGACGGTCATTTCGCAGCGGCGAGCGAGGTGCGACGACGTGAAACCGACGCCTCCCCACTGCTTCGCCAGCCGTAATACGGCCCCGAGGTCGCGCTGCGCGCACGCCTCAATGAACTCGGGTCGCGTGAGGACCTGAGCCGACAAGTAGTCCGCAGGCCGGTGTCGTGCCACCCGTCGAGCCTCCCCCCAATGACGGCGAAAACCGGCAAGTTACCGCCCAGTTTACCCAGGCTGGGTACTCGCCGCAGCCTTATTCGATCACCGCTTCACGAGGTTTTCTGGCTCCATGAGCAGCAACAGAAAGCCTCGCTACCAGCGAGAATCCGGCAAACGAAGTCACCCACCGCGCTTGGCAAGGCGGCTCGCGATCTCATTGAGCCGCGTGGCGATCGAGGACAGCTCGTCAGTGATGGCGCCCAGCTCGGCGTCGCTGATTGCGGCACCGTCCACGGCCGCACTGCCTCGCGTTGCGACCGTCGAGAGGTGGTCGGTCGGCCAGCTGAGTGCTTCCGACAGGGCGCCGAGTGTCCGAGGGCTGCGCCGGCGCGGGTGCAGGTTCAAGCGGAGTTCCCGGACAGTCTCGGGAGCGACGCCGGCGCGCGCCGCCAGCTCGGACTGCGTCATGTCCAGCTCGGTCAGCCGTGCCTGGATCGCAGCAGCGACAGCGTCCCAGTCCTTCTGTGCCACGAAGCCTCCTTGTGATCTACCTGCACGTCGAAGGCTAGCGGCCCCGGCTGAACCAACAACAGGACGGATATTGGGCATTGACTGGTCCCAATATCGCTCTAATATCAGAGATGCCGGGTGTCGCGGACTTCGCCGCGATCGCCTGGAGATCAAAAACGCCCCGGCCAGTGCTGCAACACCGACCGGGGCTCACATCGAAACCTTGGGAGCACCGATGCAGGTCGAGAGTACCCGTTTGTACCGAGTCCGCGCCGTCGCCGAGGCGTTGGACGTCTCGCTCGCAACGATCTACCGAGCCGTCGAATCGGGAGCCCTGCGCGCCGTGCGGCTCGGCGTCGGCAAGGGCACGATCCGGATTTCTGGCGAGGCAGTCCTGGACTACCAGGCCGCGTGCGAACGAGCTGCTGCCACGCGAGCGAGCCAGGGCCAGGGCGTCGAGTTCGCTGGTGGTGCCGCATGAGCAGGGGAGACGTCGTCATTCGCCGCAGCCGCGGCCAGACATGCTTCAAGGCCGCGCTGGTCGGCGCCGCCGTCGGCGCCGTCGGACTGTTGATGCGCCGCGCCCCGGCAGGGTCGTTTTCGGGGCTGTACTGGCCGTGGCTGGTCGCGATCGGTGCGGCGATCATCGTGCTTGCGTTGGTCGGCGCGATTCGGGACCGGCTCCTGCTGCGGGCCGGCATTGCCGGCGCCGCTGTGCTGGGCCTGGGGATTTGGTTTGGCTCGTCGCAGGTACCGGATGCCACGCCAGGCAAAGGAACTTGGGGTTACGCCGTGGCCAGCGGCAGTCTCGCGGTCGCGCTGATCGGGTTTCGGTACTGGCAGAAACGGGGCGGCTCGGCAGCCCTGGTGAACCGGTGGTCGCGGCGCGGCCGCCGCAATGAGGGTGTCGCGTCGGTGTGGGCGATCTGGCGCACCTCCTCGGCGACCGCGGTGCGCAAGCGAGCAGCGGTGCTGCGCCCATCGTTGCGGGAGATGCCGCGGTGGCGCCGGGGAGTGGTGTCGCTGCGCGAATTCGCGACGCCGATCGCACGTGTGGGGTTGCAGCGGATCTGGTCGCCGATCGAGGACGTGACGCTGCGGATCGGCGGCCCGCGGTCGGGCAAGACCGGTGAACTGGCCTGCCGGATCGCGGACGCGCCCGGCGCGGTCATCGCCACCAGCACCCGCACCGACTTGATCGACCTGACCAAGGACGTTCGTAGTCAGCGCGGCCCTTTGTACGTGTTCAACCCGAGCGGGCTGGCCGGCCTCGAATCGTCGATCACGTTCGAACCGCTGGCTGGGTGCGAGCAGCCGACGACCGCCACGACGCGAGCGAGTGACCTGCTCGCGGGGGTGTCGGCGCCCGGCCGGGATGGTGGGGACCGGGAGTACTGGACGGGGCAGGCCCGCCGGGTGCTGGCAGCGCTGCTGCACGCCGCGGCGCTGGGCGAGCGGGCGATGCGCGACGTCATGGCGTGGGTTGCCGACCCCGACCAGGGCGCCACCGAGGTTACTCGCCTGCTGCGTCGCTCGCCCGAGCCCGCGTACGTCGAGGACGCGGCCCAGTTCCTGACCACGAACGACCGCACCCGGTCCTCGATCTGCGCCACGATCATGCCCGCGCTCGGGTGGCTCACCGACTCGACCGCGGCCGCCGCCGCGACCGGCGGCACGTTCGACGTGGAGCGGCTGCTCGCCGAGCAAGGCACCGTGTACATGCTCGGCGCCGAGGAAGCCCAGGTCACTCCGCTGGTCACCGCACTGACCGGGCACATCGCCCGTGAGGCCCGGCGGCTGGCCGCGCATCAGCCAGGCGGGCGGCTGGACCCGCCGTTGACGCTGGCGCTGGACGAGGCCGCGCTGATCTGCCCGATTCCACTCGACAACTGGACCGCCGACATGGGCGGCCGCAACGTCACGATCCACATCGCCGCGCAGTCGCGAGCCCAGTTGCGGCAGCGGTGGGGCGACACCGGCGCGGCCGCGATCCTGAACAACGCCGCCACTCTGCTGATCTTCGGCGGCACGCGGGACCCGGAGGACCTCAACGCCTATTCGACGCTGACGGGGGAGCGGGACGAGAAGGTCGAAACCTTCGACGCCTACGGCGACACCACCACCCACACCATGCGTCGCGTGCCGGTGCTATCGCCGGGACAGATCGCACAGCTGCCCTTCGGGCACGTCGTGATCATCCGGCGTGGGATGGCGCCAGCCGTGGGACGGGTGCAGATGGCGTGGAACCGCCGCGACATCAAGGCCGCCAAGCGCCACGCCCGTCGGGCGCAGTGGTGGGAGCGGTTCGACGAGGCACGCGAGCGTGCTTACGGCCGAGTCGCGGACTGGCTGGCGGCCGCGGACGCCAAGCTCTCGCCCACCTTGGACCGCCTCACCGACCGTACCGACCGGGCCGAGAACCGCAGTGAATCGGTCGGTGCCGACGAGCCCGAGCGGGGGCGATTCTGATGAACGCCCTGTTCGCGGTCACCACCGTCGCCGCGATCGCGGCAGTGCCCGGCTGGGCGCCATCCACTGTGCGAGCCATGCGATTGCGCCGGCGCCTACAGACGGATGCGCTGACCGGTCTGTCCAATCGGGACGCACTTGCCTGCGCCTTCCGCCGCACGGGCGGAGAGGTGGGGTTGCTACTGCTGGACGTCGACCGGTTCAAGCAGATCAACGACACCTACGGGCACCGCGTCGGCGACAAGCTGCTGATGGCTCTGGCCAGCCGGTTGCGCCGCGCCGCCCGCGAGGGCGAGGTGGTGATCCGGTTGCACGGGGACGAGTTCGTGGTGTGGCTGGGCAACATCACCACGGCACATGCTGCGCGGCGTGCCGACGAGGTCGCTTCGGCGATCGCGCGGCCGCTGGTCGTCGCCGGTGACGAGCTGGTTGTCACCGCCAGCGTCGGGCACGCGACCGGCACCACCTCGCTCGCCGACCTGTTGCACGACGCCGATGAGGCGATGTACGCGGCCAAGCGGGCCCGCGCGGCCGTGACGGGCCTACCGGTGGCGCCCCGGCTTCGGTTGCGAGACAAGGGGGTGCGGCATGAGCAGTCTGCGTGAGTGTGTCCTGTGTGGACGGCGCGGTGTACGGGACTTCGAGGCGCTGGACGGGTTGACGTGGCGCTGCCTCAACCGCGCCACGTGCGAACGGCGCCAGCGCGACACCGCCCGACCCGTCGAACCGGCGACCGCCGAGGCGCCGCAGGGCAAGTACGCCACCGCCGGGGCGGTCGCCGGGGTAGCGCGCGAGCTGGACGCGCTGCGCCGCGCGGTGCGCCAGCTCGGCGGGCTGTCGATGCAGGTCGAGGACCTCGCCCGCGTTGTCGGTGATCTGGCCGAGCAGGTGAGCACCCAGGCCGTCGCCAGCGGCGGCCAACCTGTGGTCGCGCCGTCGTGGCTGGACCTGCCCGGCAACGCAGACGCGGCAGCCGGATTGCTGCGGGACCTCACCAACTGGTTGGGCGACGTGTACCTGCGCTACCCCGATGCCGCCCGCGGCTTGCCGGACTGCTGGTTGTGGCACCCCGAGGTGGTCGAGGAGCTGCTGTGGCTGATGTACGCGTGGCACGCCGCCTACCGCGACGAGCGCGCCACGGTACAGCTGGCCGGGGACTGGCACGACCGGTGTCGACCCGGTGTGGTGCGGCGCGTCCAGGAGCTGACCAAGCACTGCTCGCTGGAGAACCACCAGCCCGGCGACGGTGCGCGCCCGGTCGTGCCGTTGGCCGAAGCGCTCGCCCCGATCGCCGAATGGTGGGCCACGCGCCGCGTCGACGCACCGCCCGAACCCACCGCGGAGCAGCTGCGCGGCGCGGCCGAGCGTGACCGCCAGCTCCGGGGTGGTCGGCGATGAGCCGCCAGGACACCGCGAGCCGTGCCGGGGTGACGCTGTGGGCGTTGTGGGTGCCGGGGTTACTCGTCGCCGTCGGCGCCGGTGTCGCCACCGCGCACGGCTTGTACGAGGTCGCCGTGGGCGCGGCCGTGCCGCAAGCGATTGCCTGGCTGTACCCGCTGATCACCGACGGGCTCGCGCTCGTGGCCTACGCCTCCACGGCCAGGCTCGCCGACGGGGGACGCGCCTATGCGTGGGCGGTTGTCGTGCTCGCCGCCGGGCTGTCCGGGCTGGCGCAGGCCAGCTACCTCGCCGGGGGAGTCGGTGCCGCCCCGGCCGCGCTGCGCTTCGGCATCGGCGCGTGGCCGGCCATCGCCGCCGCGATCGTGGCGCACCTGCTGTTCCTGCTCGGTCACGACGCCGCGGTGTCCACCGAGCCAGTCGACGACGCCGAGCCGTCCACCGACAGCGACGAGTCCGCCCGTACACCGTCCACCGCGCTCGCCGTACAAGCCGCCGTGCCGCCGCCTGTACAACCGCCCGTCCAAGGCCCTGTACAACCCGAGCCCGTCCGTCCAACCGAGAAGCCCGACCGCGCACAGCGTCCAGCGATCGCGGCGGGCGAGTCGCCGCGTGAACGGGCCCGCGCCGCTGCGCGCCGACACGCGCGCCAGCACGGCCAGCTCCCCACCGTCTCGCAACTCGTCGAGATGACCGACGTCGCCAGAGGCACCGCAGGTAACGCCCTCAAGGAACTCCGCGACCAGCGCAGCCAACTACACGTCGTCAACGAGACCACGTCAGCAGGTGCAGACCAATGACAACTCAGCTCTACATCACCAAGCCGTCCACCACCACGAACCCCAGTCACTACATGACACAGACCAGTCACCCTCAGATCAACTACATCAAGATCAAGATAGAAGCACACCGAGGCATCACGATCCGACGGTCCGAACGGCGCGTGCCTACGGCCGCGCGGCGCCTGGTTGGCCTCGGCCGCGAGTTGATCTTGGTTGGCGGGTGGTCAGCGTGCTGACCGTCGCGACGGGCTACTCGGTGCGGTACCTGACGGACGAGGTGGCGCAGGGCCGGGAGAACTACTACACGGGTGCGGTCGCCGAGGGCGAGCCGCCCGGCCGCTGGTACGGCGCGGGCGCCGAAGCGGTCGGCTTGACCGGGCTCGTCGACGAGCAGGACATGACCGCGGTGTACGAGCGGTTCATCGACCCGCGCGACCCGGCGTTCACCGACCCGTCCAAGTGGGCCGAGGCGTCCACGCTTGGACACACCGGCCGCCGGTACCAGTCCGAGGAGGAGTTGTACAAGCTGGCGCTGGACGGCGAGCCGGACGCGAGCCCGGAGCGGCGTGAACAGCTGAAGCTGGACGCGGGCAAGCGTGCCCGCAACAACGTGGCGTTTCTGGACGCGACGTTCAGCGTGCAGAAGTCGGTCACTGTGCTGCACACCGCGTTCGAGGCGCAGCAGGTCGCCGCCGAACGCGCTGCCACCGCCGCCGAGGCGGCAGGCGACACCAGCGAAGCCGCGCGGGCACACCAGGCCGCAGCGTCGTGGCGGACGCATCGGGACGCGGTCGAGGACGCGATCTGGGCGGGCAACCGCGCGGCGCTCGACTACCTTTCCGCCAAGGCCGGTTACTCCCGAATTGGGCACCACGGCGGCGCCGCCGGCCGCTACATCGATGCGCACGACTGGATCGTCGCGTCGTTCTTCCAGCACGACTCGCGCAACCACGACCCGCAGCTACACATCCACAACGCGATCCTCAACCGCGTCCAGGGCTCTGACGGCGTGTGGCGCACCCTCGACTCGCGCGCCATTCACAAATTCCGCGGCGCCGCCGCAGCAGTGGGGGAGCGCACGATGGAGGAGCACCTCACCCGCGCGCTCGGCGTGCGGTTCGCGACCCGCCCGGATGGCAAGGCCCGCGAAATCGTCGGCGTGCCCGCCGAGGTCATGGACCTCTTCAGCTCGCGCCGGCGCGCCATCACCCGGCACACGCGCGAACTCGTCGACGCGTTCGAGGAGCGGTTCGAGCGCGAACCGAACGCGCTCGAGCTGGACCGGTTGCAGCGCCAGGCGACGTTCGCCACGCGCAAGGCCAAATCCCACGACGGTGACACCGTCGAGGAGCGCCTCGACAGGTGGGATCGCGAACTCCGCGCCGAGGTGGCCGGCGGGCTCGGCGCGGTCGCGCAGGCTGTGCTCGACCACCGCGCCGACCGTCCGGGGGAGGAGTGGTCACCGCGAGCGGTCATCGAGACCGCGCTCGCCGCGGTGCAGGAGAAGAAGGCCGCGTGGACCGCGCCCGACCTCACCCGCGAGATCAGCGACGCCCTGCCGGATCACCTCGGCGCGCTCGACGGCCAACAGCTGACGCGGTTGCTCGACGGTTTGACCGCGGAGGCGCTGCAGCTCGCCGTCCCGCTGGACACCGAGCGCCCAGCCGACGCCGAGGTGCCCGAGGCCCTCCGGTTGGCCGACGGCCGATCCGCCTACGCCGCGCCGGCCGGATGTCGCTACGCGACGCCGGAGCACGTCCGTAGCGAGCGCGCACTACGCGCCGCGACAGGGCCACGGGAAGCACCGGCGCTCGCGGTGTCGGCGGTCGACTCGTTCGTCGCCTCGCTCGCGGAGGCCGGGATCGAACTCGGCGCGGACCAGGCCGCCGCCGTGCGCGGTGTGCTGACGTCCGGCGCCGCCATCGAGTCGCTTGTCGGCCCTGCGGGCACGGGAAAGTCATTCGTGGTCGGCACTTTGGCGAAGGCATGGCAGGACCCAGCGTTGTGGGACGGCCAATCGCGGCGCGTGGTCGGACTGGCGTCGAGCCAAATCGCGACCGAAGTCCTTGCCGGGGAGGGACTTGACGCCTCGAATATCGCTCGCTGGCTCGGCGCGCAGCAGCGCATCGCGGACGGACGAGCGGCAGGCGGCGACGAGCAGTGGCGCTTGCGTGCCGGTGATTTGATCGTCGTCGACGAGTCCGCGATGGCCAGCACGCCGGACCTCAGTGCCATCCAGCAGCACGCCCGCGCCGCGGGCGCCAAGCTGTTGCTGACCGGTGATCACCGGCAGTTGGCTGCCGTCGGTCCCGCTGGCGGCATGGAACTCGTCGCCGACACGGGCGTGAGCTACGAACTCGCCGAGGCACGGCGTTTCAACGCACAGTGGGAGCGCACGGCGTCGCTACGGTTGCGCGCCGCGGACGAGACCGTGCTCGGTGAGTACCACAAGCACGGCCGGTTGATCGACGGCGGAACTCTCGAACAGGCCGAGGACTCGGCCGCTCGCGCGTGGCTCGCAGACACCCTGCAAGGCCTGCACTCACAACTGATCGTCGACACCAACGAGCAGGCCGCCCGCCTCTCCGCGCAGCTCCGCGCCGACCTCGTGCGTCTGGGCAAGGTCGAGGAACACAGCGTGCCGCTGGACCTGCAGGGCACCTACGCCGGAATCGGCGATGTCGTCCAGGCCCGCCTGAACGGGTGGAGCCTGGCCGGCTACGAGGGCAACCGGCGCGGCCCGATCAACCGCGAGCAATACCGTGTGCTCGGCACGCGCGAGGACGGCGGGCTCGTGGTCGCGCCGATCCTCGGCCGCGGCGCCGACGGGGACCAGCTCGGCGACCGGCTCACCCTCCCCGGCGAGTACGTGTCCCGCCACGTCGCACTCGGCTACGCGTCGACCGTCCATTCCGCACAGGGCCTCACGGTGGACACCAGCCACCCGGTGATCACGCAGACCACGAGCCCGGAGGCGCTCTATGTCGGCATGACCCGAGGCCGCGCCGCCAACACCGCCCACGTCGCCACGGTGGCAGTGCCGGTCGACGTGCCGACCGGTGCAGCGCTGGACGCCGTGTACCGCTCACCGGCCGCCGTGCTGGCCACCACGATGGAAACCGCGCAGCCGGAGCGCTCGGCGCTGGCGACGGCCGTCGAATCGGCCGGCGACATGCGAAGCGTGCGCGCGCCCGCCGAACTGCTCGCCGACGCAAGCGATCTAGCCACGGCCGGCCGCACGGCGCGCTGGCTCGACGAACTGGTCGGCCAAGGCCACCTCGACGCGCACGACCGGGTCCGCATCGCCGCCGAGGATGGTGGCCCGACGCTTGCGCGCCTGCTACGCCGCGCCGAGCTGGCCGGGCACGACCCGCGCCGCGTGCTCAACGATGTCGTCGTCGACCGTCCCCTCGCGGGCGCACGCCAGATCACGCACGTGCTCCACCACCGGATCACCGCTGCGGTTTCCCTTGAGCCGCAGGGTGATTCGTACCTGGATTGGACTCCGAGCGTGGACGATCCCGAATGGCAGCGCTATCTCGACAAGCTCGCCAACGCGGCCGACGCACGGCGCCACGAGCTTGGACGCCAGGCCCTGACGGATCGTCCACAGTGGGCAGTGGAAGCGCTGGGCGCGCCGCCCGAGGACGCTCAACTGCAGGCCGAGTGGGCGACCAAAGCCGCAATTGTTGCCGCACACCGGGAACTGACCGGGCACGACGACCCAGCGACCGCGCTGGGACCGGCACCGAAGCCCGGCCAGGTCGAGGCCTACGCGTCCTGGCGCGCCGCGTGGAAGGCGGTCGGCTACCCCGAAGCCGACCGCGACGAACTCGAGATGAGCGACGGCCAGCTGCACATGCGGATTCGCGCCTACGAGCGCGAGGAAACCTGGGCGCCAAGGTTCGTCGCCAACGAGCTGGCGGGCACCCGGCGCGAGGCCGAGCAGCAGCGACAGGCGGCGACGCTGCGCGCCGCCGAAGCGGCCGCGGCGACCGACGCCGAAACGCGGGACCGGCTGGAACGCGAGGCGAACGACGCGCGGGAGCTGGCCGAGACGCTGGAGCAGCGCGCAGCCGAGCTGGACGCCGTCGACGAGGCGCGCGCTCAATGGCTCACCCACACAGCCGAGACGCGCGCGGCCGCCGAGCGTGCCCGCGCCGAGCTGTCAGCCCGGCGGGCCGGCGACGAGCACGACGACGAGCCGGTGACCGCGAAAGTATGGCTCGCCGAGCAGAAGGCGGCCGCGCGCGCCGAGGACCCGCACCGCGAGATCACCGCCGAGTACGAACTGGACGACACTGCGACGGACGCGCCCGAGCGTGCCGCAGACCAAGCCGACGAGTCACCCGCTGTCGAAACCGAGGTGTCCGACGTTCGCGAAGTCGCGGAGTCGGAGCCGAAGCAGGTCGACGAGCAAGTCGTCCGGACTGCGACGGCCGAGGAAACCGCCGAGCACGTCGCCGGCGCACAGCGTGCTCTGGCCGAGATCCGCGCACGGGAGCAGATCGAGCGCGAGCGTGCTACCGAGGAGGCGCGCGCCGAGCAGCTGGTGCGGTGGCACGCTCAGGACGTCGCCCACGAGCAGGCCGACGAGCGCGGCGCTGCCCTGGAAATGGCGGTGTCGGGTGAATAGCGCGAGGTCAGCCCGCCGCGGTCGCGGCGATGATCAGAGGTGGCCCGCCAGCGCGCCGCCACGCCCAGTTCAGCGTCGCCAGCACGCCTGCGAGCCAGCCCGGACGGTCGGCCAGCCACGCCGGGACCGGACGCTGCAAGTCCAGCTTCTCGGCTGCGAAGCACTCGGCCTCGATCAGCTCCTCGTACGCCAGCTTGGACCGCTCGGTGACGGGGGCGCGGGCGACGTGCGCCGGGCCGACCGCGTGACGAACGGTCGCGCGAGCGAGCCACCGGCAGGTCATGACCACGCCCGCGCCGTACCAGTCCTGCGGGTGCGTGTCCGCGTACTGCTCAGCCGCGAGCCACATCTGGGCGAAGTCGACCACCGGCACCCGCAGATTGGTGCGCGGGATCCGGTCGAAGTCCGCCCCGGTGAGCTGCACGTCTTCGAGGGTGACATGCCCTACCGACAGTTTCCAGCTGCCGCCGGCAGTTCGGAGGCAGCGCTCAAGGCCGCGCGGGCCGAGCACCACGGTCGTGCCGCCTTCGGCGGCGCGGGTTTGTCCACCGCGACAAACGTAGTCATTCACCTTCGCAATGGCGGCCCGAGTCCGGTTACCACGGCCCCACCTCACGGTCAAGGACAAGCCGGCTTCGCCGGGCGCTCGCGCGCTCCTTGACCGCGAGCCTCCAGGGCCGCGGTCGCCCTCGCCCGCGGGCAGGCCCCCAAAAGCACGGGGCATGCCCGCAGCCCCAGGGGGCGCGGACCAAAAACAAAACCGGCGTCGAGAGTCCGAATTGGAGAGTCACTATGGCACGGCCGAAAAAGACCAACGCCGAGCAGGCCACAGGTACCGATGACAGTTGGTATGACCGGGCGAAGCAGGTCGCGGTAGCGCGGGCGCTGGCGGACATGCTCGCGGCCGCCGACGCGGCCGAAGTCCCGCCGCTGCGCTGGACCGTCAACCTCGCCGGGTGGAGCCTCTACGGCGAGATCGATTCCCCGTTCGACCCGAATCCGCAAGCCACCTTCGACGCCTGGGTGAGCTACCTCGGTCTACGCCGGCACCGATCCGGTGACCGGGCGGGCGGCACCTGTCCGACCAACCGCGACGTTCCCGTCGGAATCCACAACCCTGAGCACCACTGACCACAAAGGACTTATGCCATGAAGTGCATCGCTCACAACACCGAATACTGCACGACCTGCCACGCCGCACCAGTGTTTCAGCCATTCCGTACCAGCTTCCAGGGCTGGACCGCCAATCCCGACAGCCTCGACGAGTGGGCCAACACGGTGACTGTTGAAGCAGTGACCGGATACGACCCCGCGGCCGAGGAAGCCGCGCGCGGGCAGCTCGACCTCGACGAGCACGCCGACAGTGGCGGCGACCGGGAACTGGTCGAGATCGACACCAACTACAAGGCCACCCGGCCGGGGCAGCACCCGGTCCGCCTCACCAGGACCGATGCCGCACGCTTGGCCGCCGCGATCCTCGAAGCCACCGAGGACACCTTCCACTACACGCGGTGCGGGCGGTTGCGCCCAGCGGACGCGACAGACCTGTTGGCTGCGATCCGCGACGTCGAATTCCAGCTGAGCGAACTTCGCGACCACGCGCTGACCGACCTGCTCATCGGCACCGGCCTGGACGTCGACGAGCTGGCGAGTGAGTGAACCCGCGGTGTTTACGCTGTGTGACGAGTTGGGCGGCCTCGGCGGCAGTTCCCAGGCAGCGGCCGCCGTACCGAGGTGGAGTTGATGCTGTGCGGCTATCGCAACGCCGCCACCCCACCCGGCAGGAAGCCCTCATGTCCGCCCTGATCGAAGCGATCGGCGGCGAGAACTCGCGCACGTTACCTGTCGCTACAACGCCCAGCCACCCCACTGAGAGGACGTCAGCCTGATGCCTCGGCGAACTTCCGACCGCGCACAACCTCCGCTCGGCGTGGCCGTTCGTGGTCACATCGAGGAGATGCCGGGGCGGCGTGCACCGTTTCGGGCACGAGTGCATTGGTACGACCCGGGGACGGGCGAGCGTCGGAGGCTGTCGACGAGCCACGAGACGGAAGAAGGCGCCGCCAACTGGGTCACCAGGATGCAGCAGGCGGCCTCGGGCGGCCTCGATCTGGCCGCGGCAACGATGACGCTGCGCGAGTACGGCGAGCTGAACATGAGGCTCGCGCTCCGGGGCCTGGAACTCAAGACGACTGATCCGTACCTCGGCGGATGGAAGCTGCGCGTCGTGCCCGCCCTCGGACACGTGCCGGTACGGATGATCACTTACGGCGCCGTCGACCGTGCGGTTGAGGGTTGGATCGCCGATGGGTGCAGCAGGTCCGTGGTCAAGAACAGCCTGGCCGTGCTCGTGCGCGTTATGGAGCAAGCCGTCCGTGACGGCATCATCGACCGGAATCCAGCCCGCATCACCGGTTGGCAGCGTCAGTACCAGCAGGTTCAGGACGAACTCGACGACCCGCGTGCCCTCGCGTTGCCGGACTGGAATGCGCTCGTGAAGCTCGCAGACGCCCTGGTCGCACGGTCCACCGGCCACGAGCGCGTTTGGGGCGAAGTGGTCAGTTTCGCGGCGTGCACTGGTGCTCGAATCGGCGAGGTATCCGGGTGCCGCGTGGGCGACGTGGACACGAAGGAATGGACCTGGACCGTGCGGCGCCAGACGACGCCGGCCCCAGGGGGTCTGATCGACAAGGGGACGAAGGGCAAGCGTGCTCGCGTGGTCCCGCTGATCGTCGAGATCCGTGACCTGGTCGAACGCCGGATCGCCGAGACCGACGGCACGCGCGACGCACGGCTGTTCACCGGCCCCCGCGGCGGCCGCATCACAACGGCCGTCCTGCGCGATGCGACCTATTGGGACGAAGTCGTGACGAAGTTGGGTTACGAACACCTACGACGGCACGACCTGCGGCATACGGCGTTAACGTGGCTCGCGGATGCTGGCGTGCCAGTACATCACCTGCAGAAGATAGCTGGTCATGGCTCGATCACTACCACGCAGCGCTACCTGCACCCGGACCGCCGATCGGTTGCGAGCGCCGGGGCCTTGCTCTCGAAGCATCTATCAGCGCCGCGGGATGTGCGCGCGGTGTAGGCCACTCGCTGCCGACGTTGACACACGGTGCTCGGCGAGGATCGCTCGTAGCGCGAAGGTCTGGTCGTCCCTGGTTCACTGAACGGCTGGAGATCGTCGTTGCTAGCGCTCGTCGCCACTCTGCCGACTTCGTCGCACGCAGGGTGCGGTGATGCATAATGATGCTCTTGTGACGCACCGGCTGTAGCAGACTGTGCGCTGTCTGTTCTGCTGGCGCGCACTGGATCGCGCTGGGCGTCCAACATCATCGTCGAGTGAGCCTCGTAAGGAGCGTTGTGAGCACCCTCGGTAGTTTCATCTGGTCGATCGCCGACCAGCTTCGGGGTCCCTACCGCCCCAACCAGTACGGCAACGTGATCCTCCCGCTCACGATCCTGCGCCGCCTTGACTGCATCCTCGAGCCCGATCGCGAGACGGTACGCGAGCTGGCGGCGAAGTACGACAACCCCAACCGGCTGAAGATCGAGGTCAAGAAGGCCACCGGGCGGCCGTTCTACAACACCTCGAACTACTCGTTCGCCAACCTGCTGACGGACGCCGACGGGCTGGCTGACAATCTCGCCGACTACATCGACCGGTTCTCGCCGGATGTCGACGTGTTCGAGTACTTCGACTTCAAGAAGGAGATCCTCACGCTGCAGAAGGCGGAGCTCCTGCGCGAGGTCGTGACGTCCTTCAAGGCCATCGACCTGCATCCGGACACGGTGTCGAACGCGGACATGGGCGATGCGTTCGAGTACATCATCCGCAAGTTCAACGAAGCTGCGAACGAGACCTCGGGCGACCACTACACTCCGCGGGATGCGATCCGGCTGCTGGTCGACCTGCTCTTCGCCGAGAGGGACGTCGATCTGACCGAGGCCGACATCATCCGCACGCTGTATGACCCCACCGCGGGTACCGGGGGCATGCTCGCCCTGGGCGAGGAGCACCTACTCGCGCAGAACCCCGACGCGAAGCTGAACCTTTACGGGCAGGAGTACAACCCGCAGTCGTACGCGATCTGCAAGTCCGACCTGCTGGCCAAGGGCCACGACGCGACCAACATTGCCTTCGGCAACACGCTGACCGACGACGCGTTCAAGGGCCGGCAGTTCGACTTCTGCATGTCTAACCCGCCCTACGGCGTTGACTGGAAGCAGTACGCCAAGGCGGTCAGCGAAGAAAAGAAGTCGGCGGGCCCCTACGGCCGATTCGCCCCCGGCCTCCCGTCGACCTCGGACGGGCAGATGCTTTTCCTCCTCCACTTGGTTCACAAGATGCGCGCACCGGAGGACGGCGGGGGCCGGGCCGGGATCGTGATGAACGGCTCACCGCTCTTCAACGGCGGCGCCGAATCCGGCCCGTCCAACATCCGCAAATGGCTGCTGGAAAACGACCTGGTCGATGTCATCGTCGCGCTGCCGACCAACATGTTCTTCAACACCGGCATCCCCACCTACATCTGGATCCTCGACAACACCAAGCACCCCGACCGCAGGGGTCTGGTCCAGCTCGTCGACGGCACCTCGTTCTGGACCAAGATGCGCAAGAACCTTGGCTCCAAGAACCGTGAGCTCAGCGAGGAGGACCGCGCCAAGGTCGTCGCGTTGTACGCCGACTTTGCCGACGCCGACCCCGACTACTCCAAGGTGCTGCGCGGCGACGAGTTCGGCTACTGGACCATCACCGTCGAGCACCCTCTCCTCGACAAGGACGGCAGCCCCGTCGTCGACCGCAGGGGCACACCCAAGCCGGACACGAAGAGGCGCGATACCGAGAACGTCCCGTTCACGTACCGCGCCTCGACCGCAGGCCTCGCCGGCAAGACCGAAGTGATCCAGGCGTACTTCGACGCCGAGGTAAAACCTCACGTACCCGACGCCTGGATCGACTGGGCCAAGGTCAAGACCGGCTACGAGATCCCCTTCACTCGCCACTTCTACCAGTACGTCCCGCCACGGCCCCTCGCCGAGATCGACGCCGACCTGGAGAAGCAGGTCGCCAAGATCCTCGACCTGCTGCGCGAGGTTGAGCAGTGATCTGGCCCGGTCTTCCGATCAAGCGTATTGGAGACGTGTTCCTCGGGAAGATGATCCAGCCCGAGCAGAAGTCGGCGTCGGACGTCGCAGCTCCGTACCTTCGCGCCGCTCATGTGCAGCCAAACGGCCAGATCATCGACGTGGACGACAAGACAATGTGGTTCAGAGATGGCGAATTGGCACTCCACGATCTCCGCCGCGACGACGTCGTGATTGTCGAAGGGGGCGCTGGCTATGGACGGTCGGCAGTGATCCGAGACGACCGTGACGGTTGGGGATTTCAGAACTCAATCGTGCGGATTCGCCCGCAACCAGCGTTGGCAAGCGGCAGGTTTCTCGACTACGCGCTTCAATCCGCCCTAGCCGCAGGCGAAGTTGAGGTTGCGTGTTTCACAGCCACGATCCCGCATTTCACCGCGGATAAGGTCGGGGCCTTTCAGGTCCCTGCGCCTCCGGTCGGTGCGCAACGCGCCATTGCCGACTACCTCGACCGCGAGACCCCCCGCATCGACACGCTCATCGAGGAACAGCAACGCCTGATCGAGACGCTCCGCGAGCGACGACGGTCGGCGATCTCAAGCACGGTGGCGCGCGGCCTCGACGAGTCGGTTGCGCTCAAGGACTCTGGCCTGCCGGGCGCTGGACCCGTGCCCGCGCACTGGGTGGTCAGGCCTCTTCGCTACACGATCTCGTTTCAGGAGGGGCCGGGCATCATGGCTGCGGACTTCCGAGACGAAGGTGTCCCGCTGCTACGGGTGAGTTCGGTGCGATCGGCTCGATCGACGCTCGAAGGTTGCAACTACCTCGACCCTGCCGACGTTGAGCGGCGGTGGTCACATTTCCGAGTCGACCTCGGGGACCTGCTCATCAGCGCGAGCGCAAGCATGGGAACCGTTTCCGAGGTGACTGAGGAGACTGCCGGATCGGTGCCTTACACCGGGATTATCCGAATCAAGCCCGGACGCATGCACAAGGACTTCATTCGGTGGTTTGTCGTGTCGGGCGAGTTCATCGACCAGGTCGATTCCCTCAAGACCGGGTCAACCATCCAGCACTTCGGTCCGACGCACCTTGCGCAGATGCGCGTGGCCCTCCCTCCGGCTGACGAGCAGCGCCAGATTGCGGCGTACCTCGACGAAGAGACCGCGAAGATCGACACGCTGATCGCCGAGACGGAGCGGTTCATCGACCTCGCCCGTGAGCGGCGTGCCGCGCTGATCACGGCGGCGGTGACTGGGCAGATCGACGTACGGGAGATGGCGTGATGGCCAATCACCACGAGGTCGTCTTCGAGTCTGAGATCTGCGCGTACTTGGAGTCCCACGGGTGGCTGTACTCAGCGGACGACGCCGGCTACGACCGGGAGCGGGCATTCTTTCCCGAGGACCTGTTCGCCTGGCTGGAGGAAACCCAGCAGGCGCCGTACGAGAAATCTTTGAAAGCCGCGGGGTCGCAGGCGAAGTTCCTCGACGTGCTGACCACGGCGCTCGACAAGCCTCTCGAGCATGGTGGCGGGACTCTGAACATCCTGCGCAACGGCGTGCAGTACATCGGTGGCGGCCGGTTGAAGATGGCGCAGTTTCGCCCCGAGACCAGCCTGAACGCGACCACCGTCGAGCAGTACGCGGCTATGCGGGTGCGGGTGATGCGGCAGGTGCACTTCTCCACCGCTGACCAGCGCAGCATCGACCTTGTCTTGTTCGTCAACGGGCTTCCGGTGGCCACCGTCGAGCTGAAGACCGACTTCACCCAGTCCCTCGATGAGGCGATCAACCAGTACCGCAAGAACCGGCGCCCGCTGACCAACGGGCGGCCGGAGCCGCTGCTGTCATTCGGGCATCGGGCGCTGGTCCACTTCGCCGTCTCCAACGACCTGGCCGCGATGACCACCAAGTTGGAGGGCGAGAAGACACACTTCCTGCCGTTCAACGTCGGTCACGACGGTGGTGCGGGCAACCCGTCTGGCGCCGAGGGACGGTCGGCGACAGCGTACCTGTGGGAGCGGGTGTGGGAGAAGGACGCCTGGCTCAACATCATCGGCCGCCTGATGATCGTGGAAACCAAAGAGGAGTGGGACGTCGCGACCGGGACGTCGATGCGGCGTACGAGCATGCTCTTCCCGCGATTTCACCAGTGGGAGGCCGTGACGAACGTCGTGGCCGCGGTGCGCGAGGAGGGAGTGGGTCAGCGCTACCTGATCGAGCACTCGGCGGGGTCGGGGAAGACGAACACCATCGCTTGGACCGCGCACCGGCTGGCGCGGCTACACGTGGCCGACGAGAAGGTTTTCGACTCGGTGATCGTGGTCGTGGACCGCACCGTGCTGGACGGGCAGCTCCAGGACGCGATCCGGCAGATCGACGGGTCGGGGAAAATCGTGGCCACGATCAGCCCGGAGGACGTCCGCAAGGCGGGGGCGAAGTCGAAGTCCGGGCTGCTGGCGACCGCGTTGAAGAACGGGGAGCTGATCATCGCGGTGACGGTGCAGACGTTCCCGTTCGCCCTTGACGAGATCCGAGCCGATTCGTCGCTGAAGGGCCGGCGGTTCGCGGTTATCGCGGACGAGGCGCACTCGTCCCAGTCCGGGCAGATCTCCTCCAAGCTCAAGGCCGTGCTGACGGTGGAGGAGGTCAAGGAGATCGAGGAGGGCGGCTCCGTCGACGTCGAGTCGATCCTGGCCTCGGAGATGACCGAGCGGGCGGAGTCGGCGAACATCTCCTACTTCGCGTTCACGGCGACGCCGAAGAACAAAACCCTGGAGCTTTTCGGCCGCAAGGGCCCTGACGGCAAGCCGGTCGAGTTCCATCTCTACTCGATGCGGCAGGCGATCGAGGAGGGCTACATCCTCGACGTGCTCAAGGGTTACCAGTCCTACGACACCGCGCTGAAGATCGCCGGCCAGCTGGAGAGCGGCGACGGCGAGGTGGTGGTGGAGGAGGCCGCGGCGCGTAAGGGGCTGATGCGGTGGGTGAAGCTGCACCCGACCAACATCAGCCAGAAGGTGCAGATCATCGTCGAGCACTTCCACGTCAACGTCGCCCACCTCCTGGAGGGCAAGGCGAAGGCGATGGTCGTGACCGACTCGCGCAAAGCCGCGGTGAAGTACAAGAAAGCGATCGACGCTTACATCGCCAAGCGGGCCGCCGACGACGCCTCGTACAACTACCACACCCTGGTCGCCTTCTCCGGCTCGGTGACGATGGCCGAGGACGAGGAGTGGGCTTCGGACTGGGGCCGGCAGCCGAGCAAGGACGACGAGTTCACCGAGGCCAACCTGAACCCTGGCGCCGGCTCGGACCTGGCCGCCGCCTTCAAGGGCGCGACGTACAAGATCATGCTGGTCGCCAACAAGTTCCAGACGGGGTTCGACCAGCCGCTTCTCTCGGCGATGTACGTCGACAAGAAGCTCTCCGGGGTCACTGCGGTCCAGACGCTCTCCCGGCTCAACCGCACCCATCGCACTGCGGGCGGGGAGCAGAAACGCAAGACGTTCGTCCTGGACTTCGTGAACAAGCCCGAGGACATCCGGACTGCGTTCGAGCCGTACTTCACCAACGCCACCCTGGAGACCGAGACCGACCCGTACGTCGTCTTCCACCTCGCGACCAAACTCGACCAGGCTGGAATCTACACGCCAGAGCAGGTACGCGAGGTCGCCGAACTGTGGGTCACCCGCAAGGGCAACAACGCTCTCTCGGCTGCGATCAGCCCGGCCAAGAACGAGTTCGCCCGCCGCTACGCGGCTGCGATCGAAGCCGAGGACAAGGTCACCCTCAACACCCTCGACCTGTTCCGCAAGGACGTCTCCACCCTCGTCCGGCTCTACGACTTCATGAGCCAGATCGTCGACTACGGCGACGCGCACATGGAGATGTTGTCGATCTTCCTGCGGCTCCTGGAGAAGGTCATCGCAGACACATCCTGGGCCGCGGAGGTCGACCTCTCCGACGTGGTCCTGGTCGGGGTCAAGCACAACAAGGCGACGGCGGTCGACATCTCACTGACCGGTGACGGCGAACTCAAAGGCATCACCGGCGCGGGCACCGGGACCCGGAAGGAGCCGAAATACGTCGCACTCCAGGTCGTCATCGATAGGATGAACGACCTCTTCGGAGCCGAGTCGTTCGCCGAATCTCAGGTTCGTGAGTTCGTGCAGGGACTGGTCCAGCGGCTGCTCACCTACCCGGACCTGATCAACCAGACCAAGGTGAACTCGAAGAAGCAGTTCATCGAGTCGCAAGACTTCCAGACGGCAGTCACTGAAGCGGTCGTCGACAACCAGGACGCCCACAACACCATGGCCGACTACTTCTTCAGCGACGGGCCTGGCATCACCTCTGTCATCGTGGCGCTCGCGGACGCCTTCTACGAGGCCGCGATCGATCAGCGGGAGGACGTGTGATCAGCCGGCGCCGGAAGGGAACCGTGAGGTACCGGTTGAACAGCCACAGCGACCGCTACACCACCATCACCGGCGAACGAGGTTCTGAACCCGGCCGCGTGATTCGGCGCGGCCACGTGCGCCTGACCCACAACTGACCCACAACTGACCCACAAGCCCAAATCGCCGACAGGCAGCGAGCCGATCTTGCCCAGACACAACAAAGCCTCCCTGACCTGGGCTTCTGCCCGGATCGGGAGGCTTCGAGTGACCGTCGGGATGACAGGATTTGAACCTGCGACCCCCTGACCCCCAGTCAGGTGCGCTACCAAGCTGCGCCACATCCCGGCCGTCGCCGTGGCGACCTGACAGAGCTTATCGGGTCCGCCAGGGGCCACGCACCCAGGGGTGCCCGAACGGAGGCCCGCCGGGGCCCGCTGGGGTTAGCATCGGCGGGGACGCGAGCGAGGGGAGCATCATGATCTTCATTACCGCCAAGTTCCCGGTCAAGCCGGACCACGCCGACGACTGGCCCGAGATCAGCCGCGCGTTCACCGAGGCCACGCGGGCCGAGGTCGGCTGCCTGTGGTTCGATTGGTCGCGCAGCCTGGACGATCCGACCGAGTACGTGCTGGTGGAGGCCTTCCGCGACGACGCCGCCGGTCTCGCCCACGTCTCGTCGGACCACTTCAAGGCCGCGCAGCAGACGCTGCCGCAATACCTGGCGCACACGCCGCGCATCGTCAACGCCAAGATCGACCAGGAAGACTGGTCGCTGCTCGGTGAGATGGCCGTCGGCTAGGAGCGGCGTTTCGGGATCACCAGCCACAGCACGAGGTAGATCAGGAACTGCGGACCCGGCAGCAGGCAGGACAGGAGGAACAGCACACGTACGGTGCTGGGCCGCCAGCCGAAATAGTCGGCGAGTCCGGCGCACACGCCGGCGATCATGCGGTCGTCCGTCGAGCGGGTCAGGGTCGAAGTCTTGGTCGCCATGACATCGACGATGCCACCGCCCGTCGCGGGACGCATCAGGGATCTGCCCCGGTTTTCCCGGAGGTTGTGATGAGGCACGCCGGAATTCTCGCCCACAGCGCGGAGGGCGCGGCGCTGTGCTTCCGCACGTTCTGTCAGGAAGGGTTTCGCCGGATCGGTCCGCATGACCATCCCGACGTGACGCTCGACTTCATCGCGCTCGCGCGCAGCATGCCCGCGTGGGAAAGCGGCGACTACGCCCCGATTCGCACGACGCTGGCGGAAAGCGTGCGCAGGCTGGCCGCGGCGGGCGCGGACTTCTTCGTCTGTCCCGACAACACCGCGCACCTCGCGCTCGAACTGCCCGGCGACGACCTGCGGCTGCCCGGGCTGCACATCGCCGAGGTGGTTGCCGACCGCGCCGCGCGCGAAGGGTACCAGCGCGTCGGGGTGCTCGGCACGAAGTACACAATGGACGGACCTGTGCATCCCGCGGCGCTCGGCAGGCGCGGTATCGTCGCCGAGGTGCCGGGGGAGGCCGATCGCCGTCGTGTCAACGAGATCATCTTCGAAGAACTGGTCAATGGTGTCCTCGACGAAGGCTCTCGGCGCGAGTACGTCCGTATCATCGAGGCGCTCGCCGCGCGCGGATGCGACGCGGTGGCGCTGGTGTGCACCGAGATCCCGCTGCTGATCACGCCGGAAGTCTCACCACTGCCGACGCTCGACTCGACTCGCCTGCTGGCGCGCGCCGCGTTCGACGTGGCGATCGGCGCACGAGATCTTCCGGACTGGCGTGGCGGAGCGAAAGTGCTGGCTAGGGTGGAGCCATGAAACCCGACGCACTCAAAGCCGCCTGCCTGGCGCTGGCCGGCGCCGTCGAGGAGTTCCCGTTCGACGAGGCGAACAGCGTGTTCAAGGTGCGCGGCAAGATCTTCGCGCTCAGCCGCCTCGACGGCACCCCGCTGCGGGTCAGCCTGAAATGCGACCCGGACATCGCGGTGAAGCTGCGGCTGGAGTATCCCGCGATCACGGCCGGCTACCACCTCAACAAGAAACACTGGAACACGGTCCAGCTGGACGGTTCGGTGCCGGAGCGGCTGGTGCTCGAAATGATCGAGGATTCCTACGATCTCGTCGTCGCGCGCCTGCCCCGGCGCGAGCAGGAAAAACTGAACTGGGTGGCCCTCAGCCGCGAGTAAATCCCCCGATTGAGCCGAAATTCACTCTAAGGTGCAAACGCGTCGGCCTTGGAGGTGAAGATGCGCTCTCGCGTGCTGAGCCCGCCTTACTGCTACCGCTGGGCCGGTCTGCTCACCGCCCTCGTGGTCGGCGTGTCGATCCTGGTTTCGGTGCTCCAACCCGGCCTCGACCAGACACCGGCCGCCGCGCCGCTCCACGCGCATCCCTCGACCAGTGAACCGCCCGCGCCGCCACCGGACCCCGGGCTCGTGCGCACCACGGCGAAGCCTGGCCGGTTCGTCGCGCTCACCTTCGACGACGGCCCCGACCCGGCCTACACGCCGCGCGTCCTCGACGTCCTCGCCCGGCACGGCGCCGTCGCCACGTTCTGCATGGTCGGGGCGCAGGTGGGGCGGCATCCCGAACTCGTGCGCGAGGTCGTCCAGCGCGGGATGCGGCTGTGCGACCACACCGTGAGCCATGACGAGAGCCTCGGCACGCGCAGCGAGCAGCGCATCACCGCCGAGATCCAGGGATGCTGGTCGGACCTGCAGGTGGCGGCGAACGCGGACGTGCCGGTGACCTATTTCCGTGCCCCAGCGGGCCGGTTTTCGCAGCCGATGCAGGCGATCGCCGCGCGGGCCGGGATGAAGGCGCTGTCGTGGTCGGTCGACTCGCGGGACTGGACGACGCCCGGCGCGGCGCAGATCGTGGCCGCCGTCCAGCACGACCTCACGCCTGGCGGCGTCGTCCTGCTCCACGACAGCGGCGGGAACCGCGCCCAGACCGTCGACGCGCTGGACACCTTGCTGCCGTGGCTGATCTCGCAGGGGTATGGGTTCGATTTCCCCGCGTGACCTGGGCCGGAAGCCGCACTCGTGCAGGTGGCGGTCGTCCCGGTGCCGGCGAGGCCCGACGATCCCGCGCCGGCAGCAAGCCCTGTGACTCGGAGAAGCGCAGCGCCCGAGTCAGCTCCTCGGGCACGATCCCGGTGCTGTCGGACGCGGCGAGATCGCCCCTCCACTCGAATGCTTCCGGTAGTGCCGCCGCCATGGTTCGCCGCCGGCCTGAACCCCGCCACCCGTTTTCCTTTCGTACAGGGGTAAAGACCGTACGTACGCATGTGCGACGCGGCGTCCGTAACGGCGGCGGAGGGGCCGGCGACTACGAGGCACGGCGGGAACGCGCCTGGTGCGTGAAACCGGTCTCGCCCGGCGCTCAGACTCCCCCTCGGGGCGCTGTGGCTGGCGAGTGTCTCCTGGGTCCGGACTCCCTTGTCCCCCCGGCCCGGGAGTCACTTGCCGGTCGTCCGCGGGTCGCGCGAATTCTGTGCTGGCGTCAACAATCGTGCGCTGTCACGATGTCACCAGAGCAGGAGATGTCGCTCCGGCCCCCGGCGACCGTATGCAGGGCCTTGGCGAGGGCGGCATGACGGGACAAGCGCGGGCGAACGCGGTCGAGCATCAACTCGTGTCCAGCGCGATGGACGGTAGCCCGGACGCAACGGCCGAGTTGCTGCGCCGCCTGCGGCCGCTGGTGCGCCGGTACTGTCACCGCCACATCTCGGCGAAGGAACGGTGGCGTATCGACATCGACGACGTCGTGCAGGACGTCAGCATCTCCGTCCTGCACGCGCTGCCGCGCTACCGCTACGACATCCAGGCGTTCGTGCCCTACACCTACGGCATCGCGAGCCGCAAGATCGCCGAGCACCGCCGCAGGCTGGCCCGCGACGTCACGCTGCCCGTCGGTGCCCTGACCGAGGAGAAGTGGGCGCTGCCCGACCGCGCGGCCGATCCCGCGAGCCGCGCCGAGCAGGCCAGCGTGCAGCACGAGCTGCGCGTACTGCTCGACACGCTCGCCCCCAAAGCGCGGAAGCTGATCCAACTGCGTGTCGTCGAGGGCCTTTCGGCGCAGGAGACCGCGGACGCGCTCGGGATGGCCAGCTCCGGCGCCGTCCGGGTCGCCCAGCATCGCGCCCTGTGTCAGCTCCGGTGCCGGCTCAACAGCGGCATCGAACTGACCGTTACGGCTTGATGTTCTGGTTCCGCTGGAACAGGTTGTCCGCGTCGTAGCGTCGTTTCACCTCGACCAGGCGGTCGTAGTTGCCCTTGTAGTTGGCGCGGATCCGGTCCTGGTCGTCGTCGGCCATGAAGTTGATGTAGCCGCCTTCCTCGGAATGCGGTGCGATCGCGGCGTAGTAGTCGCGCACCCAGCGGGTGTTCGCGTCGTCGTTGGCCGGATCCGGCCACATGCCGGCGATGACGGTCGCGAAGCTCGCGTCCCGGTAGGCGAACGCGGTATCCGCGGGCGCGAGGTTGTGACATGCGCCGTTGATCGGGTAGATGTGCATCGTCGACGTCAGCTCGGGCACCGACGACCCGTGCTCGACGTGCGCGGCGATCGCGTCGTCGGTGAGTTCGGTGGCGAAGCTGGCCTTCCAGTAGTGCCGCAGTCCAGCCGGGTACAGCGCGTCGAAGGCGCTGTTGAGCGCGGGATAAGGCATCGGACCGACGTGCTCGGCCACTACCGGCGCCACCTCACGAAGCGGCTTGAGCACCTGCTCGCCCTCGTCGACCGGGCCCGCCCAGCAGGACACGAACAACGCGAGCCGGTCGCCGTGCCGGTTCTCCGGGATGAACGGCAGGGGTGGCGCGATCTGGAACGCCGGAAACCCGCCGAACTGCCCCGGTGCGTCGGCGATGAACTCGCGATAGAACCGCAGCAGGTCGGCCGCGGCGTCGAGCTCGAAGAACATCGGCCCGCCGTAGATCATGCCCACCGAGTGCAGCTGGTACTCGAACGAGACCACCACGCCGAAGTTGCCGCCACCACCGCGCAGCGCCCAGAACAGGTCCTCGTTCTGCCGCTCGCTCGCGGTGAGGAACCGCCCGTCCGCGGTCACCACGTCCGCGGAGATGAGGTTGTCGCACGACAGGCCGATGCGGCGGTCGAGATAGCCGATGCCGCCGCCGAGGGTGAGCCCGCCGATGCCGGTGGTGGAGATGATGCCGCCGGTGGTGGCCAGCCCGAACGCGTGCGTCGCGGAGTTGAGGTCGCCCCACGTCGCCCCGCCCTCCGCGCGCGCGGTGCGGGTGCCAGGGTCGACGCGTACCCCGCACATCGCGGACAGGTCGATGACCACACCGTCGCCGGTGCCGAAACCGGGCACGCTGTGCGCGCCGCCGCGCACCGCGAGGTCGAAGGAGTTTTCGCGTGCGTAGTCGACGCCCGCCATCACGTCACCGGCGTTGACAGCGCGAATCACCACGTTCGGGCGCCTGTCGATCATTCCGTTGCGGACCTTGCGCGCGTCGTCGTAACCCGCGTCGCCGCTGGTGATCACCTCCCCGCGGACCCGTTCACGCAACGTCTCGATGGTGGGAGCGCCCATGGTGCCTCCTCGACCGGTGGACAGTAACGTGATGCAGCTCACTCCACCTGTGGGCGCGGCGACTAGTGCCGAAAGTCCCGCGGCAGCAGCGTCTTGATGATCTCCGCCGCCGGCAGCACGTCGGCGATGGAACCGACCCCTTCGCCGGCGTAGAGCGCCATCGCCTCGACCTGCCCCCGGACGCCGCGGTCCGGGGGCAGGCCCGCGCGTCTGGGCAGCCACACCCGCTCGCCGCCCCTCTCGACGCTCCCCACGTGTTCGGCCGCGAGCCGGTCGACCGCCTCGACGGCGGAACTCAGCACCCGGGCTCGTGGCACGGACGCGCACAGCGGGCATTCCGCGAACCCATCGGTGACCTCGGTCGAATCCGGCCCCGCCGCCAGCAGCGCGGCGACGTAGTCGGGATGCGCGCCGGATTCGGTGCTCGCGATGAACCGGGTCCCGACGCGCACCCCGGAAGCCCCGGCGGCCAGCGCCGCGTCGACGCCGCGTGCGGTCGCGATACCGCCCGCGGCGAGCACCGGCACGGGCACCTCGTCCAGCACCGCCGACAGCAGCGGCAGCAGCGCGCCGCGTCCCCGGACGTGCCCGCCCGCCTCGGCGCCCTGCACGGCCACGACGTCGGCACCGGCCTCGACCGCCGCACGCGCCTCAGCGACCGACCCGACCTGCCACAGCACCAGCGCCCCGCCCGCGTGCGCGCGGCGGACGAGCGCCGCGTCGGGGTCGCGCCAGAAGAAGTCGACGATCTGCAATCGCGACGCCGCCGCGTCCACGGCGTCCGGATCGATGTCGGCGGTCAGGAAGTTCGCGGCGAGCACGCCGTCGGTCTGCGCCCGCATCCGCTCGGACAGCGCCACGACCTGCTCCGGCGACAGGCCCATCGCCGCGATGGTGCCGACCCCGCCCGCGGTCGCCACCGCCACGGCCAGCTCCGGCGAGGAGATCCCGCCCATCGGTGCCTGTTGGATCGGCACCCGGCATCCGACGAGATCGGTGAACGCGGTTTCAGGCATTGACGGCCTCCCAACGACGGCTGCCCTTGAGTCGCCGCGGGCCGCCCCCGCGTTAACGCCGAACACCGTGACCGGCTTGCGGATGGGTCGTAGGGTTCTCCTTGTGAGCCTGCCGATCCTGATGACGGTCGACGACGACCCCTCTGTATCCCGGTCCGTCGCCCGTGACCTGCGCCGCCGCTACGGCCAGGACTACCGCGTGGTCCGTGCCGGCTCCGGCGCCGACGCGCTGGACGCGCTGCGCGAGATCAAGCTGCGCGGCGACGCGGTCGCGGCGATCCTCGCCGACTACCGGATGCCGCAGATGGACGGCATCGCCTTCCTGGAGCAGGCGATGGACCTGTTCCCGCATGCCCGCCGGGCGCTGCTGACCGCCTACGCCGACACCGACGCCGCCATCCAGGCCATCAACGTCGTCGACGTCGACCACTACCTGCTCAAGCCGTGGGACCCGCCGGAGGAGAAGCTCTACCCGGTGGTGGACGCGCTGGTCGACGCGTGGCGCGCGGCCGGGCACCAGCCGGTCGAGGAGACCAAGCTGGTGGGGCACCGCTGGTCGCAGCCCTCCTACCGGGTGCGGGACTTCCTCGCCCGCAACTCCGTGCCCTACCGCTGGTACTCGGTCGACGAGCCGGAAGGCAGCCGCCTGCTCGAGGCGGCCGGTGCGACGCGCGACGACATCCCGGTCCTGGTCACCCCGGACGGCACGGTGCTGCGCAAACCGGCGGGGCAGGAGATCGCGGACGCGGTCGGGCTGTCCACGCGGCCCGCGGAGGAGTTCTACGACCTGATCGTCGTCGGCGGCGGCCCGGCCGGTCTCGGCGCGGCGGTCTACGGCGCGTCTGAAGGCCTCCGCACGCTGCTCGTGGAGCGCAAGGCGACCGGTGGGCAGGCGGGCCAGAGTTCGCGCATCGAGAACTACCTGGGCTTCCCCGACGGGGTGTCCGGCGCGCAGCTGACCGACCGGGCGCGCCGCCAGGCGCAGAAGTTCGGCGCCGAGGTGCTGACCGCCCGCGACGTCGTCGGGCTGGAGGCGCGCGGTTCCGCGCGGGTGGTCAAGTTCGGCGACGGCACCGAGTTGGCGTCGCACTCGGTCGTGCTCGCCACGGGTGTGTCGTACCGGTCGCTGGACGCCCCGGGCGTCGCCGAGCTGACCGGGCGCGGTGTCTACTACGGCTCGGCCGCCACCGAAGCGCTGGAATGCCACGGGGAGCACGTCTACATCGTCGGCGGCGCCAACTCGGCGGGCCAGGCCGCAGTGTTCTTCTCCCGCTATGCCGGCGACGTGACGATCCTCGTGCGCGGGCCGTCGCTGGCCGCGTCGATGTCGCACTACCTGATCGAACAGCTCGAGGCCATCGACAACGTGCACGTCCGCATCCGCACCACCGTCGTGGAGGCCCAGGGCGGCGACCACCTCGAGGCCATCACCCTGTGCGACGCCGCCGGTCACACGGAACGGGTCCCGGCGGGCCACCTGTTCATCTTCATCGGCGCCGCACCCCGCACCGAATGGCTCGGTGACCAGGTGCTGCGCGACGACCACGGGTTCGTCTGCACCGGCCCCGATCTCGTCGTCGAGGGGGAGCGGCCGAAGGGCTGGTCGCTCGACCGCGATCCGCACCATCTGGAATCCTCGGTACCAGGCGTGTTCGTCGCAGGCGACGTGCGCTCGCAGTCGGTGAAGCGGGTGGCGTCGGCGGTCGGCGAGGGCGCGATGGCCGTGACGCTGGTGCACCGGTACCTGGAGCAGCAATGACCGAACCCGCGCTGACAAGGGAGTTCCTGCGGGAACTGTTCCTGTTCACGAGCCTGTCCGACGAGCAGCTCGACTGGATCCTCGGGCACGCGAAGGTAGAGCCCTACGCGGCCGGCACGCGGATCATCGCCGAGGGCGATCCGGCCACGTGCTTCTACGTGCTGCTTTCCGGTGCGCTGCGGATGACGAAGATGGTCGCGGGCAGCGAGGTCGAGACCGTCCGTTCGGACCAGCGGGGTGCCTACTGCGGTGCCACCCAGTTCTTCTACAACCAGGACTATCAGCGCTACGCGGCCTCCATCGACGCGGTGAGCGACCTCGAGTTCCTGACGTTGCCGGCGAAGGAGTTCGCCGAGCAGTTCCGCAGCTGGTTCCCGATGGCCACGCACCTGCTCGAAGGGTCGTACCTGGGCTGGCGCAACTCCGACATACTGATCGGGGCGCGGCGGCGGCTGCTGGCGCTGGGCGAGTTGTCGGCCGGGCTGACGCACGAGCTGAACAACCCGGCGGCCGCGGCCGTCCGGGCCACGTCGGCGCTGCGGGAACGGGTCGCGGGGATGCGGCACAAGCTGGCGATACTGGCCAAGAAGGACATCGAGCCCACGTTGCTCGAGCAGCTGCTCGACGTGCAGGAGCAGCTGGTCAAGCAGGTCGCGTCGGCGCCGCCGCTGACCGCCATGCAGCAGGCCGACCGCGAGGACGAGATCGGGGACTGGCTGTCCGAGCACGGGCTCGAACAGGGTTGGGACCTCGCGTCGATCTTCGTCTCCGCCGGGCTCAGCGTGGAAAGCCTGGACCACGTACTCGACTCGGTCGGCGACGCCCTGATCGACGGCGCCGTGCGGTGGCTGGGCTACGCGCTCGAGACCGAAATGCTGATGGGGGAGATCGAGGACTCCACCACGCGGATCTCCTCGCTCATCGGCGCGGCCAAGCAGTACTCGCAGATGGACCGCGCGCCGCACCAGTGGATCGACGTGCACGACGGGCTCGACTCGACGCTGGTGATGCTCGGCAGCAAGATCGGGGCCGGGGTCGAGGTGGTCAGGGCCTACGACCGGAGCCTGCCCACGGTACCCGCCTACGCCGGCGAGCTGAACCAGGTCTGGACCAATCTGATCGACAATGCGCTGGGCGCGATGGACGGCTCCGGCACGCTGACCATCCGCACGGCACTGCGGGACGACCGGCTGATGGTCGAGATCGGCGACACGGGCCCCGGGATTTCGGCGGAGCACAAGCAGCGGATCTTCGAGCCGTTCTTCACGACGAAACCGGTCGGCGAGGGCACGGGCCTGGGGCTCGACATCTCGTGGCGCATCGTGGTCGAGCGGCACCACGGTGACCTGCGCGTGGAGTCCCAGCCAGGCGACACACGGTTCCAGGTGCTGCTGCCGCTGACCGAGCAGGCGTCCGAATAACCGTCCAAACAGGACTCCTCGACCCGGATCCGGGGTTGCGTCACGGATCGGCAATACTGGGTCATCGTGGACCTGCCGGCCTTGATCTTCCTGCTCATCGCCGGAGTGGGGGCCGGGCTCACCGGATCCGTCGCGGGCCTGGCCTCGCTGGTGTCCTATCCCGCGCTGCTGGCCGTGGGCCTGCCGCCGATCTCGGCCAACGTCACCAACACCCTCGCGATGCTCGGCATCACGATCGGCGCCACCGCGGGCTCACGGCCGGAGCTCGCCGGGCAGCGCGCCCGGCTCAGGACGCTCTGTCTCATCACCGGGGTCGGCGGGGCCTTCGGTGCCGGGCTGCTGCTGGTGACGCCACCGGACGCGTTCACCGCGATCGTGCCGTTCCTGATCGCAGGTGCGTCGATTCTGCTGTTCGTCGGTCCGCGATTGCGGAAATATTCGCCGAATTCCACCGCGGCCGGGCTCGGGCCCCGGACCGCCGTCGCGGCCTTCTTCATCGCGGTTTACGGCGGCTATTTCGGTGCCGCCGCCGGCGTGCTGATGCTCGCGCTGCTGACCACCGTCTGGGCGCAGTCGCTGGCCCGGTCCAACGCGGCGAAGACCCTGTCGATGGGTGCGGCGAACCTCGTCGCCGCGGTGGTGTTCGCCTTCACCGGCAAGGTGAACTGGCCCGCGATGATCGCAGTGGGCCTCGGCTCGATCGTCGGCGCATGGATCGGGCCCGCGATCGTCCGGCGGGTCCCCGCGACCCCGCTGCGGATCGTGATCGGGCTCGCCGGACTCGGCTTGGCGGGGACACTGGCATGGCAGGCTTTCGCCTGAGCGGAACAAATTCGACCCGGCGACGCGTTCGGCACCGGGTGGAGGCATGATCGGGCGGGGAAGCCCGAATTGGAGGCCAGGTTTGAGCATCGTCGGCACCAGGGTGGTCCGCATCGAGGACCAGAAGCTCATCACCACAGGCGGCACCTACGTGGACGATCTGCGTGAGGAGGCGTTGACCGGCGCCGTGCACGCCATGTTCGTGCGCAGCCCGATCGCGCACGCGAAGATCGCCTCGATCGACACGTCGGAGGCGCTGGGAGCGCCCGGCGTGATCGCCGTGTACACCGCCGCGGACGTCGACCTCGCGCCGCGCCCCGTCAAGCCCGTCACCGAAGCGTGGCTCGCCTCCGACGTGGTGCGCTACGTCGGCGAGCCGGTCGCGCTCGTGCTCGCCGAGCACCGCTACCAGCTCGCCGACGCGGCCGAGCTGGTCGACATCGACTACGACCCGCTCGAGGCCGTCGCGAGCATCGACGCCGCACTCGCCGGCGACGCGGTGCTGTTCCCCGAGCACGGCAGCAACGTCGTGATGGAGCACGGCGGCCCGTTCGACGAGCACGCCTTCGACGGCTGCGAGGTCGTGGTCACCCAGACCGTCGTCAACCAGCGCGTCGCGCCCGCGCCGCTGGAGGTGCGCGGCGCCGCGTGCGCGTGGGGCACCGACGGCCGCCTTGTCGTGTGGCTGTCCACCCAGAACGCGCAGCTCGCCCGCGGCGCCATCGCCCGCGGGCTCGGCGTAGGACCGGAGCAGGTCCGGGTCATCACGCCGGACGTGGGCGGCGGGTTCGGCGCCAAGATCGGGTCCGACCCCGAGCCGGTCCTGCTCGGCTGGGCCGCGAAGCGCGCCGGCCGGCCGATCCGCTGGTCGGAGAGCCGCAGCGAGAACCTTACGTCGATGACGCACGGTCGCGCGCAGCAGAACACGATCACGATCGGTGGCCGTCGCGACGGCACGATCGAGACGGTGCGGCTGGACATCATCCAGGACACCGGGGCGTACCCGCGCGCGCCGTTCCTGGCGACGCTGACCGAGTTGATGGCCTCCGGCGTTTACCACTTCCCGACGGTCGAGGCCGCGAGCCGCGCCGTGGTCACCAACACCACCCCGATCGCCGCCTACCGCGGCGCCGGCCGTCCCGAGGCGACTGCGGCCGTCGAGCGCGGGCTGGACATCTTCGCCGCCGAGGTCGGGATGGACCCGGCCGAGGTCCGCCGGGTCAACTTCATCCGCCCGGACGAGTTCCCGTACACCACGCCCACCGGCGCGAGCTACGACTCGGGCGAACACGAGAAGGCGCTGGACAAGGTATTGGCGGCCGGAGGCTACGCGGAGCTGCGCGCCGAGCAGAAGCGCCGCCGCGAGGCCGGCGAGGAGGTCGTGCTCGGGCTCGGCGTCGCCAGCTATGTGGAGATCACCGGCGGCGACGCGGGCGGCGAGAGCGGCCGCGTCGACATCAACCCGGACGGCACCGTCACCGCCTACACCGGCAGCTCCCCGCACGGCCAGGGGCTGGCCAGCTCGATGGTCATGCTGCTGTCCGACCAGCTCGGCATTCCGATGGAGAAGATCACCGTCAAGCACGGCGACACCGACGACGTGCCCAAAGCGATCGGCACGTTCGGCTCGCGATCGTTGCAGCTGGGCGGTTCCGCGGTCCGGCAGGCGGCCGACGAGGTCATTTCGAAGGCGCGGGAGATCGCGGCCGACATGCTGGAGGCCGCACCCGAGGACCTCGAACTCGATGTCGACGAGGGCGTGTGGCAGGTGCGGGGCGCCCCGGCCAGCGGCAGCATCGGCTGGGTCCAGCTCGCCGAGCGCGCGGAGGAGGGCCGGCTGTCCGCCGACGTGTGGTTCAAGGGCCAGCCGACCTTCCCGTTCGGCGCGCACCTCGCCGTCGTCGAGGTCGACACCGCCACCGGCAAGGTCGTCGTCAAGCGGATCATCGCGGTCGACGACGCGGGCCCGATCGTCAACCCGCTCGTCTTCCGCGGCCAGCGGCACGGCGGGCTCGGGCAGGGCATCGGGCAGGCGCTGCTGGAGGTCATGAGCTACGACCCGGACGGCAACCCGACCACGGCCACGCTCGCCGACTACTCGTTCATCACGGCCACCGAGCTGCCCGACTTCGAGCTGGTCGACATGGCCACCCCCACCGACCGCAACCTGTTGGGCGTCAAGGGAATCGGCGAGGCCGCGACGATCGGCTCGACGCCCGCGGTGCACAACGCGGTGGTGGACGCCCTGGCGCACCTGGGTGTGCGCCATCTCGACATGCCGACAACGCCGCTGCGCGTGTGGGAAACCCTGCAGGAGGCTGCGAAGTGAAAATCACCATGGAGATCAACGGGTCCACGGTCGCCGAGGAGGTCGAGGACCGCACCCTGCTCGTGCACTTCCTGCGCGAGAACGCCGGGCTCACCGGCACCAACATCGGGTGCGACACCACGTCGTGCGGTGCCTGCACGGTGCTGCTGGACGGCGAGTCGGTGAAGTCGTGCACCGTGCTGGCCGCGCAGGCGGACGGGCACGAGGTCACCACCGTCGAGGGCCTGAGCGGCGAGGGCGACGAGCTGCACCCGATGCAGCGGGCGTTCCGCGAGCAGCACGGTCTGCAGTGCGGATTCTGCACGCCCGGCATGATCATGGCGTCGGTGTCGCTGCTGGCGCACAACCCGAAGCCCACGCGCGACGAGGTACGCCAAGGGCTCGAGGGCAACCTGTGCCGCTGCACGGGTTACCACAACATCGTCAACGCCGTGATCGACGCGTCGGGCCAGGAGGTCGTCCAGTGATCCCCGCTCCGTTCACCTACCGACGTGCGTCCACTGTGGACGAAGCGCTGCGCCTGCTCGGTGAGTACGGCGACGAGGCGAAACTGCTGGCGGGCGGGCATTCCCTGCTGCCGCTGATGAAGCTGCGGTTCGCCGCGCCCGAGGTGCTGGTGGACCTCGCGCCGATCGAGGGGCTGCGCTACGTCCGCGTCGAGGGCGACACCGTCGCGATCGGCGCGCTGTCGCGGTACCACGACCTGCAGTACGACGCGGTCCTGCGCGAGCACGCACCGCTCGTCGCGCACGTCGCCGGGGAGATCGGTGACCTGCAGGTCCGCCACCGCGGCACCATCGGCGGCTCGCTCGCGCACGCCGACGCGGCTGCCGACCTGCCCGCGGCGATCCTCGCCTCCGACGGCGAACTCGTCGTGCGCGGGCCGAACGGGGAGCGGCGGATCCCGGCCGCGGAGTTCTTCCTCGGCCCGTTCACCACGCCGCTGGAGCCGGACGAGCTGGTGACCGAGATCCGGGTACCGGTGCGCACCGGAATCGGTTGGGGCTTCGAGAAGTTCACCCGCCGCGCCATCGACTGGGCCGTCGTCGGCGTCGCCGTGGTGGGCAAGTCCGTCGGCCTGATCAACATGGGCAGCACCCCGCTGCGCGCGACAGCCACCGAGGAGGCGCTGGTTTCCGGTGCGTCCATTGTGGACGCCGCGGCGCTGGCGGCGGAGGGCGCGTCGCCGGTCGACGAACCGCACGCCACCGCCGAGTACCGCGCGCACCTCGCCCGGGTCCTCACCGCCCGCGCCCTGCGCCAGGCTTCCTGAGACGCGGTAAGGGGATCCCTCACGGCACGGGCCGCCGTTAGCCTTCGGGCGCGTGTTCGGGCAGTTGGCGGACCAGCCAGGCGGCGACGTCGTGGAGCTTGCGGTTCGAGTGTTGCGAGGCCTGCACCAGCAGGTGGAACGCCTGCTCGTCGCCGATCTGGTGGCGCTCCATCAGAATGCCCTTCGCCATCGAAATGGTGTCGCGGGTGCGCAGGGCCTGTTTGAGCTGCTCCTGGCGGCGCGAACCGGCGAGCGCGACGGCGGCGTGCGCGGCGAACAGGTCGGTCACGTGCTCGGCGTCGTCGTCGAAGGCGTCCGGCCGCGTCGAGTACAGGTTGAGCGCGCCGAGGTTGGTGGACGTGGTGAACAGCCGCACGCCGAGCATCGAGGCGATGCCCTCCGCCGCCGCGGCGGCCGCGAACCTCGGCCAGCGGCTGTCGGTGGCGATCTCCGCGACCCGGTAGATCGGCCGGTCGAACGCGGCGTCGACGCACGGTCCTTCGCGGAGTGCGTGCTGCAGGGCATCGAGGCGGGCTATGAGGTCGCTCGTCGGCGCGATCGAGCGCATCCGCCCGCCCTCCAGCAGCGAGACCCCCGCGAACTCGGTGCCGGGAACTGTGGTGACGGCCGTCTTCACGATCCGCTCGACCGTCTGCTCCACGTCCGGCTCCGGCTCGATGGTGCGCACCACGGGACCGAGGAGCTCGGTCAGGTCGGTGCTGTCGCGTTCCGTCATCCTTTCAGTGTCACCCTCCGCGAGCCCGGTGGCGAGGTGTCAGGATGTGCGGCATGCGCGACGCGATGATCGGGGCCGGACTGCTCGCCGGCGGCGCGAACGTGATCATGCAGCTGGGCCGTCCCGCCGTGGGCCACGCAGTGGTGGAGAGCCGGGTCGAAAGCGGGCGCCTGTTCGACCACCCCGTCAAGCGCACCCGGACCACGCTGACCTATCTGGCCGTCGCGACGCTCGGCACCGACGACGAGCGCGCCGCGTTCCGCCGGGCGGTGAACCGGCAGCACGCCCAGGTGCGTTCCACCGAGTCGAGCCCGGTCGAATACCACGCGATGGACCCGGAGCTGCAACTGTGGGTCGCGGCGTGCCTGTATCGCGGGTTCGAGGACACCTGCCGCGCGTTCGCCGGCGCGCTCGATCCCGACGCCGCGGAGCGGCTCTACGGCAGCTCGGCCATCCTCGGCACGACGCTGCAGGTGCGCGCGGACAGGTGGCCACCGGACCGCGCCGCGTTCGAGGAGTACTGGAAGCGGGGACTGGAGCTGATCTCGATCGACGACACCGTGCGCGAGCACCTGTACGCGATCGCGATGCTCGAGTTCTGGCCCGCGGCGGTGCGGATTCCGTTGGCGCGCTTGAACAAGTTCGTCACCACCGGTTTCCTGCCGCCGCTGTTCCGTGAGCAGATGCGGCTGCCGTGGTCGCCCCGCGCGCAGCGCCGGTTCGACCGGCTGATGCGCGCGATCGGGTTCGTCGTCCTGCGCTCGCCGCGCGTGCTCCGCCGGTTCCCGTACAACGCCTGCCTGTGGGACCTGCGGCGCCGCATCAGGACCGGCCGCCCCCTGGCGTGATCACTCGAAGCGCGACGCGTCGCCGGCGCCGTGCCGGACGACGACGGGCTCGTCGTCGGAGAAGTCGATCACCGTGGTCGGTTCGGTGCCGCACTCGCCGGAGTCGATCACCGCGTCGAGCACATGGTCCAGCTCTTCCTTGATCTCCCAGCCCTGCGTCAGCGGCTCCTCGCGGTCGGGCAGCAGCAGCGTGCTCGACACCAGCGGCTCACCCAGCGCCTCCAGCAGCGCCTGCGCGACGACGTGATCGGGGATGCGCACGCCCACCGTCTTCTTCTTGGGATGCAGCAGTCGCCGTGGCACCTCCTTGGTGGCCGGCAGGATGAACGTGTAGCTGCCCGGCGTCGAGGCCTTGATCGTCCGGAACACGGCGTTGTTGATGAAGACGAACTGGCCCAGCTGCGCGAAGTCCCGGCACACCAGGGTGAAATGGTGCCGGTCGTCGAGGTGCCGGATGGAGCGGATCCGGTCGATGCCGTCCTTGTTGCCGAGCTGGCAGCCCAGGGCGAAACACGAGTCCGTGGGATACGCGACCAGCCCGCCCTCGCGCACGAGACCGACGACCTGGTCGATCGAGCGGGGCTGCGGATTGTCGGGGTGCACGTCGAAGTACTTCGCCATACCGAAGAACTTAGTGGTCGCCGGAGCCGGTCAGTCGGCACACGTCCGGAGCGCCTGTTTCGCCAGCTCGTCGCCGCGGTCGGCGGCGCGCGTGTACCAGTGGCGGCCTTCGTCGACGTTGCCGCGGCGCCAGTGCAGCGCCCCGAGGTTGACCTCCGCCGCCAGGTGACCGGCGTCGAGGGCACGGTGGTACCACTGCTCGGCGTCGGCGTACTCACCGCGGTCCTGCAGGATCGTGCCGAGGTTGAGCATCGCCTCGGGCAGCCCGTGCCCGGCCGCGCGACGGTACCAGTCTTCGGCTTCGGCGTGCCGTTCGCGCTGCTCCAGGAGCACGGCCAGGCCGAACTCGGCCACCTGCGGGTCGTCGCCGCCCGCCGCGCGCTTGAACCACGTCTCGGCGGCGTCGAGGTCGCCCTCGGTCCACTGCTGCCGGGCCAGGTCGAGCGCGTGGCTCGTCTCGGCGGCCAGCGCGCGCAGCGCTTCGACGTCGGCCCGCGGGGCGGCGGATGTCTCGGGCTCCGACAGCAGGCCCATCAGCCGCACCGCGGCCGGGTCGCCGGACAGCGCGACCTTGCGCAGCAGGTCCGCGCCGCGCGGCCGGTCGCCGTGGAGCAGTTCCAGCACCGCTTCCTTGCGCAATCCGTTGGGATCGCCCGAAACCGCGGCGTTGTGATAGGACGTGCGCGCCTGCTCGATGCGGCCGGTCTGCGCGAACAGCCCGCCCAGGTTCGTCATGCCCTTCGTGTCACCGGCTTCGGCGGCACGCCGGTACCAGCCTTCCGCGGCCTCGACCTCGCCGCGGTTCTCGGCCAGCGTGCCCAGGTTGGTCATCGCCCAGCTGCTGCCTGCGGCCGCGGCCTGCGCGTACCAGTGTTCGGCCGCGGTCTGTTCGCCCTGCGCCTGCGCGGCCCAGCCGAGGTTGAACAGCGCGAACGGGTCGCCGGTCGCGGCGAGCGCGGTCCACAGCCGGATGGCGTCCTCGAGCCGGCCGTGCCGGGCGGCGGCCCGCGCGATCCGGAACATCTGGTCGCGCCGCAGGCCGCCGGTCGCGGCGAGCTTGCGCCACACGCGGTCCGGCACGTCGCGCTCGGCGTGGTCGGCGAGGTAGTCGAACGCGCGGAAAGAGTCCGGACCGGCCGGGAGCAGGCAGGGGCTCCCGCCGTGCACCGAGGCGGTCGCCCACGCGACCGCGTCGGGCACCGACATCGGGCCGGCCAGATCCAGCAGCCACAGCAACGGGATCGGGTCCAGGTAGCCCGCCCGGCGCAGGTCGATCGCGGCGGTCACCAGTGCGGCCCCTTCGCCGCCGGAGCGCCAGCGCCGCAGCGCCGCCGGGCCCGCGGCCAGCTGCTCGCCGAGGCCGGCATGGCCGTCGTCGAGCGCGGATGCGATCCGTGGATCGGTGCGGAAGTCGTGCGCGGAGGCCGATTCGGCCTCGTCGAGCCGGGTCGCGATCCAGATCGGTTTGGTGCGCGTGAGGACGCACCGGTGTGCCGTCGCGTCGCCGTCGATGCCCAGCGCGTCGCGCGCTTGCCGCCGCAGCGTCGCCAGCAGCACCACGTCGCGCCGCCCTGGCGGGCACAGCGCGGCCAGCAGGTCGCCGTCGAGGTTGTCGGTCGTGAGGTACCGCTCGAGATCGTCGAGCCACACCACCGCGTGTTCGAGCGGCGTCCTGGTCAGCTCGCGCAGCTCGTCGGCATCGCGCGGCACGACGACCTCGCGCAGGCCGAGCCGCTCGGCGTTGCGCACCAGCGCCTGGAAGGCGGAGCGTGTCTTGCCCGCCGCCGCGTCGCCCTGCACGAGCACCAGCCCGCCCCGCGCGAGCGCGCGGTCCAGCGGCGCGTCGGCGTTGCGCGGCACGTACGGCGGGATCGCCGCTGTGCCGGGCAGCGTCCAGGCCGGGTGCACGCCGAGCGCGATCGGATCGAGTTCGCCGACGCGCAGCATCGGCGCATGCACCGGTCTGCGGCGTCCTTTGAGCGCACCCATCAGGCGCCTTGCTCTGCTTCCCTGATCGAACGACATCGCGGCTACTTTCCCACAGCCGCACCGCGGCGCCTACGTGCCGGCCGTCTGCGTCCCCCGCAGCTGCAGGCTGGTGACGGCAGCGTTACCGACAGCGATCCTGGGTACGGCCTGGCCGCGCCGCGGATCGGCGGACGTCGTGGCGACGCGCACCGGACCGCCGTGGGTAACCAGGATCAGGTCGTTTCCGGCGTAGCGCGCGAGGGTCGCGTGCATCCGCTCGTACATCTCCAGCACACTTTCGCCGTCCGGCGGCGGCGTGGCCGGGACGCGCCACAGCCCGTCGATCGTGTCCTGCACGGTGCCGCCGTCGAGCGGGTCGGCGAACCTCCGGCCCTGCAGCTCGCCGAGATCCTGCTCGCGCAGCACCGGATCCGGCTGGACCCCCAGGCCGAGCGCTTCGGCCAGAATCACGGCCGTCTCGCGGGCCCGCGGCAGGTCGCTGGTGACGATCGCCTCCGCGCGCGTGCCGGCGAGCAGACCCGCCGCCCGCGCCGCCTGCGCGCGTCCGGCGGGCGTCAGCGCACCGGCCTGCGGCGACTGGCCCTGCACCCGGCCTGCCACGTTCCACATGCTTTCGCCGTGCCGCACCAGATGGAGCATCAGAACTGCAGCCTCGGGTCGTCGTAGTTCTTGAACTCGAGCACGTTGTTCGACGGGTCGGTGAGCGCGATCGTGCGGTGCTGCTCGGCGGTGCCCTCGAACCGGACGGACGGGCCGGCCAGAACCTTCAGCTTGCGGGTCTCGACCAGCCGCAGCAGCCGGTCGAAGTCCTCGGCGCGGGCGAAGCTCACACCGAAATGCCGCGGGTACATGACGGGCTCGTCGGGCACGTCGTCGGAGAGGTGGCACACCAGCTGGTCACCGAAGAAGTCGAAGGTGACGCGGTCGGCGTAGCGGCGGGCGAGCTTCACGCCGAGCCCGAACACGTAGAACTCGACGGCCTCGTCGAGGTCCCGCGCCGGGATGGCGATGTGGCACGCGTCGTAGGTGTCACGCACTTTCGGACACTCCTTTGTGGACGGTGAGCGGGGCGGAGGCGCTGCGCGACGTGGGGAACTCGGCCGGCGCCAGCTGCAGCAGCGTGTCGCCGCGCAGCCCGCGCCGCAGCGTCTCCACGCCGATCAGGTCCGCGGCGGCGATGTTGCCGAGGTTGACCTGCGGGCCAATCTTCTTGATGAGTTCGACTTGCAGCTCCTTCGTCGGTGCCTCGAACAGCAGCCGGCCGGGGTCGACACACGCGACCACCGCGCGCAGCACGTCGTCGCGCAGGTGCCCGTCCGGGCGGGCCATCCCGCTGCGGCCGCTCTCGCGGGTCTCGGTGATGACCATCTCCGCGCCCGCGTCGAGGTCCTCGCGGATCGCGCCGACCCATTCGCCGGGGGAGAGGTGCGCAGAGCGCTCCGCGTCCTTGTAGCCGACCTCCGACAGCACCGGCCGGTAGGCGGACAGGCGGCGCACGTACTCCGCCTTCGTCGGCTGGTCGAGCGGGATCGTGCCGTTGGAGACCTCGATGTGGGTCGCGCCGTTGTTGTCGACGAGCGCGAGGAAGTCGTCCAGCCGGCCGCCCCACAGGTACCGCTCGAACAGGGAGCCGCCGAAGTAGTAGCCGATCCCGGCTTCGCGCAGCACGGCGGTCTTGCGGTCGAGGTCGCGCGTCACGAGTGCGGTGCCCCAGCCGAACTTGACCAGGTCGACGTACTCGCCGTGGCTCTCGATCACGTCGGTGAACAGTCCGGTGGGCAGCCCGGGGTCGATCATCATCGTCGTGGAGCTCATCGGGTTCCTCCTGCGGTCGCGAGCGCGAGCTCGTCGCGGCTCTGGGCGGGTGCGGCCGGCCGGGCCCACGCGCGGCCGGTGAGGGCGAGACTGATCGGGGTGCGCCGGACGGCGGCGGTGAGCATCCCGGAAACGAGGTAGATCAGCGGCACGAGGCCGAGGATCAGCACGGCGAGGACGAGCGGGTTCGGCACGAGCTGCGCGAGGTTCACCAGGCCGATGCTGGTGGCGCCGAGCAGCGCGCCCTGCAGCACCAAGGGGTGCACCAGGTAGATCCCGAAGGACGCGTCCGACGTGGTGCGGACGACCTTCTCGCCCGGGTGCCCGCGTTCCTGCCACAGCAGGCCGACGGTCAGGAACGCCCACGCCACGGCGAAACTTTCGATCGTCACGGCGGGCTGGAACACGAAGGCCGCGACGAGCACCGGCTGACCACCGGCGTACACCTGCGCGAGGTAGATCCCGATGCCGCCGGCCAGCGCGATCGTGCAGCCGGCGAGCACGGCCCGAGCGTGCCGCAGGGTCCACGCGACCAGCCGCTCGCGGTGCCGGGCCGCGACCGCCCCGACCACGATGTAGCCGAGGTAGCTGGGCAGGTACGGGTCCGGCATCTGCAGCCACCCCGACAGCGCGCCGGCGGACCAGCCGCGTTGCACCGCAAGGGAAAACACGAGCTGGAACGCCAGCCCCGCCACCACCAGCAGGCCGTGGTAACGCACGGTGTGCCGCAGCAGCGACCTGATCAGCGGGAACACCAGATAGATCTGCATCGACACGAGCAGGAAGTACAGGTGGTAGCGCGCGGTGCCGGTGAGCAGCTCGTGCACGAACGACTCGCCCAGGAACGGGCCGCCGTTGGCGAAGAAGTACAGCACCGTCCACGTCACGTACGGCACGACGACGAACAGGTAGCGCTTGCGCCAGAACGCCGGCCAGCGCACCTTCCGTTGCCCCGTGCTGTACACCAGCACGAACGCGGTCAGCAGGAAGAACACTTCGCGGCTGACGTGGAAGGCGATCGTCAGCGCACCGAAGAAGACGGTCGGTGTGAAGGGCGCGAGGGCGAGCACGTGGGTGGCGATGACCAGGCCGACGGTCAGCACGCGGACCAGGTCCACGTAGTAGAGGTGCTCCTTCCGGCTCATTGCGTCGCCGCCAGCTCCGCCCGCAGCGCCCGCCGCAGCACCTTGCCGGTCGGGCCGAGCGGCAGCGCGTCGGTCACTTCGATGACGGCGGGCCGCTTGTACCGGGTGAGGCGTTGCGCGCACCACGCCGTGAGCACCACGTCGTCGACGCTGTCGTGGGTGGTGACGAACGCGACCGGCACCTGGCCGAGGCGTTCGTGCGGTGCGCCGACGACCGCGACGGCCGTCACGGCGGGATGCGCGAGCAGCACGTTTTCCACTTCCTGCGGGTAGATCTTCTCGCCGCCGCGGTTGATGACGTCGTCGGCGCGGCCTGCGAGCGTGAGGAAACCGGCTTCGTCGAGGGTGCCGACGTCGCCGGTGTGCAGCCAGCCCGCGGCGTCGCGCGCCGGACGCGTCCGCTCCGGGTGTTCGGCGTCCAGCTCGAGGTACTGCTCGACGACCTGCGGTCCCCGCAACCGCACCTCGCCCTCCTCGCCGGGGCTCACCGGCTTGCCGTCGGGTCCGGCGACGACCAGTTCGACGCCGACGGGCAGCCCGACCGAACCGGTGCGGCGCGCGGCGGCGTGGAGCGGGTTGGCGGTGATCTGCCCGGCGGCTTCGGACATTCCGTACGTCTCGAGCACCCCGATGCCGGTGCGTTCGGTGAAGGCCCGTGCGGTCGCGGGCGGCAGCGGAGCCGAGGCCGAACGGGCGAAGCGGACCCGCCCGGCGGATCGTGGGGCCGGCCGCCGGGCGAGCGAGGCCAGCACGGCGGGCACGGTGTTGAGCCAGGTGGGGGAGTGCTCCTCGACGCGATCCCAGAAGGCGTCGGCGTCGAACCTCCGGTCGATCACCAGGGAAGCCCCGCTGGTCAGCGTCGCGAGCAGGCCCATCACCTGCGCGTTGACGTGAAACAGCGGCAGCGGCGTGTACCCCCGCTCGCCGGGGCCGAACCCATGGTGCGCCGCGACGCGGGTCGCGGCGTGCAGCAGCTGCCACTCCGACAGCGGAATGCCCTTGGGCCGGCCCGTCGTGCCGGAACTCGTCAGCAGCACCGCGGGCCGCAGCGCCGCGCCGTCGCTGGGGCGGGTGGCCGTCGTCGCCGTCCACACCCGGCGCGGGCCGTCCGGCTCGACCTGCCAGACGTCGATCTCGGGCCGGATGGTGGCGTCGGCGTTGTCCGTGGCGAGCACGTCGACGCGCAGCCGCGCCAGCACCTCGGCCAGTTCCGGCGGGGTGAGGCGCGGATCGATCGGCGCGGCCGTCAGCCCCGCGGACAGGCAGCCGAGGTAGGCGGTGGTGAACGCGAGCGGGTCGGCGACCACCAGCCCCACGCGGGAACCCGGCGGGACCGCCCGCCACCGCCGCGCGTGCCCGGCCAGTGCCCCCCAGGTCAGCGTGCGGCCGTCGGAGCCGGACAGGTATGCGACGTCATCCGGGCGTTCGCGAGTCCTGGTCGTGAGCAATTCCGACACGGTCGCGCGATGTACGTGCTTTTCACCGAACACCTACGAGATTGTGCTGTTCTTTCCTGGGAGGCTGCTGGACGGGTCTTAAGAGCAGCCTGAGAAGCCATGGTTTACTTCGGTTTCGCACCCCGATGCCGCACACTGAGTACCGTGATCTCGTTGCGTCCCCTGCGCATTCGGCGGACAACTGGACAAATGAGACGGTTGCTCGTGCTGGTCGGCGCACTGAGCCTGCTTGCGGCGTGCTCGCAGGCCACCTCCACCGAGCCCAGCAAGCCGGCCGGCGCCGAGACCGCGCTCGCGGCGACGACCCGGACCGTCCACCGAGCGCTGACCGTCGGCGGGCGCCACCGCACCTACCTCGCGATCGGTCCGGCCGAGCCCAAACCGGGATTGCCGCTGCTCATCATGCTGCACGGCAGGGGAATCAGCGCGCAGGAGGAGTCCGTCCGCACCGGGTTCCTCGGCTACGCCGAGCGTGGTCTGGCCGACCTGGTCTACCCGGCGGGGATCTCCGAGTCCTGGAACGCCGGGCACGGCTGCTGCGGCGTGGCCGGCCGCGAAGGCATGGCCGACGTGCCGTTCATCGACGCCGTGGCGACCGACTCCGCGCAGTTTTTCGCAGCCGATTCACGCCGCATTTATCTCGTCGGCTACAGCAATGGGGCGAAGCTCGCGTATTCGACCGTTTGTGACCATTCTGGCGTTTTCGCGGCAATGGCGACGTATGGTGGTCTTCCGCTTGCGGAATGTCCGGACCCCAAGCCCATTTCCGCGATGATGCTGGCGGGCACCGCCGACCCGCTGGTGAAGGCCGAGCATTCTTCGCCCAGCGCGACCGCCGCCGTCGACACGACCGCGGCGCAGTGGCGGTCCCGCGGCGCCTGCACGACGTCCGCCACCAGGCACATCGGCCCGCTCACGCTGACCACCTCGAGCGGGTGCGAGAGCGGTACCCAGATCGCCGCCGGGCTCTACCACGGCCTCACCCACTACTGGCCGGTCGCGAGCCCCATCGAAGCGCGCTACACCACGGTGGTCGGGCCCGACGCGGCGGCGGCGACGGTGATGTGGAACTTCCTGTCCACCAAGCACTTGTAGGGGAGGGCACGCCCGGCGAGCCCTCCCCGCCGGGCTCAGCCGGTCTGGCCCAGCTGGGTGAGCATGTCCACCTGGTCGAAGTAGAAGTGGCTGTCGACGACCTTCCCGGCATGCACCCGGTGCACCTCGCAGAACGGCACGTCGACGATGCGGCCCGTCGCGGGCAGGTCGCCGGCCGGACCGCGCAGCGTGCCGGAGTGCGTGCCCTGGAACCGGCCTTCCAGCATGCCGCAGTTGTCGTCGCCGCAGATCCGCTCGATGGCCAGGTGGTTGTCGGGGAACGCGTCGTGCCACATCGCCCACTCCGCCTCGACGGCATCACGCCCGGCAAGGCGGAAACCGCCGGGCCCGCGCGCCTCGAACGCCTGCTGGTCGATCATCGCCTCCCAGCCCGCGCGGTCGCCCACGTTCCACAGTTCCGTCCACCGCTGGGTGAGGCTGTTGGTGCCGCCCTCACGCACGGTGGTGAACGCCAGCCGGTACTCGCCGACCGACCGCACCCGGGCGTGGATCCTGGCGAGCGTGTCCGCCCGCAGCCGCGCCACCATCGCGCGGGTGCGCACGAGGTAGTCCTCGTTCTCGTACGCCACGATCACCTGGCACTGCCCGGTCTGCCGGTCCGCGAGTAGCTGGATGCTGCACAGGCCCTCGGTGTCGAGCAGCCTCGGCAGGGCGTTCTCACGGAAGGCTTCGATGGCGGCCGGGACCTCCTCCGGCGGGCAGTCCATTGCGGTCATCCGGATCCCCGCGCCCGGGCCGGGGCGGGTGCGGCGCGCGAACACCGGGACCTCGAAGTGGTCGACGGTGACCATGCCCTGCGCCAGCTCGGCCGCCTCCTTGCGGGAACTCTCCACCGCGTGCTCGCTCAGCGTCATCGACTCCGCGGAGTCCCAGTACGAGCCCACGATGGTGATGCCGAGGTCGCGGTTGCTCAGTGTGGCCAGCCCGCGGCAGCCGGCCTGCGCCTCGACGTAGGGGCGCACGGTGCTTTCGATGTAGTGCTGGACCTCGTCTGTCCGGGCGGGGTCGCCGATAAGGGTGTTCATACGTGCGTACATGGATCACTCCCTTGAGAAGTGTCGGTTTGAGCCCGGAACCCCTCAGGGTGCTCTGCCGTCCGGGCACCCGCCTAGGGCCGAACGACCCGGCGTGCGCGGCACCGGCAGACTGTGTCCGTGATTCCCGTGCACGACGTCAACCCGTTGCGCCGCACCCCGTGGGTGACCTACTCGCTCGTCGCGGCCAACGTCGTGGTGTTCCTGCTGATGCCCGGCGCCGCGCACACCATCGCCGGCGGCACGACGCTGGGCCAGCTCTGCGATCTGCAGGCGTTCATCGAGCGGTGGGGCGCGGTGCCGAGTGAGCTGCTGCGCAACCAGGTGCCGGCGCTGGTGCCCACCGGTGGCGCCGGGGTCGGGCCGCAGGGGCCGGGCTGTGTGCTCGGCGCGCCCGGGTACCACAAGGTGCCCGCGATGTCGGTGCTGACAGCGATGTTCCTGCACTCCAGCTGGCTGCACCTGCTCGGGAACATGCTGTTCCTGGCGATCTTCGGCAACAACGTCGAGGACCGCATGGGGCGCCTGCGTTTCCTGCTGTTCTACCTGGTGTGCGGGTACGCCGCCGGCTACGGGTTCGCGCTGACCACGCCGTCGTCCGTGCAGCCGCTGGTCGGCGCGTCCGGTGCGATCGCGGGTGTGCTGGGTGCCTACCTGGTGATCTACCCGCGGGCCCGCGTGTGGGGTCTGATCCCGGTGCTGTTCTTCCTGCCGCTGCGCGTGCCGGCGTGGCTGATGCTCGGGATGTGGTTCGTGCTGCAGGCGTTCTACTCCACCGGCTACGGCACCGCCGACGCCGGGTCGGTGGCCTACGTCGCGCACGTCATCGGCTTCATCGTGGGCGCGCTGCTGGGCCTGGGCTTTCGCCGACGGCGGGCGCCGGCGCGTTAGGACTCGAGCGGACGGTCCGGGAACGCAGCCTGGTCAGCCGCGCCCTCGGCGGCACCCGCGTCGTCAGTGCATCGCTACCGCCCGCCGCCCGCAACGGCGTCCACCCGGTGAACGTCCACTGTGGATGGTGCCGCGATGACGTCTAGAGTTCCAGCGTCGCCTCCGCGGCACACGCCGCCCGGCAGGGCCACGGCTGGCCGCACGCCCGGCACCGGCCGCCGCTACCCAGGTGCAGTGCGAGGGTCTCGACCGCGGTGTGGCGGTAGTGCTCGAGCAGTGCGTCCCAGGGTTCGGGCTCGCTGATCTGTTCCGAGGTGTTGTCCGTCATGGTGATCACGACCTCCTGGCATCCCGTTGTGGCTTGGGTGAGACGCCGCGATCACATCGTACTTACGGCAAACCCCGGATGTCGGATGAAACCGGCGGCGTTTCGCCGCTCAACCCCCGGCCATGGCGCCGACCACCAGGAACGGTTCCCTGCCCAGCACCACCGCTTCCGGCAGCGGCGTGTCGGGCGGTTCGTGGGACAGGTCCTCCTCGCAGGCGAAGAACCGCACGAACGGCCGCCGCCGCAGTGTGGTGTGATCGCGGATCGCACCGCGCAGCATCGGGTAGCGCGACTCCAGCGCGTCCAGCATCGCGCCCTGCGTGACCGGCCCGTCCAGCTCGAGCGTCACCTCACCCTCGATCCGCGCCAGGTTGCGCAGGTGCGTGGGCAGCACGACCCGGATCATGGCAGGGTCTGGACTTCGACCGACAGCACGGCGGGCAGGTCCCGCACGATGGGCGCCCAGCTGTCCCCGGCGTCGGCCGACGCGTACACCTGCCCACCGGTCGTGCCGAAGTACACGCCGCACTCGTCCAGCGCGTCGACGGCCATCGCATCGCGCAGCACGTTCACGTAGCAGTGGCTCTGCGGCAGCCCCTTCGTCAGCGGCTCCCACTGCTGGCCACCGGCCCGGCTGCGGTACACGCGCAGCTTGCCCTCCGGCGGGAAATGCTCCGAATCGCTCTTGATCGGCACCACGTAGACGGTGTCCGGGTCGTGTGCGTGCACGTCGATGGCGAACCCGAAGTCCGTCGGCAGGTCGCCGCTGATCTCGTACCACGAATCACCGGCGTCGTCGGTGCGCATCACGTCCCAGTGCTTCTGCATGTACAGCGTCGAGGGCCGCGCGGGATGCTGCGCCAGCCGGTGCACGCAGTGGCCGACCTCGGCGTCCGGGTCCGGGATCCCGTCCGAGTGCAGCCCCCGGTTGATCGCCTGCCACGTCTTGCCCGTGTCGTCGCTGCGGAACACCCCGGCCGCCGACACCGCGGCGAACATCCGCTCCGGGTCTTGCGGGTCCAGTTTGATGGTGTGCAGGCACAGCCCGCCGGCACCCGGCTGCCACGACATGCTGGTGCTGTGCCCGCGCAGGCCCGGCAGCTCGTGCCACGTCTGCCCGCCGTCGTTGGACCGGAACAGTCCGGCGTCCTCCACCCCGGCGTAGACCAGGTCCGGGTCCGCGGGGGAGGGCTCGAGGTGCCAGACCCGCGCGAACTCCCACGGGTGCGGCGTGCCGTCGTACCACTGGTGTGGGCCCGGCGTGCCCTCGTAGGCGAACTCGTTGCCCACCGGCTCCCACGTGCGGCCGCCGTCGTCGGACCGCTGGATCTGCTGCCCGAACCAGCTGGTGCTCTGCGACGCGAACAGCCGGTCGGGGTCCGCGGGCGAGCCCGCCACGTGGTAGATCTCCCAGCCCGCGAAGTGCGGGCCGCGCACGTCCCACTGCTCGCGCTTGCCGTCCGCGGTCAGTACGAACGCACCCTTGCGTGTACCGACGAGCACCCGTACGCCAGACATCGCGGCTCCTTTCCGGGAGTTTTGCTCCACCGTAGGTCGCCGCGACGCCCGCGTCTTCTCCAATCCTGCGGTTATCCGACCGGTCCTTCGGCGAGGGTGACGCTCGCCGACTGCTGCTGCCCGGTCTGGTCGGTCCAGGTCAGGGTGACCTTGTCGCCGGGGTGGAAGGTGTCCATCAGCCGGGTCAGGGTGGTGGCCGAGTCGACGGTCTTGCCGTTGATCCCGGTGAGCGTGTCGCCGGCGGCCAGGCCGGCCTGCTCGGCGGCGCCGCCGGACACGACGTGCTGGATCAACGCGCCGTCCCCGGAACCCGTGCTCTGCCCGGAGTTCGTGCTCTGCCCGGTGTCGCTGACCGACACCCCGAGGAACGCGGTCGAGCCGATGTGCACGGTGTCGGCTGCCTTGCCCGACTCGATCTGGTGCGCGATGGTCAGCGCCTGGTTGATCGGGATCGCGAAGCCGGTGCCGCCCGAGGTGGCCTGCCCCTGCTCCTGGCCCCGGTAGCCGCGCCCGCCCATCGAGTAGCCGGTCGACGCGGCGGTGTTCATGCCGACGACCTGGCCCGAGCTGTTCGCCAGCGCGCCGCCCGAGTCGCCGGACTGGATGTTCGCGTTGACCTCGATCAGCCCGGTCAGCTGCTCGGAGCTGCCGCTGCTCTCGTCGCTGGCGGTGATCTCCTGGTCCAGCGCGGTGACGGTGCCCGCGGCGGTGGCGGGCTCGCCGCCGGTGCCACCGGCGTTGCCGATGCCGACGATCGCGTCGCCGACCTTGACGCTCGACGAGTTGCCCGTCGCGACGGTCTTCAGGCCGGACGCGCTCTGTAGCTTCAACACGGCGACGTCTTCGGAGCGGTCGTAGCCCACGACCTTCGCGGTGTAGGTCTTGCCGTTGCCCACGTCGGTGACCGAGATGCTGGTGGCGCCCTCGACGACGTGGTTGTTCGTCAGCACCTCGCCGTCGGAGGTGAGCACCATGCCGGTGCCGGCGGCCTGCGCGCCCTGGTAGCCCAGGGTGGTGTTGACGTCGACCAGGCCGGGACTCACCTTGCCGGCGACGGCAGCGGCGTTCATCGACTGCAGCGAGCTGTTCGACGACGTCGAGCCGGATCCGTCGCTCGGCTCGAAGTTCAGTGCGCGGCCGGCGGTCGAGCGGCCGAGCCCCGACACGAGGAAGCCGACCCCGACGAGTGCCGCCATGGCGATTGCGGCGAACACCAGTGCGAACGTACGCAGCGGGCCGGCCCCCCGGCGCGGCGGCTGCGGCGGCGCCGGTGGGTAGCCGTGCGCCTGAGGCGGGTAGTAGGTCATGGCTCCAGTGAACGGACGCCGGCTGAGAGCTTTCTGCGGCCCAACCGTGAATCAGCTGAGAATCGGGCGAGCGCCACAATGATCGCGTGACCACAATGCGCTCGATCGCCTTGTTTCTACTGGCCGCACTGTTCGAGATCGGCGGCGCGTGGCTGGTGTGGCAGGGCGCGCGGGAGCATCGCGGGTGGATCTGGATGGGCGTCGGCGTCGTCGCGCTGGGGCTCTACGGTTTCGTCGCGACACTCCAGCCCGATGCCCACTTCGGCCGGATCCTCGCCGCGTACGGCGGCGTGTTCGTCGCGGGTTCGCTCGCGTGGGGCGTGGTCGCCGACGGCTACCGGCCCGACCGGTTCGACATTCTCGGCGCCCTGATCTGCCTCGCCGGTGTCGCCGTGATCATGTACGCGCCCCGCTGAGGTCAGACCAGCTGGATGTCCAGCTGGGTGCCCGCGCCGTCGCCGATGTGCACGGACTGCCGCGACGGTGTGTAGCTCGTCGCGACGACTGTGTACGAGCCCGGATCGAGGTCGTGGAACGCGTAGCGTCCCGTCTCGTCCGCGGTGGCCGCGCGGACCACCTCGCCGCTCTCGTCCAGCAGCGTGACGGTGATCTTCGGCTGCGGCTCGCCGGCGGGCAGCCGCACCGAGCCCTGGATCACCGCGCCGTCGGCCAGCTCGACGTCCTGTGTCGTCGGGGACGCGTCGCCGACGGTCACGGTCAGCGCCGCCGGGCGGTAGCTGCGCGCGTTGACCGCGAGCGTGTACGTGCCCGGCGGCAGCGCGGCGAACGTGTAGTCGCCACTCTGCCCGGACAGCCGCGAATCGACCACGTCGCCCTGGGAGTCGGTGAGCGTGACCGCGGCATCCATGATCGGCACGCCGGTTTCGGCGCCGCGGACCACGCCGCGCAGGCCACTGGCCGCACGCAGCGTGATCTCCACCGTCACGGCGACGTCGACGACGTTCACCGTCACGGCCTCCGGCTGGTGCGCGGCCGCCGACGCGATCAGCACGTAGGAACCGCGGCCCGGCGTGGCGAGGGTGAACTCGCCGTCCGTGGCGGCCGTGCCGCGGGCGATCTGCCGCCCGGTCGCGTCGACGAGGGTGAGGGCGGCGCCCGTGACGCGGGTGCCCGCCTCGTCGCGGACCCGGCCGGACACGGTGGTGCCTCGGCGGTTCTGCCGCGGGATGCCGTCCTCGCTCATGACGACGCTGCCGCGCGGGCCCCGCCGACCAGGTCGACGTCCACGGTCGCCGCCTCGCCCCCGGTCAGGTCGACCTGCCGGACCGCCGGCTCGTACAGGCTCGTGACGACCGTGTAGTCGCCGGGCGCCAGGTCGTGGATCTCGTAGCCGCCGTCGACATCGCTGAACGTGGTGCTCACCGGACGGCCTTCGCTGTCGTTGAGAGTGATCCTGGCGTGGGGGAGCGGCGCGCCGTCCGGCCCGGTGACCGTGCCATAGAGCGTGCCCACCGCCTCGACCGCCAGCTCCACCGTGGCCGGGTCGGTGGCGCCGGCGCGCACGGTGACCGCGTGCGGCCGGTGGTTGTCGACGTTCGCGGTGATCGTCACCTCGCCCACCGGCAGCCCGCTGAGCAGGAATGTGCCGTCGTGGGCCGTGGTGCCGTGGCCGACGACGCGCCCGGTGCCGTCGGTGGCGAGCACCGCGGTGCCCGGGAGTGGACCGCCGCCGGCACGCCGGACCGTCCCGGCGACCACGCCGCCGCCCCGCACCACGAAGTCGTGCACCGCACCGCGCCCGTTGACGGTCACCGAGGCCGCGGCGGGTTGGAACCCGGGGGCCGTCACGATCAGCGTGTAGGTGCCCGGCCGGACACCGTCGAGCGCGTAGATCCCGGTGTCGTCGGGCCGTGCGCGGCCGACCTGCGCGCCGTCCACGCCGGTCACGGTGATCACCGCACCGGGCACGGTCGCCCCACCTGGCGTGGAGAGCCGGCCGCTGATCTCGCCGGGCGCGACCGCGAGCCGCCGCGCCGTGTCGTCCGACGCGGTCAGGTCGACCAGTTCGCCGCCCTCGGACGCCAGTTCCGAGCCGACCGTCTCCGCCGGTCCGGAGTCCTCGACCGGCTTGGGCTTGCCCACCAGCCACGAGCACACCGCGGCGACCAGGCAGGTGGCCACGGCGAACCAGAACGCGGCGGTCAGGCCGTCGGAGAACGGCTGCGAGATCAGGTTCGGGAAGAAGCTGCGACCCGTCAGGAACGAAGCCTGGTCCGCGGGCAGCGACGGCAGCACCCCGCCGAGCACCTGCTGGATCGGGTTGAAGCCGAGGAACGCGGCGAACAGCACGCCCACCGGGGGCAGCTGGGAGACCGCGGTCGCCGCGGCGGTCGGCACGCCGTGCTCGGTCAGGCCCTGGACCATCGCGGTGGGCAGGGTCTTGGACAGGCCCGCGATCATCAGGCTGAAGAAGAACCCGATCGAGAGCACCATCGCGGAGTTCTGGAACGTCGTCGTCATGCCCGCGCCGACGCCACGCGCGTTGGCGGGCAGGCTGTTCATCACGTCCGCCCGGTTCGGCGACGCGAACAGGCCCATGCCGAGGCCGATCAGCAGCAGGATGCCGGCGAACGACCAGTAGGAGAAGTTGACCGGCAGTATCTCCAGCAGGAAGAAGCTCACCGCGGAGACGACCATGCCGACGGTGGCCAGCAACCGGCCGCCGATCCGGTCGGTGACGATGCCCGAGATCGGTGCTGCGACGAGGAACCCGACGGTCATCGGCAGCATGTAGATGCCCGCCCACAGCGGTGTCTGCTCGAAGCTGTAGCCGTGCTGCGGCAGCCAGATGCCCTGCAGCCAGATGATCAGCACGAACTGGAGACCACCGCGGCTGAGCGCGGCGAGCAGGTTCGCCGCGTTGCCGTAGCTGAACGCCTTGATCTTGAACAGCGACAGGTTGAACAGCGGGCTGGCCACCTTGCTCTCGATGATCACGAAGGCCACCAGCACGGCGACACCGCCGATGAGGCAGGACAGCACCATCGGGCTGGTCCAGCCCATCGTGTGGCCGCCGTAGGGCTGGATGCCATAGGTGATGCCGACGAGTACCGCGATGAGGCCCACCGCGAAGGTGATGTTGCCCCACCAGTCCATCTTGGCGCGGTGCCGCCCACTGGTGTCGTGCAGCTTGAGGTAGGCCCAGATCGTGCCGAACACGCCGAAGGGCACCGAGACGAGGAAGACCAGCCGCCAGTCGACCGGCCCGAGCAGGCCGCCGATCACCAGGCCGAGGAACGAGCCCGCGATCGCCGCGACACCGTTGATGCCCAGCGCCAGGCCGCGCTGCTTGAGCGGGAACGCGTCGGTGAGGATCGCGCTCGAGTTCGCCATCAGGAACGCGCCGCCGATGCCCTGGATGACTCGCCAGATGATCAGCCAGATCGCGCCGGAGCTGCCGTCCATCCAGGTGACTGCGAGGAACACCGAGGACACCGCGAACACGGCGAAGCCGAGGTTGTACATGCGGACCCGGCCGTACATGTCGCCGAGGCGCCCGAAGCCCACGACGAGGACGGCGGTCACGACGAGGAAGCCCATCATCATCCACAGCAGGTAGCTGGTGTTGCCCGGCTCCAGCGGGTTGATGTGGATACCACGGAAGATATCGGGAAGGGCAATCAGCACGATCGACGAGTTGATCGTGGCCATCAGGAGGCCGAGTGTGGTGTTCGAGAGCGCGACCCACTTGTAACGCGGTCCCAGCTCCTCCACCGACCACGTCTTCTTGTGCCGCCGGTGCGGCTCCACCGTCTGCTGTACAGACGTCACGTCCATCACTCCAACCAGGAACGTCGCGTCGCCATTGACTTCAAACGGCAAAATTAGTTGACCTATGCTAACTGATTTTCCGCCGAAAAGGCGATCCTGACCACCCGATGGGACGACGTGATACCCGTCGCACCGTAGTCGCCAGTCGCGGCATGTCAGGAATTGACGACTTCGCCCGATACTTCGGGAAAGACCGTAATGCGTCAATTCACGGTTGCCGGCCCGGGACGTGCGCGTTTCGATACGAGTTACTGATCTCCCGGCCACGATCCCGTCCTCCGCACTCGCTCGAATATCGAAACGATCGCCACACCGGCGAGCGAGTCCAGTCGGGAGGACCTTTCACGTGCCTATTCCAGTATCCGATGCCCTCGATGAGCAGGCCAAAGCCGCGGCGCGCAAGATCGACGACCTGCGCAGTCCGGGTCGCTACCTCGTGAGCTCGATGCTGGCGGGTGCCTTCATCGGCATGGCCATCGTCCTGCTGCTGTCGGCCACCGGGCCGCTCAACGCGGCCGCCTCGCCGTGGACGAAGCTGGTCCAGGGCCTGGTTTTCGGGATCGCGCTGACCGCGGTCGTGTTCGCCGGCGGTGAGCTGTCCACCGGCAACATGATGACGATGGTGCAGGGCATGATCGCGCGGCGCCGTGGTGTCGCGGCGGGCATCGGCGTGATCCTCGGCTCGTTCGTCGGCAACCTATTCGGATCCGTGGTGTTCGCGTGGCTGGTGCACGCAGGCGACGTGGTGAACATCGGGGCCACGCCAGGGCACGCAGCGCCCGCGGCAGCGCTGCTGGCGAGCCTGATCAAGACGAAGACGGCGGAGTCCGCGGGCGCGCTGTTCTTCCGCGGGGTGCTGTGCAACTTCCTGGTCTGCCTCGCCGTCTGGATGGCGGCGCGCACGAAGTCCGACGGCGCGAAGCTCGCGGTGATCTTCTGGTGCCTGCTGGCGTTCATCAGCTCCGGCTTCGAGCACGTCGTGGCCAACATGACCACCTTCTCGCTCGCGATGATGGACGGCGTGCCCGGTGCGACACTGGGCGCGTTCGGCCGGAACCTGCTGTTCGTCGGCCTCGGCAACCTGGTCGGCGGCGCGCTGCTGGTCGGTGCCACGTATGGTTTCGGCGGCCGCCGCAGCAGCATCAAGTCGCCGGGCGCCGAGGTTCGCGAGACCGAGTTCGTCCCCGCCTCGGCCTGAGGACGCGCTGCGCCACCGCTACCGCGGGGGCGGCACGGCCCCGCTCGGGTAACCTGGAATGGACCAGACCAATTGGCAGTCTGGCCGGTCCGGCACCGTGGGGGTGCCGCTCGAGCAAGGAGATCGCCATGCCGGAACGCCGGGTCGTCGTCGGTTCGCCGGTGGGGCTGCACGCCCGCCCTGCCGCGCTGTTCGTCAAGGCGGCCGCCGAGCAGCCGGTGCCGGTCACGATCGGTCTCGGTGAGGGCGTCCCGGTGGACGCCCGGAGCCTGCTCTCGGTGATGGGGCTGGGTGCCCGTGGTGGGGACGAGGTCGTGCTGCGGGCCGACGGCCCGGAAGCCGAGTCGGCCCTGTCCGCCCTGGCCGTGCTGCTCGCCGCCGACCACGACTCGTAACCACCCATACATCGTGCCGGGGGACATGTCCGGCGTATGCTTCCTGTTGAAGATTCAAGGAGGTGTGCGCTGTGCAGGTCAAGGAGCTCGGACACGTCGTGCTGTACGTGCGAGACCTCGAGCGGTCGGCGCGGTTCTACCGGGACGTGCTGGGCTGGCGGCAGATCCTGCCCGTTCCGGACCACGGCGACATGCTGGGCAGGAAACCGTTCGCGGCGTTCAACGCCCCGTCCGGGCGCACCCATCACGAGCTGCTGCTGATCGAGGTCGGCGAGGATGCGGCCGGCCTGCCCGCCGGGCGCCGTGTTGGTCTGTACCACTTCGGCCTGAAGATCGGCACCACGGACGACGAGCTGCGTGCCGCCCTGGCCAAGCTGCAGGACGAGGGCACGCCGGTCCTCGGCATGAGCGACCACACGGCCACGCACAGCCTCTACGTCGCGGATCCGGACGGCAACGAGATCGAGCTCTACGTCGACGTCCCCGGCGTCGACTGGACCAGTCCCGATGCCATCGGCACCCCAGCCAAACCCCTCCACCTCTAGTCCGCGAGTTGAGGTTTCCCGCCCCGCGAGTTGAGGTTTGTGTGCCAGCGAGTCTCCCGTTCCGGTCGTGCGAGTTTCGCGTTCCGCGCTCACTTCCGTGCCAGCAACGGAATCCGGCCGCCGGCCAGGACGGCTTCCACCTGCCTCGCCGAGAAGCGGTGGCGTAGCGGGTATTCTTCGTCCTTCGTCACGTTCCGGACCGTGACGTCGTGCTCGTCCGGGAGCCGATCGCGCAGGCCGTCCAACGCGAGCACGTCGCCCTGGTCGATCCGGTCGTAATCGTCCGGGTCCTCGAATTCCAGCGCCAGGATCCCGAAATTCGCCAGGTTCTGCCAGTGGATCCGGGCGAAGGACTTGGCCAGCACGGCATGCAGGCCGAGGTAGCGGGGCGCGATCGCGGCGTGTTCACGCGACGAGCCCTGGCCGTAATTGTCGCCGCCGACCACGAAATGGCCTGCCGACGTGTCCCGCGCCCGCCGAGGGTAATCCTCGTCGAGCCGGGTGAAGGTGAATTCCGCCAGCTTCGGCACATTCGACCGGTACGGCAGCGCCTGAGCGCCCGCCGGGGAGATCTCGTCCGTCGAGACATTGTCGCCCACCTTGAGCAACACCGGCGCCTCGATCCGGTCCGGCAGTTCCGGAAATTCGGGCAGTGACGAGATGTTCGGGCCCTTGACCAGTTCCTCCCGCCGTGCCTGTTCCGGCGGTAACGGCGGGACGAGCATGTCCGTGTTCACCGACGAGTGCACCGGCAGATCCAGCCGCGGGTATCGGATCCCCAGGTCGCGCGGGTCCGTGATGACACCGGTCAGCGCGGCCGCCGTCGCGGTTTCGGGGGAGCACAACCAGACCTTGTCCTCGCGCGTGCCGGAGCGGCCGGGGAAGTTGCGTGGGAAGGTGCGCAGCGAATTGTGGCCGACGGCCGGCGCCTGACCCATCCCGATGCAGCCCATGCATCCAGCCTGGTGGATCCGCGCGCCGGCCGAGATCAGGTCGAAGGTCGCGCCCATTTTGGTGAGGTCGGCGAAGATCTGCCGCGACGACGGGTTCACGTCGAAACTCACCGAATCCTGCGTCTGCCGGCCTCGCACCATCGCCGCCGCGATCGCGAAGTCACGCAGTCCCGGGTTCGCGGACGAGCCGATCACGACCTGCCCGACATCGGTACCGGCGACCTCGCGTACGGCGACGACGTTGTCCGGCGAGGAAGGCCGGGCGATCAAAGGTTCCACAGTGGACAGATCGATCTCGTCTTCGACGTCGAAATCGCCGTCGGACAACAACTCCGTGAAGTCGTCTTCACGGTCCTCGGCGCGCAGGAAGTCGCGGACGGCACTGTCGGCCGGAAAGACGGTCGTGGTCGCGCCCAGTTCGGCGCCCATGTTCGCGATGACGTGCCGGTCCATCGCCGTCAGCGTCTGCAGGCCGGGGCCGTGGTATTCGATGATCCGGTTCAGCCCGCCCTTGACCCCGTGCCGCCGCAGCATCTCCAGCACGACGTCCTTCGCCGACACCCAGTCCGGCAGGCGCCCGGTCAGCCGGACGCCCCAGATCTCCGGCATCCGCAGGTACAGCGGCTCCCCGGTGATCGCCATCGCGACCTCCAGGCCGCCGACGCCGATCGCGAGCATCCCCAGCGACCCCGCCGCGCACGTGTGCGAGTCCGAACCGACCATCGTGCGGCCCAGCACGCCGAACCGCTGCATGTGCGTGGGGTGCGAGACCCCGTTGCCGGGTTTGGAAAACCACAGCCCGTAACGCCGGCACGCCGAACGCAGGAACGCGTGGTCCTCGGCGTTGCGCTCGTCGGCCTGCAGCAGGTTGTGGTCGACGTACTGCACGCTGGTCTCGGTACGCACCCGGTCGAGGCCGAGCGCCTCGAGCTCCTGCATCACCAGCGTGCCGGTGGCGTCCTGGGTCAGCGTCTGGTCGACGCGCAGGGCGATCTCTTCGCCGGCCGTCGTCTCACCCGAGACCAGATGGCCCTCGATCAGCTTGCGTGCGACGGACACAACCGTGCACCTGCCTGGTCACTCATGGTCCGGTTCCTCGTCGTCTTCGTCGAAATCGCCCAGGTCGCGCTGCTGCTCGGCCACGTCGGCAGGGTCGGCCTCGGGCGGCAGCTCCGTCATCGCCTCGTCCGGCTCGGTCACTTCGCTCCTCCCAGTTCGGCGATCGCCTTCTCCACCCCCGCCACCACGTCCGGATGGCCCAGGGGCAGCGGCGCGGCGATGCGGTCGAGGTCGCCGCCCTCGCTGTGCGCCACCGTGCGGACGTCTACACCCGAGCGCGTGAGCGCCCAGCGTCGCTTCTCGGTGTCGTCCTCCCAGCGCTCGTCCGCCTCCGCGCCGTGGCCGGGGCCGACGTAGCGGCTTGCGGCCGGGTCGACCAGCAGCACCGACCGCACCGGCTCGGTGTGCCGCTCGGCCAGCCGCAACGCTTCCTCGGCGTAGGGACCGCTTGCCACCACATGGACGACCTTCCGCGGCGACGGCGGGTCGGCGAGGAGCTCGTCGGCCTCGGTCAGGCCACCGTCGGCCGGCAGGCGGCACCAGATGATGCGCCACCGGCCGGCGAGGTCCCGCCAGGTCGCGGGCAGCGCTTCGTGCTTGGCCGCCCCGGCGGGATCGAGCACCAGCACGATCGGTCCGGCAGGGGTACCTTCGGTGACGGCGGGCGGTCCTTGTGCACGTACCGGGTCGGTGGAGTAGTCCATGGACGCTCCTTTCCTCGGTGTCCGGCTACCCCGGGTGCCGCCCCGCTACACGCGATCTTGTTTTTGCAGGGAGGGGAAAGCGATGCGAGAAAAGGGCTTCTCTGGCGTTTCTTCGGTGGTCGCGCCGCGTGACGTGTTCGAGGAGACGGCGGCGGTGCGCGACCAGCGCCGCCGTGCCGTGCGTGCCGTGGCGTCCGCCGCGGCCGACGCCGACGACTGTGCGCTGCTGCTCGACGCGCTGGGCCTCAAGCCGGCCGAGGGCGTGACCACCGTTCCGGCACCACGGCCGGCCAGGTAGTTCTGTAACTTCCGTCACACGACGGGGGGAATGGGCCCGGTCCATGATCGCGTTGGCTTAGGGGAGTCGACGAAAGGATTGGACATGGGTCTCGGTGACATCCAGCTCCGCACGCTCGCGGGCGACTCTGCGACGCTGAGCGGGCTGGGTAGCAAGGTGATGCTGGTCGTGAACGTGGCGTCGAAATGCGGGCTGACGCCGCAGTACGAGGGGCTCGAGCGGCTGCAGGAACGCTACGGCGACAAGGGGTTCTCGGTCGTCGGGTTCCCGTGCAACCAGTTCGGCGGGCAGGAGCCGGGCAGCTCCGAGGAGATCGCCACGTTCTGCTCCACGACGTACGGTGTTTCGTTCCCGATGTTCGAAAAGATCGACGTGAACGGCCCGGGCCGGCACGCGGTGTACGAGGAGCTGACGCAGTCGCCGGACGCGGAGGGCGAGGCGGGGGACATCCAGTGGAACTTCGAGAAGTTCCTGGTCTCCGGCGACGGTGCCGTGCTGGCTCGTTTCCGCCCGCGCACCGAGCCGGAGTCGGCGGAGGTCACGTCCGCCATCGAGAGCGCGCTCAGTTAAACCCTTGACTAGAAGCGGCGCTTCGCGTCGTTCGCGGCCGAGCTGGCGGTGAGCTTCTCGAGCAACCCGATGAGCACCATCAGCTCGGGCTTGCTCAACGCGTTCGCCCACGTGCGCTCGCGCTCGTTGTGGGCTTCGTAGGCGCTGGTGATGGCGTCGTGGCCGGTGTCGGTGAGGGTGAGCAGCACGGCGCGCTTGTCGTGCTCGGCCGGCTTCCGCGACACCAGCCCGTCCCGCTCGAGCGTCTTCACCAGGGCCGATACCGCCGCTCGGCTCATCCCCGACAGCTGGGCAACCCGCTTCGCCTCCAGCGGCCCGGCGAGCCACAGGACGAACAGCACCCGGAAGCCGCCCCAGCTCCAGCCGCGCGGGCGGTGCACCGTGGACTCCCAGTCGTAGACGAGCGCGCTGGTGAGCCGGTGCAGCGTGAGGCCGAGGCGCATCGCGGCCGGGTCGACCTGCGGAAGTTCCGCCGTCGTGCGCTCGATCGCGTAGTCGACGAACGTGAGGTAATCCAGGTCTTCAGCGGCCACCGGCTCCGTGGGCATGGGCCGAGGTTAGACCCCGCCGTCTTGCAGTCGTGCAACGCCCGCGCTTCCCTTGAGAGGGTGGGCGGCGTTATCCTGCCCACACTGGGTAATCAAAGATTTAACCAGTGGAGGTGTGCGTCGTGGCACCCAAGGCGTTCGCGTCGTCGGCCGATCTGACCGAGAAGCAGCAGACACTCGAGGTGCTCGCCGACGGCGTCTACGCGCTGACGGCCGAGGGGGACCCCAACGTCGGCGCCATCGAGGGCGAGGACTTCCTGGTCTGCTTCGAAGCGCTCGCCACTCCGGTCGCCGCCCGCGACTGGCTCGAGGTGCTGCGCCGGCATACCGACAAACCGGTCCGCTACCTCGTGCTGTCCCACTATCACGCGGTGCGCGTGCTCGGTGCCTCCGCGTTCGACGCCGACGTCATCGTCGCGCACGAGAACACGCGGGCGCTGATCGCCGAGCGCGGCAAGCAGGACTGGGCGAGCGAGTTCGCCCGGATGCCGCGCCTGGCCAGGGCGGCGGACTCGGTTCCCGGCCTGACCTGGCCCACGCTCACCTTCTCCGACCGGCTCACCATCGACCTCGGCGGCGCCCGCGGTGACCTCGTGCTGCAGTACTGCGGGCGCGGGCATACCGAGGGCGACCTGGTGGCGTGGCTGCCTCGGCACCGCATTCTCTACGCCGGCGACCTCGTCGAGGCCGAGGCGGCGCTCTACACCGGCGACGCGTTCCACCGCGACTGGTCGTCGTCCACTTTGGACAGGGTGCGCGCCTTCGGTGCCGAGGCGCTGGTCGGCGGGCGCGGCGGGGTGACCCGGGGCCGCGACGCGGTCGACGCCGCGATCGACCAGACCCGGCACTTCCTGGACGTGATGCTGCGCGAGGTCGGCGCGGTACAGCAGGCGGGCGGCACCCTCAAGGACGCCTTCGAGCGCACGCACGCCGCGCTCGCCCCGCAGTACGGCCGGTGGCCGATCTTCGAGCACTGCCTGCCGTTCGACGTGTCGCGGCTGTGGGACGAGCTGTCCGGCGTCGAGCGCCCGGTGATCTGGACGGCCGAACGCGACCGCGAGGTCTGGGACCAGCTCCAGTCGTGAGCACAGTCCTGGTCATCGGCAACGGGCCGGTCGGGCAGACGACCGCGCTGCTGGTGGCCCGCTGGGGAGTGCCGGTCGTGCTGCTGGACGGCCGGCCCGAGCGGGACCTGGTGGGGTCGAAGGCGATCTGCCAGCAACGCGACGTGCTGGACATCTGGGAGTCGGTCGGCGCCGGCCGCCGCATCGCCGGTGAAGGCGTCACCTGGCGGACGGCGCGCACGTTCTACCGGGACCGGGAACTGTTCTCCTACGAACTCGGCGACGCCGGGACGTCCGCGTTCCCGCCCTTCGTCAACATCTCCCAGTCACGCACGGAGGAAATCCTCGACGACCGGATCGCCGCGCAGCCGCTGATCGACGTGCGGTGGAACCACCAGGTGGTGGGCATCGAGCAGGACGCCGACGGCGTCACCGTGCGGTGCGCGCCGGGCGAGATCCGTGGCGACTACGCGGTGGCCTGCGCCGGAGCGCACGGCGACGACATCCGCCGGATGCTGGGCGTGCGCTTCGGCGGGCATTCCTTCGACGACCGGTTCCTCATCTGCGACATCCGCGCGGAGCTGGCCGGTTGGGCGGCCGAACGCCGGTTCTACTTCGACCCGTCGTGGAACCCGGGCCGCCAGGTGCTCATCCACCCGTGTCCCGGCTCGACGTTCCGCATCGACTGGCAGGTGCCCGGCGACTACGACCTCGCCGACGAGGAGCGGACCGGCGCGCTGGACCGGCGTATCCGTGCCATTATCGGCGACACCCCGTACGAGATCGTGTGGAAAACGGTGTACCGCTTCCATTCCCGGGTCGTGGACCGGATGCGTGCCGGTCGCGTGCTGCTCGCCGGGGACTGCGCGCACCTGATGGCGCCGTTCGGTGCGCGCGGGCTGAACTCCGGTGTCGCGGACGCCGAGAATGCCGCGTGGAAGCTCGCGTATGTGCTGCGCGGCTGGGCGGGGGAGCAGCTGCTGGAGAGCTACCACCACGAGCGGCATGCGGCGGCGGTGGAAAACCTCGAGATCACGACCGCGACGATGGACTTCCTGGTGCCGCAGACCCCCGAGCAGCACGAGACGCGCGGGTCCGTGCTCGCCGCCGCCGCGGCGGACCCCGCGGCGCGTGGCCGCGTCGACTCGGGACGGTTGTCGGAGCCCTTCTGGTACGTGGCCTCGCCGCTCACCACGCCGTGCCCGGCGCGGCCGTTCGCCGGGCGGCCGGCGCGCGGTGCCGCGCCTCCCGCGGCGCCCGGGGTGCTGCTGCCGGACGTGGCGGTCACCATGCCGGGGCACACCCGGCTGCGTGAGCCGGCACGAGACGGTTTCCTGGTGCTGGCCGCGCGCGGGGCCGAGGACGTCACCGCGCCAGTACCGGTCCTGCCGCTGGCGTCGATCGACCCGGCCGGCGCGCTGACCGAGGAGCTCGCCGCGCGCCCCGGCGAGCTGTGGCTCATCCGGCCGGACGCCTACATCGCCGCCGTGGTAACGGATCCGGCCGAGCTGGAGGCGGCAGTCGGGCGGGCGCTGGGCGGTCAGGCGAGCGCCGTGCGCGCCGGCGCGTGATCGAGCAGCACATATTCGAGGCGGGCGTACGCGCCGACAGCCGCATTCGCGGACTATCATCGTCTCGTATCTCGAAACCACGGTGAAGGTGATCATGACGGCGGACAGACCGGCTTCCCCCTCGGTCGACCGCACGCTGACGGTGCTGGAAGCCCTCGTGGCGGCCGGCGACGGGCTCACCCTGAGCGCCCTGTCCCGTGCCACCCGCATTCCGCTGGCCACGACCGCCTCCATCGCCTATACCCTCGAACAGCGCGGATACGCGACGCGGCGGGTCGAGGGCCGCAGCCACTTCTGGCGGGCCACGAACCGGCTGTACGAGCTGGCCGCGCCCCTGGCCACGGAGGCCCTTTCCTCCCCGACCGCACCGTGAACGGCGCATGCAGCTAGCCACCTGGATCCTCGTCCTCGTCGTGGTGGTCCTGGTCGTGACGGGTATCGCCCGGCGCCTGGACTGGTCCCCGCCGCTGCTCCTCGTGCTCGTCGGCGTCGCCGGGTCCTTCGTCCCCGGCGTGCCCGCCTACGAGCTGGACCCGGAGCTTGTCCTGGTCGGGCTCCTGCCGCCCCTGCTGTACGCGTCGGCGATCCGCACGTCGCTGGTGGAGATCCGGGCCAACAAGGCGTCGATCGCGCTGCTGTCGGTCGGGCTCGTCGTGTTCACCACGGTCGCGGTCGGGCTCGTCACGTGGCTGGTGATCCCGGGGCTGCCGCTGGCGGCCGGATTCGCGCTCGGCGCCGTCGTCGCCCCACCGGACGCCGTCGCGGCCACCGCGATCGCGCGCCGCGTCGGCATGCCCCGTCGGCTCGTGCGGATCCTGGAAGGCGAGAGCCTGCTCAACGATGCGGCCGCGCTGGTCGCGTTGCGCACCGCGATCGCGGCGATCGCCGGCGCGGTCACGATCTGGGAGGTCGGCCTCGACTTCCTGCTCGCCGCCGTCGGCGGTGCCGTGGTCGGCGGCCTCGTCGGCTGGGGTTCCGCGCAACTGCGCCGGCGCCTGGTCGATCCGCTGCTGGACACGGCGTGGTCGTTCGTGGCGCCCTTCGTGGCGTACCTGCCCGCCGAGGCGATCCACGGTTCCGGGGTGCTGGCGGTCGTGGTCGCCGGGTTGTTCATCGGGCAGCAGACGCCGCGGATGGTGTCCGGCCCGTCCCGGCTGGCGAGCCGGTTGAACTGGCGCACGATCCAGTTCCTGCTGGAGAACGTCGTCTTCCTGCTGATCGGGCTGCAGCTGCGGCGGATCCTGTCGGAGGTGGCCGACAGCGACCTGTCCGGCGGCGCGATCGCGGGGATCTGCGCCTGCGTGCTGGCGGCGACCGTGCTGGCGCGGGTCGCGTGGATGTTCGCCGCCGGCGTGGTGCGCCGGGTGTCGTCGTGGGCGGCCGACCTGCCGTGGGCCTACTCGACGGTGCTGTCCTGGGCGGGGATGCGGGGCGTGGTGACGTTGGCAGCGGCGTTCGTGCTGCCTGCGGACACGCCGGAACGCGGGGTGCTGGTGCTGGCGGCGTTCGTGGTGGTGGCGGGCACGTTGCTGGTGCAGGGCACCACCCTGCCGCGGCTGGTGCGGCGGCTGGACCTGCCCGCGCCGGACCCGGGGGAGGACGCGCTGCAGGCGGCGGCGCTGCTGCAGGACATGACGCGCGCCGGGCTGAAGCGGCTGGACGAGATCCGGACGGCGTCCGATCCGGACGAGGTGATCGCGCGCCTGAAGGACAAGCAGGTGTACCGGTCGGATTCCGCTTGGGAACGGCTCGGTGCGGGCAGTAGCCTTGAGGAGACGCCCAGTGCCGCATACCGGCGGTTGCGCGCGGAGATGCTGGAAGCGGAGCGTGACGTGCTGCTCGAGGCCCGCGACCACGCCACCGTGGACGACGAGGTCCTGCGGAACGTGCTCGACACCCTGGACATCGAGGAGTCGATGTTGGAACCGCCGGACGACCAAGTGCCCAGCACCGGGCGCGAGCTGAGCACCCCGGCCAACACCGCGGGTTCGTGCGCACACCTGACGCAGCCAGGCGACGCGTCGTCGGAGGCGACGGGATGCGAGGACTGCCTGCGGCTCGGCACCACGTGGGTGCACCTGCGGCTGTGCCTGGAATGCGGACACGTCGGCTGCTGCGACTCGTCGCCGCAACGCCATGCGACGCAACATTTCCACGACACCCGCCACCCGGTGATCCGAAGCTACGAGCCGGGCGAGAACTGGCGCTGGTGCTTCGTGGACCGCCTCGTCGGCTAGGAGCCGACTTCCTGGTTCGTGCCTTTCGCGGGATCGGCCTCGGGAAGCGTCTTTCCGGTCTCCAGCAACGTCTTCAGGCTCGACAGGACCGCGGGCCAGCCGCCGCGGATCGCCTTGAGCATCTCGGTCTCGCTGCCGAAACCGTCGTGGCGCACGGTCAGCTTCACGGTCGCTCCCACCGGCTCGATCTCGAACGTGACCTTGGAGCGCGGCTCCTTCCGTAGCTCGGCGAGGTAGTCGCCACTCCAGCCGAAATGCTCGGCGTGCTGCGGCTGGTAGTTGTGCCACGTGTAGGACAGGCGCCGCGGCGGGTCGGATTCCAGGACCACCTGGTCGAGGTCCTGGTACTCGGCGCCGCCCTCGCGCCACAGCACCGGGGAGCCCGGCCGCCAGTCGGATTTGAGCTCCGCGCCCCAGTACCGCAGCGTGAACGCGGGGTCGGTGAGCGCCTGCCACAGTTTTTCCGGCGTGGTCTCGATGTAGGTGATGTAGACGAATTCGGGGTCGCTCATCGGTGGGCCCTCCAAGGCGCGTTTCAGGTCCGCGAGCGCGTGGGCGCGCTCGCGGTGGTAGGAGCTGATCCAGCGTTCACCGATGTCGTTGATCGGCGCGGTATTCAGGTAATGAAGCTTCTCCCGGCCGCGCCGCTCGGTGGACACCAGCCACGCCGCCTCGAGCACGGCGAGGTGTTTCGTAACCGCCTGCCGTGTCATGTCCAGGCCCGCGCACAGCTCGTTCAGGCTCTGCCCGTTGCAGGCGTTGAGGCTGTCGAGCAGGCGTCGCCGGCTCGGATCGGCCAGTGCCCGGAACACCGCGTCCTGCTCGCTCATCGGTTCAGGCAACTTCGCGGTTGCATGTCCTGAAGATAGGCAACTTGAAGGTTGCCTGTCAAGCCTTGACATGGTGTCGAACACGTGTTCGACTGTGGCGATGAGGTGGGAGAGCCAGCGTGCCGGCCGGGATGCGCAACAAGCACTGATCGGCCTCGACGGGCTGGTCCGCTCCGTGCCCTCGCCGGAGTTCCAGGGCGTCACGTTCCACGAGGTCAGGGCCCGCTCGGTGCTGAACAAGGTGCCGGGCCAGTCGCAGGTCCCGTTCAGCTGGACGGTCAACCCGTACCGAGGCTGTTCTCATGCTTGTGTCTACTGCCTGAGCGGGGACACGCCGATCCTGCTCGGCGACGGCCGCTTGAAGCCGCTCGCCGAGGTCAGAGTCGGCGACGAGATCTACGGCACCGAGGCGCGCGGCGCGTACCGGTGGTACGTGCGCACCCGCGTTCTCGCGCACTGGTCAACGGTCCGATCCGCCTACCGCATCACGCTCGAGGACGGGACGAGGCTCATCGCGAGCGGCGATCACCGCTTCCTGTCGGATCGGGGCTGGAAACACGTGACCGGCGCCGAGCACGGGCGCGCGAGACGTCCGCATCTGACGACGGCCGACACGCTGTTGGGGACCGGACACTTCGAGACGCTCACGGCGATGAGCACACTGCCACCCGCGCCCAGCGTGGAATGGCCTCGAGGCTTCCTCGGCGGGATCTCGATCGAACGCAGGGCGATCAAGTCGGGTGCCCAGCTGAAGATCGCGGCCATCGAACCGCTCGGGCTGGACCTCCCGATGTTCGACATCACGACTGGAACGGGTGACTTCATCGCCGACGGCGTGGTCAGCCACAACTGCTTCGCCCGCAACACGCACACGTACCTGGAGTTCGATGCCGGGCACGACTTCGACACGCAGGTCGTCGTGAAGATCAACGCGCCGGATGTGCTCGCCGCGCAGCTGCGCAAGCCCAGCTGGCACCGTGAGCACGTCGCGCTGGGCACGAACACCGACCCATACCAGCGCGCGGAGGGCCGGTACCAGCTGATGCCCGGCATCATTCGCGCCTTCGCCGACAACGGCACCCCGTTCTCGATCCTCACCAAGGGCACCACCCTCGGCCGGGACCTGCCGCTGCTGCGGTCGGTGTGCACCGAGGTCGACGTCGGGCTCGGGGTGTCGATCGCACTCCTGGACCGCGACCTGCACCGCAGCGTCGAGCCGGGCACGCCCAGCCCGCAGGCGCGCCTCGAACTTGTGCGCCGCATCCGCGACGCGGGGTTCCGCTGTGGCGTGATGGTCGCGCCCGTGCTGCCGGGGCTCACCGACTCCACCGAACAGCTCGACGCGCTGCTCGCGCAGATCGCCGGCGCCGGGGCGACCGGCGCCACCGTGCTCGCGCTGCACCTGCGGCCGGGCACGCGCGAATGGTTCGCGCGGTGGCTGTCCCGCGAGCACCCCGGCCTCGTACCGATGTACCGCGACATCTACGGCGCCGGCAGCTATGCCGGCGGTCGCTACCGGCGGCTGCTCGCCGCCCGCGTGGGCCCCTTGCTGCGGCGACACGGTTTCGCCCGCGACCGCTCGGAGTCCGAGCACCGGCTGCCGGACCAGCGCGACACCGACGTCCAGCCGCAGCCGGAGCAGATGAAGCTCCGCTGAGAAACCTGGTGGCGCCGGACCCGGGTGCGTTGGCTAGCCTTTATCTGCATTCCGTCTGACTTGCATGAAGATCCTTTCAAGGAGAGCAACCGCAGTGCTTCGCACCCACGACGCCGGCACCCTGCGTGCCGAGCACGCCGGCCAGACCGTCACGCTCACCGGGTGGGTCGCCCGGCGGCGCGATCACGGCGGGGTGATCTTCATCGATCTGCGGGACGCCAGCGGGGTCGCGCAGGTGGTCTTCCGCGAGGGTGAGATGGCCGAGCGTGCCCATTACCTGCGCTCGGAGTTCTGCGTCAAGGTCATCGGCGAGGTGAGCAAGCGCCCCGAGGGCAACGAGAACACCGAGATCGCCACCGGCGCGATCGAGGTGCTCGCCACCGGCCTCGAAGTCCTTTCCGAGTCCGCCGTGCTGCCCTTCCCGATCGATGACCGCGTCGACGTGGGCGAGGAGGTCCGGCTCAAGTACCGCTACCTCGACCTTCGGCGTAACGGCCCTGCCTTCGCCATGCGGCTGCGCAGCGAGGCCAACCGCGTCGCCCGCGAGGTGCTGCACGCCCAGGACTTCGTCGAGATCGAGACCCCGACCATGACCCGCTCCACGCCCGAAGGCGCGCGGGACTTCGTGGTGCCGGCCCGCCTCAAGCCCGGCTCGTGGTACGCGCTGCCGCAGTCGCCGCAGCTGTTCAAGCAGCTGCTGATGGTCGGCGGCCTGGAGCGGTACTACCAGATCGCGCGCTGCTACCGCGACGAGGACTTCCGCGCCGACCGCCAGCCCGAGTTCACCCAGCTCGACATCGAGATGAGCTTCGTCGAGCAGGACGACGTGATCCGGGTCGGCGAGGACATCGTCGCCGCGCTGTGGAAGCTGATCGGGCACGAGGTGCCGCGCCCCATCTCGCGGATGACCTACGCCGACGCGATGGCCAAGTACGGCACCGACAAGCCGGACCTGCGGTTCGGCTTGGAGATCACCGAGCTCACCGACTACTTCACCGACACCCCGTTCCGCGTGTTCCAGGCGCCCTACGTCGGCGCTGTCGTGATGCCGGGTGGCGGCAGCCAGCCGCGCCGCCAGCTCGACGCGTGGCAGGAATGGGCCAAGCAGCGTGGCGCCAGGGGCCTGGCGTACGTGCTGATCGCCGAGGACGGCACGCTGTCCGGTCCGGTCGCGAAGAACATCTCCGAGGCCGAGCGCGAGGGCCTCGTGGCGAAGGTCGGCGCGAAGCCGGGTGACTGCGTGTTCTTCGGAGCCGGCACGCCCTCCTCGGCCCGCGCGCTGCTCGGCGCGGCCCGCGTCGAGATCGGCCACCGGCTCGGCATGATCGACGAGAACGAGTGGTCGTTCGTCTGGGTCGTGGACGCGCCGCTGTTCGCGCCCGCCGACGAGTCCGACGACGTAGCCGTCGGCTCCGGCAAGTGGACCGCCGTGCACCACGCCTTCACCGCGCCCACCCCGGAGTGGATCGACAAGTTCGAGCAGGACCCGGGCAGCGCTCTGGCCTACGCCTACGACATCGTCTGCAACGGCAACGAGATCGGCGGCGGCTCGATCCGTATCCACCGCGCCGACGTGCAGAAACGCGTCTTCGAGGTGATGGGCATCGCGGAGGAGGACGCGCAGGAGAAGTTCGGCTTCCTGCTCGACGCCTTCCAGTTCGGCCCGCCGCCGCACGGCGGCATCGCGTTCGGCTGGGACCGCATCACGATGCTGCTGGCCAAGGCCGGCTCGCTGCGTGACGTGATCGCGTTCCCGAAGACCGGCGGCGGCTACGACCCGCTCACCGGTGCCCCGGCGCCGATCACCGCCGAGCAGCGCACGGAAGCCGGAATCGACGCGAAACCGGCGGTAAAACCCCAACAGTAGCGGCAGCTGCGCGAAATCGTTGTGGTCCCTGACGTCTCGTCGCTAGTAGGGTCGAACACGATGACCGTGGACACTTCCGAAGAGGGCACAGCCGCGTCACCCCCCGCGTCACGGGGCGGCGCGGTGGGCGAGCGGCAAGCCGTCGAGGCGGCAGTCAAAGCGGGTGAGGCGGTGCTGGCGCACCGGTTCGGCAGTGCCATCGCACTGGTGGCTCCCGAGGTCCTCGCGGGCAGCGGGCCGGCCACCGTGGTCCGCGCGCGGATCGCCACCTCGCCCTTCGGGCTGCCCCGCACCCTGGTGATCAAGCACTACCCGGATCCTCCGCCCGAACGCGCGCCCGACCCGTTCGCCCAGGAGGCGGTCAGCTACCAGCTGTTCACGGCGCTCTCCGCCGAGGAACGGATGTGTCCCGAGCTCCTCGCGCACGACGGGACGCACCGCGTCATCGTCCTCGACGACCTCGGCCGCGCCCCGACGCTGCAGGACAAACTGCGCGGATCGGACGCGCGTGCCGCGGAGCGCTCGCTGCTGTCGTGGGCACGGTCGCTGGGCAGGCTGCACGCCACCACGGCGGGCCGCGAGGCCGATTTCGACGCGCTGCTGCGGCGGCTGGGCGGCCCGGGCAAGGAGCAGGGCGCGAACCCCGCCACGGCGTACGCGCAGTTGCCGGCGCTGCTGGCGGACTCGTTCGGGGTGGCCACGCCCGAGCCGGTGCGGCGCTTCACCGAGCGCGCGTGCGAGCGCGCCTCGTCGCTGGCCTACCGCGCGTTCAGCCCGGCGGATCTCAGCCCCGACAACAACCTCGTGACCAGCGGCGGTGTCCGGTTCCTGGACTTCGAACGCGGCCGCGTGCGCAACGCCCTGATCGACGCCGCGCACCTGCGGGTGCCGTTCGTGTCGTGCGCCGAACCGCTCGCGCTGCCCGCGGGGATGAGCGAGGCCATGGTCGCCGCGTGGCGCGCCGAAGTGTCCGGCGTGTGGCCCGGGCTGGGCGACAACGAAGCGCTCGACGCACACCTGCTGGACCACCAGGTGCTGCTGCTCTGCCTCGAGACCTGGCGGGCGCTGGCCGGCCGATGTGACAAACCGGCCGCGCTGGTCACGTGGTGGCGGCAGTTGGGTGACTACGCCGACCGCCGGCGCGAGCGCGACGTCGCCGGGCATGCCAGGGCGGTCGCGGAGGCGATCGACGCGCGCTTCGGGCCGGGCCTCGAGCTCGCGCTGTATGCCGCGTTCCGGTAATTCGTCCAGAGGTCTTCGCGTCGTTACCCACACATCACCGCTGGTGAGTGTGGATGATCGATGGTCTGTGCGTGACCGCGGTGAGCGAACAAACTCCCCTGACCCAATCCCTGCCCCGGCGCGCCGAGCGGCTGGTCGTGCTCGGCGACTCCACCGCCGTCGGCCTCGGTGACCCGGTGCCGGGCCGCGGCTGGCGCGGCGTCGGGCCGTTCGTCGCGGCCGCGCTGGGCGTCGGCCCCGGCGGCTACCTCAACACGGCCTTCACCGGCGCGCGGATGGCGTGCGTGCGGAGAGACCAGCTGAAGCCGGCGCTGCGGCACCGGCCCGATGTGGCGCTGGTGATCGTCGGCATGAATGACACCCTGCGCTCGGACTTCGACGCGGCGGCCATCGCCGCCGACCTCGACCACGTGGTGGCGACGCTGACCGACCAGGGCACGGTCGTCGTGCCGGTGCGTTTTCACGACCACAGCAAGGTGTTCCGGCTGCCCAGGTCGATCGCCCGCGCGTTGCGCGCCCGGATCGCCGAGCTGAACGCCGCGATCGAGAGCGTGGTGCGCCGGTACGGCATCCCGTGCCTGGACCTGGACATGCTGCCCGGCGCCTACGAGGTGCGCTCGTGGAGTGTGGACCGGCTGCACCCGTCCGAGCTGGGGCACCGGATGCTCGCGCGCGGGCTGACCGAACGGCTCGCCGAGGCCGGGGTCGCGCTGGCCGAACCGGTGAGTCTGGTCTGCTCCGGAGGGATGAAGCCGAGCGCCATGCACCACGTCGGATGGCTGGTGTTCAAAGGGGTCCCGTGGCTCTGGCGGCGGGGCAGCGACTTCCTGCCCTACGCCTTCACGATCATGGCGGCCTCGGCCAAGGAGTCCTACGTGCGCTGGCGCGACCAGCCCGAGCCGGCGGCACCACCACAGGGTTTGTCGGACCTGCCGATTACCGTGGAAGGGTGCAGGACGAACTCTTCACCGTAAACCCGGATCTGGCCGAGCCGCCGCCGGTCGAGGCGCCGCGGGAGCCGGTGATCCCGGCGGGTGCGCCGCTCGCGGTGCGGATGCGGCCGCGCACGCTGGACGAGGTCGTCGGGCAGCAGCATCTGCTGGGGGAGGGCGCGCCGCTGCGGCGGCTCGTCGAGGGCGCGGCACCGGCGTCGGTCCTGCTGTACGGCCCGCCGGGCACGGGCAAGACGACGCTGGCGAACCTCGTGTCCACGGCCACCGGCCGCCGGTTCGTGGCACTGTCGGCGCTCTCGGCCGGCGTCAAGGAGGTCCGCGGGGTCATCGAGGAAGCCCGGCGAAGGCGGCAGTACAACGCTGAGAACACCGTGCTGTTCATCGACGAGGTGCACCGGTTCTCCAAGACTCAGCAGGATGCGTTGCTCGGCGCGGTCGAGGACCGCACGGTGCTGCTGGTGGCCGCGACCACCGAGAACCCGTCGTTCTCCGTGGTGTCGCCGCTGCTGTCGCGCTCGCTGGTGCTGCAGCTGCGCCCGCTGACTGACGACGACGTGCGCGCGCTGATCCGTCGCGCGCTGGCCGACGAGCGTGGCCTCGGCGGTGAGCTGACGTTGACCGACGATGCCGAGGACCACTTGGTGCGGCTGGCGTCCGGCGACGCGCGCCGGGCGCTGACGGCGCTGGAGGCCGCCGCCGACGCGGCGAGCGTCACCGAGCACCGCACTGTCGACCTCGCCACCGTCGAGTCCACTGTGGACAAGGCGGCGGTGCGCTACGACCGTGACGGCGACCAGCACTACGACGTGATCAGCGCGTTCATCAAATCGATCCGCGGGTCCGATGTGGACGCCGCGCTGCATTACCTGGCAAGGATGATCGAGGCGGGGGAGGACCCGCGCTTCATCGCGCGGCGTCTGGTGGTGCACGCGAGCGAAGACATCGGGATGGCCGATCCCACGGCGTTGCAGGCGGCGGTCGCGGCCGCGCACGCGGTGCAGTTCATCGGCATGCCGGAGGGGCGGCTCGCGCTCGCGCAGGCCACCGTGCACCTCGCCACCGCGCCCAAGTCGAACGCGGTGATCATGGGGATCGACGCGGCGCTGGCGGATGTGCGGGCCGGGCGAATCGGTACCGTGCCGGCGCACCTGCGCGACGGGCACTATGCCGGCGCGGCGAAGCTCGGGAACGCCCAGGGGTACCGGTACCCGCACGGTGTGCCCGACGGCGTGTTGCCGCAGCAGTACCCGCCGGATGAGCTGGTCGGCCAGGACTACTACAACCCGACCCAGCGCGGCGCGGAACGCACCCTCGCCGACCGCGTCCCCCGCCTCCGCCGCACGATCCGCGGCGACGCCCGCTAAGGCACCCCGCGCGAGTTGAGGTTTCCCGTCCCGCGAGTTGAGGTTTCCGGTCGCGCGAGTTGAGGTTTCCGTCGGATCCGGCAGCGGACGGAAACCCCAACTCGCGGGCACGGAACCCTGGGCTCGCGCGCCTGGAAACCTCAACTCGCGAGGTGGGGGTATAACGTTCTATACGGCTAGGCGTTGGAGCAGAGTTCGCTGGCCGGGGCCGGTCAGCTCGCCGGCTGCGGTACCGCGGCCGGCGATGGCAACGAGGAGGGCTTCGCCCGGGCCACGCACCTCCGGACCCCGCCCGGAGGACCAGTTCACGTCGGTCGCGACCAGGCGTAGGCCCCGCGCCCGCCAGAATGCGCCGATCGGCGGCGCGAACCGAGCACAGCCCAGCGCGGCCCGCAGCCGCGCCGCCGGGATCGTCCGCGGCAGGCCGAGCGGGCGGCGGATGTCCTGCTGGTGGATCAGCCCGTCGAGCAGCGCGACCATTCCGCCGAACGCCGCCGTCAGCCCGCGCGGCTCCGGGTACTTCCGCAACAGCGCCACCAGTTCCCGCGGCTCGCGGTCGCGGGCGTGTGCCACTCCCAGGTCATTGGCCCGCCCCAGCAGGAACCGCCCGCGCACCAGCCGGTCCAGCAGGGCCCGCCCGCCGAGCTCGTCATAGCTGATCACGTGCGCCACCACGTCGCGCACCCGCCAGCCGTCGCACAGGCTCGGCGCCTCCCATTGCGCTGGCGACAGCGTCTCCAGGAACGTGGCGAAATCCGTGCGTTCCGCGATCGCCAGCGACTTCAAGTCCATGACTGGGCATCATGGCAGGAACAAGGTCGAGTCGCCGAACTCATGCCACAGGTAACGGCGCTCGACGGCGGCATCGTAGGCCGCCTCCACCAAGCCGACCCCGGCAACGGCCTCGAGCAACAGCAGGTGACTCGCTTCGGGCGCGTGCAGGCCCGTAACCAGGCCCGACACCACACGCGCCGGCCGGGCCGGGCTGAGCACCAGATCCGTCCAGCCGCTCGCCGGGCGCATCCTCCCGTCGGGCGAAGCCGCGCTCTCCAGCGCGCGGACCACCGTCGTGCCGACGGCGACCACCCGGTGCCCCGCCGCGCGCACCACGTCCACGAGCCGGGCGGTCGCCGAGGGCACGACAAACCGTTCCGACGTCGGCGGTTCATGCAGTTCCGGGCTGGATACCCCGGCGTGCAGCACGATCGGCGCGACGATCACGCCGCGCGCCATCAGCCGTACCAGCAGTGGTTCGGTGAACGGACGTCCCGCGCTGGCCATCTCGGCGCTGCCGGGGTCGGTCGCGTACACGGTCTGGTAGTCGCCGATCGGGTAGCGCCCGGCGAGGTAGCCGTACCCGATCGGGCGCCCGTACGCGGGCAGATACCGGGCGACGGGCACCTCGGGACGCACTGTCGCGCGCCACAACCGCGACACGGACGCCGCCGGATCCGGATAGGGCGCCGCGAGCCGCAGCGTCACCCCGCCCGGCAGAGCGAACTCGTCGTCCTTGGTCACGGTCAGGTCGGGGCCGCTCGCGTCGAGCAGCCGCACTTCGACCACCCAGTCGCCGTTGTCGAGCGGTGTCGACACGTGCACAGGGGCGGCTGTGCCGTCCGCGCGCCGCGCGTCGACCGCCGCGGGGAGCGTCGCCGACGTGTTCACCACGACGAGGTCGCCCGGCGCCAGCTCGCCGGGAAGGTCGCGGAAATGCCTGTGCGACACGCCTTCCGGCCGCGCGACGAGCAGGCGCACCCCGTCGCGCGCCAGACCTCTGCGCTCCGGTGGCTGCCCGGCTTCGGCGTCGGGCGGCAGGCTGAACTTGATCATGCCCGCACCTGCGCGCCCATTTCCGCCGCCCGGTACCGCCCGCTGGGCAGGTCGCCGTCGATGAGCCGCAGCAGCGCCGGGACGACGGTCTCGGGCGCGGGCCGGTCGGAGATGTCCTCGCCCGGGAACGCCTGCTGGTGCAAATCGGTGTTCATGTCGCCCGGATCGCAGGCGTAGACCCGGATGCGGGGTTCCTCGGCGCCGAGGATCGCCGTCAGCTGGTCCAGCGCCGCCTTCGACGAGCCGTAGCCGCCCCACCCCTCGTACGGTTCGACGGCCGCGTCGGAGCTGATGTCGATGATGCGGCCGTGCCGGGCACGCACCGCGGGCAACAGGGCCTGGATGAGCGCCAGCGGCGCGATCGTGTTGACCGCGTAGACCTGTTCGAGGACGTCGAGCGGGTAGTCGGCGAGCCGTGGCTGCGGGCTCGGCCCGAGCACGCTCGCGTTGTTCACCAGCAGATCGACGCCGTCGCGCACGGCGTGCGCGAGCTGCGAGCGATGCGCCGGGTCCGCGATGTCGCCTGCTATCGGCGTGACGCCTGCCAAGCCCGTGACCGCCTGGTCCAGCCGGCCGCCGTCGCGGGCGTCGGCGACGATCCGCCAGCCGCGCCGCGAGAGTTCCCTGGTCAGTGCCAGGCCGAGACCACGGGATGCGCCGGTGACGACCGCGGTCATAGTGTTGTTTCGCATGACGCCAGCATGAAACCTCTAGTTAACTAGAGGTCAAGTGACGAGCGGAGGACCGATGACGACCGTTGCGATGTTGGGGACCGGGATCATGGGGCTGCCCATGGCGCGCAACCTGCTCGCCGCCGGGTTCACGGTGCGAGCCTGGAACCGCTCCCGCGACAAGGCCGAACCGCTCACCGCGGACGGCGCGCGGGTGCCCGATACGCCGGCTGAGGCCGTCGAGGGCGCCGATTTCATGGTGACCATGCTCGCCGACGGGCCTGCTGTGCACGAGGTCGTCTCGGCCGCGATGCCCGCGGATGCCGTGTGGCTCCAGATGAGCACGGTCGGGGTGGACTGGACGGCGAAGCTCGCCGGGCTGGCGGACCAGGCCGGACTGTCCTTTGTGGACGCTCCCGTGCTCGGCACCAAACTGCCGGCGGAGCAACGGAAACTGGTCGTGCTCGCGTCGGGCCCGGACGAGCTGAAGGACCGGTGTGAGCCGGTTTTCGACGCGGTCGGCGCACGCACGATGTGGGTCGGGCCGGCCGGTGCCGCGAGCAAGCTCAAGCTCGTCGCGAACGCGTGGGTGCTGGCGCTGACCAACGCGACCGCGGAGAGCGTCGGCCTCGCCGAGGCGCTCGGGCTCGACCCGAACCTGTTCCTGGAGGCGATCACCGGCGGCACCGTCGACGTGGCCTATGCCCACCTGAAGGGCGACGCGATGATCTCGCGTGAGTTTCCGCTCAGCTTCGCCACGCGCCACGCCGTCAAGGACGCGCGGCTGATACTCGACGGGGCCGGCGACCTCGTCGATCTCGGCGCCGTCCGCGCCGCCCTCGCGCACCTGGAAGCAGCCTCCGCCGCGGGGCACGCCGACCAGGACATGGCCGCGATCTACTACGGACTCCGGCGCGCCGGTAGGCCCGACCGGCCGTGAGCGCGCGAGCACGGTAGCCTTTCCGGCAATTCCTGCCGCTGGAAAACCGCTGGATTTCGAGGAGGGGCCATGTCGGCCGGGCAGATCGCCGCGCTGATCGCCGCGGGGGCATTCGTGCTGTTGGTTCTGCTGCTGGCGATCCCCCTGATCAAGCTGGGCCGCACGCTGGACGAGGCGACCATCGCCATCCGCAAGGCCCACGAGAACACCGACCCGCTGCTGATCGGGGCGAACGACACCATCACGCACGTGAACACCCAGCTCGAGCGCGTCGACGGGATCACCGCGAACGCGCAGGCCGTCAGCGGCAACGTCTCCGCGTTGACCTCGGTGTTCACCGCGACGCTGGGCAGTCCGCTGGTCAAGACGGCCGCGTTCTCCTACGGGGTGAGCAAAGCGATCCGCGCCCGTCGCAAGGCCAGGGAGAACGGCGAGGGCAAGCACACGCGCCGCGGGCGGAAGGGCCCGAAGTCGTGAAGCGGCTATTCTGGCTGGGTGTGGGCGTCGCGGCAGGTGTCGCGGCAACCCGCAAAGCCGGGAAAACAGCTCGTCAGGCCACTCCCGCCGGGATAGCCTCGAACCTGGGCGACGCCCTGTCCGAACTGGCGGGCGCCATCGGTTCGTTCGGTGCGGACATCCGCGCCGGAATGAGCGAGCGGGAGCAGGAGTTGCGCGACATGGTGGAGCAGCGGTCCGGGATGCGTGCGGCCGAGGGCCGGCACGCCGCTGCCGTGCGTCCGGCGCGAGCGCGCCGGGCGGAGAGCTGACCGCAGTCCGCGCTCTCCGCCGTCGCCGCCCACCAGACCCCAGGCGCGGCGTCCTGCCGCCCAGCCCAAGGAAAGACCAGTGGAAACACACGAGATCAACAAGCGCTTCCTCGACCACTTCGAAGGCCGCGGCCACACAAAAGTGCCCAGCGCGTCCCTGATCCTGGACGACCCGACACTGCTGTTCGTCAACGCGGGCATGGTGCAGTTCAAGCCGTACTTCCTCGGTGAGGTCCCGCCGCCGTACCCGCGCGCGACCAGCATCCAGAAGTGCGTGCGCACCGGCGACATCGACGAGGTCGGCAAGACCACGCGGCACAACACGTTCTTCCAGATGGCGGGCAACTTCTCCTTCGGCGACTACTTCAAGGAAGGTGCCATCGGCCACGCCTGGGAGCTGATCACCAAGTCCCAGGACGAGGGGGGCTTCGGGTTCGACCCTGGCCGCATCTGGGTCACCGTCTACGAGCACGACTCCGAGGCGGCCGGCCTGTGGCAGAAGGTCGCGGGCATCCCGTCCGAGCGCATCCAGGCGCGCGACGGCCGCGACAACTACTGGGACATGGGCGTGCCCGGTCCCGGCGGGCCGTGTTCGGAGATCTACTACGACCGCGGCGCGCAGTTCGGCCGCGAGGGTGGCCCGGTCGTCGACGAGGACCGCTACCTCGAGATCTGGAACCTCGTGTTCATGCAGGACGTGCGGGGTGAGCAGAGCCCGAAGTACGGCCACGCGCCGATCGGTGAGCTGCCGAAGAAGAACATCGACACCGGCATGGGCGTCGAGCGGGTCGCGTACCTGCTGCAGGGCGTCGAGAACGTCTACGAGACGGACCTGGTGCGCCCGGTCATCGCCAAGGCCGAGGAGTTCTCCGGCCGCCGCTACGGCGCCGACCACACCGACGACGTCCGTTTCCGGGTCATCGCCGACCACGCGCGGTCCGGCGTGATGCTGATCGGCGACGGAGTGACCCCCGGCAACGAGGCGCGCGGCTACGTGCTGCGCCGGCTGCTGCGCCGCATCGTGCGCTCGATGCGCCTGCTCGGCGTGCACGAGCCGGTGCTGCCCGAGTTCGCCGCCGTGGTGCGGGACGCGATGTCGCCGTCGTACCCGGAGATCGCGCGCGACTTCGACCGGATCAGCGAGGTCATGAAGGTCGAGGAGGAGACGTTCCTGCAGACCCTGACCAGCGGGTCGCGCATCTTCGACCTGGCCGCGGAGGAGACCAAGAAGGACGGTGGCGACGTCCTCGCCGGCGACCGCGCCTTCCAGCTGCACGACACCTACGGCTTCCCGATCGACCTGACCCTGGAGATGGCGGCGGAGCAGGGCCTATCCGTGGACGAGGACGGCTTCCGCACCCTCATGGAGGAGCAGCGCCAGCGCGCCAAGGCCGACGCGGCGGCGCGCAAGAAGGGCCACGGCGACCTGTCGGTGTACCGGGAGCTGCTGGAGCAGCACGGCGAGACCGACTTCCTCGGCTACACCGACCTGCAGGCCACGGCGCGGGTCATCGGCCTGCTCTCCGGCGGCCAGGGCGTGCCGGTCGTGCGCCAGGGCGAGAAGGCGGAGCTGATCCTCGACCGGACCCCGTTCTACGCCGAGAGCGGTGGCCAGGTCGCCGACACCGGCGTGCTGCTCGCGTCGGGCGGCGAGGCCAAGGTGGTCGATGTGCAGAAGGTCGTGCCGGGCCTGTTCGTGCACCGGGTCGAGGTGACCGACGGCGAGATCGCGCTCGACACCGAGGTCACCGGTTCCGTCGACACCACGCGCCGGTCCTCGATCGCGCGGTCCCACTCGGCCACGCACCTCGTGCACGCGGCCGTGCGCGGAGCCTACGGCCGCCGTGCGGCGCAGGCGGGTTCGCTCAACTCGCCGGGCCGGATGCGCTTCGACTTCACCACGCCCGGCCCGGTGTCGACGAACCTGCTCACCGAGGTCGAGGAGGAGGTCAACGACTACCTTCAGACCAACGTCGAGGTGCAGTCCTACACCACCACCAAGGACAAGGCGCTCGAACTCGGCGCGGTCGCACTGTTCGGCGAGAAGTACGGCAACGACGTCCGCGTCATCGACATGGGCGACTACTCGCGCGAGCTGTGCGGTGGCACGCATGTCGGCCGCATCGGCGAGCTGGGCCTGGTCAAGCTGGTCAGCGACTCCTCGATCGGGTCCGGGGTGCACCGCGTCGAGGCGCTGGTCGGCACGGACGCGCTGCGGCACGTCCGCAAGGAGCAGCTGATGGTGTCGCAGCTGGCGAACACGTTCAAGGTGCCCACGGCCGAGCTGCCGTCGCGGATCGAGGACGTGCTGACCCGGCTGCGCAACGCGGAGAAGGAGATCGACCAGCTGCGCACGCAGCAGGTGCTCGGTTCCGCCGGCTCGCTCGCGGACAAGGCGGTCGACGCCGGTGGCGTGTCGCTGGTCGCGGAGAAGATCGACGGCGAGATCGACGGTGGCGGCCTGCGCGCGCTGGCGATGGAGGTGCGCAACCGGCTCGGCTCGCGGCCCGGTGTGGTCGCGCTGTTCGCGCCCCAGGAGGGCAACAAGGTGAGCTTCGTTGTCGCCACCACGCCAGGCGCGCGCGACAAGGGCCTCGCGGCGGGCAAGCTGGTGCCCTCGTTCGCCCCCGCCCTGGGCGGCCGCGGTGGCGGCAAGCCGGACATGGCGCAAGGCGGCGGCACGAACCCCGCCGGCGTCGAGCAGGCGATCACCGCGCTCCGCGACGCGGTCGCCGCGGGGTGAGCCAACGCAATGCCGACCGGCCCGGGGAGCACGACCCCGGGCCGGGTCGGCGTCTTGCCGTTGACGTGGGCTCCGTCCGGGTCGGCGTCGCGCTCAGCGATCCGGCCCCGATGCTCGCCACTCCTCTGGTTACCCTGTCGCGTGATGCGCGCAACGACAATGATCTCGATCAGCTTGCCGGGCTCGTCACCGAACACGAGGTGGTGGAGGTGATCGTCGGATTGCCAAGGACGCTCGCGGACCGGCACGGTCCCGCCGCCGAAATCGCCGTCGCCTACGCCGACCGCATTGCCGAACGCGTCGCACCCGTGCCCGTGCGCCTGGCCGACGAGCGGCTGACCACGGTCAGCGCCGCCCGCATGTTGTCCCAGCGTGGCGTCAAGGGCCGCAAGCAGCGCGCGGTGGTCGACCAGGCCGCCGCGGTGGAGATCCTGCAGGGCTGGCTCGACGGCCGCTCCGCGTACCTGGCGCGGGAGGGGCACGCGTGAACCGCGACCTGCCCCAGCCGCCCAGTGATCGTGGCCGCCGGCGCCGCCCGCCTGCCCCGCCGCAGCCGCCCCCCGTCCCGTCGTCCCATGCGCGCCAGGCGCCGCCGGAACCGCCGTCCCTGCGCCGGCCGCCGCCGCGCCGTCCCGCACCCCCGCCGGACCATGGCCTGCAGCTGTTCGGGGACCGCGTGCAGCCGCCCCGGCCCCGCCGGCCGCGGCAAATTCCGCCGGACGAGACCCCCACCGACATCATCGAAGCGGTCGAGGCCTACTACGAGAACGACGTCGAGGGCTATGAGGCCGACTACGAGGCCGACTACGAGGCCGACGACGAGGCCTACTACGAGGACGAGTACGACGAGGAATACGCCGACGGCGATCGCGCGGAGCCCGAGTACATCGAGCCCCCGGACGACGAGGAGCCGCCGGTCGAGCGTCGTCGCCGCAAGCGCCCGAAACCGGTGCGGTGGCTCGTCGCGCTGACCGTGCTGGGGCTGATCGCGGGCGGTGCCTGGATCGGCATCTCGATGATCTTCGGCTACGACGACTACAAGGGCAGCGGCGACTCGGATGTCGTGATCGAGATCGGCGAGGGCGACTCGACGAACGCGATCGGCAGCGAGCTCAAGGACGCGGGCGTGGTCGCGAGTGCGAAGGCGTTCGTCAAGGCCAGCCAGGACAACTCCAAGGTGCTGGGCCTGCAACCGGGCTACTACCAGGTGAAGACGAAGATGTCCGGCGCGGCCGCGGTGGCGGGCCTGACCGCGCCGCAGGCACGCGTGGGCGAGCTGCAGGTGCGCGCCGGCACCCAGGTCGACGACGTCACGCAGCCCGACGGCACGGTCACTCCCGGCGTGTTCTCGTTGCTGTCCAAGGCGTCCTGCGCGATGCTCAACGGCCAGAGCACGTGCGTTCCCGTCGACGGGCTGCGCAAGCTCGCCGGCACCGCCGACCTCGCCGCGATGGGCGTACCCTCGTGGGCCGCCGAGGTGGCCGCGAAGAGCACGGACCCGCGCCGGCTCGAGGGGCTCGTCGCGCCGGGCGTGTACGACGTGAAGCCGGGCTGGACCGCCGATCAGCTGCTCGGGTACGTGCTCAAGAACTCGGCCACGAAGATCCAGGCGGCCGGGCTGGGCGCGACCACGAACGCGCAGGGCGAGGACCCGTATCACCTGCTGATCATCGCGTCGCTGATCGAGCGCGAGGGCGTGAACGCCGACTTCGACAAGATCTCGCGGGTGATCTACAACCGGCTCGGCAAGAACATGCGGCTGCAGCTGGACTCGACGGTGAACTACCTGCTGGACAAGCCGGTCGTGACCACGACGGACGCCGATCGCGCACGCACCGACCCGTACAACACCTACGTCGACGCCGGGCTGCCGCCGACCCCGATCGGTGCGCCGAGCGCGGCTGCGATCTCCTCGGCGCTGCAGCCGGCCTCCGGCGACTGGCTGTTCTTCGTCAAGTGCGAGAAGAACGGGTTGTCGTGTTTCGCCGCGACGCCGGCCGAGCACCAGCAGAACATCGCTCTGGCGAGGCAGCGCGGTGCCTACTAAAGCCGCGGTGCTGGGAAAGCCGGTGGCCCATTCGCTGTCGCCGGTGCTGCATGGCGCCGCCTACGCCGCGCTCGGGCTGGACGACTGGACCTACGAACGCATCGAGGTCGACGCCGCCGGGCTGCCCGCCTTGGTCGGCGGGGCGGGGCCGGAGTGGGCCGGGTTCTCGGTGACGATGCCGGGCAAGCGCGCGGCGCTGGACTTCGCGACGGAGGCGACGCCGCGCGCGGTCGCCGCCGGCGCGGCGAACACGCTGGTGCGCAAGGGTTCCGGGTGGGCCGCGGACTGTACCGATGTCGACGGCGTGACCGGCGCCCTGCGCGCCGCGGGCGGGTTCACCGATGCCGCGGGGCCCGGCGTTATCCTCGGCGGCGGTGGCACTGCGTCGGCCACGGTCGTCGCGTTCGCCGAGCTCGGGGTATCCCGGGCCCGGCTGGTGGTGCGGGATCCCGTCCGCGCCGCGGAGACGGTGACCGCGGCTGAGCGCGCCGATGTCGCGGTCACCGTGCTGACGTGGGCCGAGGTGGACTTCGGCACGGTCGTGGCGGACGCCTCGGTGCTGGTCAGCACGGTGCCGCCGGCCGCCGTGGCCGGGCACGCGACCGAGCTGGCCGCCGCCGCGTGCGTGCTCGACGTGATCTACCACCCGTGGCCCACGCCGCTCGCCGAGGCGGTACTGGCGCGCGGCGGGCGCGTAGCGACGGGGCTGGACATGTTGCTGCACCAGGCGTTCGGCCAGGTCGAGCAGTTCACCGGCCGGCCCGCCCCGCGCGCGGCGATGCGCGACGCGCTGCGCGCGGCGACGGATAACGTGTTGCCGCTGCCAGTGGCCTGAGTTAGGTTGGCCGACTTGCCTTCGAGAAGGGGACAGTCGTGGCGAAACTCGACCGGACCGCCTACCGCGAGGACGAGATCCGGCAGGCCTGGGTCACCGAAGCCCCGGTGCTGAACTCGACCGTCACGCTCGCCGAGTACGACCCGGGATGGCCCGGCCTCTACGAACGCGAGGCGGCGCGCATCCGATCGGCGCTGGGGGAGCGGGTCCTGCGGCTGGAGCACGTCGGATCCACCTCGGTGCCCGGCCTGTGCGCCAAGCCGATCGTCGACGTTCTGCTCGTCGTGCCGGACTCGGGCGACGAGCCGGCCTACCTGCCCGCGCTCGAGACGGCCGGGTACCGGCTGGTGATCCGGGAACCGCGGTGGCACGAGCACCGCGCGTTCAAAGGCCCGGACACGAACATGAACCTGCATGTCTACTCGCCCGGAAGCGCCGAGATCGACCGTTGTCTGAAGTTCCGGAACCGGTTGCGCGCCAGCGATTCCGATCGCGCACTCTACGACCGGACCAAGCGTGAGCTGGCTGCGCGTACCTGGAAGTACATCCAGAACTACGCCGACGCCAAGAACGACGTCGTCGACGAAATTCTGGCGCGCGCGGGGTAGGTTCACCACTATGAAGATCGCGATCCTCGATGACTACCAGAACGTCGCGCTGACCTTCGCGGAGTGGGATTCGCTCGGTGCCGAGATCGACGTGGTCACCGGCCACATCGGCGACCAGGACGAGCTGGTGCGGCGTCTGGCCGGTGCTGACGTCGTCGTCGCGATGCGCGAGCGCACCCGGTTCACCGCCGAGCTGATCGCGCGCCTTCCCGACCTGAAACTGCTGGTCAGCACCGGTCAGCGGAACGCGGCGATCGATCTGAAGGCCACCGCCGCGCACGGCATCACCGTGTGCGGCACCGGGTACTTCTCCGCGCCGACGGCCGAACACACCTGGGCGCTCATCCTCGCCGCCATGCGCAACCTCGCGGTGGAGTTGCCCGGGATGCGCGTGGGCGCGTGGCAGACCACCGTCGGCACCACCCTGGAGGGCCGCACCCTCGGCCTGCTCGGGCTCGGCCGGCTCGGCGCACGCGTCGCCAAGGTGGGGCAGGTGTTCGGCATGGAGACGATCGCGTGGAGCCAGAACCTGACCGACGAACGCGCCGCCGAGCACGACGTGACCGCCGTGTCCAAGGAGGAGCTGTTCCGCCGCGCCGACGTGCTCGCGGTGCACCTCGTGCTCAGCCGCCGCACCCGCGGCCTCGTCGGCGCCGCCGAGCTCGACCTGATGAAGCCGGACGCGTTGCTGGTGAACACCTCCCGCGGTCCGATCATCGACGAGTCCGCGCTGGTGAACGCGCTGCGCGACAACAGGATCGGCGGCGCGGCCCTGGACGTCTACGACGTCGAACCGCTGCCCGCCGACCATCCGCTGCGCGCGATGGACAATGTCACGCTCACACCGCACCTGGGTTACGTGACGCGCGAGACGTACGAGATCTTCTACCGCGACGCGGTCGAGGACATCGCCGCGTACCAGGCCGGGGAGCCGGTGCGCGTGATGACCCTCTGAGCGAGGAGCTTTACTCGCGCTCCACCCGGCGCAGCCCGTGGGCGGGCGTCCACCAGTCGACGACGAGCAGCGTGGCCTTGTCGTTGAGATGGGTGTGCACGACTTCGGTGATGTCGGCCCGAAAACTGTCGCTGTCACTGCCCTCGCCGAGGATCGCCCGGCCCGCGATCTTGGCCTCACCCGGCCACAGCGCCTCGGACCCCTCGACCGGGTCGACCGTGGCGCTGTGCAGCGCGAACCGCGGATCCCGGCGGAGATCCGCGCCCTTGCGCGCGTTCGGCATGGACCCGAACACCAGATTGCCGTCCTCGAAAGCGGCCTCGATGCCGGAGATCCGCGGCGACCCGTCGGACCGTACCGTCGCGAGGGTCTTGTGTCGGTGCGCATCGAACAGCGCCTGGACACGGCGCGCGAAATCCGGCGCGGCCTGTTCGACGTCCTGCCAGCTCGTCATGCACGCATGATCTCAGAGTTCGGCGAGGACCGCGTCCGTGAACCCCGGCCAGGTCTCCGCCGCCCAGGGCCCGAAGTCCCGGTCGGTCAACGCCACGCACGCCGCACCCGCGTCGGGATCCACCCACAGAAAGGTGCCCGACTGTCCGAAGTGGCCGAAGGTGCGCGGTGAGCTGCGCGCGCCGGTCCAGTGTGGACTCTTGTGGTCCCGGATCTCGAAGCCCAGCCCCCAGTCGTTCGGCTTCTGGTGCCCGAACCCGGGAAGCACCCCGTTCAGGCCCGGGAACTCGACCGACGCCGCCTCCGCCACGGTTTCCGGTGCCAGCAGGCTCGGCTGTTGCAGCTCGGCGGCGAAGACAATCAGATCGTCCACAGTGGATACTATGTCGGCGGCGGGGGAGCCGTCGAGCTTCGTCGATCCCATACCCAGCGGCACGAACACCGCGTCGCGCTGGTAGTCGGCGAACGGGATCCCCGAATGCTCGGTGAGCGCGTCCGCGAGCTGTTCGAAGCCGGCGTTGGAGTACAGCCGCCGGGTGCCGGGCGGGGCCATGACCTTGTGCGTGTCGAACGCCAGCCCCGAGGTGTGCGCCAGCAGGTGCCGGACGGTCGAGCCCTCCGGCCCGGCCGGGGTGTCCAACTCGACGACGCCCTCTTCGGTCGCGATCAGCGCCGCGTACGCGGTCAGCAGTTTCGACACCGACGCCAGCCGGAAAGCCCTCGCCCCGTCGCCGTAGCGCCCCAGCACAGTGCCGGTCGCGCCGACCACCGCCGCGGCCGCGTTGTCCACCGGCCAGCCGTCCACCGCCCGCACACTCTCCACGCGCTCAGCCTACGGCGTGGCGTCCGCGGCCTCGGCGGCTTCCTCCTCCCGGCCGGGCGTGCGCAGGTTCCACCTCCTGATGACCCATGTGAACAGGAAGTAGTAGACCGCCGCGTACACCAGGCCGATCGGGATGAGCAGCCACGCATTGTGTGCTGCCTTCGCACCGGAGTTCAGCGCGAAGTCGATCGCACCCGCGGAGAACGAGAACCCGAGGTGGATGTCCAGCGCGTTGCACAGCGCCATCGAGAGGCCGGTCAGCACCGCATGAATCAGGTACAGCGGCCACGCGACGAACATGAACGCGAACTCGATCGGCTCCGTGACACCGGTCAGGAACGAGGTGAGCGCCGCGGAGATCATGATGCCGCCGACCACCTTCTTCTGGCTGGGCTTGGCGGTGCGCCAGATCGCGAGCGCGGCGGCGGGCAGGGCAAACATGAAGATCGGGAAGAAGCCGGTGGTGAACGCGCCCGCGCCTGCGTCGCCGGCGAAGAAGTTGTTGATGTCGCCGCCCTTGACGATGAACCACACCGGCACGTTGATCAGCTGGTGCAGGCCGACCGGCAGCAGCAGCCGGTTGAGCAAGCCGTAGACGCCGCCGCCGAGCACCGCGTCCCCGGTCACCGCGCTGCCCAGATGCTGCATCCCGCTGTCGACCAGTGGGAAGATCAGGCCGAACAGCACGCCGAGCAGCAGCAGGGTGAGCGAGTTGATGATCGGCACGAACCGGCGCCCGCCGAAGAACGCCAGGTAGGGCGGGAGCTTGACGCGGTGGAACCGCTGCCACAGCACGGCCGTCACGAGACCGACGACGATGCCGCCGAGCACGCTGTAGGGCCACTTGATCGGCTGCAGGTACCAGCCTTCCTTGAAGCCCTCCAGGTCGCTGATCGGCGCGAACACCTGCACGACCTTGTTGAACACCACGAACCCGACGACGGCGGCCACGCCGGTCGACCCGTCGCCGCGCCGCGCGAAGCCGACCGCGATGCCCACGGCGAACAGCAGCGGCAGCCAGTCGAACAGGCCACCGCCGGCCGCCGCGAACACGGCGGCGACCTTCTTCGTCGCGTCCCAGCGGCCGAGCATGTCGTCCTGTCCCAGCCGGTTGAGCAGGCCGGCGGCGGGCAGGGTCGCGATGGGCAGCATCAGGCTGCGGCCGAAGCGTTGCAGCCCCGCCAATCCTGGGCGCTTGCCCTGCGTCGTGTCCGCGGTGGTCGTAGTCACGGCATACCCCTAAGGTGTCGGCGGGGACGGTGGAGTCCAGTTCCATCGATACCTGGTACCGGTCGGCCCGGACAGTCTGCCTGGCGTGATCGAAGCGGATGCGAGTGAGCAGCCCTTCCTCGAGCCGGGCGGCAGTTCCCGCTCGATCGCCCGCCGCAGGATTTCGCGCAGCTGCGCGCGTTTCGGCGTCGGGCCGTCCACGACACGAGCTGGGCTCGGCATGCCACCTCCCTCTTGCTTGCGGCTCGGTTCCGAAGATTGGTACGTTCCGGTCTAGACCATTTCTTTGATGGGGCAGAATGCTCCGCGACCCGACGAGGTGTCAAGAGACGAAAAGGAGGCCGCCGTGGCGGACGACAGGCCGGAGCGGATTCTCGCCGCCCTCGGGGGCACCGGGAACATCGTCGAAATCGAAGGCTGCATCACGCGGCTGCGCTGCGAGCTGGAGGACGGCTCCGTCGTGGACGAGGCCGCGCTCAAGGGTGCCGGCGCGCACGGGGTGATGAAGATGGGGACCGTGGTTCAGGTCGTGGTCGGCCCCGAGGCGGACACGATCGCGAGCGACATCCAGGACCTGTTGTGACGACGATCGGGAGCCCGGTGAGCGGCGACGTCGTGGGGATGAGCGACGTGCCGGACCCGGTGTTCGCGCAGGCGATGGTGGGGCCGGGCGTCGCGGTCGAGCCCGCGGGCGGGGAGCAGGAGGCGCTCGCGCCGATCGGCGGGACGGTGGTGACGCTGCACCCGCACGCGTTCGTCGTCGCGGCCGAGGACGGCAAGGGGGTGCTGGTGCACCTGGGCCTCGACACGGTCAAGCAGCAAGGCGACTTCACCGTGCACGTGGCGAAGGGCGAGCGGGTGCGGGCGGGCCAGCCGCTGATCCGATGGAACCCCGAGACGGTGCGGGCGGCGGGCTGTTCCGCCGTCGTGCCGGTGGTCGCGCTCGACGCGCGGGCCGGGGCGCTGTCCAGGGTGCCCGCCGGCGGCCGGATCACCGCCGGCGGGCAACTGTTCGTGTGGGAGTGAACCCTCAGGCGGTCAGGACGTTGGTGCCGTCGACCTTGACGGCGATCGCCGGCAGCGCGGTCGACGCCGGCCCCTGCTCGACCGCGCCGGTCAGCGCGTTGAACACCGAGCCGTGGCACGGGCACTTCAGCTTGGCGCCGCTCGGCTGGACGGTGCAGCCCTGGTGGGTGCAGATGGCGCTGAAGCATGCGGCCGTGGTCTCGGAAGGGCGGGCGAGGATCGCGTCCTGGCCGTTGACCTTGACGGACTTGGCCTGGCCGACGGTCACGTCGGACAGCGCCGCGACCACGGTGCCCGCGGGAGCCGAGGCGGCGGCGGTGCTGCCGCTCGAGCTCGAGGACGAGCTCGGATCCGAGCTGCCGCAGGCTGCGAGGACGACCGTGCCGGCCGCTGCGCCGGCCACGGCCACTCCGGTGGTCAGGACGGTACGGCGGGTGGGTGTTTCAGCAGTCATGTGCAAAGACACGGGCCGCGGCTCCGATCGGTTCAGCGTGCCGGCGGATTGAACCGGAACGGCGGGTGCCCCGTGGAGACGTTGTACGGTTTTCTCGGCAAGGAGGGGCAGGCGCAATGTTCGCGTGGCTGTTGCGAGTGCTGGTGATCCTGGGGTTGCTGGGATCCGCCTGGGTGCACTACGACCTCTGGGCCAACCAGGGCTATTCCGACATCGGGACCATCGGGCCGCTGTTCCTGGTGAACGTGATCGCGGGCGTCGTGATCGCGCTCGCGGTGCTGCTGTGGCACCACTGGCTGCCGGTGCTCGTGGCGATCGGGTTCGGCGCTGTGACCTTGGCCGCGTACATCATCTCGCTGACTCCCAACGGCCTGTTCGGCGTGCACGAGCAGTTCCGGATGGCCGCGGAGACGTGGGGCGTGATCACTGAGGCCGGTTGTGTGGTGTTCGGTCTCGCGCTGCTGGCCGTGCAGGTCCGGGGCCGCCGGGTCAGGCAGGTCGCCCGGGTATGAAGGAGGCCGCGGAAGACCAGTTGATGCGCGCGCTGCACGATGATCATGCGGCGGCGCTGTGGTCCTACGCGCTGAAACTGACCAGCGGCGACCACGCGCGCGCCGAGGATCTGGTGCAGGAGACGCTGCTGCGGGCGTGGAAGCATCCGCGGGTGCTCGACCAGTCGGAAGGCTCGGCGCGGGCGTGGCTGTTCACGGTGGCCCGGCGCATCGCCATCGACGGCTGGCGCTCGGCGGCTGCCCGATCCGAGGTGAGCACCGACAACCCGCCCGAGATGCCGCTTCCGGACGGCACCGACCGGGCGCTGCAGGGCTGGCTCGTGGCGGAGGCGCTCGGTGAGCTGTCCCCGGCACACCGGGAAGTGCTGGGCCTGTGCTACTTCCAGGGCTACTCGGTCGCCGAAGCGGCGAAACGGCTCGGGATCGCGCCCGGCACCGTGAAATCGCGAACCCACTACGCGTTGCGGGCATTGCGCCTCGCTTTGGAGGAAAGGGGGGTGACCCAGTGAGCCGACCAACTGACCCGTTCGAGACCTACGACGCGGCCTACGTGCTGGGCGCGCTGTCCCCTGAGGACCGTGCGGAGTTCGAGGCGCACCTGAAGGAGTGCGCCGACTGTGCGCGGGCCGTGCAGGAACTGGCCGGGCTGCCCGGATTGTTGTCGCAGGTGACGCCGGAGATGGTGCCGGCGGAGGAGCCACCGCCCTGGCTGCTGCCGGCGTTGGTGGGCAAGGTGCACCGGATCCGGCAGCGCCGCGGTCTGCTGACGGGCTTCGTCGGTGCGGTCGCCGCGGCGGCGGTCGCGGTGGCGATCATCCTGCCGGTCGTCGGCGGAGCGGCCCCGGGCACGCAGATGACGCCGCTCGGCGCGTTCCCGGTCCAGGCGACCGCCGCGGTGGCGGCGGTGTCCGGCGGCGGTTCGCGGGTCGACATGTCGTGCCTGTACAACGGTGCGTCCTATGGCGCGGACTACCTCCTCGTCGCCGTCCACCGCGATGGCACTGAAACGCAGCTCGCGTCGTGGTGGGCGGCGCCCAACCACGAGGCGAAACTGACCCTCGATACCCAGCTCGCGCCCAAGGACATCGAGTCTCTGGAGATCCGCTCGATCACCGGGACCCCGTTGCTGCGCTGGAATCCCTGACAGCTCGCACGTGTCACCCGACCAGGCGAATCCGGGCCCGAAACCGCGTGAGTGGCCCACACGCACGATTGTGTGTTTGCGGCGTCCCGGACGAGAACGCCAGACTCGATCACGTGATCTGGGGACTCGTTTTCGCCGCTTTCGTGGCCGGTGTCGGCGCCGGCCTGCTGACCTCGTTCGTCCTGGTCAGAGCCCGCTCGCCGGCGCCGGTCCCGGCAGCGTCCGTGGCGGCGGCCACGGGCGTGCTGTGGGCGCTGGTGGCCACCCGCCGCCTCAGCGGCGGGTGGCCGTCGTGGTGGTTGCCCGTGCCCTTGCTGGTCACCGCGCTCGCGGTCCCGCTCGTCGCGGCCGACCTTCGCCACCGCCGGCTGCCGAACGCGCTGACCCTGCCCGCATACCCGGCGCTCGGGCTCGCGCTCACGGCGGCCGCGCGCGCCGGGCCGGGCGCCGGGATGCTGCTGCGCGCGC
>DATFHB010000055.1:0-17449 GCA_035248845.1 Amycolatopsis sp. | reverse complement strand
CGCCCCGCTGGCCATCGGGCCACCTTGCTCGGGGACCTGCTCCGGCGCCTCCATCCCGTCCAGCCTGGCGGACAGCGCACCGGGCGCGGGCGGTCGCACCGGCGGAACCTGCCGCGTGCCCTCGGCGGCTCTCGGCGGTTCGTCGGCCTGCTCCGGCGGGACCGGGAGCTGCGAGCGGCGGGACGGCGGCGGCGTGGCGCCCGGACGCACGAACGGGCCCGACTCCTGCGGGGGACGCTGGAAAGCGCCGGACTCCTGCGCCGGCGGGCGGAGGTAGCCGCTCGCGTCGGGTGCGCCGTTCTGGCGCGGGAAGGCACCGGAAGCCTGTGCGGACTCCTGCTGCGGGGGGCGCTGGAAGTGACCCGACTCCGGGCCGGGGTTGGGCGGCTGCTGGCCGCCTGGCCGGGGGAAGGTGCCGGACGGCTGCGGCGGCGCGGGCGGCCGCGGGAACGTGCCCGACGGCTGCGGCGCGCCGTTGGCGCGGGGCGGGATCCCGTTGGGGCGGGGCTGGAACCCGGAGTCCTGCGGCGGCGGTGCGCCGTTCTGCGGCGGCGGTGCGCCGTTCTGCGGCGACTCCTCGTCCGGCAGCGCGCGGCGCCGGCCGGGCGGCGGCGGGGCGGGAGGCTGGGTGCCACCGTCGGCCCGGACGCGGTCGATGATCGCCTGGGGACCGGTGTCCGCGATGCCGCGCCCGCGTCGTGGGCCCGGGTTCTGCTGCTGGTCGTCCTCGTCGTCGGCGGCACGCCGGTGCCTGCGCCTGCCGTCGACGTTGCCGCCGTGCAGAGCGAGCAGCTCGGCCACCGTCTTCTGCGAGCGGTCCTGTCCGCTTTCCCGGCTCATCAGCGTTTCATCCCAACTGCGAGTCCGCGTGCCATCCGAGCGCGGTCGGCGCTTCGGCACGCGCGCAGCAGTCCCTCACGCATACCTTCCACCTTTCCACCGTGCCCGCACCGCGTCATCGTCGTCCACCGAGTTGCTGTCACCGGTCCGATCCGGCGACGAACTGCGCCATCCTCCCGGTGCAGTGTCGTCGGTACCGTTCCAATGGTCCAGTCGCCGCAAGATCACACCCTCTCGCAGCGCCCAGGGGCAGATCTCCAGTTCTTCCAGCGACAGCGCCCGCATCGCGGCCTGCGCCACCAGCGCGCCGCCGACCAGCTGGTGCGCCCGGCTCGCGCTGACCCCCTCGAGCTCGGCGAGGTCGGCCGCCGTCATCCGCGAGATGAAGGCGAGGAGCTGCCGCAATGCGGTATCGGACAGGGTACGGCGTACCCACGGGCCGGCCGCCGAGGGCGCGGCACCGGCAAGCCTGGCCAGTGAGCGGAACGTCTTCGACGTGGCCACCACCCGGTCCGGGGTACCCAGCTTCGTGACCTTTTTCGCCAGCACGGTGAGCTGGTCGTCGAGCCAGGCCGACGTGGCGACCAGCTCGGACCGGGTGGGCGGGTCGTGCTCGAACCGGGTGCGGGTGGTCCGCCCGGCGCCCAGCGGCAACGACTCGGCGAGCTCCGGCTCCTCGTCGATGCCCATCGCCACCTCCAGCGAGCCGCCGCCGATGTCGAGCACCAGCAGTTTCCCGGCCGACCAGCCGAACCAGCGGCGCACCGCGAGGAACGTCACCCGGGCCTCGTCCGCCCCGGAAAGCGCTCGCAAGTCGACGCCGGTCTCGTCCTTGACCTTCCGCAGTACTTTCGCTGAGTTCGTCGCCTCGCGTACCGCCGAGGTGGCGAAGGCCATGAGGTCTTGACAGCCGAGCCGCTCAGCCGACGCCTTTGCCGTGTCCACCGCCTGGACCAGCGCCTCGGCGCCCGCCTTGCTGAGCTCACCTTCGCCGGTGATCTGCTCCGCGAGCCGCAGCACCGTCTTCTCCGAGTGCATCGGGGTCGGATGCGCACCACGGTGCGCATCCACTACCAACAGGTGGACGGTGTTGGATCCGACGTCGAGTACCCCTAAGCGCACAAAGCCCTACGGTACCGGGCCCGGCGCTCAGGTCTCGAACTTGTAACCAAGTCCTCGCACCGTGACCAGATGACGAGGCGATCCGGGATCGGGTTCGATCTTGGACCGCAGCCGCTTGACGTGCACGTCCAGGGTTTTGGTGTCGCCGACGTAGTCCGCGCCCCAGACCCGGTCGATCAGCTGGCCGCGGGTCAGCACCCGGCCCACGTTGCGCAGCAGGTACTCGAGCAGGTCGAATTCCTTGAGCGGCAGCGAGATCTCGCCGCCCTCGACGGTGACGACGTGCCGTTCGACGTCCATCCGGACCGGGCCCGCGGCCAGCACCAGCGGTGCGAGCTCGCCGTCGGAACCGCCCTCGCCGCCACGGCGCAGCACCGCGCGGATGCGGGCGATGAGCTCGCGCGCCGAGTACGGCTTGGTGATGTAGTCGTCGGCGCCCAGCTCGAGCCCCACGACCTTGTCGATCTCGCTGTCCCGCGCCGTCACCATGATCACCGGCACGGCCGAGCGCGAGCGCAGCTGCTTGCACACGTCGGTGCCGCTCATCCCGGGCAGCATCAGGTCCAGCAGCACGATGTCGGCACCGTTGCGATCGAACTCCTCCAGCGCCTGCTGCCCGGTGATGGCCACCGCGGCCGTGAAGCCTTCCTTCCGCAGCAGGAAGGCCAACGGGTCGGCGAACGACTCCTCGTCCTCGACGATGAGCACCCTCGTCACTGTTTTCCTCCCTGTTCTTGACTGACCAGCCGGGATACCCGTTCTGGTGTCTTTTCCTGCCGGGGCGTCGGCGCGGCCCCGTTGGCCGCGCCGTGGTGGACCGGAAGACGCAGGGTGAAGGTCGATCCGGTGCCCGGCATGCTCCACAACTTGACGTCGCCGCCATGGTTGGCGGCGACGTGTTTGACGATGGCGAGTCCGAGACCGGTGCCTCCGGTGGCTCGCGAACGCGCCTTGTCCGCGCGGTAGAACCGCTCGAAGACGCGTTCCTGGTCCTCGTCGGCGATGCCGATGCCGCGGTCGGTCACCGCAATCTCGACGTTGCCGTCGACCAGCCGCCTGCTGATCGACACTGGGCTGCCTGCAGGGGAGTACGCGATGGCGTTCTCCAGCAGGTTGGACAGCGCGGTCACCAGCAGTGTCCGGTCGCCCTCGATGAGCAGGCCGCTGGCCCCATCGGTGGTGACGTTGATGTCGGCGGACTCGGCGGACAGCTTCGTACGGCCGAGCGACTCCCGCACCACGGCGTCGACCTCCACCGCGTTGAGGTCGGGCAGCCGTTCGGCGCCCTGCAGCCGCGACAGCGCGATCAGCTCGGTGACCAGCGTGCCGAGCCGGGTCGACTCGTGCAGGATCTTGCCGCCGAACCGGCGCACCTCTTCGAGGTCCTCAGCGGCGTCGAGCACGGCCTCGGCCAGCAGCGCGATCGCGCCGACCGGGGTCTTGAGCTCGTGGCTGACGTTGGCCACGAAGTCGCGGCGCACGGCCTCCAGCCGCGCGGCCTCGGAGTGGTCCACGGCCTCGACCACGGTGAACCCGTCGCCCAGGGGGCGGGCCTCGCCGACGACCGCGGCCGGCTGGCGGCCGCGCGCTTCCAGCGGTGACAGATCCACCTCGACTGTCTCATCGGTCTCCACGACCTGCTCGGCGGCGACGCGGGCCCTCGGATCAGCGCGGTTGTCGCGCACCATGCCCAGCGCTTCGGCGCGGCGGTTGTGCAACACCATGTCGCCGAACCGGTTGAGCACGACGACACCGTTGTTCGACGACCGGACGAGACGGAGCAACAGTTCTGCCACCGTGGGACCGGTGGGCTGACGCTCCTCGCGCCGTCGCCGAGCCTGGCTGATCAGGGAACCAGCTATCGCGCCGACCAGCAGTGCGCCGACGGCCAATGCGAGTGCAGCACTCACGCTCACGGCTGAATCGTAAGCATGAAGGTGACCTTTTGACCTAGCCTTCACGAGCTTGTCGTGACGGCTGTGACACCGCCAGGGAAACTGTTCGCCGCTGATTTAGCCGGTGTTCACATTCGCGCAGCCGCGTCGTGACAGTTCGTCCGATCGGGTATCACTTGATCGAGTTCGACCGGACCAGTTCGGTATCGCGCTCGGGCCTGGTCTAGCGGCCCTGGGCGGCGACGGCGGCGGCGGCTTCCTTCGCCGCGTCGGGGTCGAGGTAGGTGCCGCCCCGGGTGACCGGCTTGAGATCGTCGGTCAGGTCGTAGCGCAGCGGGATGCCGGTCGGGATGTTGAGCCCCGCGATCTCCTCGTCGGAGATCCCGTCCAGGTGCTTGACCAGCGCGCGCAACGAGTTGCCATGCGCCGCGACCAGCACGTTCTTGCCCGCACGCAGGTCCGGCACGATCGCCGAGTCCCAGTACGGCAGCAGCCGCGCGACGACGTCCTTGAGGCATTCGGTCAGCGCCAGGTCCGCACCGAGGTCGGCATAGCGCGCGTCGGCGTCCTGCGAGAACTCGCTGCCGCGCTCGATGGGCGGCGGCGGCACGTCGTAGGACCGGCGCCACAGCATGAACTGGTCCTCGCCGTACTCGTCCCGGACCTGCTTCTTGTCCTTGCCCTGCAGCGCGCCGTAGTGCCGCTCGTTGAGCCGCCAGCTGCGGCGCACGTCGATCCAGTGCCGGTCCGCGACGTCGAGCGCGAGGTTGGCGGTGGAGATCGCACGGCGCAGCAACGAGGTGTGCACCACGTCCGGTAGCAGCCCGGCCTCGGCCAGCAGCTCACCGCCGTGGCGCGCCTCGGCCTCGCCTTGTGCGGACAGCGGCACATCGACCCAGCCGGTGAAGAGGTTCTCCGCGTTCCAGGTGCTCTGCCCGTGCCGGATCAGCACCAACGTCCCAAGTTCGGCCATGTCCCGAATCTAAACGGCGGCGCGGAGCGTCTCCGGTGCGGGTGTGCTTCTACACACAGTGCGTTACCGCAGAGTAACGCACTCGGACGGCAGTGAACCGCGTTCCCCCGTCCGCCAGAAGCGGCGTGACACATGCTGCGCAGAGTTAACAGTCGTCAGGAAGATCACTCGAATGGAGTATCCAGTAGTCTTGTGATTACTGGTGGATATCTGACAAGTTGACTTACGTCCCGCACCGCTGGATCCACGCACTCCCCAGCGGCCGCGGGGTACGACCGCAGCTCGTCTCCCCCTGCCGAGCTGCGGCCCCGCCGGCCCCGATGGCACTCCCCCTCGCCACCGGGTCACTAGCGGCGGGAGCGTCAGCGGGGCGGCTCGAGTTCGCGACTCCCCCTCCCTCGAGCCGCCCCGCCTGGGGCTCGCATGCTCGCGGAGAGCGCTCGCCGGGCTCGGCGGTTCCTCCAAGCCTTTCTGGGGGTCTTCGCTAGTTCGTCAGCGCGCCTGGCTCGTGGGGTTTCTCCGGTTCTATCAGGTGTTTGAAGGCTTCCAGGTTGGCCAGGCTTTCACCTCGGCTGACGCGCCAGTCCCATTCTCGTTTGATGGACGTGGCGAAGCCGATTTCCAGGATCGGGTTGAAGTCGTTGTCGGCGGCGTCCAGGACCTGGCCGAGGATCTTGTCCAACTCGTCCTCGGTGACCGTGGCCTTGCCGAGCCTGCCCACCAGGTAGATATCGCCCAGAGCGTCCACTGTGTAGTGAACTCCGTAGAGTCTTGCGTTGCGGCGCAACAGGAATCGGTATACCTCTTCATGCGCCTCGTCCGGGCGGCGGCACACGAACGCCTCCACCGCGAAGGCGTGTTCCTGCTCGATCAGCCAGACGTTGGTCTGCAGCTTCTTCACGCCGGGCAGCGTGACGAAGTACCGTCCCGCGCCCTTCTTGTCGTACTTCAGCTCCGAATTGTCCAAAGTGGACTGGATCACCAGGTCGATACTCACACGGCCACCTCCGGGAGTAGCGCGTCGTCGAATTTCTCCGCCGCCGCCGCATATGTTCGCAGCAGCGCCTCGGTGGTGCGACGCCACGAGAACCGCCGCGCGTGCTCGACAGCGTTCGCGGCCAGCTCGGCCCGCCGATCCGGCCGCAGCGCCACGCTCGCCAGCGCCGACGCCCAATCCGGACCCGCGTGCGACGGCACCAGCAGGCCCGACACGCCGTGCGCGACCGCGACCGGCAGCCCGCCGACCTCCGCCGCCACCACCGGCGTGCCGCACGCCTGCGCTTCCAGCGCGACCAACCCGAACGACTCGTTGTAGCTCGGCACCGCGACCACGTCGGCCGCGCGGTACACCTCGGCAAGCCGCTCCCCGCTCTGCGGCGGCAGGAACCTCGTCTGCCCCTCGATGCCCAGTGTGCCGGCCAGTTCCTTCAGCGCCTGCGGCTGTTCCAGGCCGGTGCCGGACGGCCCGCCGACCACGAGCACCACCAGACGTTCCCGCAACTCGGGACGGTCACGGAGCAGATACGCGGCCGCGTGCAGCAGCACGTCGGGCGCCTTGAGCGGCTGGATGCGGCCGACGAACGCGAGCACCACGGCGTCGGCAGGCAGGCCCAGCGCGCGCCGCGCCGCACGCTGCGAGCCGGGGGTGAACCGCTCCAGGTCCACGCCCGGCTCGACGGTGTGCACGCCCGCCGGGTCCGCGCCGTAGAGGCTCACCAGCTGCCGCGCCTCGACCGGGGTGTTCGCGACGAGACAGTCCGCCTCCTCGACGACCTGCTCCTCGCCGATGACGCGGGTGCGCGGCTCCGGCTTGTCACCGTCGGCCAGCGCGGCGTTCTTGACCTTGGCCAGTGTGTGCGCGGTATGCACGAGCGGCACGCCCCACCGGTCGCGCGCGAGCCAGCCGACCTGGCCGGACAGCCAGTAGTGCGAGTGGATCAGGTCGTAGTAGCCGGGCTCGTGGAACGCCTCCGTGCGCAGCACACCCGACGTGAACGCGCACAGCTGCGCGGGCAGCTCGTCCCGGCCCAGCGGTTCGAACGGCCCCGCCGGGATGTGCCGCACCAGCACGCCGGGCGCCAGTTCGGCCACCGGCGGCTGTTCCGACGAGGTCGCCCTGGTGAACACCTCGACGCTGATGCCCCGGCGCGCCATCTCGACCGCGGTGTGCGTGATGTAGACGTTCATCCCGCCCGCGTCACCGGTGCCGGGTTGCTCCAGCGGAGAGGTGTGCACCGACAGCACCGCGACTCTGCGCGGCCAGATCGTCGTCGGAACGCGTCGGGGCCCGCGCAGCCAGATCGTCACTGAAGTCCACTCCCATGCATGTCAACGTCCGCACCCTGACCCAACGCGTGCGGACCCCCGACATCTTCCCAGGGGGTGAATCCTTTACAGCGCGGACTTCGCCTTCCAGGTCTGCCAGTCGACCAGCCAGTCCATGACGTCCGAGGTCGTGATCGGTCCGAGCTGGGCTCCGCTGATCTCCACCGGGTCGCCGATCAGGGCCGAGTCGAAGTAGTCCTTGGCGTCGGCTTCGAGCAGGTTGACACAGCCGTGCGAGTTGTTCGTCTTGCCGATCGCGGCCGCGTTGTCCTGGTTCTCGTGGATGTATTCGCCGTGGTTGGAGATCCGGCAGGCCCATTTCTTGTTGACGTTGGTGTAGCCGTAGCGCGCGTTGTCGAAGATCGCGGTCGGTTCCCTGGTCATGATCAGGTACGTACCGTTCGGCGTGTTGCGGTCGACAACGGAGTCCAGCCCGTTGCTGCACGGATAGCTCTTGACCTTCGAGCCGCCGCGGTACACGTTCATCACGTGGTCCGGAGTGTGGATCTTCACGACTTGGTTGCGGCCGATGGTGAACTTCGTGCTGACGTCCGCACGTGGGTACGCGCCGCCGCCCACGTCGACGCCGTACAGCTTTGCCCTGACGGTGACCTGCGTGTTCGCCGGCCAGTACTCCTTGGGCCGCCAGTCGACCTGCCGGGCGGAGAGCCAGCCCCACGAGCCCTCGACGGTCTTGGTGGTCTGGATCGTGAGGGCCCTCTCGACGGCGGCCTTGTTCATGACGTCGGTGGTGAACTTCACGCTGACCGGCATCGCGACGCCGACCTCGGCGTTGTCGGTCGGGTTGACCGTGACGCGGATCTGGTTGGCGGGGTTGATCGTGGTGAACGAGCCGGCGAGGTTCGCGGTCTTGTTGTCGCTGCCGGTCGCGGCGGCGGCGTAGGTGTAGGTCTTGCCGTAGCCGAGGGACTCGCTGCTGGTCCAGACGGTGCGCCCGGTGTTGAAGGCGCCCGCGACGGCCTTGCCTTCGGAGTTGGTGACCTTGACGTCGGTGAGACTGCCGTCGGTGACCTTGACCGTGACCGGCTGCAGCACCGACACCTGCTTGGCGTCGACCGCGGGATCGGCGGTGAGTTTGGCCACGGGCTGCGCAGGCGTCGTCTGCTGCCCGCCACCGCCCGCGTTGCCGCCGTCCCCGCTGGTACAGGCCGCGGCGAGGAGCCCAGCTCCGCCCACCAGTGCGGCCTTGAACGCCGTTCTTCTCTCGAACACCACCAGTTGTCTCCCCGTTCCGCTGGAAGGATGGCCGGCATGAGCAAGCGCACCGCAGTGATCACCGGAGCCAGCGCGGGGATCGGCGAAGCGACCGCCCGCGCCCTGGCCGAAGCCGGCTTCCACGTCGTGCTCGGGGCCCGTCGCCTCGACCGCCTCGAAAAGCTCGCAGCCGACTTGTCCGGTACCGCCCACGTACTGGACGTCACGGACCCTGCTTCGGTTGCCGCATTTGTCCAGCCCATCCCACAATGCCACGTTCTGGTCAACAACGCCGGTGGAGCACGCGGGCTCGAGCGCGTCGCCGACGCCGACGAGGAGCACTGGCGCTGGATGTGGGAGGTCAACGTGCTGGGCACGCTGCGCATGACGAAGGCGTTGCTGCCCAAGCTCGTCGAATCCGGGGACGGGCATGTGATCACGGTGACGTCGATCGCCGGGCACGAGGTGTACGACGGTGGCGCCGGCTACACCTCGGCCAAGCACGCGCAGTCCGCGCTGCACCGGACGCTGCGGCCGGAGCAGCTCGGCGACCCGGTGCGGATCACGGAGATCATCCCGGGCATGGTCGAGACGGACTTCTCGGCGAACCGCTTCGGCGGCGACACCGAGCGCGCCGCCGCCGTGTATCGCGGCCTGACCCCGCTGACCGCGCAGGACGTCGCGGAGGTGATCGCGTTCGCCGCGACCCGCCCGTCACATGTCAACCTGGACTCGATCGTGCTCAAGCCACGAGCCCAGTACGACGGCACCCGCGCCTACCGGGAGGGTTAGCCGTCACTCGCGAGGGTGAACCGGACGGGTCAGAGGGCGCAGTTGATCAGCAGTGGCTCGGGGGCCAGCGTGACGCCGAAGCGGGCCCGCACGCCGTCGCGGACTTCGCGGGCCAGCGACAGCAGCTCGGAGGTGGTGGCGCCGCCGCGGTTGGTCAGCGCCAGGGTGTGCTTGCGTGACAGGGACACGCGCCCCGAACCGGGGTAGCCCTTGCCGAAGCCGGCGCGCTCGATCAGCCACGCGGCGGACAGCTTCGCGCCGCCGTCGGCCGGGTACTGCGGCACCGGCGCGTCGACGGCCTCGGCGATGCGCGCCAGGACTTCCGGCAGATCGGCCTCGGGCACGATCGGGTTCGTGAAGAACGAACCGGCGCTCCACGTGTCTTGATCCGCGGGGTCGAGCACCATGCCCTTGCCGCGCCGCAGCCCGAGGACAGCCTCGCGCGCGTCCGCGGCCGGCACGCGTGCGCCCGGCCGGACGCCCAGGGTGCGGCCGAGTTCGGCGTACTTGACCGGCGCGGACAGCCCGTCCGGCCGAAGTCCGAAGCGGACGCTGAGGACGATGCCGGTGTCAGTTCCCTTGAGGACACTCGTGCGGTAGGCGAAGCCCAGCTCGGCCGCGGTCATCGTGCGCACCTCGCCGGTGCGGCGGTCATAGCAGTCGATCGAGGTCAGCAGGTCCGCGACCTCGCAGCCGTACGCGCCGACGTTCTGGATCGGGGTCGCGCCCACCGACCCCGGAATACCGGACAGGCATTCGAGCCCGCCGAGGCCCTCGTCGACCATCGCCGCGACGAAGTCGTCCCAGTTCTGGCCGGCGGCGACTTCGACCGAGTCCCCGTCGACCTGCCAGCCCGTGGTGGCGATCTTCACGACCGTGCCGTCGAAACCGTCGTCGCCGACGACGAGGTTGGAACCGCCGCCGAGCAGCAGCATCGGCTCTCCGGCCGCGCGCACCGCGTCCAGCAGGGCACCGGTGGTCTCCGCCACGACGAAGGTGCGCGCGGGCCCGCCGAGGCGCAGCGTGGTGTGCCCGGCAAGGACGGTCTGGGTTTCGACAGGTGCCACGAGTTCCCAAGGGTACTGTCTGGGCTCATGGCATCCCGTATCGAGCACCGTGCCGAGTTCGCTCACGGTGTTTCCGACGTGTACGCCGCCATGGCCGGCGAGGACGCGCTGCGCGCCCGCCTCGACGCGCTCGGCGGCGGCAACTCGGCCCTGCTCGACTACACCCCGACCGCCGACGGCGTCCGCTTCCAGCTGCGCCAAGGTGTCGGTGCGGACAAGCTGCCGTCGGTGGTGCGCAGCCTGCACTCGGGCGAGCTGTTCGTCGACCGGCGCGAGACGTGGCAGCTCGCCGGCGAGAGTGGCACGGGGCAGGTCCAGGCCACGGTGAGCGGGGTGCCCGGCGAGATCACCGCACGGACAGAGCTCAGAGCCGAGGGCGGGAAGACCGTGCAGCGCACGATCGGTGAGGTGAAGATCCGCATCCCGCTGGTTGGCGGCAAGCTCGAGGACTTCGTCGCGGCGGAGATCACCAAGCTGCTGGCGCGCGAGGCCGAGTACTCGGCTCAGTGGCTGGACGGCCGCTAGGCTCGCCGACCCGCGGAACCACCAACCCCAACCGACTGCGCCGCGTCGACCGCTGGCTGACCGCCTCCCCCGAGGTGGCCACCGTACTGCGGCGCGCCGCGGACCCGCTGGTGGTGGACCTCGGGTACGGCGCGACCGGCGTCACCACCGTCGAACTGGCCCACCGCCTGCGCGCGACACATCCGCGCGTGCGGGTGCTCGGACTCGAACTGGACCCGGCGCGGGTCGCCGCGGCGCTGCCCGACGCCGACCCGCCGTGGCTGGACTTCCGCCTGGGCGGGTTCGAACTCGCCGGTACCCGGCCCGCGGTGGTGCGCGCGTTCAACGTGCTGCGGCAGTACTCGGAAGAGGCCGTGGCGGGCGCGTGGAAGGTGGTCCTCGACGGGCTCGCGCCCGGGGGTCTGCTGGTCGAGGGGACGTCCGACGAGATCGGGCGGCTGTGCTCGTGGATCACGCTCGACGCCGACGGTCCGCGCAGCCTGACCCTGTCCTACCGGCTCAGCACCCTGGACAGTCCGTCCACTGTGGCCGAACGCTTGCCGAAAGCGCTTATTCACCGCAATGTTCCCGGTGAACCGGTGCACGACTTCCTGTCCACTCTGGACGCCTGCTGGGCCGTCGCCGCGCCGCAGCAGGCGTTCGGCGTGCGGTTCCGCTGGCTGCACACCGTGCGCCTGCTCGCCGCCCGAGGCTGGCCGCTGCTCGGCGGCCCGAAACGGTGGCGGCTCGGCGAGCTCACCGTGCCCTGGCACACGGTCGCCCCACGGTGAGTGGGGATATCCCTACCCTTCCGGTCCGGGGAACCGGTACGGGCGAACCCTGGCTTATCCCTTAAACCGCCCGAAACGCCTGGCGAAGGCGATCTTCGCGGCGCCAGGATCGCGGCATGACGACGTTCACCGACACGCGCTACCTCGCCCTCGTCACCCGCGATCCCGGACTCGTCCGCGACTGCCAGACCCTGCGGAAGCAGGTCTTCTCGACGGAGTTCGGCACCGAGCACGACGCGGACGAGTTCGACGAGATCTGCGAGCACCTTGCTGTCCTGCACGACGGCGACGTGGTCGGGACCTACCGGTTGTTGCTGCCCGGACGGAGCGAACGACTGTATTCCCAAGGGGAGTTCGCGCTCGACGCACTCGCACCGATACGGGGCGAGTGCGTCGAGGCGGGCCGGTCCTGCGTCCACCCCGACCACCGCACCGGCGCTGTGATCAACCTGATGTGGTCGTCGATGGGCCGCTACGTGCGCGACGCGGGCTACCGCCACCTCGGCGGATGCGCCTCGGTGTCGCTGGCCGACGGCGGTGCGGCCGCGGGCACCACCTGGCGGCTGGCCCGGGAGAAGCACCTGGCGCCCGTGCACCTCCGTGTCACGCCGCACCGGCCGTGGATCCCACGGCAGCGCACCGGGCGGCGCACCTACGCCGACGTGCCGCCGCTGCTGCGCGGCTACCTGCGGATCGGCGCGTGGATCTGCGGTCCGCCCGCCTACGACCCGGAGTTCGAGGTCGCCGACTTCTTCACCCTGCTGTCGCTCGACCAGGTCGGCGCGCGCTACCGGCGTTATTTCTTCGGGGACGGCAGATGAATCCGTGGGGCATCTATTCACCGTGTACACCGCATTGCGTCACCTCCCCGCGACCTGAGGTGACCACAATGCAGGCAGTGCGCAGGCAGGCTGCGGCGACCTCGGTGCTGGCCGGATCGCTGCGCCGGCACGACCTTCGTGAGCCGGCGCAGGGGCTGCTGGATGCGCTGGGGGTGGGGTTGGCGGCGAACACGGACCGGCTGAGCGTGCCGGGCGCCCGGGGCACGCTGATCGTCGCCAACCACGTGTCGTGGCTGGACATCGTGGCGGCGCTCGCCGTCGAACCGGCCGCCTTCCTGGCCAAGCACGACGTGCGAGCCTGGCCGGTGATCGGGTCGCTCGCCGCCCGGTGCGGCACCGTTTTCGTGGACCGGCGCACCATGCGGCGGCTGCCCGAGGTCGTCGCGGCGCTGGCGGAGAAGTTGCGGCGCGGCCGGTCGGTCGTCGTGTTCCCCGAGGGCACCACGTGGTGCGGGGCGTGCGGGCCGGGTGTGTTCCGGCGGGCGGCGTTCCAGGCGGCGATCGACGCGGACGCGCCGATCCGGCCGGTGACTTTGGAGTACGACCAGGCGGGCGAGCCCAGCACCATCGCGGCCTTCGTCGGAGCCGACCCCCTGCCGGCATCGGTCCGGCGCGTCGCGCGGGCCCGTGACCTGCGGATCCGGCTGACCGCGCAGCCCGCCTTCGCCGCGGACGCGGACCGGCGCGCGCTGGCCGCGCGGGCCGGAATGTCGATACGTCGGGCCGCTCATGTTTGATCTGCTGCAGAGGATCACCGAGTTGCTGCACGGCACGCTGGACTCGCCGTGGCTGTGGCTGGTCGTGTTCGCCGTGGCGGGCCTGGACGCGCTGCTGCCGTTCATGCCGAGCGAGACGACCGTCATCACGGTGGCGGTGCTGATCGGCTTCGACCCGCCGCGGCTACTGCTGCTCATCGCGGTCGCGGCCGGCGGCGCGCTGCTCGGCGACTGCGCGTCGCACTGGATCGGGCGGCGCGCGGGACCGGCGATGCTGGCCAGGCTGCAACGCGGCGAGCGGGGTCAAGACCGCTACGACTGGGCGCGTGGCCAGGTGGAACGGCACGGCACGCTGCTGATCATCGCGGCGCGCTACATCCCCGGCGGCCGGGTCGCGACCGGCCTGGCGACCGGCAGCATGGGCGTGCCGTGGGCCCGGTTCGTGGCTTTCGACGCGCTGGGTGCGGGGATCTGGGCCGCCTACAGCACGGCGGTCGGGTGCGTCGGCGGCGCGGCCTTCACCGACCAGCCGCACAAGGCCCTGCTGGTGTCGTTCGCTATCGGCTTGCTCATGGTGGGCGTCATCGAGGTGGGCCGGCGGTTACGCTCGCGGTGTGGAGCACGCGGACTTCGTGACGATCATCGGCAAGCAGTGCGAATTTCTGCGCGCGGCGGCACTGGCCGCGGGGCCGGACGCTGACGTCCCGACCTGTCCAAGATGGACAGTCAGCAGGCTGGTCGGCCATCTGGCCCGCGTCCAGTCGTGGGTCGCCGGGGCGCTGGCGGATCCGACCGGCGCCCACATCAAGCCCGGGCGGCCGCCCGAGGGCTGGGACGAACTGCTGGCCTGGTGGGACGAGCAGCGCGCGGCGATGATCGCGGCGCTCGCCGATCCGGATGCGCCGGCGTGGCTGCCATGGCAGCGGTATCCGCAGGTCGCGGCGTCGTGGGCGCGGCGGCAGGCGCACGAGGCTGCCATCCACCGGCTCGACGCCGAGTCCGCGCGCGGCGAGGTGCCGTCGCCGCTGTTCGAGCCGGATTTCGCCGCGGACGGCATCGACGAGCTGATCAGCACGATGGCGCCGGCGCGCACGGACTGGTCGAAGGTCAGCCTGTCGGGCACCGTGGTGGTGCACGCGACCGACGTCGACCGGGTGTGGTCGGTTCACCTGAAGCCCGGCGTCGAGCCGGTGATCGACACGACCGGGCTCGACGGCGACGCGCTGATCGCGGGCACCGCCGACGCCGTCTACCGGCAGGTCTGGGGCCGGCCGAGCGAGGCGACGGTCACCGGCGACACGGCGCTGCTGGAGCCGCTGGCCGCCCCGTGAGCCACAATGGCCAGGTGCCCGAACGACGTTTCGTGATCACCTTCGGCTGCCCCGACCGCACCGGCATCGTGGCGCGTGTGTCCTCGTTCCTCGCCGACGCGGGCGGCTGGATCGTCGAGGCGGCCTACCACACCGACCCGGACACCGGCTGGTTCTTCACGCGGCAGGAGGTGCGCGCGGACTCGCTGGCGTTCGGCCCCGACGAGCTGCGGGCCCGGTTCGCCGAGGTCGCGTCCGCACTCTCGGCGGAGTCGAACTGGCGCGTGGAGGACACCGCCGAACGGCGGCGTGTGGTGCTGCTGGTCTCGAAGGAAGGCCACTGCCTGTACGACCTGCTCGGCCGGGTCGCGTCGGGCGAGCTGGACGTGGACGTGCGCGCGGTGATCGGCAACCACACCTCGCTCGCGGGGATCACCCGGGCACATGGCATCCCGTTCCACCACGTCGAATTCCCGGCCGGGGACAAGGCCGCGGCGTTCGCGGAGGTCCGCAAGCTCGTCGACGAGCACGACCCGCACGCGGTGGTGCTGGCCAGGTTCATGCAGATCCTGCCGCCGGAGCTGTGCGAGGCGTGGGCCGGCCGCGCGATCAACATCCACCACAGCTTCCTGCCGTCGTTCGTCGGCGCGCGGCCGTATCACCAGGCGCATCGCCGCGGGGTAAAGCTGATCGGCGCGACCTGCCACTACGTGACGGCGGACCTCGACGCCGGGCCGATCATCGAGCAGGACGTGATCCGCGTCGACCACGGCGACACGGTGCCCGACCTGGTGCGCAAGGGCCGCGACATCGAGAAGGTGACGCTGGCGCGGGGCCTGCGCTGGCACCTGGAGAACCGCGTACTCGTGCACGGCAACCGCACCGTCGTCTTCTAGCCGAACAGGATCCAGGTGCCCGCGACAACGAGCGCGTAGACAGCGGCCACCGCCTGGACGACGTGCGTCCGACGCCGCTCGGACCAGGTGGTGAAGCGCAGCAGCCACGCGAGCGCCGGCACGACGAGGATCGCGTGCATGGCCACGAAGTGCACGGGCTTCAGCGCGCCTGCCGTGGTATAGGCCAATTGCGGATCGCCGCCGCGGGCGAGGCGGACGCCGTCGGCGATCATGATCGCGCCCACGGCCAGCGCCGTGATCAGCACGACCAGCCCGAACCGCAGCGCGAACAGCATGCTCGGGGACAGTCCGCTCGTCGTGCGCAGCGCGGCCACGGTGAACCCGACGATGGTCACGATGATCACCCCGCCGCCCACGGCCAGCATCATCGAGACCGCCGTGTCGAAGCCGGTCTCGAAGTTGAAGTGTGAGGGAACCCTGCGCCAGACCTGCATGGTGACGAGCGCGACCTCGACGACGCTGACCGTGGTGAACGCGCCGAGCAGCACCGTGCGCAGACGTTCGTTCATGCGCAGGAACGAGCCGGCCCAGGCCAGTGTCGCGAGAGTGAGTCCAAACGACAGGCCGAACGTCATGGCCTTGCGGTAGGACAGCGGCCCCAGCCACGTGGTACCGGACGCGACCAGCACGACGAAGTGGACCAGACCACTGGCGAACAGCACAGCGCCGACCCGGTACGCGACCCGCTCGACGGGGCGGGCGTGCGTCCGGCGAAGGCTCGCCATCGCGCGCCGGGCCTGGATGAAGGTCGTCATGCCCCGAAGTGTGGGCGCGATTGACGGCCTTTTCGTCGGCCCCGCGACGACTTCACGTCCTACGTCCGCCGACGTAGCGGGTGGTTTCCACGCACGATCGAAGCCGGATTTCGGCGCCACCGGTCGTCGGCGTCACCTCACCCGAGTTCCGCGAGCTTGGCAAGCACGCCGTCGTAGATGCGCTTGAGGCCGGCCGGGGCGAACGTCTTCTCGAAGAAGCCGCCGATGCCGCCCGCGCCGTCCCACGTGGTCTCGATGCGCACGACGCTGCGCTCGCCACTGCCGCTGACGGTCCACGTGGTGACCATGCTGGAGTTCGCGTCGGTCTCCACCAGGGTGCCGAGCGCCGGCTCGGTGACCGTGGCGGCGACGTCCCGCACGCGCTTCTGCGTGGCCTGCAGCTTCCAGCGCGCCTGGGTGCCCGCGCCGGTGCCGCCCTCGGTGACCTCGTAGTCACGGTAGTGCTCGGTCAGAATCTTCGGCCGTGTGTCGGCGTAGTCGGCGACGAGCGCGCGCACCTTTTCGGGCGGCGCGTCGATCGTGCGCTCAGCGGTAGCCGTGACCTTAGCCATCTTCCACTCCCCGAACTAGTCGTTGATGGCCACGACTCTATTCGTCAGGCCAGCCCCTGTTTCGCCAACCAGTCCTTCGCCACATCGCCGACCACGTCACCATCCGAATCGACGAGCTTGTTGAGGTCACGCAACTCGGCGGTGGTGAGCTTCGCGCTGAGCGCGTCGACGGTGCTCGCGAAGTCCGTGCCGCGCTCGTCGAACACCTTGCTGTTCACCGCGGGCACGATGTTCTCGGTGGCAACGATGCCCAGGTCGTCCTGCAGCACCGTGTACGCCGGGTCGGCGGTGGGCGGGCTGACCGAGTCGACCGGGATGACGGTGACCGCACCGGAGCGCAACTGCTCGAGCCGCGGCCCGGCCTCCTGGATGCTGGAGAACGTGACGTTGAGGCGGTAGCTGTCATGGAAGCCGGCGAAGCAGTTCGCCCGCGTGCCGCATTCCGGCGGGCCGCCGAGCGCGACCTTGTCCAGCTTCTTCAGGTCGCTGATCTTGGTGATGCCCTGGGCCTTGGCCACGTCCGACTTCATGATGTAGGTGTTCTTGTTCTCGGCCGGCGCGTAGTCGAGCAGCGAGATCCCCGACGGTGCGAACAACTCGGCGAGCTTGGCGTGCTCGGAGGCGGCGTCCTTCGGGGCCTGCTCGTTGAACCCGGTGCTGATCGCGGCGCCCTGATACTCCGGGATGAACTGCAGTTCACCGGATTTCAGGGTGTCGTGAACATCGGCCGCGCCATCCCGAGCTTCGGGCTCATCATCCTGTTCTGGTACCTGGCCAGCCGGTGGGAGCTGAACACGTCCTTCTGGCCGTTGC
>DATFHB010000054.1:0-8492 GCA_035248845.1 Amycolatopsis sp. | reverse complement strand
CCCGAGCGCGTAGCCGACCAGCAACGGGCCGGGAGCCACACGTCGCCCGAACTGGGTCGTGGACGCGAAGACACTGTCCGTGAAGATCGGGTCGGTGATCCAGGTCAGCGAGGCGAACATGACGATGTCGGTCTCGGTGATAGTCCGCCGATGCGATCGGAACCTCGCCCCCACTTCGAGCTCATCGGCCGCCTTGCCGCGCATGCCATCTCCTTGCGTCCATTATCTGGACTTGTGTTTAGTGTACGATGTCAGCAGATCCTGCAAACTGTTGGGCCGAGAATAGTCGACGTGGAGTAGGCCGTCAAATACGTCCAACAGAAGCCGACGCATTCCGCAACGGTGGGGGCCGCGATGACGACCACAGCTCGCTCGGAGGGCCCGGATCGTGATTCCGACAAGCTCACCGAAGCGCGGGCGAGGTTGGCCGCCGACCCGCACTCGCGTCGCTGGTGGGTGCTCGCGCTCTGCATCATCTGCACCGTCTTCACGGTGCTCGACCTGGGGATCGTCGTTGTCGCGCTGCCGACCATCGCACACACGCTGGATGCCGGGCCGGACGAGGTCCAGTGGGTTGTGTCGGGGTATGCGCTGACGTTCGGCATCGTGCCCACGATCGCCGGGCGGCTCGGCGACGACTTCGGCCAGCGGCCGCTGCTGATGATCGGGATCACCGGGTTCCTCGCGTTCAGCGTGCTGATCGGCGTGGCTCCCAACCCCTCGGTGATCATCGTCGGGCGCCTGCTCCAGGGCATGACCGGCGGCCTGATCCAGCCACAGGTGGTCGGTCTCGTGCATCGGATGTTCACCGACTCCCGCCGCGGGACAGCGTTCGGGCTCATCGGCCTCGCCGCTGCGGTCGGTACCGCCGCGGGCCCGGCCCTGGGCGGCCTGATCCTCTCGGCGGCAGGCCCGTCCCTCGGGTGGCGGCTGATCTTCCTCGTAAACGTTCCGATCACACTGATCGCGATCGCGTTGTGCCTCGCGGTCGTCCCGCGCAAGGTCCTCGACGGTCGGCGCAGGCGGCTCGACGTCCGTGGAGTCGTACTGCTGTCGTCGGGCCTGTTCGCGATCCTGTTCCCGGCCATCGAGGTCAACACACATCGCGAGGTGTGGCTGCTGCCGATCCTGGCTGCCGCCCCACTGTCGCTGTGGCTTCTGTACCGCTGGGAAGCCGGGGGCGCACGCGAGCGCGTCTCACCCATCGTGGACGTCGACCTGTTCCGGTCGCCGCGCTACCGCAGCGGCGTCGGGATAGCCGCGCTCTATTCGGCGGCCTACATGTCCGCACCACTGCTGTTGAGTCTCTTCCTGCAGGAGGGCCTGGGCTACAGCCCGTTCGCGTCCGGGCTGGCAGTGGTGCCGGTCGCGATCGGGGCCGGCCTGTCGGCACCGTTGAGCGGAATCATGCTGCGCCGGGTCGGGGACCGGGTCGTCAGCACGGGCCTGGGCATCTTCGTGCTCGGTCTGGCCGGCACCGCGCTCGCCGCGCTGGCGGTCTCCGGCTCCGCGCCGGGCACGGTGGGGTTGGCCATCGCGGGGCCCCTCCTCGTCGCAGGCATCGGCGGCGGCTGGGTCATGCATCCCAACCAGGCGCTGTCGCTCGACGACGTCGACGCGAGCCGCGGCTCGGGGGCGGGCGGCGTGATCCAGGCGGGCCAGCGGCTCGGCGGCGCGGTCGGCACCGCGGTCAGCAGCACGGCCTACTTCCTCGTCGCCGACCTGGCCGCGAGCTACTCCACCCGGCAGGGCGACGAGATTCACGCCTGGGCCTTCGTAGCGGGAGTCGGCTGTCTCACCCTCTGTGCGGTGGCCGCGTTCGTGATCGCGGTCCGGCACGCACGGCTACCGGGTTGACCGCGAAACTCGGCGTCACCCTCGGCGATCCCCGAGTGCCGCCGCGATCTCGTCGGAGGACAGCCCGACCTCCGCGAGTAGGTCGACGGTGTCGGCGCCCAGACGGGGCGCGGGCCGCGCGTCGACGCGACCGCGCCGACCGTCGAAGCTCGCGGCCGCACCCACCCATCGCACCCTTTCGGCCGGATCGGCGACCGGCCGTTCCGTGGCGGCGGTGCGCACAATGTCACGACTGCGCGCGAGAGCCGACTCGAACCGATCGCGACCTTCGACCACGCCGAAGGGAACGCGCTCGGCAGTGAGCAGCTCGGCCCATTCGGCGAGCGGGCGTCGCGCGACCGCGGCGGCCAGCTCGTCGTACACCCGCACCGGCAGGCCCGACCGGTCGACCCATTCCGTCCCCGCCGCGTGCTCCAGGTCCGGCCGATCGAGAAGAGCGCACCACCGCCGCCAGGACGCGGCATCCGGCGCCGCGACAACCAACCGCCGGCCGTCGGCCGTGGCGAACACCGACAGAGACGGCCGGGCGGTCGACGTGCCGTACGCTGCGACGACTCCGTTGAGGTCCTGGAACGCCCGGTACGGGTCGGCGGCAGCAGCGGCATCCCAGCACGCGGCGTCTACCTGGGTACCGCGACCGTCCACCGCCACCGCGCGCAGGGCCGCGCACACCGCCATCGCGGCCAGGTGTCCGGCGTGCAGCACGGATGGCCGCAACCCGCCACCCGGCATCGCCGCGGCCAGCAGGGCTCCTTGTGGACCATCGACGACCTCGACCTGCCCCGCTTCCGCATCGATGCTCACCCCGTGACCCGGCCGCGCCGCGAACGGGCCGGACCGGCCGAACGAGCTGACCGAGCAGTAGACCAGCCGGGGAAGGCGCGCGTGCAGCGTGGCGTAGTCCAGACCGCGGGCGCGCAGCGCCCCGGGAATCGCGTTCTCCACGAAAACGTCTGCCGTGTCGAGCAACCGGTGCACCGCCGCGAGGCCCGCGGGTGTGCGGTAGTCGAGGCAGACGCTGCGCTTGTCGCGGTTGAGTGCGGCGAACGCCGCGCCGACGTCGCCGAACGCGGGCGCCGAGTCCCGCTGGTGGTCGCCGCGGGGTGGCATCTCCAGCTTGACCACATCCGCGCCGAGGTCGGCCAGTAGCAGGGTCGCGAGCGCGCCTGGCAGCATCCGGGACGCGTCCACGACGCGCACCCCGTGCAGCGGCAAGCCGGGGTGGTCTGCCTCAGCCACCGGTGGACCGCGCCTCATCCTGGTGCCCTGCCGGTTGCCTCAGGACCTGGTCGGTGTCCTCGCCCACGAGATGAACCCGTGCACGCGTGCGATCCGCGGCACCGCCGAACTTGATGGGCGAGCCGACGACCGTGTGCGAACCGTGCGGGCCATAGTCGACATCGAGGAGCATCTGCCTGGCTCGAACGTGCTCCGACTCCACGATGTCGCGCACGGTGTTGACCTTCACCACGGTGATCCCGCACCGGCGTGCGTCGGTGCATACCGTGGCGAAGTCGCGCTCCCGCGCCCATGCCTGGACCGCCGGCGCCACCCGATTCGCGATGGCGCGATGCCTGCCGGGCAGCGTCACAGCGGGCAGCCCGTCCGCCGCGGACGGTGCGCCGACGAGCTCGCAGACCCGCCCGACATCGTCGTCGGTGGACAAGACGACCAGTACCCACGCGTCGGCTGCCCGCACGACCACCGAGGAGTCGTCGTCGTCCTCCCCGCGGGGGGGCTCGTGTCCGGTGGCGGAGAACAGTGCCACGGCCTTCTCGTTGAGCGAGGTCATCCCGTCCGTCAACGCGACGTCGACGAGTTGGCCCTCGCCGGTGCGATCGCGCTGCAGCAATGCCATCACCACGCCGGCCACCGCGAGTCCGCCCGGAAACAGGTCGCCGAGGCTCACGTTCGACCAGTGCGGCTCGCACTGGTCATCGCCGAACCGGCCCATCACCCCACCCATCGCCTCGGACACCACGGCGAACGCGGGCGAGTTGCTGTAGGGGCTGGGCAGGAAGTCTGGCTGGCCGAACCCGGTGACCGAGGCGTACACCAGGCGTGGGTTGACCAGCCGCAGCGTGGCGTAGTCGATGCCGAGCCGGGCAGCGGTCGTGGGCTTGAAGTTCTGCACGAGCACGTCCGCCTGCTTCACCAGCGCTCGCAGTGCCGCGATGCCCGCCGGGTCCTTCAGGTCGAGTACGACCGACTCCTTGTCACGGCTGAAACGCAGAATGTAGCTGCCGACCCGGCTGCCATCGGGCCTCGTCGCCAGCGGGGTGCCCTCGTGCCGGTACGGCTCCCCGCCCGGCGGCTCGACCTTGATCACGCGCGCGCCCGCGTCAGCGAGGAGCATCGCCGTGTAGGGACCGGCCGCGAACTGTGTGAGGTCGAGCACGGTGACACCGTCGAGCGGAAGCGGGAGGCCCTTGTCACCGGGCACCTCGCCCAACCCGACCGGTCCACCCTCGCGCACGCTCACCGCCCCCCGGATGCGCCGGTGAGGACCTCGCCGTTCACCACGCGCGCGACGTCGAACGTACCGTTGAGCGCACTGATCACGGTCTCGGCGATCGCTACACACGTCGCGCGGGTCGTGTTGACCGAGTTGCCCGCGATATGCGGGGTCACCATTGCGTTCCGTGCCGTGGCCAGGGGACTCGCGGAGACGTCCGGCTCGCTGCAGAACACGTCGAAGGCACCGAACGCCAGGTGCCCGGATTCGAGGGCACCGGCGACCGCCTGCTCATCGAGCAGCTCGCCACGAGCGGCGTTGATCAGGCACGCTCCGGGCTTCATCGCGGCAATCCGCTCGCGAGAGATCATCCCCCGCGTCTCGTCGGTCAGCGGGGCGTTGAGGCTGACGAAGTCGCTCGTCGCGAGCAACGCGTCCAGGTCCTCGGCGCGCGCCACGCCCTCGGGCCAGTCGACCGTGTGCGGGTCGTAGGCGGTGACCTCCATACCGAACGCGCCGGCAAGGTTCGCCACAATCAAGCCGATCCGGCCGAGGCCGACGAGCCCGAGTGAAGCGCCGTGGAGCAGGGTGCCGTTAAGGTCGGTCGTGCGCCGCGTCCAGTCGAAGTCGGGGCGCCGGCATGCCGCGTCGGCGGTGCCGAGCCTGCGGGAGCAGACGACGAGTGCACCCAGCACCCACTCGGCGACGGGCCGCGCGCTGAAGCCCGGGTAGAACAGCACCGGCAGTCCGCGCGCCGTCGCGGCGGCGATGTCCACGCAGTCGTAGCCCGCGCCCGAGACGCTGATGAACCGCAGGTGGGGCGCCGCGTCCAGTTGCTCGGCGGACAGATAGCCCGGGCCCCGGAGCACGACGGCGTCGGCGTCGGCGAGGGCGACGGTGATCGCCTCGGGCTCGATGCCCGTGCGATCGACCCGGCCGCAGGCCTTCTCCAGCAGCTCCTCCCCCGCCGCATCTTGCAGCGGCATGATCAGCAGCACCCGGCTCTGATCGGCCGGCGCAGCACTACGGGGCGCGGACGTGGGTGCGGACATGGCATCGACCTTTCTGAGACGACGGGGTGCAGACCTCAGGCCTCGCGCGCCGCCGTGCGCGCGCGTTCCTTCGGGCGAACGCTGACCAGAAGGTCATCACCCACGACGGTCACCTCGTAGACCGAGATGCTGACCGGCGCGGCACCGAAGACGGACTCGCCGGTCTCGAGGCTGAACTCAAGCGAATGCCAGGGACAGCGCACAACCTCGTTTTCCATACCGAAGATCAGCTCACCCGGCGCGCTCGGCAACATCGTCGCGCCGACCCGGCCCCGGCAGAGCGGGGCGCCGCGGTGCGGGCAGAGGTTGCGGGCGGCGAACCACCGCCCGTCGGGCGACCGGTAGACGCCGACCTCGCGGTTGCGAACCTTGACCATCGTGAACTCGCCCACCGGGAACTGGTCGACCTTCCCCACGACCTGCCGGTCGGTATGGGTGGGCACAGCGCTCTTCTGACTCACTGACTCGTCTCCTGATGCAGTTGGGTCGAGACTGGGGCGGCTCCAACACGGCGCCAGTCCATCGAGAACAGATATAGCAAACATCCGACATCTAGCAACAGAGGCTTCGGCGCCTCCGCCACAGCAGCGTTGACTCTGCGATCCTTGCCCGTCATCAAGACAGGGTGTTAGTGTCCGAGAGTAGCATTGTTCGACTGTCCAACAGTAACCCGCATCGCCGCGACGTCTGGGGCATCGCGCGGGATGCTCGACGGAACGACCGAGGTGGAGCGACCGTGAACGCACACAGTACGGGCGGCGACGTCTCAATCACAGGATCCGGGCACCGGATCCTGGTGACCGGGGGGTCGGGCGCGATCGGACAACTGGTGGTGCGACGCCTGATCGAGTTCGGGGCGCGGCCGACGATCTTCGACGTGTCCACGAAGCTCCCGTTCCTGTCCGATCTCGACGGTCGGTTCGACGTGGTCACCGGCGACGTCACGGATGTCGACGCGCTCGAGACCGCGATGCGCGAGCACGGCACGACCGAGGTCGTCCACCTGGCGAAGCTCATCGCCGCAGCGGAAAAGAGTCCGCTCGACGCGGTCCGGGTCAACGTCCTTGGCAGCGCCTGCGTGCTCGAGGCGGCCCGACGGGCCGACATTCGCCGAGTGGTCCAGACCAGTACGAAATACGTCTACGCGTGCTTCGGACCCGAGCACGGCGCTCCCACATACCAGCCGATCACCGAGGACTACCCGAAGTTCGAGGTACCCGACGACCCCGGCAACCCGATGTACTCGACGACAAACAAGATGGCGGAGTACTTCGGCGTGCGTTTCGTTCGGAAGTACGACATGGAGCTCGTGGTCGTCCGGTTCGCCCACACCTGGGGACCAGGCAAGGCCAGCACCCGGCCGAAGGTGGTTCGCGAAGGCGAGTTCCGTTCGGCGGGGACGATGGCGTCACAACTGGTGGAGGCGGCCTACCGCGGCGAGCCCTACGAGATCAGCGAGGGCGGGGACGAGGCCGACGACTTCGTCTACAACGCCGACCTCGCCGACGGGGTGAGCAGGGCAGCGCTCTCCGACCGGATCGCCTTCCAGAAGGGCTGGCGCGAGTTCCATTTCGGCAGCGGGAGGATCAGCACGCTGAACGAGTTCGTCGACGCCGTCGCCGAGCACTTCCCGCAGGCGGACATCAAGGTCGGCGGCGGTGACCTCGGCCGCTACTCCATGAACGTCGTGCTGCTGGACAACGCGCGCGCCGCCACTGAACTCGGCTACGTGCCGCAGTACCCTCCGGCCGGCGCGGTCGCGCACTATGTGGCGCTGCTGCGCGCCACGGAGTGAGCACGACCGGCGTAGTCGCTTCCCGGACCTCAGCAAGCAACCGCACACAACCCAGGGAGAACTCCATGCCCTTTGTCGAAGTGTCGCCTACCGTTTCACTTCACGTGTACGAGGACGACTACCTCTACCCGTGGGAGCAGCCCGTCCCGGTCATCCTGGAGCACGGCTTCTCCCGCAACGGGATCTTCTGGCGCAAGTGGATCCCGCTGCTGGCGGGTGAGCGACGCGTGTACCGGCCCGACGTGCGCGGCTTCGGTCAGTCGTCGTTGATGCCCGACGACTACAAGTGGAACGTCGACGACATGATCAGCGACATCGTCGCGATCCTCGACCATTTCGATCTCAAGGAGGTGCACTGGGTCGGCGAATCCTCGGGCGGGACGCTGGGCATCGGCCTCGCGGCCACTCATCCGGAGCGCGTCAAGAGCCTGGTTCTGATGGACGCTCCGGCGCACCCCTACGGTGACCCCACCACCGGCGAGGACAACGCCATGGACCAGGGCAGCGTTCAGGAGGCGATCCTCAAGTACGGCCTCGAGGAGTGGTGCAGGACGACCCTGTGGCGGCGGCTGGACCTGGAGAAGTCGTCCCCCGAGCTGCAGAACTGGTACAACGTCCAGACCGGTCTGAACAGCGACAAGTCGGCGGCAGGCTGGAGTGACATCAACACCCAGCTCGACCTCCGCCCGATGCTGTCCAAGATCACCGCGCCCACACTGATCCTCGCCGGCGAGAAGAGCCCCATCGTCGGCAAGCAGCAGAAGTACATGGCCGACAACATCAACGGCGCGCGCCTGCACATGTTCGAGGGCTTCGGGCACGGGCTCAGCCTGATCGCCGCGCAGGAGTGCGTCGCGGAGATCAAGGGCTTCTGGAAGTCCGTCGAGGACGCGGACTGACGCGGGCGCACCCGGGCCCAACGAAGGAGCTGAACATGACCGACTTCGACTCGCTGATCGTCGAACGAGAAGGACCGGTGCTCACCGTCCGCGTCGTCCCGCTGCGCGTGTCTCTCTCGAAGAAGGTGCCCGTCGATATCCACCGCGACCTGGGTCTGTTCTTCGACGAACTGCGGCACGCCTACGACGTGCGGGTGATCGTCTTCACCGGCGCGGAGGACGGCGAGTTCATCTGCGCCCCGCCCGCACCCAGCTACGGCAAGAGCCAGAACATCGACCGCCTGGTCAATCCACCCGGACAGTGGTCGACGTTCATGGGCCTGGTGCACACCCACCAGACGATGGTCGACCTCGAGATCCCGATCGTCGCCAAGGTGAACGGGGACGCGATCGGGTTCGGGCAGAGCCTGATGTTCGCGTGCGACCTCATCGTC
>DATFHB010000053.1:0-116344 GCA_035248845.1 Amycolatopsis sp. | reverse complement strand
TGTGTCGGAGAAGACGGGTTATCCGGTGGAGATGCTGGACCTGTCGATGGATCTGGAAGCCGATCTGGGTGTCGATTCGATCAAGCGGGTGCAGATTCTGGGCACGCTGGCTGAGCGGGTGGAGGGGGTGCCGCCGGTCGGTCCGGAGCAGGTGGCGGAACTCCGGACGCTGAACGACATCGTCGGTTTCATCGCCGGCGAAGCCGCGGCCGGCGGGGACGAGCCGGCGGCCGCCGAGCCGGCCGCCGGCGAGGTTTCCGCCAAACCGGTCCTGCAGCGCATCGAAGCAGTCCGGCTCCCGGCGGTCGACCGGCTCGACGACGCCTACGCCGGTGACCGGGTCGCGCTGATCGTCGATCACGGCAACAGCACCGCGGGCATCCTCGCGCGCGGCCTCGAACAGCACGGCTGGACCGTGCACACGGTGACCGCCACCCAGGACACCGAGCCGGACGAGCCCTACCTCGGACTGTCCACATGGGACGGCGAGGCGATCGGGCGGGGCGTGACCGAGGCGCTGGCGTCGGCCGCGAGGCTCGACCTGTGCCTGAGCGTGCTTCCCGCCGACGGGCGCTGGCAGCAGGGTGCGCGGCGGCTGGCCGACACGATCCTCACGGCCAAGCTGGTGCAGGACAAGCTGACGGGCGTCAGCGGAACGCGCGCAGCGTTCGTCACCGTCACCCGCATCGACGGCACGCTCGGGCACCGGGGCGACCGCCCCGCGGCCGCCTCGCTCGTCGGTGGTGTCGGCGGCCTCGCGAAGACACTGGCCCAGGAGGCGCCGGGCCTGTTCTGCCGGGCACTGGACGTCGCCCCGGAGCTGGGTGACGACGCGGTCGTGGCGACCGTGCTCGACGAACTCGCCGACGCGGCCGTCGACACCCGCGAGGTCGCGATCGACGCGGACCGCAACCGGTGGACGATCCGGCTGCGGCCCGCCGACTCGGACGGCACCGGCACCGGCACCGAAACCACCGTCACCACCGAGGACGTGTTCGTGGTCACCGGTGGGGCACGCGGGGTGACCGCACGCTGCGTGATCGAGCTGGCCTCCCGCGCCGGCTGCGAGTTCATCCTGCTGGGCCGGACCGAACTCACCGACGAGCCCTCCTGGGCCGCCGGTGTCGCGGACGGCGCGCTCAAGCCGGCCGCCATCGAGGCACTGCGTGCGACGGGGGAGAAGCCGACCCCCAAGCAGGTCGACAAGGTGACCCGGGACCTGCTGGCCCAGCGGGAGATCCGCGCGACGGTCGACGCGATCGGGGCCACCGGCGCCAAGGCGCGCTACGTCGCGGTCGACGTCACCGACGCCGCGGCCACGAAGAGCGCCCTCGGGGACGACAACGCCCGCGTCACCGGGATCGTGCACGGCGCCGGTGCCCTGGCCGACGCGCTGCTTGCGGCAAAGTCCGCCGGTGACATCCGGATGGTGCTGTCGACCAAATTGGACGGTCTGCACAACGTCGTCGCGGCACTGACGAAGGCCACCCTGCGCCACGTGGTGCTCTTCGGCTCGGTTGCCGGCGTCTTCGGCAACCCCGGCCAGGCTGACTACGCCGTCGCGAACGAGAGCCTCAATCGGGTCGCGATGAGCTGGCAGCGGCAGCGGCCGGACAGCCAGGTCACCGCGATCAACTGGGGTGCCTGGGACGGCGGCATGGTCACCCCGGAGCTGCGGGAGGTGTTCAAGGCGCGGGGCGTGCCGCTGCTGGCGATGGACGACGGCGCCCGGATGTTCGCCGACCAGTTCACCACCGCTCGCGCCGGGGACGTCGCCGTGCTCGCCGGCCCGGCCACCCCGCTCGCGCCGGCCGCGGTGCCTGCCACGACCGGTGCCTTCTCCGCGCACCGCGACCTCGCTCCGCTGGCCACCGACCCGGTGATTCTCGATCACAAGGTCGGCACCCATGCGGTGTTCCCGGCCGCCGCCGGGCTCGGCTGGGCCATCAACGCCCTGGAGCGGGCGAACCCCGGCCTGCGGGTCGTCGAATGCACCGGTTTCGAGGTGCTCAAGGGCATCGTCTACGACGGCACCCACGAGCGTGACTACCGCCTCGACGTCGCGGCCGGCCAGACCACCGGTGACCGGCTCACCGTCAAGGCGTGGATCCGCAGCACCGAGCCCGGCAAGGCGCTGCCGCCGTCGCACTTCTCCGGCACTTTCGTGCTCGCGCCGGAAACCCCTGCCGCACCGGTGAAGCCGGGCTGGCCGGGTTACCAGCTGGGCCAGGGCCCGGAGGACGGGCTGGCGGTCTACCGCGACGCGTCGCTGTTCCACGGCCCCCTCCTGCAGGGCGTCCGGCGGATCATCGAACGCGAGCAGCGCCACCTCGTGGTTGAGTGCCGGCTGCCCGACACGGCCATCGGGGACGGCAACTTCGCCGGCGCACTGCACAGCCCCGCACTGTCCGATGTGGTCATTCAGGTCGGCGCGGTGCTCGGCGTGTGGTTCATGGACTCCGGATGCCTGCCGCTGTCCATCGGGCGCATCGAGTACTTCGCGCCGCTGCCCGACGCGAGCCCGTTCGTGGCGGTCGTCGAGGACCTGCGCGAGCACCCGAACGGCACGCAGGTCACGGTGACGGTCACCGCCTGCGACCCGGACGGCCGCGTGCTGCAGCGGTACACCGACCTGTCGGTGATCGCGACGCCCGAGATGACCGCCAAGTTCGCCGAAGCGGTGCGGCTTCGCGAGCAGGCCTGATGACGACCCCAACGTCTGAAACGGAGACCCGATGACGGCGCAGCTCGACGCACTCGACTTCGACGGCGAGCCGTTCGACGCCTTGCTCTGGTCGCTGCCGGCCGACCCCGCACCCGCGGCGACGACCGCGGCGACCGACCGGCTGCCGGCGGTGCGGCCGGCCCCCCGGCCCGAGCCGGTGGCCCAGCCCCAGCCGGCGCGGGACCCGGGCGCCGACCCGGTGGCCCGGTTGATCCAGGACGTCCGGGCGGAGCTGGTGTCGACCCACCTGTCCGCGATGGCGGTGCAGGAAGCGTTGCAGCGCCAGGCACTCGCGGCCCTGGGGCACCGCAGCCCGGCGACGCCCACCGCCGGTACGGCCGCACCGGCTCCGGTCGCGGCGATCGCCGCGCCCGCCGCGACCGGGGGCACGGCCCACGACGTGACGGTCGGCTACTCGGCCGGGGGCGGCGTCACCGTCTCGGCCGCGCAGCGGGAACCCGGCCCGAGCCGGCTGCCCGTCCCGCCGCCGGCGTCTTCGATGAGCGCGTTCAAGGCGCTCGCGCTGACGCCGGTCACGGCACTGGACGGGGCCGCGCTCGCGGCCCTCGTCCGGGGTGAGATCGCCGCGGTGTTCGGCTCCGCCTACGACCAGGAAGGCGTCAACCCGGCGCTGCGACTCACCGAGTGCGGCACCGGGACGCTCACCGAGGTGCACGAGATCACCCGGCACGCGGGCTCGTGGCGCCGGGGCCGGCTGCGGGCAACCGGCCGGATCGGCGGGACGGACACCGTCGCGGGTGCGGTCGAGCTGGTGTGGCAGGCCGCGCAGGTGTTCGCGTTCCAGGTGGGGCTGCACCTGTGCATGGCGGAATCGCACTTCCACGCCGGTGAAGTGTCCGAAGTGGACTTCGAGCTGCCCGCGGCGGGACCGGTCGAGATCGTCGCCGACGTGGTGCAGATCGACCTGATCCCGCGGCCGTGGCTGCGGGTCGACGCCGAGCTGCGGCGCGACGGCGCCGTGGTGGGCCACGTGCGTGGCGTGACGCTGGAGATCCGCGAGGCGGACGGCCTGGCGATCGGGCCCGAGCACGGCGGCGTCATTCCGCGGTTCTTCGGCCGCCGCAGCAAATTTGGCCGCGCGCTGCTGGGCGAGTTCCACATGACGCACAGCGCGCGTGGCGAGCTGTCCGTCGCGCTCGGGCCGGAGTTCGCCCGGTGCTCGGGGCGGCGCGCGACGCGCATGCCCAACGGCGGGCTGCAGCTGTGCGACCGGGTGATGTCGGTCGACGGCGAGCGCGGGAAGCTCACCGAGACGGTCGGGCACACCGAGTACGACTCGCCGGCGGACTCCTGGTATTACGCCGAATCCGCGAACGCGTCGATGCCGAACGTCGTCTACATGGAAACGTCGCTGCAGTCCGCGCTGCTGCTGGGCTACTTCCTCGGTGCCACGCTCACCGCGCCGGAGGAGGACTACTGCCTGCGCAACCTCGACGGCACGGCGCGGGTGCTGCGCGAGGTGGACCTGCGGGACAAGACGATCCAGCAGACCAGCACGCTGCTGACCACCACCGTCATGGTCGGCGCCGTGCTGCAGAGCTTCTCCTACGAGCTTTCCGTGGACGGCGAACCGTTCTACGCGGGGGAGTCGCTGTTCGGCTTCTTCAACGAGACGGCACTGGCCAACCAGAACGGCCTCGACAACGGCGCGTACGTGCCGCCGTGGCTGGAGAGCCAGTCGGCGAGGCCCGCGGTGCGGGTGATCGACGTGGCCGCCCGCCGAGCGTCCGGCACCGGTGTCCGCGCGGCGACCGGGCACATGTCCCTTGTGGACAGCATCGAGGTCGTCGACGGTGGCGGCAGCTTCGGCCAGGGTTACCTGCGCGCCGTGCGCCCGGTGACCGAGGATGACTGGTTCTTCACCTACCACTTCCACCTCGACCCGGTGATGCCCGGTTCGCTCGGGGTGGAGGCGGTGATCCAGGCGATCCAGGAGTGGGCGGTGGACGCCGGCCTGGGCGCGGACCTGAAGGACCCGGAGTTCGTGCTGCCCGCCGGCCTGCCGATGTCCTGGCGCTACCGCGGGCAGATCCTCGCCGGAGACGGGGAGATGACGCTGGAAGTGCACATCAAGAGCGTCGAGCGCCGCCCCGGCCGCGTCCGGATCGTCGGTGACGCGAGCGTCTGGAAGCCCGGGATGCGGATCTACGAGCTCACCGATATCGCCGCCGAGCTCAGGGGCGCCGGCGCCGAGCCGTGGTGACAACCCGATAAGAGCCCGAACGGACAACCGAAAGGAGTCGCCGCTTCATGGGGACGACCGGATCGCCGCAACCACCACTGTTCGCCCGACGTGCGGGATTCGATCCGGTGCCCGAACTCGGGCGCCTGCGTGCCGAGGAAGGCGTGAGACGGGTGGAGCACCACTGGGATGCGCCGGTATGGCTCGTGACCGGATACGACGATGTCCGCGGGGTGCTGGGTGACCACGGCCGGTTCTCCAGCGCGGCGCCGCCGTATTTCGCCGGGGCGAGCGCCGACGGCGCGGGGCAGGCGACCGAGGCGATGGCGGGCACCGGCACCTTCATCGTGTACGACCCGCCCGACCACACCCGGATCCGTCGCATGCTCGCCCCGGAGTTCACCCGGCGGCGGCTGTCCCGCCTCGAGCCGTGCATCGCCAAGTCGGTGACCGAGCACCTGGACGGGATCGAGGCCGTCGGCCCGCCCGCCGACCTCGTCGAGAAGTTCGCGCTGAGCCTGCCGTTGCTGGTGATCTGCGAGCTGTTCGGCGTGCCGCTGCGCGACCGCACGGCGCTGCTGCCGCTGACCATGACGTTCACCGACTTCACGCGGTCCGTGGAGGAGCGCCGGGAAGCCAGCGAGCAGATGACCGCCGTCATGGTGGAGTTCGTCAAGGCCCAGCGCGCCGACCCCGGCGACGGCATGCTGGGCATGCTCGTGCGTGACCACGGTGACGAGCTCAGCGACCGCGAGATCGCCGGCATCGCCGACATCATGGTGGTGGCCGGGTACGAGACGACGACGGCGATGCTGTCCTTGGGCACCCTCGTCCTGCTGCGGTACCCGGAGTACGTCCCGCTGCTGTTCGGCGGCGACGCGGCCCTGGACGGGGTGATCGAAGAACTGCTGCGCTACCTCTCGGTCACGCACAACGCGTTCCCGCGGATCGCCCGCGAGGACGCCGTCATCGGCGGTCAGCAGATCAGCGCCGGGGACCTGGTGCTGTGCTCGCCCCCGATCGCCAACCGGGACCAGTGCCTCGGCGCGGGCATGGACCGCTTCGACCCCACGCGTGGTGGCGGTGCGCATGTGGCTTTCGGGCACGGGATCCACCACTGCATCGGTGCCCCGCTGGCCCGGCTGGAGATGCGGATGGCCTTTCCCGTGCTGTTCCGGCGCTTCCCCGGCCTGCGTCTGGCGATCCCGTTCGAGGAGATCTCGTGGCGCGCCAACACCAACATCTACGGACTCGACGCACTGCCGGTCGCATGGTGAGCGGCGGCATGGGCACCGAGACGGCCGTCGCGCCCCCGCGCGCGACGGCCCGCTGGCTGCCGGTGCTCATGCTGGGACTGGGCACGTTCTGTTCCGGCACCGACAACTACCTGATCGCGGGTGTCCTGACGCCGGTGGCGGACGACCTGCGCATGTCGGTGGCCGGTGCCGGCCTGTTCGTCACCGCCTACTCGCTCGCCTACGCCCTCGGCGCGCCGATCGTGATGACCATGGTGCGGGTGCGCTCCACGCGCCGGCTGCTGGTGCTCGCGATCGCGCTGTTCGTCGTGGTCAACGTCCTCGCGGCGGTGGCGTGGGCCCCGTGGGTGATGGCGGTGGCACGGATCGCCGCAGGGTGTGTCGCCGGCTTGTACAGCCCGCTGGCCGCGGCCACGGCCGCCGCGCTGGTGCCTGCGGACCGCCGGGGCCGGGCGCTGGCGATCATCACCGGCGGTGTCTCGATCGCCACCGTGGCGGGTGTGCCGATCGGCGTGTGGGTCACCCGGCTTTCGTCGTGGCGGCTGGCTTTCGTCTTCGTGGCCGGGGTCGCGGTGATCGCGACCGCGGGCATCGTGCTGACCGTGTCGGCGGCCGGTGCGGCGCCGTCGTTGTCGCTGCGCGAGCGGCTGGCCCCGCTGCGGCGGCCCCCGGTGCTGCTCGCGCTGGCCATCACCGTGACCGGGATGTGCGCCGGACTACTGGTCTATACCTATGTCGAGCCGCTCTTCGCCGCGGATCCAGCGGTGGGTGCCGGGATGGTCGGCACGTTGATCATGGTGCACGGCCTGGGTGCGCTGCTCGGTCTGTGGGGCGCCAGCACGCTGCTGGACCGGTTCGGTTCGCGGCCGGTGCTCATCGCCTGCCTGGCGGTGTTCATGGTGAACATGGCGCTGCTGCCGGTGTCTTCGCAGACGCTGGTGGGCGCCTTTGTGTTCATCTTCGTCTGGGGTGTCGGCGGCTGGGGCTTCGCGCCCGCACAGCAGCACGGGATGATCGCCGGCGCGCCTCCCGCGCTGGCCCCGATGTTGTTGTCGCTCAACGGTTCCGCGATGTATCTCGGCATCGCGCTCGGTTCGGCGCTCGGCGGTGTCATCATCTCGACACTGGGCGTCGGCCGGCTCTGGCTGTTCTCCGCCGGAACTGCCGCACTGGGCCTGCTGCTCACGCTGATCCGCTACTACGGCTACGGCCGGCGGCGCTAGCCGAGTGCGGTGAGGGGACCCCCTGATGGGCGCACAGCACCATCAAGGGGTCCCCCTCACCGCGTTGCTTCCTACTTCAGTCCGGAACGGACGAAGGCGCTGACGATGTGCCTGCGCAGCACGAGGTACAGCGCGAAGATGGGCAGGCACGCCAGACCCGCGACGGCCATCAGCGGACCCCAGTAGGTGCCCTGGGTGCCTTCGCTGATGATGAAGCTGCGCAGGCCGAGCTGGAGCATGTTGTTCGTGCGCTGCAGCACCATCGCGGGCCAGAAGTACTCGTTCCACGCCGTCACGAACAGCAGGATCGTCAGCGCGGCGAGCGGCGCGCGCAGGTTGGGCACGATCACCGTCCACAGTGTCCGCCAGGACGAACGTCCGTCCATCGTGGACGCTTCCAGCAGCTCCTTGGGGAACCCGTCGAGGTGCTGGCGCAGCAGGATCACGCCGAGCGCCGAGCACAGGTTCGGCACGATGACCCCGGCCAGGGTGTTGAGCAGGCCGAGCTGGAGCAGCAGCACGTAGTTCGGCAGCATGGTGACCTGGAACGGCACCAGCCAGGTGCCGACGAACGCCAGGTAGGCCAGGCGTTTGCCCCGGAACTGCCATGCGGCGAACGCGTAGGCCGCGAGCAGGCCGGTGAGCAGCTGCCCCAGCGCGGTCAGCAGCGACACGAGCGTCGTGTTGAGCAGCAGCTGGGGGACGTTGACCAGGTCGATCGCCTGGGAGTAGTTGCCCAGCGACAGCGGCCACGGCAGCGGCGACAGCGACAGGACCTGGTCGGGCCGGCGCAGGGACGTGGCGTAGAGCCAGTAGATGGGAAAGACGCACGCCACACCGAGCAGCCCGAGTGCGAGATGACCCGGCACGGTGCGCCACCGTGAGCCGGCGCCCACTTCCTGGGTCTGGACTTCCATGGTCGAGGAGTTCCTAGTCATCGTGTACGGTCAGTTTCTCGCTCAGCAGCACCAATACGGAGGCGACCACGCCGAAGCCGACGAACAGCAGCATCCCGGCCGCCGTGCTCAGCCCGGCGTCGAAGCTGTGGAAACTGAAGTCCCACAGCAGGTAGTAGACGTTGGTGGTGGCGCCCGACGGCCCGCCCTGGGTGATCGTGTCGATCAGCGGGAAGGCCCACTGCGCGGACAGCAGCACCGTCATCAGGCCGAGGAACACCAGCGTCGGTGACAGCAGCGGCATGGTGATCCACCGGGTGATCTGGCCGCGGGTCGCGCCGTCGAGCATGGCGGCTTCGGTGTAGTCGCGGTTGATGTTCGCCAGCCCGGCGGCCACCACCAGCACCGCGAACCCGATCAGGTGCCATCCGGTCATCACGATGATCGCCGGTTGCGCCCAGGTGGTGTCGTGCAGCCAGTTGATGTTGGTGCCGAGAACCCGGTTGACGATCCCGTCGTTCGGGGCCAGCAGCCATTCCCATACCGTGGCGCTCGCCACCGGCGCCACCAGCAGCGGCGCGAACACCAGCGCCTGGTAGAGCCCGCGGGCGCGACCCTGGATGCGCTGCGACAGCAGGCCGACCACGACGGGGAGCACGATGGTGAACGGCAGCAGGCCCAGGATCACCGCGAAGGTGCGCAGCACCGAGTCGCCGACCTGGGGCAGCTGGAACAGGCGCTCGTAGTTGCCGAAACCCATCGGGGTCATCGGCTGGGTCGGCAGCAGGTTCCACGAGTAGAACGACAGCTGCGCGGTCTGCACGAGCGGCCGGTAGGTCCAGATCACCAGCAGCACCAGCGACGGCGCCAGGTACAGATAGGGCGGCACGCCGCGCAGCAGGCGCCGCGGCAGTGACGGCCGCGCCACCCGCAGCGGCTGGATCACCACCGGCGCCGGCACTTCCACGAACATCGGGTTCTCTCTCCTTCATGGACCGGCCACAGTGGACGGAAAACGAGGCGATGGGCGGCCGCGTGCACGGCCGCCCATCGCGTTCATGCCGCGGTGCTCACTTGCCTGCCGGCATCAGCGGGGCCGACTGCTGCTCGGACGCGGTGAGCGCCGCCTGCGGGTCGGCGCCCTGGAACACCGACTTCTCGACGCCGTCCATCATCGAGTCCCGGACCTGCTGGAAGTTGTTGCCGGGGAAGGCAACCCACGGCTCGACGCGGGCGAGCTGGTCCACGTTCGGCTGGATCAGCGGGTTCTGCGCGGCCCAGGTCTGCAGGTGCGCCGGGTCCTTGAGCAGGTCGAGGCGCAGCGGCAGGTAGCCGATCTTGCTGGTGATGGTGTCGTAGGCCGCCGCGCTGGTCAGGAACTTGATCAGGTCCCACGCGGCGCGCTGCTTGGCGGGGTCCTTGGAGAAGACGAAGAGTGCGGCACCGGAGTTGGTGGGCACCGCCTGCTGCGTGCCGAAACCGGGCAGCGGCGCCGCCTTGAGGTCCCACTTGCCGGACTGCGCGCCCTTCTGGAACGTGCTCTGCTGCGAGCTGCTCTCGACCATCATGCCCAGGTCGCCGCGCTGGAAGGCCTGCACCGCCTGCAGCTGGGCGAGCTTCGGCATGGCGTTCGCGGTCACCATGTCCTGCATGGTCTTCACGGTCTGCACCGCCGCCGGGTCAGCGTAGGTCAGGGTCTTGCCGTCCTGGGACAGCACGCGGCCGCCGTTGGAGCGCACCAGGCTCTGGAAGCACCAGTCGCTGGCCGACTTGGTGAGGCAGTCGACGTACGCGCCGTCCTTGCCGGTGGCCTGCTTGATCTTCGCGCCGGCCGCCTGCACGTCGGCCCAGGTCTTGGGTGGGTTGGCCGGGTCGAGCCCGGCCGCCTGGAACAGTGCCGCGTTGTAGTACAGCACCGGGGTGGACAGCACGAACGGCACACCGTAGGTCTTGCCGTCGACGTCACCGATCGTGCGGATCGGCGCGGCGTAGGGGTACTGGCCGCCGAACTGGTTGTCGAGTTCGGTCTTGCCGAACAGGTCGGTCAGCGGCTGCGCGCCCAGCGACTGCGCGGCGTAGCTGAGGGTGTCGAAGCCGAGCTGCGCCACGTCCGGCGCGTTGCCGGCCGCGGTCTCGGTCTGCACGCTCGGCGCGGCGTTGTGCGCCGGGTTCGGGTCGCTGCCCTGCGGCTTCTGCGGGGTGACCTTGATGTTGGGGTACTGCTTCTGGAACTCGGAGATGAGCGTGTTGAACGTGTCCGTCCAGGCGCCGGCCAGACCGAAGTTGTAGCTCTCGAACACGATCGACACCTGCTGGCCGGCCGCCAGCTCGGGCACCTGGGCGGCGGTGGTCGAGGAGGTGCCCGACGGGGTGCCCACCCCGCACGCCGATACACCGATCAGCGCGGCGAGCGCGAGCGCGCCGCCGGCGCATGCGCGTAGCTTTTTCATGCAGGTACTCCTTGTTCCGTTTCTTCGTCGGTACGGGACGGGGATGTGAACGCGCCCCCGGTGGTGTCGTCCTGCCAGCGCAGGCGACGTCCGGTGGTGTGGTGAAACAGGTGGATATTGGCTGCGTCGGCGGAAAAACCGACCGAGTCGCCGGTGGCGAGCCCGAGCGGCCGGGGCCCGCGCACGCAGACGCGCGCGTCGCCGACCGTGCAGTGCGCGACCTCTTCACCGCCGAGGTTTTCCACCAGCCGCACGGTGGCGTGGAGGCTGGGCCGGGTCGCGTCGGGCCGCAGGTGCTCCGGGCGGATGCCGAGCACGATGTCGGTGTCCGGGATGTCGCCGCGATGGCCGAGCGGCACGTCGAGACCCGGCGCCACCACGTGCAGGTCGCCGCCGCGGCTGCGCACCCGGGCGGGGACGAGGTTCATCGGCGGCGAGCCGAGGAAGCCGGCGACGAACGCCGAAGCGGGTTCGTCGTAGACCTCGGTCGGGGTGCCGACCTGCTCCAGGCGCCCGGAGTTGAGGATCGCGATCCGGGTGGCCATCGTCATCGCCTCGACCTGGTCGTGGGTGACGTAGATGAAGGTGGCATGGAGCCGGCGGTGCAGCTCGACCAGTTCGGAGCGGGTCGAGGCGCGCAGCTTGGCGTCCAAGTTGGACAGTGGCTCGTCCATCAGGAACGCACCGGGATCGCGCACCAGCGCCCGGCCCAACGCGACCCGCTGCCGCTGCCCGCCGGAGAGTTCGCGTGGGCGGCGCTGCAGCAGCTCGGTCAGCTCCAGCGTGGCGGCGACCTCGGACACCTTCCGCTGGATGTCCTTGCGCGGGCGCCGGCGGGCGCGCAGCGGGAACCCGATGTTGCGTTCCACCGTCAGGTGCGGGTAGAGCGCATAGCTCTGGAAGACCATCGCGAGGTCACGGTCGCGGGGCGCGGTGTTGGTGATGTCGCGGCCGTCGAGTTCCAGCTGACCCGAACTCAGCGGCGTGAGCCCGGCGATCGCGCGCAGCAGCGTCGACTTGCCGCATCCGCTCGGCCCGAGCAGGACGAGGAACTCGCCGTCGGCGACGTCGAGGCTCACCCCGTCCACCGCGGTGACGGCGCCGAAACTTTTGGTCGCCGCCCGAATCCGGATCTGGCCCAACGGAATTTCCCTTCGATTGGTCGTGAACGCCTGCATCCCAGCACCCCGGAATGTATAGCGGGTGAACGGCGGCCCGGGTGGCGGGCGGAATGCCTCGACAGCTCGCTGGCCAGCAGGAACTATAGAAATCACCCGAGGGTCGATCGGCAGCGCCAATCGGAAGCGCGATCGGCGCTGACTATGGTTCGATAGGGGCGGTTGATCGTCGACCAGTCCGGTATTGCGATTTCCAATCGGCCGAATCGTGAGTGGCAAGAACGTCACGATTTCCGCGCGGCTGAGCAACGCTTGGGTTGTCCGTGAGCGAGGAGTGTTCGTGCGCCAGGTACGGGTCGTGGCCAAGACCAAGCAGGCCGAGGATGTTGTGTCGTTCGAGTTCGGCGGCGACGACCTGCCGCCGTGGGAGCCGGGCGCCCACATCGACGTGGAGATCCGGCCCGGGGTGAGCCGGCAGTATTCCCTGTGCGGGGATCCCGCCGACCGCGGACGGTGGCGGATCGGGGTCCTGCGCGAAGAACCCGGTCGCGGTGGTTCCCGCGCCCTGCACGACGAGGTCGACACGGGCGCGACCCTGCGCGTCGGCGACCCACGCAACAACTTTCCGCTGGTACGGGCGGAGCGCTACACCTTCGTCGCCGGCGGGATCGGCATCACGCCGCTGATCCCGATGGTGCGGCAGGCGCAGGCCGCGGGCGCGGACTGGGTCCTCTACTACGGCGGGCGCCGGCGCGAGCGGATGGCGTTCACGAGTGAGCTGACGGAGTTCGGCGACCGGGTGCGCATCCTGCCGGAGGACGAGTGCGGCCTGCTCCCGCTGGGCGAGATTCTCGCCGACGGGGACCATCCCGTGTACTGCTGCGGGCCGGAGCCGCTGCTGGCCGCCGTGGAGGGGGAGTGCGCGCCCGGCCGGTTGCGCGTGGAGCGCTTCCACCCCCGGGCCGACGCGCTCGCCGGTCCCGCGACCGAGTTCGAGGTGGTCGCCGCCGTGACCGGGACGACCGTGCGGGTGGGCGCGGCGGAGTCCATTTTGGATGTCCTGGACGGCGCGGGCGTGCCGATGCCTTCCTCCTGCCGCGAAGGCACCTGCGGTACGTGTGAGACGACCGTGGTGGACGGCGAGGTGGACCACCGCGACTCCGTGCTGACCGAGGAGGAACGCGCGGCGGGCAAGACGATGATGGTGTGCGTTTCCCGTGCCCGCTCGGAGCGGCTCGTACTCGACGTCTGAGTGCTCGCGATAGGCGTGCCGAATCGATCGTTTGATATCAACCGGATGCGGCTGCGGTTCTGGTCTACACCAGGGATGCTTTCGGGAAGCCAGCGCTGTCACCGGTCACCGGTAGCGCACGAAATCCCTGTCCTCCGCTGATCGGAAGGTACGTATGCAGCTCACAGTTGTCGGATGTCGGTCCGGTATGCCGGCAGGGGGGCAACCCAGCTCCGGTTATCTGGTCGAATCCGGATCGACGCGGGTACTTCTCGACTGCGGCCCCGGGATCGCGACCGCGCTGTCGGGTGTCGTGGCGCCCACCGAGCTGGACGCGGTGGTCATCAGCCACCTGCATCTGGATCACTGCTACGACCTGCTGCCGCTGGGCAAGTCGATGCTGTCGGCCATGATCCGGTTCGCGGGTGGCCCGGCGGCCACCGGCGAGGAGGTGCCGCCGGTTCCGCTGTTCGTGCCCGCGGGTGCGCGTCCGTTGTTCGACCGGTGGGCCGCGCTGTTCCCGGTGACCACGATGCCGTTGCTGGACAAGGCTTTCGAGCGCGCGTTCGCGGTACACGAGTACCAGCCCGGTGAAGCGTTCGAGGTCGGCGAGGTCGGCATCGCCCTGCACGAGCTGCGGCACGTTGCGCCCAACTGCGGCATCCGGGTGGAGGCCGAGGGCAAGACGCTCGCCTACACCGGCGACACGGGCGTCACCGACGCCGCGGTGAAACTCGCCGCGAATGCGGACTTGTTCCTCTCGGAGGCGACGCTGAGCAAGACCGACGTCACCGAACACGGGCACCTCAGTGGCGGTGACGCGGGCCGGATCGCCGCGGCGGCCGACGTGCGGGAGCTCGCGCTCACGCATTTCACGTCCTCGGAACCGGATTGGCTGGCGCACCTGCGTGCCGACGCCGCGTCGGCGTTCTCCGGCCCGATCCGGCTGGTCACCGCCGGCGAGCGGATCCCCGTCGGCAGGTGACCTGGCGGTCCGATCGCCCGGGTGGAACGTGATCATCGGCTGCCTTCCGGCTCGCTATGATGGCGCTCGACCGAGGAGGAGGATCACTTGAGCCAGCAGGGACCGGAAACCTTTCCGCTGAAGGGCGTCGACCTCGACCGTCCGAGTGTGGCGCGGGTGTACGACTGGTTGCTCGGCGGCACCGCGAACTGGGCGATCGACCGCGAGTTCGGCAAGCAGGTCGTGGACACGTTCCCGCTGATCAAGTCGGGGGCGCTGGCCAACAGATTGTTCCTGCACCGGGCCGTGCGGCACCTGGCGGGTCTGGGCGTGCGCCAGTTCATCGACATCGGCTCGGGCATCCCGACCGTGGGCAACACACACCATGTCGCCGACGAGGTGGCGCCCGACTCGCGGGTCGTCTACGTCGACCACGAGCCGGTCGCGGTCGCGCATTCGCGGCTGCTGCTGGAAGACTCCGGCGATCCGCAGCGGCACGCCATCATCCACGGCGACATGCGTGACCCCGACCGGTTGTGGGGGAACGTCCAAGAGGCCGGGGTGATCGACTTCTCGGAGCCGGTCGCGGTGCTGCTCGTGGCCGTGATGCACATCCAGCAGCGCGACTCCGACGGGGTCGAGGTCGGGCCGCAGGTGGTCGCCCGTTACCGGGAGCTGATGCCGTCGGGGTCGTATCTGGTGATCTCCCAGGTGACCGACGACGGCGTCCCGCCCGGGATGGTCGAGCAGTTGCGCGACGCCAAGAAGATGTACGACGCGTCGAGCAGCCCGGTGATTTGGCGCGAGCGCGACGAGATCCGGGCCCTGTTCGGCGATTTCGAGCTGGTGGAACCGGGGATGACCTGGACCCCGCTGTGGCACCCCGAGGACAGCGGCCCGGACGCCCCGGAGGTCGACTTCGAGACCCCGGAGGAGTCCGTCATCTGGTGCGGCATGGGGCGCAAGCCCTAGCGGTTACCGCGCCAAGACCTGGTCAGCTTGCTGGCCAGGTCTTTTCTGGCGCCGTTTCGACCGGGGTCGTGCCCTTCCTGCCGTCCGGGCGGCCCGGAGAGTTCCCGGTCAGCCCTGGAGGGCGTTGACCACCCGAGACTGGCTCGGCCGGCCGAGCCGCTCCGCCAGCCACACGCTCGTGGCCGCCAGGTGCTTCAGGTTCACCCCGTGCTCGATTCCCAGCCCGTCGAGCATCCACACCAGGTCCTCGGTCGCGAGGTTCCCGGTCGCCGACTCCGCGTAGGGACACCCGCCGAGACCGCCGGCCGAGGAGTCCACTGTGGATACTCCGGCCTGCAGCGCGGCGTAGGTGTTGGCCAGCGCCTGGCCGTAGGTGTCGTGGAAATGCACCGCCAGCGGCGCGACGTCGCCGAACGCGCTCAGCAGGTGCTTGACCTGGCCCGGCGTGGCGACGCCAATGGTGTCGCCGAGCGAGAGCTGGAAGCAGCCCAGCTCCAGCAGCCGCCGGCCCGCCGCGACGACCTGCTCGGGCGGCACCGTGCCTTCCCACGGGTCGCCGAAGCACATCGACAGGTAAGCCCGCACCTCGAGGCCCTCGTCCAGCGCACGGCGCACGACCGGGTCGAACATTGCGAACTGCTCGTCGAAGGACCGGTTCAGGTTGCGCCGCGCGAAGCTCTCGGTGGCGCTGCCGAAGATCGCGATCGACCGCACGCCCGCCACGAGCGCGCGGTCGAGGCCGCGCTCGTTGGGCACCAGCACGGGGTACTTGGCGCCGGGGTGCGGCGTGAGCCTCGCCAGCAGGTCCCCGGCGTCGGCCAGTTGCGGCACCCACTTGGGGTGCACGAAGCTCGTCGCCTCCAGCACCGGCAGCCCACTGGCCGCAAGCCGGTCGAGGAACTCGAGCTTCGTGTCCAGATCGAGGACCTGCTGTTCGTTCTGCAGCCCGTCGCGCGCCCCGACTTCCCAGATGGTGACCCGGGGCGGCAGCCCTGCTTCCCGCATCTGCCCGACCTCCACTGTTAGTGGCCGTTAACTACCGGCACGACGTTAACGCTGGCTAACACGCCGGGCGAGGTAGTGTGACCCGGAACACCTGGCCCGCTGAGGAGGTGCGTGCCCATGCTTCCGGTCGACCGTCTGGTGTCGCGGCTGCGCGCCGCGACCGGTGTCGACATCGCCTTCGGGGGCGCGCTCGGCACGGGCGCGCACGCGTTCGCGATCAACCAGACCAGCGGAACCGAGACCTCCGCGCTGAACAACCTGCTCATCCGCGAAGGGCTCGGGCTGGGCGGCAAGGCGATGACCCTGCGGCGCCCGGTCGCCGTGCGCGACTACCACGCGGCCGGCGGCATCACGCACCAGTACGACCGCGCCGTGGAGGCCGAACGGCTGCGCGCGGTGTTCGCCATCCCCGTCGTCGTCGGGCGCACCACCCGCGCCGTCGTCTACGGCGCGCTGCGCGGGGACGGGGCCGTCGGCGAGCACGTCCTGGACAGCGCGATGCGCTCGGTCGCCGCCGTAGCGCGGGACACCGAGGTCGCCGAGGAGGTCGCGCGCCGGCTGGCCGAACAGCGGAGCGAACGCGAGGAGGCCACCATGGACCAGGTCGCGGCGCACCGGCTCGCGCAGCGCCTGCGGGAGGCGCAGGCCGAGATCGCCGCCATCGCCGAGCAAGTCGCCGACCCGGCCCTGCGTGCCCGGCTCGACACCCTCAACCGCGAACTGCGCGAACCCCTCGACGAGCGGACCGCCTGCCCGCTGACCCCGCGTGAGATCGACGTGCTCGTCCAGGTCGCCGCGGGCTATCCCAACCGCGTGGTCGCGGAGCGGCTGCACCTGCTGCCGACCACGGTCAAGGCGTACCTGCAGTCGGCTATGCGCAAACTCGGCACCGCGAACCGGGTCGCCACCGTCGGTGCCGCCCGCCGGCTCGGCATCCTGCCGTAGCGCCTACCTACTTATGGAGGTAGGCGCGGGTGCGGGCCGGGGTGACGATGACAAGCATGACCGCTGCTGTGCCGAGTTACTCCTCGGGGATTTCCGAGGTTCCGCTGCTGGGCGACACGATCGGCGACAACTTCGACCGGACCGTGCGCGCCTTCCCCGACCGCGACGCGCTCGTGGACCGCTTCACCGGCCGCCGCTGGACCTACGCCGAGCTCGCCGCGGACGTGACCGCGCTCGCGCTCGGGCTGCACGCCGGGGGAGTGCGCAAGGGCGACCGGGTGGGCATCTGGGCGCCCAACTGCGCCGAGTGGGTGCTGACCCAGTACGCGACGGCGAAGCTCGGCGCGATCCTGGTCAACATCAACCCGGCCTACCGGTCGCACGAACTGGAGTTCGTGCTCAACCAGGCGGGCATCAGCGTGCTGGTCGCGGCGGAGCGGTTCAAGACCTCGGACTACGCGGCGATGATCGACGAGGTCCGGCCGAGCTGCGCGGGGCTGCGCGAGGTGGTGCTGCTCGGCAGCCCGGCGTGGCAGGCGTGGCTGGACACCGGCCGCGGCGCGGACCCGGCACCGCTGGCGCGGATCGCGCTGTCCGCGGACGACCCGATCAACATCCAGTACACCTCGGGCACCACGGGCTTCCCGAAGGGCGCGACCCTGTCGCACCACAACATCCTCAACAACGGGTTCTTCGTCGGCGAGCTGTGCCACTACACCGAGCGGGACAAGATCTGCATCCCGGTGCCGTTCTACCACTGCTTCGGCATGGTGATGGGCAATCTCGCCGCCACCACGCACGGTTCGTGCATGGTGATCCCGGCCCCGTCGTTCGAGCCGAAGGCCACCCTCGAAGCCGTCGCGGCGGAGCGGTGCACGTCGCTGTACGGGGTACCGACGATGTTCATCGCCGAACTGTCCGAACACGACTTCGACTCCTACGACCTGTCATCGCTGCGCACCGGGATCATGGCCGGCTCGCCGTGCCCGGTCGAGGTGATGAAGCAGGTCATCGAGCGGATGGGGATGGCGGAGGTGTCGATCTGCTACGGAATGACCGAAACCTCTCCGGTGTCGACGCAGACGCGCTCCGACGACTCCATCGAGCGCCGCGTTTCCACCGTCGGCCGGGTCGGGCCGCACCTCGAGGTGAAGGTCGTCGACCCGGAGAACGGGCTGACCGTGCCGCGCGGCGAACCGGGCGAGCTGTGCACGCGCGGGTACTCGGTGATGCTCGGATACTGGGATGAGACCGCCGAAACGGGCTATAAGGACACGGGGGCGATCGACGCGGCGCGCTGGATGCGCACCGGAGACCTGGCGGTGATGGACGACGAGGGGTACCTCAACATCACCGGCCGCATCAAGGACATGGTGATCCGCGGCGGCGAAAACGTGTACCCGCGGGAGATCGAGGAGTTCCTCTACACCCATCCCGACATCCTCGACGCGCAGGTGATCGGCGTTCCCGACGAGCGCTACGGCGAGGAACTGATGGCGTGGATCCGGATGCGGGAGGGTGCCACCCCGCTGACCGACCGGACGCTGCGCGAGTTCTGCGCCGGGAAGCTCGCGCACTACAAGATCCCGCGATATGTGCACATTGTCGACGAGTTTCCGATGACCGTGACCGGAAAGATCCGGAAAGTCGAGATGCGCGCGCAGGCGATCGGGCTGCTCGGGCTGGAAGACGCAGCGTCGGCCGAGCACGCGTAGGGCCGCATATACAGTGACGCGGTGCAGCACGACGATACTGGTGAGCGGCGCCTGCGCCGGAAACGCATCTGGCGGCGCGTCCGCCGGAGCCTGTACTGGGTCGCGGGCCTGGCGATCGTGGTCCCGGTCGTGGCGTTCGTCATCACGTACTTCGTGGTCGACGTGCCCGACCCGAACGCGCTCGCGGCCAGCCTCAACCAGCCGGTAACGCTGCTCTACGCGGACGGGTCCACGCTGTACACCAAGTCGACCGCAGGCAGCCACGCCGTCGTGACGTGGGACCAGATCCCGGCGACGATGAAGAACGCGCAGATCGCCGCCGAGGACGAGACGTTCATGACGAACTCGGGCTTCGACCTCAAGGCGATCGCGCGCACCGTGTGGAACCGGGTCACCGGCGGCACCGGTGGCGGGTCCACCATCGGCCAGGAGTACGTCAAGAACGCCACCGGAAACGACGATCCGACGATGTCGCGCAAGTGGGTCGAAATGGTCCAGTCCTACAAGATGACCCGGACCTATTCCAAAGAGGACATTCTCACCGCGTACCTCAACACCGTCTACTTCGGACGCGGCGCGTACGGCGTGCAGGCCGCCGCGAAGGCGTACTACAACTCCGACGTCGGGCAGCTCACCACCGAGCAGGCCGCGCTGCTGGCCGGCCTCGTGCAGCTGCCCGGCCAGGCCGACAACAGTGACTACCAGCACCGCCGCTACACCTACGTGATGGGCCGGCTGCTGGCCAACAAGTGGGTCACGCAGGCCGAATACGACGCGGCGCAGTTCCCGACGCCGGTGTCGGACGCGGCGAAGAACGGCGGTTCCGGGCTGGCGGGCCGGCAGTTCATCGTGTCCGAGGCGTACGCCGAACTGGCCGCCGACGGGTTCTCCGAGCAGGACCTGACCGAGCGCGGCGCGAAGATCTACACCACTATCCAGCCGCCCGCGCAGCAGCAGGCCGAGCAGGCCGTCGCGAAGGTGATGGCCGCCGACACCGATTATCCCGACGAGGGCAGCGCGCTCGTGTCGGCGGATCCCAAGACCGGCGAGATCATGGCCTACTACGGCGGCGACGGTTCCACCTCCTACGACCTGGCGACCACGCCACAGCAGCCCGGTTCGTCGTTCAAGCCCTACGTGCTCGCCGCCGGGCTGCGCACCCAGCCGGACAAGATCAACCTCGACACGATCTACGACGGCAGCGACAACCAGACGATCGCCGGTCAGGTCGTGCACAACTCCGACGGCGAGGGTTCGCCGCAGATCACCGTGAAGGACGCGATGACCGAATCGGTCAACACGGTCTTCTACCAGATGGGTTACCAGGTCGGCGTGAGCAACGTGCGGCAGGCGGCGTGGGACGCGGGCATCCCGAAGCGCATCACGACGTCGCTGGGCGGCAGCTTCGACTCGCTGCAGAATGACACCCCGTCGACGGGCAACGGCACCGGCGTCACGGAACTCGGCATCTCGATCGGCCAGTACCCGGTGCGGCCGATCGACCAGGCCCAGGGCTACGCCACGTTCGCCGCGAACGGCCAGTACGTGCCGCTGCACATGGTGTCGAAGGTGACCGACAACAGCGGCAACGACATCTACCGCTTCACCACCGCACCGAAGCAGGTGCTCGACGCCGACGTCGCGTCGACCGTGACCCAGTCGATGACCGACGTGGCGTCCTCGTCCGGGATACCCCTCGCCGGTACGCGGCCCGTCGCGTCGAAGACCGGAACCGCGCAGTACCAGAACACGGGGCACAACTCCGAGGCGTGGATGGTGGGCTACACGCCGCAGGTCGTGACCGCGGTGTGGTTCGGCAACAAGAAACAGCCCGCGGCGATCTACGGCAACTACCACAACGGCAAGGGCAAGGCCCGCGGCTACGACGTGTACGGGCGCGAGGAGCCGGGCTACATCTGGCAGGCGTACATGGACTCCTACCTGACTGGCAAGCCGGTCGCGCAGTTCCCGGCCGCGCCGGCGCCGCCCGCCCCGTCGACGACCGAGGAGGCGCCGCCGCAGACGACGGAGGACACGCCTTCGACGACCGAGGAACCGACCGTGACGCAGGAGCCGGAGCCGACGTTCACGATCCCGACGTTCACCCGCCCCCGCCGCACGACGACCACCACCCCGACGTGCGACGCCGTGGACTGCACCCCGCCGACCGACACCTCGACTCCCCGCCACAGCCCGGTGACGGGCTAGGTTACTGCGCCGCCTGGCGGTGCAGGCTCAGTGTGCTGTCCGGGGGGCCGGTCGCCGACCAGGTTCCGGACGCGGCTGTCCACGTCCGGCCGTCGAAGGTCACCTGGTCCACCCCGAACCGGGTGGCGTTCGCGACGAGCCAGGACGCCATCGCCCAGCCCTGCACGGTGTCGTGCCGCCCGCTCAGCACGGCGGTGCCCAGCTCGGTGTTCGCAGTGGTCACCAGGTTCGCCGTCGTCGTGCCCAACGCCAGATGGCCGCACGTCAGCGCGCCGGGCGTCTGCCCGGTGAACGCGCCCGCGAAGGCCCGCGCTTCGGGCTCCCACTGGGCATAGGCGTCGGGTGCGGCCGAGCGCTGCACCAGCTGCGCGGCCCGCGTGACGCTGAGCTCGGTCCAGTTCGGCTGTTCCTTGAGGCGCTGGTAGAACGCCGTGGCCGCGTGGACGGGGTCGGTCACCTGCTCGTAGGTGCCCCAGCCCTGGCTGGGCCGCTGCTGGAACAGCCCCGCCGAGTCGCGGTCGCCGCCGGTCAGGTTCTGCAGCTTCGACTCCTGCAGCGCCGTCGCGAGCGCGACCGTCACGGCGTGGTCGGGCATACCGAGCCGGCCGCCGACCGCGGCGATGGTGGCCGCGTTCTGCGCCTGCTGCGGCGTCAGCTGGTACCCGCCCGCGGTGCAGGACGGCGGGGGCGGCGTGCGGGTGGCGAGGATCGCCCACGTGGTGACGCCCGCCGCGACCAGCACCAGGACGCCCACGAACAGCAGCCATCGCATCGCGCGCACACCACACAAATACCAGGACGGCGTGTCGGGACGGTGTCAGGTAGCGGCCTGCCGGCGCAGGAACTCGCGCTCGGCGGCGTTGCCCGTGCGGGCGATCGCGGCCTGGTAGGCGCGGGTGGCCTCCGCGTCGCGGCCGAGCCGTCGCAGCAGGTCGGCGCGCACGGCGTGGAACAGGTGGTGGCGGTCGAGGTCGAGCTCGTCGACCAGGGTGAGCGCCTGCTCCGGCCCGTCGACCTCGGCGACCGCGACCGCCCGGTGCAGCGCGACGACCGGGCTCGGCGAGATCGCCAGCAACTGGTCGTAGAGCTGCCGGATCTGGCCCCAGTCGGTGTCCGCCGCGCCCGGGGCGTCGCTGTGCACGGCGTTGATCGCGGCCTGGATCTGGTACGGACCCGGTCTGCCGCGGCGCAGGCACCGCCGGACGAGCGCCTGCCCCTCGGCGATGAGGGCCGTGTCCCACCGGGCGCGGTCCTGGTCGGCGAGCCGGACGAGGTCGCCGGCCGCGCCGGTGCGCGCGGCGCGCCGGGACTCGATCAGCAGCATCAGCGCGAGCAGGCCCAGCACCTCGGGCTCGTCCGGCATCAGCTTGGCCAGCAGCCGGCCGAGCCGGACCGCCTCGGCGCACAGGTCCGCTCGCACGAGCGCGTCACCCGAGCTCGCGGTGTACCCCTCGTTGAAGATCAGGTAGACGACTGCGAGCACGGTCCGCAGCCGCTCCGGGAGGTCTGCGTCGCCCGGCACGCGGTAGGGGATGCGCGCGTCCCGGATCTTGGTCTTGGCCCGCACCAGGCGTTGCGCCATCGTCGGCTCGGGCACCAGGAACGCCCGGGCGATCTCGGCGGTGCTCAGCCCGCCGAGCAGCCGCAGGGTCAGCGCGACCTGCGCCTGCCCGGCAAGCGCCGGGTGGCAGCAGGTGAAGATGAGGCGCAGCCGGTCATCGTGCACGGGACCCTCCTCCGCCGGCTCGTCGGTGACGTGGACCAGTGCGGCCTGGGCGTGCCGTGCGTGGCGGGTCGCCTCCCGCCGCAACCGGTCGATGGTCCGGTGGCGCGCCGTGGTGATGATCCAGCCCGCGGGGCTCGGCGGCACGCCGGCGTCCGGCCAGCGCCGCACGGCCTCGGTGAACGCGTCCTGCACCGCCTCCTCGGCGAGGTCGATGTCGCCGCAGGCGCGCACGAGCACCGAGACCGCGCGGCCGTACTCCGCGCGGAACACGCGCTCGATCTGCGCGCGCGTCAACTCCTGGCCGGACCCGCGCACGAGGGTTCCTCGTCACCCTGCATCGGGCGGACCTCGATGGCCAGCAGGCCGATGGCGTGCGCGAGCTTGCGGCCCCACGCCAGGGCCTCGTCGAGGTCGGCCGCCCGGATCACGGTGAACCCGCCGAGATGCTCCTTGCCCTCGGTGAACGGGCCGTCGGTGATCAGCATGTCGTCCCCCTCGGGGCGCAACACGGTCGCGGTGCCCGGCTCGTGCAGGCCGGCGGTGAACACCCAGGCCCCGGCCTCCCGGAGTTCCCGCTGGAACACCTCGAGACGCCGCATGACGGGGTCGAGCACCTCGGGCGGCGGCGTCGGGCCGTCGGGCTGGTAGATGCTGAGCAGGTACTGCTTCATCGGGGCCTCCTGTTTCGTGCCGTCGTGGTACCCCCTATACGAACGGCCACCGCCCGCATCGACAGCACGACCCGATTTTTTCACCCGGGACCGATGCGCGCGCACCGTGCTCGCCGCGACACCCGCCGTGGCCGTGCCGACTGTCCGCAGTGGACGGATTCGCGCGGACCGTGGTCGTAGCCGTACGGGCTGTAGCGCACTCGTTCGGAAGCTTGAATCCAGAACATGTTCAGGGAGATCATGCGCGGGTGGCGTGGTTCCCGGCCGACCTCGAATTCGCTTTCCAGCCGCTGTACAGCCTGCATACCGGTGAAGCTGTCGCGGTGGAGGCGCTAGCAGTACCAGGGGAAGTTGCGGTTGGCAAGATTCTGATGCAGGCGCGGGCCGAGGGACTTCTGGCGGCGGCCGACGTCGAACTCGCCGTGCGCGCGGTGCTGGCCGAGGCGCCGCACGCGACGCTGCTTCCGTTGCACGTCAACGTGACCGCGGTCACGGTCGCCGCGCCGCGCGCGCTCGAACCGTTGCTCCACGCGCTGTCCCAGGTGGCCCGGCGGCCGCGGGAGATCGTGCTGGAGATCGGCGCCCCGTTCGAGGACGTCGCCGACGAGGAGCTGCTGTCCGGAATGCTCCGGTTGCGCGGGGCGGGTTTCCGGCTGGCGTTCGACGGGCTCGGCGCCAGCGACCTGTCGTGGAACATGCTTGCCCGGGCACCGGCCGAACTCGCCAAGATCGACCGCAGCCTCGTGCACGGCGCGGCCGAGGAAGTGTCCACAGTGGCCTTTCTGGAGGCTTTGGTCGCGTTCGCGGCCCGGCGCGACCTGCGGCTTGTCGCGGGCGAAATCGAGACCGACGCGCAGCTGGCGGCCGTACAGCGGCTGGGCATCCGGCTGGTGCAGGGGCGCCTGTTCGCGGACCGAAGACCGGGCCGCGCGGCGCTGCCCACCGCCGCGCCGGAGGTCGCGCCGGCGTTCGCCGCACCACGCATGCAGGACATGCTGCGGCCCACCGCGACCGTGCCCACCACCGCGACCTGCGCGGACGTCCGTGACCTGCTGGCCAGACCGGAGACCCCCGCTGTCGTGGTCGGCCTCGACGAGCGCGCGTGTCCGGAGTGGACGGTGGAGCGGGAGCGGTTCCTGCTGGCCGTCACCGGGCCGTACGGGCACGCGCTGTACGCGTCGCGGCCCGCGTCGAAGCTGGCCGACAAGCCGCGCACGGTGCCCGCGGAACTGGGCGCGCTGCAGCTGCTGACCAGCGTCGCCCGCGGCACCTACCCGCCCGGCGAGGACACCCTCATCGTGATCGACGACCTCGGCCGCTACCAGGGGATGGTGCTGGTGCCGGAGGTGGTGCACGCGATGGCGGCGCTGGAGATCGAACGGGCGGCGGCGGTCAACCCGCTGACCCGGCTGCCCGGTACCGACGCCGTGGCCGGCGAGATCGAGCGGCGCCTCGCCACGCGCGAGCCGTTCGTGGCTGCCTGGCTCGACGTCGACTCCTTCAAACAGGTCAACGACACCGCCGGGGTCGCGGTCGGCGACGACCTGATCCGTGCGCTCGGGCAGGCGCTCACCGAACTGGCCGGCGGCCTGCCGAAGGTCCGCGTGGGGCACGTCGGCGGCGACGACTTCCTCATCGTGTGCGGGGTCGAGGAGATCACCGTGCTCGCCGACCGCATGCTCGACGCCGACTGGCGGGCCGGGACGATGCCGGTCACCGTGTCACTGGCGAGCCTGATCTGCACCGCGGGCGTGGTCGGGTCCTACCGCGAGGCCGCCAGACTCCTGGCGCCACTGAAAAAACAGGCGAAAGCGGTCCGGGGATCGAGCTGGGTCAACGCCTGGGCGGGCCGCGAGGACGCGCGGGTGCTGCGCCAGGGCCGGCGGTGACCGGGCAACTCACACGCTTGGCCGATAGGTTTTAGCGGAACCCCACAAATACCGGGCCCCAGGACGTAGCGTGCCCCACGAAGCAATACTCGCCGGTATACGCCACGCTGGACCTGGGCAGGCGACGATCCGCGGACCTTGGAGAGTCGCCTGTTTTACTGATCCGACCGAGGTAGGCGGACCCCGAGCAGTGCGCAATCGTTGCTACCCAAGCCGGATAGCCGTGACTGCGGTCGGATCAGTAACAAGCAGCACCGTGTGCCGTCGGACTTTGTGAGGATCGGTCAAGTGTTCAGTCGGGTTGCCATCGTCAACCGGGGAGAGGCCGCGATGCGGCTGATCCACGCCGTCGGAGAGCTCAACGCGGAAGGCCGCGAGCGCATCGAGACCGTCGCCCTGTACACCGACGCCGATGCCGGCGCCACGTTCGTGCGCGAAGCGGACTCGGCCTACTGTCTCGGCCCCGCGTCCGCGCGTCCCTACCTGGACCTGGGCGTTCTCGAACGCGCGCTGGTCGAGACCAAGGCCGACGCCGCGTGGGTCGGCTGGGGCTTCGTCGCCGAGGACCCGGCGTTCGCGGAGCTGTGCGACAAGCTCGGCATCGCCTTCGTCGGCCCGAGCGCCGACGCCATGCGCCGGCTCGGCGACAAGATCGGCGCGAAGCTGATCGCCGAGGAGGTCGGGGTACCGGTCGCGCCGTGGAGCCGCGGCCCGGTCGCCGACCTCGCCGAGGCGCACGCCAAGGCCGCCCAGATCGGCTACCCGCTGATGCTCAAGGCCACCGCGGGCGGCGGTGGGCGCGGCATCCGCAAGGTCGCCTCGGCGGAGGAGTTGACCGACGCCTACGAGCGCACCAGCCTCGAGGCCGAGCGTGCCTTCGGCAGCGGCGTCGTGTTCCTGGAGCGCCTGGTCACCGGCGCGCGGCACGTCGAGGTGCAGGTCATCGCCGACGGCCAGGGCACGGCGTGGGCGCTGGGCGTGCGCGACTGTTCCGTGCAGCGCCGCAACCAGAAGGTCATCGAGGAGTCCGCGTCGCCGGTGCTGGCGCCGGAGCAGGTGCGCGAGCTGAAGACCTCGGCGGAGCGGCTCGCCGTCGCCGTCGGCTACCGCGGCGCCTGCACCGTCGAGTTCCTCTACCACCCCGGCGAGCGGCTGTTCGCGTTCCTCGAGGTCAACACCCGGCTGCAGGTGGAACACCCGATCACCGAGGCCACCACGGACGTGGACCTGGTCAAGGCTCAGCTCCATGTCGCATCGGGCGGGAAGCTGGAGGGCGAGCCGCCGGCCGAGATCGGGCACGCCATCGAGGCGCGGCTCAACGCCGAGGATCCCGACCGCGACTTCGCGCCCGCGCCCGGCCACATCCTGCTGCTGGACCTGCCCGCGGGGCCGGGCATCCGGGTCGACACCGGGGTCAGCGAGGGCGACACGATCCCCGCCGACTTCGACTCGATGATCGCGAAGATCATCGCCTACGGTCGTACCCGCGACGAGGCGCTGGCCCGACTGCGCCGCGCGATGGTCCAGACCACTGTGATCATCGAGGGTGGCACCACCAACAAGAGCTTCATCCTCGACCTGCTCGACCAGCCCGAGGTGATCAGCGGCGTCGCTGACACCGGCTGGATCGACCGCGTCCGCGCCGAGGGCGGGCTCGTCACCACCAGGCACTCCGGTGTCGCGCTGGCCGCGGCCGCGATCGAAGCGTACGAGGACGAGGAGGAGGTCGAGCGCCAGCGCCTGCTGTCCACCGCGCACGGCGGCCGGCCCCAGGTCCAGCACGAGGTCGGCCGCGCGATCGAGCTGAAGCTGCGCGGCGCGGGGTACGCCGTCACCGTGGCCCGCATCGGGCCTTCGCGGTTCCGCATCGGCGTCGCCGGCGGCGACGTCGTGTACCCGGTGGACGTCGACATCGACCGCTACGACGACCACACCGGGGTGATCGTGGTCAACGGGCGGCGGCACCGCCTGGTGTCCGATACCCACGGCCCGATCCACCTCATCGAGGTCGACGGCGTCACCCACCGCGTCAGCCGCGACGAGGGCGGCGTCGTCCGCTCGCCGGCGCCCGCGCTGGTCGTCGCCACGCCGGTGTCGGTCGGCGACGAGGTCGAGGCCGGTGCGCCGGTGCTGGTGCTGGAGAGCATGAAGATGGAGACCGTGCTGCGGGCGCCGTTCCGCGCGCGGCTCAGGGAATGTGCCGTCTCCGTCGGCAGCCAGGTCGGCACGGGCGCGCCGATGCTGCGCCTGGAGCCGGTCGGCGACGCGACCGACGAGGCCGCCGAGCAGGATAACGGCGTGGACCTCGAACTGCCGCCCGAGCCCGACGGCGTGTCCGCCGAAGCCCGTGTCGCGCGCGGCCTCGAGGACTTGCGCAGCATGCTGCTCGGCTTCGATGTCGACCCGGCCGAAGAGGGCCGCACGCTGCGGAACTACCTGGCCGCCCGCGCGGAACTGCCGTACCGCCCCGTCGAGGCGGAGGTCGGGCTGCTGCAGGCGTTCGCGGACCTGTCCGAGCTGTCCCGCAACCGGCCCGCCGACGAGGAGACCAAGGCCGATACCCGGGTGCACAGCCCGCGCGAGTTCTTCCACACCTACCTGCAGAGCCTCGACGTCGAGCGCGCCGGCCTGTCGGACACGTTCACCACCCGGCTGTCCCGCGTGCTCGCGCACTACGGCATCGACAGCCTCGACCGCACGCCCGAGCTGGAAGAGGCCGTCTTCCGGATCTTCCTCGCGCAGCAGCGGGCCGCGGCCGACGCGACCGTCGCCACCACGCTGCTGCAGCGCTGGCTGGCCGAACCGCCGCCCTCGGGTGAGCTGCGCGAGGCCGCCGGGCACGCGCTCGAGCACCTCGTGCTGGCCACCCAGCTGCGCTTCCCGGTCGTGTCCGACCTGGCGCGCAGCGTCGTGTTCGGCTGGTTCGCGCAGCCCCTGCTGCGGCGCAACCGCGCCGCCACCTACACCCGGGTGCGCGCACACCTGCGCTACCTCGACGAGCACCCGGACGCGCCGGACCGCGCCGAGCGGATCGCCGCGATGGTCGCTACCCCCGAGCCGCTCGTGCGCCTCGTCGGGCGGCGCGCCGGCCGTCGCGGGGTCGACCCGGGTCCGCTGCTGGAGGTGCTGTGTCGCCGGTACTACGCCAACCGCGGCTCCGCCGGCGCGCGCTGTTTCACCGTCGACGGCCGCGCGTTCTTCACGGCCGGCTACGAGATCGAGGGCACCGAGTTCCAGCTGGCCGCCACCGCCGCCGACTTCGCGGACCTGCCGGACGCGCTGGCCGCCGTGGCGGGTGTGGTGACCGGCCAGGACCTCGACGTGGACGTCTACCTGACGTGGCACGACCAGCCCGAGGACGCCGAGACGATGGCCGCGCGGCTGGGCGAGGTGCTCGCGTCGGCGCTGCTGCCGGAGCAGGTCAAGCGGGTCACCACGACCGTTGCCGGCCGCAGCGGCGCGGTGATGCACCACCACTTCACGTTCCGCCGCGAGGACGGCGCGTACGCGGAGGACCGGCTGATCCGCGGGCTGCACCCGATGATCGCGCGGCGGATGCACCTCGAGCGCCTGGCGAACTTCGAGCGCACCCGGCTGCCGTCGGCGGACGAGGAGATCTACCTGTTCCGCTGCGTCGCACCGAAGAACCCGACCGACGAGCGCCTCGTCGCGATGGCGCAGGTCCGCGACCTCACGCCGCTGCGGGACGCCGAGGGCCGGATGATCGCCCTGCCCGCGATCGAGGGTGCGCTCGACGCGTGCCTCGACGCGATCCGCAAGGTGCAGGCACAGCGGCCCGTGAAGAAGCGCCTGGACACCAACCGGATCTTCATCTACGTGTGGCCGCCGAGCGAGCTGACCGTCGACGAGCTCAACGCGCTCGCGCAGCGCATCCTGCCCAGCACCGGCGGCGCCGGCCTGGAGGAGGTCACGTTCCTGGGCCGCCAGCGGGACCGGGCCACCGGGGAGCTGCGGGATCTCGCCGTGCGGATCTCCTACGACGTCAGCGCCGGCGTGCGGGTCGAGCTGACCGACCCGCCGACGGAGAAGATCCAGCCGCTGGACGACTACGGCCAGAAGGTGGCCGGGGCCCGTCGCCGCGCGACGGTCTACCCGTACGAGCTGACCGGGATGCTCGCCGGGGCCGGCGGGCGGTTCACCGAGTACGACCTCGACGACAAGGGCACCCTCGTCCCCGTCGACCGGCCGAAGGGGCTCAACAAAGCGTCCATTGTGGCCGGTGTGGTCACCACGCCGACCGCGCGCTACCCCGAGGGTGTCACGCGGGTCGCGCTGCTGGGCGACCCGACGCGCGCGCTGGGCGCGCTGGCCGAGCCGGAGTGCGCGCGGATCATCGCCGCGCTGGACCTCGCGGAGCGGATGGGCGTTCCCGTCGAATGGTTCGCCCTGTCGGCGGGCGCGAAGATCGCCATGGACTCCGGCGTGGAGAACATGGACTGGATCGCCGGGGCGCTCAAGCGCATCGTCGAGTTCACCCAGGGCGGCGGGGAGATCAACATCGTCGTCGCGGGCATCAACGTCGGCGCCCAGCCGTACTGGAACGCCGAGGCCACGATGCTCATGCACACCAAGGGAATCCTGGTGATGACGCCGGATTCGGCCATGGTGCTGACCGGCAAGCAGTCCCTGGACTTCTCCGGTGGCGTGTCCGCCGAGGACAACTTCGGCATCGGTGGTTACGATCGCGTGATGGGCCCGAACGGGCAGGCGCAGTACTGGGCGCCCGACCTCGTGTCGGCGCGCACGGTGCTGATGGCGCACTACGACCACGCCTACATCGCACCGGGCGAGTTGCGGCCGCGACGCGCCACCACGAGCGACCCGGTGGACCGCGACATCTCGCCCTACCCGCACGCCGTGGTGGGCACCGACTTCACCACGGTCGGCGAGATCTTCTCCCGCGCCACCAACCCGGACCGCAAGAAGCCGTTCGACATCCGTACCGTGATGCGGGCGCTGGCCGACTCCGACCACGCGATCCTGGAACGCTGGGCGGGCATGGCCGACGCGGAGACGGCCGTGGTGCAGGACGTGCACCTCGGCGGGTACCCGGTGTGCCTGCTGGGCATCGAATCGCTTTCGGTGCCGCGGCGCGGTTTCCCGCCCACCGACGGTCCCGACACCTACACCGCGGGCACCCTGTTCCCGCGCTCGTCGAAGAAGGTGGCGCGCGCGATCAACGCGGCGAGCGGGAACCGGCCACTGGTCGTGCTGGCGAACCTGTCCGGGTTCGACGGGTCGCCGGAGTCGATGCGCAAGCTCCAGCTCGAGTACGGCGCGGAGATCGGCCGGGCCATCGTGAACTTCTCCGGCCCCATCGTCTTCTGCGTGATCTCGCGGTACCACGGCGGTGCGTTCGTCGTGTTCTCCAAGGCGCTCAACCCGAACATGACGGTGCTGGCGGTGGACGGGTCGTTCGCGTCGGTGATCGGTGGCGCCCCCGCGGCGGCGGTCGTGTTCGCCGGGGATGTCAACGCGCGTACCGGCAAGGACCCGCGGGTCGCCCAGCTGGACGCGCGGCTGGCCGACGCCGCCGGTGGCGAGCGGGCCGCGCTGGCCACCGAACTGGCGGACGTGCGGGCCTCGGTGCGGGCCGAGAAGCTGGGTGAGGTGGCCGCCGAGTTCGACGGCGTGCACAGCATCCAGCGTGCCGTCGAGGTCGGCTCGGTCGACGCGATCATCCGGCACGAGGAACTGCGGCCGCGCATCATCGAGGCGATCGAGGCCGGCCTCGCCCGAAGCTGACACCTGATCCGGTCTGGGCCATGCCGAATGTCATGGCCCAGACCGGATGTTCGGCGACCCGCCGCACGTCGATGGAGCCGACGCAGCGCATGATCCGCGCGGCGGCGTCCTGGACTCGGCGCTCGTGACCGAGATCGTGCGGGATGAGCACGGGCGTCCGGAACCGCCGGTGGCCGCCGACGAGATCGCGACGTTGCTGGGATTCCTCGATTTCCAGCGTGCCACGTTCGCATGGCGGACCTGATCCGCGAGACGATCGACGGCCGGAGGGGGGACTAGCGCTGGACTGGCGCGAGCTGAATGCACAGTCAGCTCGCCGGGCCGGGCTCGCCGACCTCGACGGCGAGGCGGGACAGGCGGGCCGGGTCGCTGACGATGTCGATCTCGGCGATCCGGCCGTCGACGACGGTGAACCCGAGCACCGACAACGGTTTCCCGTCGTGCACCGCGACCAGCCCGGCGGCGCCGTTGACCAGCGCGTGCACCGAGACCGGGGCCGCGGCCACGCGGTTGAACATGATCGCCTGGCCGGCGACCTCGCGCGCGCCGTGCACGACCCGCGTCCCGCCGGCCAGGTCCGCCCGCAGCACCACGTCCGGCGCGAGCACGGCCACCAGCGCCTCGAAGTCGCCGCTTCGGGCCGCGGCGAGGAACGCCTCGACGGCCGCCCGCTGCCGGGTCAGGTCCGGGTCGGGCACCGGCGCCGAGCCCCGCACCCGCCGCCGCGCGCGGCTCGCCAGCTGCATCGCCGCCGCCGGCGTCCGGTCCACAATGGACGCGATTTCGTCGAACGGCACGGCGAACATGTCGTGCAGCACGAACGCGAGCCGTTCGGCCGGCGACAGCGTTTCCAGCACGACGAGCAGCGCCAGCCCCACCGAGTCCGCCAGCAGCACTTCCTGCTCGGGGTCGACCGCGCCGTCGCCGCTCACGATCGGGTCGGGCAGCCGCGCTTCCAGCGATTCCTCGCGCTTGGCCTTGCGCGAGCGCAGCATATCCAGGCACACCCGGCCGACCACCGTCGTCAGCCAGCCGCCCAGGTTCTCCACCGCGCCGGAGTCCGACCGGCTCAGCCGCAGCCACGCCTCCTGCACGGCGTCCTCGGCCTCGGTCAGCGAGCCGAGCATCCGATACGCCACCGCGCGCAGGTGGGTGCGGTGCGTCTCGAACCGGTCCGCGAGCCAGTCACGTTCGTCCACAGCGTCCTCCGTCCGTCACCATGTCAGACGGATCGCGCCGGGGAAACCTGACATCGGCCTGGCAGCAGTGGTCGCCGCGCCACGTCTCGCGGCCCTCGCGCACCGCGACGGCGGCGATGACCAGCGCGGCGATCGGGTCGGCCCAGTACCAGCCGAACAGGGTGTTGAGCAGCAGTCCGAGCAACAGGACGCCGGACAGGTAGGTGCACAGCAGGGTCTGCTTGGAGTCGGCGACCGCGCTGGCCGACCCCAGCTGCCGCCCGGCTCGCCGCTGCGCCGCAGACAGCACCGGCATCACGACCAGCGACACCGCGGCGAGCACGATCCCGGCCGTCGAATGGCCGGCGGCGTCCCCGGTGACGAAGGACAGTACGGACTCGACCGTGACGTCGGCCGCGAGCGCGAAGAACGACAGCGCGATCACCCGCAGCGCGGCGCGTTCACGCGCCTCGGGATCGGTTCCGGAGAACTGCCAGGCGACCGCGGCCGCGGACGCGACCTCGATCACCGAGTCCAGGCCGAAGCCGACCAGCGCGGTCGAGGACGCCATCGACCCCGCGGTGATCGCGACGATCGCTTCGAGCACGTTGTAGGTGATGGTCGCGGCGACGAGCAGCCGCACGCGCCGGGTCAGGATGGCCTGTCGCGTGCCGTTGATGGCGGCCCTGGCGAGCATGAAACGGACAATACCGTCGTCGGCCCAGGCAGGAAATGGAAGTCCCCGGCGCCCGCTTGCGGGTGCCGGGGAAGTGTGGGGTGTCAGCGACGACGGGGGAGACGCTGCTTTCGCGGGGTCAGCGGGCCGCGACGTGGCGGCGGGCGCGGAACACCGAGCGGATGCTGGCCAGCACCGCGGTCTGGCTGGGCAGCCACCGCTGGTGGATGTCCGGCGGGACGAGCCAGCGCGCGAGGTCGTCGGGGCGGCGCTCGTTGGGCAGCGGGATCGCGGTGCCGGCGGTCAGCACCTTGACGCCGTCCGGCAGCGGGTCGTCCAGCGCCGCCAGCGCATCGGCCTCGACCAGGAGGATCACGACCATCCCGTGCCGCGTCGGCACGCTCACCGCTGGGCCGGAGCACCCCTGCCGCCCGACGTTGGAGATGATCTGCTCGGCCAGGCCCTTGGGAACCGCGACACCGCCGATGCCGCCGCCGGTGACCAGCGTGAGCCCGCCGTTGTGCCAGCGCACGGGCCAGCCGAACACGCCGCGGTAATCCAGACGTGGGGTGGCGGTCTCACGAACCACGGGTGGTTCGACGCTCATGGCGGTCATGGCAGTCCCCTTCGACGGCGCGACGCTGAGGTATCACCGATACTGTAATGGCACTCCGTGCCTTTATCAAGTACGCCTGTTAGGTTCGTGTCATGTCCGAGGAGTCCACGCGAGCGCCGCGGTCCCGTGCGGGCCGCACCACGGCCGGCCGCAGGCAGCTGCGCCATTCCCTCACCGTCGCCGCGATCGACCTGTTCCTCGACCAGGGCTACGAGGCCACGACGGTGGACGAGATCGCCTCGGCGGCCGGCGTCGGCCGGCGCACGTTCTTCCGTTACTTCCGCTCCAAGGACGACGCGATCTTCCCCAACCACGAGGAGGTTCTGCACGACATCGAGCGAGTGTTCGCCACCGCCGACGCGAAGCAGAATCCCCTCGAGGTGGTCTGCGCCGGCGTCGGTCTGGTGCTCGACTTCTACCTGTCGGACCCGGACGTCTCGGTCAAGCGCTACGCCCTCACCCGCACCGTGAGTTCCTTGCGCGACAGGGAAGTCGCGAGTGTCGACCGATACCAGCGCGTGTTCGCGCAGTTTCTGCGCGAACGGTTCGTCGCGGCCGGCGATCCCCACGCGGACCTGCGCGGCTCGGTCGCGGCGGCCGCCGTCGCGGCCGCGCACAACCACGTGCTGCGGCGCTGGCTGCGCAGCGGCGGCCGGGAAGACGCGCACGCCCACGCCAAGGAAGCGTTCCAGCTCGTCATCGACGCGTACCCGCCGTACCGGCCGTCCGCCGCCGAGGAGGACGAGGAGCAGACCGTCATCGCCGTGCTGCGCACGACGACTTCGCTGTCGGAGGTCGTGCGCCAGATCAGCGCCGCCCTCCACGAGGACGACGCCTGAGGCTGGCACTGCGTGCCGTTAGGTGGGTCGGCTCCGCCGGGTCAGGGCGACGGCGCCGAGCAGGGGTGCCACGGACCGGAGCGCCACCGCGTCGCGCCAGCCGACCGCGCCCGCGAGCAGCGGCAACAGCTCGATCGTGCCGACGTAGCGCGGATCGGTGACTTCGCTCAGCGCGGCGGAAAACTGCCCGCCCATTCGGCGCCAGGACCCGCACCAGTGCGACGAGAACGAGATTGCGGGTGGGGAGAGACACGAACCGTGTCTACGGCGCACCGGCTGCGGAGACAAGCCCGCCACACTTGTGGGTGATTCTCATACTTTGACACCAGTTTGACAGTCTTTGTGCGGTTCCAGAAGCATCCCGGTCATGATGATCAACGGTGCGAGGTGAAACCCGCCGAATAGTCAGGACTTTCCCTCGTCCCGGGGGAGGGCTGTGCCCCTTTTTCCAGGGTTACGGAACACAATGAAAACAAATCGGAGTACGCATGCGCGTCTATTCGCCGCGATGGCGAAAACCCCTGATCGGCACGCTCGCCGCGGCACTCGCCGCGGCGGCGGTGACCTTCACCGGGTCCACCACCAGCGCCTACGCCGACGTCCAGGTCGTCACCGACTCGAAGACCGCGGCCGACGGCAAGCAGTACTGGGTGCAGAACCACCTGGTGTCCAAGGACATCGACGCCCGCAGCGGTCAGCGCAAGGAGTGGCTGCTGGTGTGGGCCGGTGACGAGAACGTTGCCGACACGGCAGTGAAGGACGTCAAGAACCTTCCCGGCACCGTCGGCGGTGGTCTGAACAAGACGAAAAACGCCCTGCCGGGCCCGGACTTCCTCGCCGTCATCGACGCGACCAAGGGATCGCCGACTTACGGCAAGGTGGTCAACACCGCCACCGTCGGACCGCTGGTGGAGAACGAGCCGCACCACATGCAGTACGTGTGGCACAAGGGCGACACCATCTACGCGGGCGCGCTGTTCGCCGCGGCGACCTACGCTTTCGACGCGAGCGCCCTGCCCGCGTTGAAGCTCAAGGGAGTCAGTCTGCCCACGCAGACGCTCGGCGGCTCGGTGCCCGACGCCTACTGGGTGCTCAAGGACGGTTCGGCCTACGGCACCTACATGGGCGGGCCGGTCGTGCCCGGCCCGTACACCTACGCAGGAGGCCAGACGGTCGTCGGAAACGGGTTCGCGGGCAGCCCGGGTGAGGTCGTCCACTTCGGACAGGACGGGCAGGTACTGTCCCAGAGCCCGGCGGCGAGCCTGCAGGCCGACAACGCCAAGCTCTGCGACAACCTGCCGAGCCTTGGTCAGCCGACCTGCGCCAACCCGCACGGCATCCAGGCACGCGAGGACCTGAACACGCTGGTCACCAGCGACTACGCCGAGCCGAGGAACATCATCCTCGACCCGGTGAAGCAGCCCTCGCCGTACCTGCGCCGGCCGACGGTCCGCACGTGGGACATCTCCGACCGCAACCACCCGAGGCTCAAGGCGGTTTCGTACCTGCCGACCGGTCCACGGGCGAATGATTTCGACCCGCTGTACCGCGAGGACAGTGCCGTCATGGAGACCACGGTGACCAACCTGCCGGGACACAAGGGTGCGTTCGCCCAGTCCATGCAGGGCGGTGCGGTGTTCTACACGCCGGACATCACTGCCGCGCAACCGCACTGGTACGAGGTGTTCGACGACGGGGCCGCCAACAAGGCGATCTACTCGGCCAACGACAGCAACGGCGCCAGCTCCAACGGCGGCTGGATCCAGACCAGCCCGGACGACCGCTTCCTCTATCGCGCCATCATCGGGCGGCAGAAGGGCACGCTCGGGCCGGACGACCCCGGCACCACCGGCGGCGTGTACACACTGGACATCCAGAAGCTGCTGGCGGCGGGGCCGAACTGGGCCGGACCGGGCATCCAGACGAAGGACCAGGCGCAGAAGGGGGGTGGGGGCGTGCTGCCGACGGTCGCCGGTGCCGCGCCGATCAACCCCGGCCAGCCGGGCGCGGGCCCGCACTGGGGCGGGTACGACAACTTCGTGCTGGGGCAGGACGGTCTCTACCACGAGACCGACCAGCCCACCCGGATCGCGGCTTCCGACTACTTCGTCGCACGGTCCGGTTTGGACGGTGACCACAAGGTCACCGTGCTGAACCTGTCGCCGGACGGGAAGGTCGCGGTGGACCAGGACTTCCGCGATGAGCTCACCGGGCAGGTGGGGATCAACTTCAACCGCAAGTCGTGGCCACACGGCGACTTCGGCAACGCGAAACCCCACTCGGAACTGTTCGTCGTCGCCGACGCGGACGTGAAGTAGGGCGGTGGTCGGGTTCTGCCACGGCCAAGGCGGCAGAACCCGGCATTCCCCCGAGCGTGAAGGACTTTGATGGATCACGGGAATCACCTGGCGACCGGGTCGCCGGGGGTGGACGTCGCCGCGCTGCTGGTGCGGCTGGTGCTGCTGCTCGCGACGGCGGTCGTCGCGGGTGCGGGCCTGTTCCGGGGGCGGCCACCCGGTATTGCGGCCGGGCTCGCGGCTGCGCTGGCGGTCGTGTCGGCGTTCGCCTTCGACGTGAACGTGGTGGGCGCGGTGGCGCACGCGGTGCTCGCCCTGTCCGTGCCCGCCCTGCTGGTGTGGCGGCCCGCCGCGGCGCGGTGGGCCGCGCTGGTGCTGGCGGTCCTGGTCGTGGTGGAGACGGCGCTCGGCCGCTCGGGCCTCGAGTTCGCCGCCGACACCGCGTATGTCGCCGCGGCCACGGTCTGGTTCGGCCTGGCGCAGGCCGAGGAGAAACCGCCCCGGTTCGGGGCGTTGGCGCTGTCGCTGGGGCTGTTGCTGACCGCCGCGGGCGCGGCGCAGCTGCTGCTGTCGGGCGTGGCTTTCGATCGCCGGCTGTACGCGACCGTGTTCGGGCTCGCGCTGATCGCCGTCGTCGTGTTGCCCGTCGCCGCGCTGCTCGTGCGCGAGCGCAAGGCCGGGGTCGCCGTCGTCATGGTCGCGTTCCTTGCCTGGACGACGGTCGCCGCGCTGCCGCGGCCGCCCGAGCCACCGACGCCCGGGGTCGCCCTGCTGTCCACGGTGTCCCTGTCGGGACGGCAGGTTCCGGTGCTGGTGAGCCCGCAGCGGCCCGGTCGCAACCTCGTGCACGTGCCGGTCGCGGGCCTCGCCGTCAATGGCGTCGCCGCGACGGAACGGCCTGGCGCACAAGGGTATTGGGCGGACGTGGAGCTGCCCCGCGGGCGCGGCGACCTGACGATCTCCGGCGGCGGGCACGACGCCGGACTCGAGGTCGACGCGGGCCAGGACCCGGGTCCCGCGGTGGATCCGGAGTGCGCGTCGGCGGCGCTCGGTGCCGCGGTCGCCGCGCGGAAGGACCCGCTCACGGCCTGCCCGTCCGACGCGCTGTCCGGAGAGGACACCGACGCACTGCGCAAGATGCTGGCGTTCCTGGCCGCACGGCACGTCAGTGCGGTCACGCTCGTCGCCGACAACACCGCGCGGAGTCAGGCCGCGGCGCAGGTCGTGCGGGAGTCCGGGCTGCGGGTCAGCGACCAGCCGGTGCCCGCCGGCGCGCTCGTCGTCGTGTCCGGCTGGGCAAGCGCTTACCGCGCGCTCAACGCGAGCGTGCCGAGCTACACGTACGGCGTGTATCTGGCGCCGTGGCTGCTGAACGGGCCGATCGTGAACTCCGTGCCCTCGTCGACCATCCCGCTGCGGTTCGATCCGCGCGAGCAGCTCGCCGTGAGCTACGCCGTCGCGCTGGGCGACGCGTTCGCCGGGGAGTCGCCGAGCGTCGCCGGGTTCCGCGCGTGGCTCGGCGCGGGGGAGCCGGCCAGCGCCGGAAAGGTCCAGCTGTTCGCCTCGGCGCAGGTCAGTGTCATGCCCATGGAGCACGACCACGGCGACGGCGGCGCGCAGTGGGTTCCCGGCGCGACGGTCGTGCCGGTGAGCTTCCCGCTCGAATGACGGGCGGGAGACAAGAGAGGAGAGATGGTGCGGAAAACGGTGACGCGCGCACTCGTCGCGGGGGCCGTCGGCGCGGTCGCGCTGGGCCTCGGGGGAGGCGTCGCGAGCGCGGACGAGGGCCCCGCGGTGTGGGTGCTGCCGGGCGCGGACGCGGGCGCGCTGCTCGGCCCGACGGTCGGCCTCCCAGCGGGGGCCCTGGCCCCGATCGACGGCGTGCTGACCTACTTCGCGGGTTGACGGTTCCCCTGACACGAAAGGCGAAATGATGAAGAAGACCCTGGCCCGCGGTTTCGCGGTGACGGCGTTGGCGGCGACGGCACTCGCGGGCGCGGCGGCCCCCGCGCTGGCGGCGGAGGCCCCGGCACCGGGCGGTGTGCCTGTTGTGGACGAGCCGGACACCAGTCAGCTGAACAACATCTACACCTTCGCGCCCCTGGGCGTGCCGGTGCTGGGCTTCGTCCGCAGCATCAACGCGGTGCCCGGCAAGATCCTGCCGAGTTTCGGCTCCTGAGGAGCGAACCGCTCCCCGGGAGTTCCGGCTCGCGGGGAGCGGTCCGGCCTGATCACCGATAACCATCGCCAATCATTTGCCAGGACTTCGCCACGGTTGGCGACCGCGGGATACGGTTTGGTGGTGCGATGGCGTCATGACCGACGTTGCGCCACCGCAGCTACCGTTCCCACGCAAGAACATTCTCGAGATGGCCCCGATGTACCGGTCCCTGCGGGACACCGCGCCCGTCGCGCCGGTCCGCACACCGACCGGGGACATCGCCTGGCTGGTCACAGGTCATGCCGAGGCCAAGGAGCTGTTCGCGGACCGGCGGCTGGGCCGGTCCCACCCCGCGCCGGAGCGTGCCGCCCGAATTTCGGACTCGGCAGTGCTCGGCGGTCCGATGGGCGAGGCCGGCACCGAAGCCGAAACGCACGAGCAGGCGCGCAGACTGCTGGCCCCGGCGTTCTCCGCCCGGCGGATGCGGGCACTGCAGGAGCGGGTCGCGGAGTTCACCGGCGACCTGCTCGACCGGCTCGCCGAGCAGGAACGACCGGCCGACCTGCACGAGGCGTTGTCGTTTCCGTTACCGGTCCTCGTGATCTGTGAACTGCTCGGCGTCCCCTACGCCGACCGCGAGGAGTTCGGGCTGTGGTCACGCCAGGCGTCGAATCTCCATGACCGCGAGGCGAGCACGGCCGCGCTACAACGGCTCAACGCGTACATGCGCGAGCTGGTCGCCGAGAAGCGGGTTACCCCGGGTCAGGACGTGATCTCGGATCTGGTCGCCGCGCAGGCCCAAGGGGGTTACGACGATCACCACATCGCCGGGCTGGCCGCGTTGTTGCTGTTCGCCGGCCATGAAACCACCGTCGCCCGCATCGACGTCGGCACCCTGCTGCTGCTGACGAACCCCGAGCAGTGCGCTGCGATCCGTCGTGATCCGGCGCTGGTCGACGGCGCCGTCGAGGAAATCCTCCGGATGGCCGTGCCCTCGTCCAACGCCGGCCTGCCCCGCTACGCGCACGCCGATATCGAGGTCGCGGGTGTGCACATCCGTACCGGCGACGCCGTGGTCCTGTCCCCTGGGGCGGCCAACCGCGATCCGGAGGTGTTCGATGATCCGGATGCCTTCGACATCCGCCGGGTCACCAATCCACACCTCGCGTTCGGGTACGGCGCCCACTACTGCCTCGCTGCCAGCCTTGCCCGCGTCGAGCTGCGGACGGTGTTCACCGAGCTGCCGCGGCGTTTCCCGGCGCTGGCGTTGGCGGTGCCGGTCCAGGAACTGCCGAGCCGTGCCGATCTGCTGGTCGGGGGCCTTACTATGCTGCCGGTCACCTGGTGACCGGCTGACCGCCGCGCTCAGATCAGCTTCAGCAGTCGCAGATCGGCGCCGTACTTGCGAATGAGCGAGGCCGACACGTGCGGAATGTCCGTGTCGGCGGCGTGCACGGCGGCGCGGAAGCGGTCGGCGGGCACGCCGTCGCGCCCGGGACCCGCACGGGTGCTGCCGAACGCGTGCAGCAGCGGCAGGAACGAGTGTCGTTTCGCCCGGTCCGGCAGTGCACGGAGGGCGGCCTCGAAGCGGGTGAACCACTCGTCGTAGTCGTCGATCCGGGCAATCGGATGGCCGGCTTCGACCAGCCAGTCCACGATCACGTCGAACGAGACGCCCGACGTATCGAGCACATTGAACGTCCGGTAACCCGCCGCGGCCTGTTCGCCGAGTGCGGCGATGGCCGCCGCGACGAAGTCGACCGGCAGCCCGCCGTGGTGCGCGCGGTCGGTGTCCGCCGGAGAGAACGATCGCGGTGCGACGCCGGTGACGATGAGGCTGACCAGCAGCCGGGTGAAGACGTCGGGCACGTTCAGCTGCCCCGCGTAACGCGGGTGCGCGAGGATCATGCCCGACCGGAACACGGCCACCGGCAGGCCGCACCGCTCGTGCGCCTCGCGAAGCAGGACCTCGCCTGCCCACTTGCTCGTGGAATAGCCGCCGGCGTAGCTCTGGTCGAGTGTCCGAACCGGACTGGTGGCCCGGATGTCGGCATCCTCGTCGGCCGCCGACGCCTGCGCGGCGACGACGCCCAGGCTGGACACGTAATCGATCGGCTTGAGCCGGGTGGTGAGCGCCATCCGGATCACTTCGGCGGTGCCGACGACGTTGGGAGCGAACAGTTGCTCATACGGCAGCACGTGGTTGACCAGCGCGGCCGGGTGCACGATCCGGTCGACCGTGCGAGTCAGCCGGTGCCACGCCGACTCGTCCAGGCCCAGGCCGGGCTCGCTGATGTCGCCGGCGAGGACCTCGAGGTGGCCGGCGGCCAGGTCCTGGAACCGGCGGACCAGTCCGGGGTCGCCACTGTCGAACGCTCCGGCGAGCCGCCGGCGGGCGTCGTCGTCGGTGCTGCCCCGCACAAGGCAGACCAGCGTGCCACCCGTCTCCGCCAGTCGGGTCAGCCATTCCAGGCACAGGAACCTGCCGAGGTAGCCGTTGGCCCCGGTCAGCAGCACGGTTGCGGTGGTGCCGGTGGGCCGCGACACCGTTGCGGCGCCGGATAGCACCGTGGCGTCGACGAACTTGTCGAGCGTGAGCTCCCCGGCCCGCGCCCGCGTGCTGCCGGCGCCGTGCACGCTCGCGAACGTCGCGCGGCTCGGCCCGGGCCTTCGTGCCGTTTCGATGTGGTCCGCCAGGTGCCGCAAGTCGTTGGCGGGGCTGATGATGGCGCCCACCGGCACCTGGACGTCGAAGATCTCCCCGAGCAGGCCGGACAAGGTCAGCGCGGACAGGGAGTCTCCGCCGAGGTCGGTGAAGTGCGCCTCGCCGGCCACGGCGGTGCCTTCGCGACCCAGCAACGCCTGGGCGGCCCGCAGCACCGTCGCCAGCACCGGTTGGTCGCGGCCGGCGCGGCGGACGATGCGCAGCTGGTCGGTCTCCCGTTCGGCGAGATCGGCGTAGAGCTGCTCGAGGCGTTCGCCGTAGCGGTCCTTCAGCTTGGGGCGCAACAGCTTGCGCACGTCGGAGAGCAGGCCGTCGGCGGTGCTGAACGGCTCGGTCTCGATCAGCAGGTCGCGCGGGATCTCGTAGCCGCGCAAGCCGGCGTCCTTCGCGGCCCGGTGGATCGACTCGCCGATCATCTGCCTGAGTTCCGCGATGGCCCCGCCGGCGCGGTCGATCGCCTCCGGGGTGGGCACCACCACGGCGAGCAGGTAGGCGCGTTCGCTGTTGCCGTAGACGAAGATCTGCCGGACCAGCGGGCTGGTGACGAACAGGGCCTCCAGTTTCGCGACGACCACGAACTCGCCGTTGGACAGCTTCAGCACGTTCGTGCGGCGGTCCACGTAGACCAGCTCGTCCGGCCCGATCTCGGCCATGATGTCGCCGGTCTTGTAATAGCCCTCGTCGTCGAAGATCTCCGCGGTCGCCTCGGGACGCCGGTAGTACCCGGGAATCATGGTGTCCGTCTTGACCAGCAGCTCGCCGCGCGGATGCGGCGAGTCGGTGCGGAAGTAGCCCAGTTCGGGCACGTCGACGAGCTTGTAGTCACGCACCGGCGGCCGCGTCACCTTCCCGTCGGTGGTGATCCGGCCGGCTTCCGTCGAGCCGTAGCCGTCGTGCAGCGGAAGGTCCACACAGGACTCGACGAACGTGGTCATCTCGGGCGACAGCGGCGCGGATCCGGTGCCCGCCCACACGACGCGGCCGCCGAGGAACTGCTCGCGCAGCCGCGTCCTCACCTCCGCCTCGATCGCGGCCCGGTCGGCGGGATCGGGTGCGCGCCGGTCCAGTTCGCTGTGGTAGCGCTGGAAAAGCATGTCGCAGATGCGGGGCACCATCCGCAGTGCCGTCGGCCGGACCAGGGCGATGTCCTCGAACAGCGTCGACAGGTCGCTCGCCGCCGCGAAGTAGCCGAGGCCACCCGCGGCGAGCGTGCCGGTCAGCGCGGCGCGCCCCGACACGTGGCTCATCGGCAGGCAGTGCACGCCGATGATCGGCAACTCGTCGGCGCCGCGCCAGAACCCGCGCCACGCCGGGATGACCATGCGGTCGGTGTACATGGCGCCCTTGGGCGCGCCGGTGCTGCCGGAGGTGTAGATCAGCATGGCCAGCCGGCCGGCCGCCGGGTCCGCTTCGAACACCGGCGCCGGCGGCAGCGTCGCGCCCCGTTCGAGGACCGCGGACAGCGAGTCCAGCACGACCGGACTACCGGCGTCGGCCAGCCGGCGGCGCGCGGACTCGAACTTCGCATGCTGGTCGTCGACGTCGGCACGGTAGTCGAAAACCACCAGACGGCGCAGCGACCGGCCGGCCAGTGCGCATTCGACGGCGGTGTCCAGCAGTTCGGCGCTGCAGGCGAGGATCCGGGGTGCGGCCTCGCCGATGATCGGGTTCAGGTGGCCGGGGGAGGCGCCGGAGGGCAGCGGCACCGAGACCGCGCCGAGCCGGGTACAGGCCAGTTCGATCGCGGCGTAGTCGGTGCTGGTGAAACCGATGATGGAGACGAACTCGTCGGCGCGCAACTCCGACCGCGGGTCGTGGTGCCATTCGGTCGCGATCGCGCCTGCCCGCGACCACAGCTCGCGGTAGCTGATCGTGTCGAACCTGGGCAGCAGGCGAAGGATGGTCCGGCCGGTCGCGGGGTCCGTGCTCGTTTCCTTGGCCCGTTCGCCGAAAGCGGGCCGCTCGGCGTAACCCTCCATGATCGTCGCGACGATCCGCCCCAGCGGCATCCCCGGTTGCCGGATCGCCGCCGTGACCGTCTCGAGTGGTTTCGTGTCACGGAATTGTGCGTCGGTGGCGTGCAGCTCGGCGATGCGGCGCCGCTGTCGATCGTCGAAACCCGTCGCCATGACCAGCCTTCCGTACGCCGTAAAGACCAGCACAGTATCGGCCGATGCACGTCCCGGCCGGAAATCCGATTGCGCTCGTTCATGGGTCGATAAAGCTCGCTTCAACCGCGGGATGAACCTGTGCGGTGGCACGAGAATTGTGACGCAAGGGCTGCTCATTGACCAGAGGAGTGTACGGAGTGGACAAGCTCGGAACCGCCGGTGAACTGCAGGCCGCAGCCTCCGAATTCACCGGGCTCACCGATTTCGGCCCGGCGGAATTCCGGGAAGGGCTCGAGGTACTCCTCGCCTCCTACAACGACGAAGCAGACCTGACGCCGGAGGGCGTCCAGCTGGTCCAGGACGAGCTGCGCGGAATCCTGATGTCCCGGCTGTTCAGCGAATCCCGGTTCGCGCAGCACCCTGAGCACGCCCAGACCCCGATCGAGAAGCCGGTGTTCATCGTCGGGATGCCGCGTACCGGCACGACCGCGCTGCACCGGTTGCTCACCGCCGACCCGGCGCATCAGGGCCTCGAGATGTGGCTGGGCTACGCCCCGCAGCCCCGGCCGGCGCGCTCGACGTGGGCCGAAAACCCGCTCTTCCAAGCGGTCCAGCAGGGCATCGACGCGTTCGTGGACAAAACGCCCGGCTACCTCGGCATCCACAACCGCAAGGCTGCCGAGGTCGAGGAATGCTGGCTGCTGACCCGCCAGTCGATGCTTTCGGCCTATTTCGAGTTCACCGGGAACCTGCCGAGCTACTCCGCCTGGCTGGCGGAACAGGACTTCACCGAGACGTACCGGCGGTATCGCCGCAACCTCCAGGTGATCGGGCTGCACGAACCCGGAAAGCGTTGGGTGCTCAAATCTTCCAGCCACCTGGTGTGCCTGGACGCCCTGCTGGCGGTCTACCCCGATGCCCTGATCATCCAGACTCACCGCCGGCCCGCCAGCACGGTCCTGGGATCGGCGTGCAGCATGGTCGACAAGATGACCGCGGGCCGGTCCTCGACCTTCCAGGGCAAGGCGATCGGCCCCGTGCTGCTCGAGTTCGGTGCCCGCACCCTCGAGCGCTACGCCGCCGACCGGGCCAAGCACGACCCGGCCCGGTTCTACGACGTCGAGTTCGCCGAGTTCACGGCCGACCCGCTGGGTGTGGTCGCCGACATCTACAAACACCTCGGGGCGGACATCACCGACGAGGTCCGCGCCGCGATGGTGGACGTCCTCGCCGAGGAGGACCGGCTCCGATCGCACCGCTACGACCTGACCGACTACGGCCTCACCGCCGGTGAGGTCGACTCCCGGCTCGGCGCCTTGCTCTGAAACGAGGAACGATCATGACGACTGTGTCCCCCGACCCGGCACTGGCCCGCTGGGGCTTCTCCGAGTGGCTTGCCGCGGCGCGCGGGAGCGGCGAGTTCATCAGGACACCGGAGCTCGACGACGTCAACGACGCGATCATCAGCATGGACGGCCGGAAGCTGGTCAACTTCTCCGGTATCGGCATCCTGGGCTGGCAGCACGACCCGGACGTGCGCACCGTCTTCGCCGAACTACGGGCTGGTCGTCGGCGGTTCCCGGATCGTCCAGGGCGTCTCCCGGCCGCACCTGGAACTGGAGGAGCTGGTCGCGGAGATCACCGGTAAGGAGAAGGCCCTCACCTTCGCCACCGGCCTGCTCGCCAACGTCGGCTTCGTGAACGCGATGAGCGCCCGGTTCTCCTTCAACGACGACCCCGGCGTCGACAACACCGACACGGTGCTCGTGCTCGACCGGGACTGCCACTGGAGCATGTGGAAGGCCGCGGAGCGGTTCAAGTTCGGCCGCAACCTGATCATGTTCGACCACAACGACATGTCCCACCTCCGCGGCGAGCTGGAGCGGCTGGAGGGGCGCAAGATCGTCGTCGGGTTCGAGTCCGTGTACTCCTCCGACGGCACGATGGCTCCGGTCGGCGAAATCCTCGACCTCTGCGACGAGTTCGGCGCGGTCAGCTTCGTCGACGACGCCAACGGTTTCATGGTCTACGGCAACGGCGGCCGCCGGTTCGCCGCCGAGTTCGAGGCCCTGCGCCGGGTGACCTTCCAGATGGTGTCGTTCGGCAAGGCGGTCGGCCTGAGCGGTGGCGCACTTGCCGGACCGGCCGACGCGCTCGACTCGTTCCGGTTCCTGTCCGGCACGACGGTGTTCACGACGAACATCCAGCCGCCGACCGCCGGCGCGATCGGCCATGTGCTGCGCCGGATGCGGCGCGACCCGTCGGTGATGGAACGCTACCTCGACCGGATCGACCGGCTGCGGGAACGACTGCTCGCCATCGGCTGCACCATCAATCCCACCCCGACCTACGTGACGTCGATCCTGGTGGGCGCCAACGAAACCGCCGTGGCGGTGCGCAGCGAGTTCATCGAGCGCGGGTACCTCGTGCCGATGTTCGGCTACCCGGCGGTGGCCAAGAACAAGGCCGTGATCCGGCTGCTGATGAACAACCGGCTCGCCGCGGAACACGTGGACGGTTTCGTCGACACGCTCGCCGAACTCAAGGAGAAGTACGGGTTCTGACCCCGGTGCCGCTCGTTGCCGGACCAACGCCAAATGCTCCGGCAACGAGCGTTACCCGCGTTCCACCAAGCGCACGATGTGCTCGACGAGCGCGTCGGGTGACTGGTCGTGCGACAGGCGAAGGTCGGGATCCACCGGCTCTTCGTAGGGGCTGTCGATGCCGGTGAAGTCGGTGATCTTCCCGGCCCGGGCCTTGGCGTAGAGGCCCTTGGGGTCGCGCTGTTCGCAGACCTCCAGCGGGGTGTCCAGGTAGATCTCCCAGAACCCGACACCGGCGTCGCGGTGGATCGAGCGGGCCAGCTCCCGGTGTGCGGCCAGCGGGCTGATCGCGGGCACCAGCACCACCAGGCCGGCCTCCGCGAGCAGGGACGCGACATGGGCGATACGGCGCAGGTTTTCGGCGCGGTCGGACATCGAGAAGCCGAGGTCGGCGTTCAGGCCGAGCCGCAGGTTGTCGCCGTCGAGGACGAACACCGGCCGGCCCGCCGCGAGCAACCGCCGCTCGGCGATGACCGCGAGACTGGACTTGCCCGAGCCGGACAGCCCGGTGAACCACAGGGTGCCGCCGACCGAGAGCCGTTGCCGGGCCTGCACCAGCGAGCCGTGCCGATAGACGTGTCGAGTGTCGGGTATCGCGTTGCCGGCCATCAGAAGTAGCCCTCCAAGTGGTCCCGGAAATCAGGTCGCCTGGGACGAGCCCTCGCCCGTCCTGGCGTGGCGGAGCAGCGAAAGCAGGACGCTGACCGCCGCGAATCCCGTGGCGAACAGCCAGATGTGGCCGGCGCCGAGACCGGCGATGACGGCCCCGCCGACCGCCGAGCCGAGCGCGGCGCCCAGGTACATCGCCGAACCGTTGAGCGACAACAACATCGGTGCCATCTCGGGCGGCGCGTCGGCGATCATGCTGTGCTGCTGCGCGGGCAGGAACGCCCAGCCCACCACGCCCCAGAGGAGCACGGAGACGAGCGTGGACGCGAGAGTGTGCGCCGCGAGCGGCTGCAGTGCCAGGTTCACCGTGAACACCGACAGGCACCCGAGCAGCACCGGCCGCGAGCCGAAGCGGTCCACCAGCATGCTCCCGCGCCACAACCCGACCAGCGCGCCGAACCCGTGGGCCATGATCAGTACGCCGACGACACTCGCGCCGACCGCGGGGGCCGCCGCGTAGATCGGGCCGACATAGGTATAGACCATGAGGCCGGCGGTCATCCCCATGACGGTCACCGCGAGCCCGACCAGCACGTCGGGCCGCCGGAGCGGCGCGACCCGGTCCCGGAGCGAAACCGCCGGCGTGGCACCGCCCGGGCGCACACTCAGCGCGACACCGGCCGTGGCCACCGCGGCGACGGCGGCCACGAACACAAAGGACATCCGCCATGACGACAGGCTGGTGATCCACACGCCGACCGGTACCCCGGCCAGCGTGGCGATCGAGATCCCGCCCGTGATCATCGCGAGCGCCCGGCCCCGCCGGTCCGGCGGCACCATCCCGGCCGCCGCGGCCCCGGCGAGCGGGACGTACAACCCGGCGACGCAGCCGGCGGCGATCCTGGCCACGGCCATCACCCACGGCGCCCACGCGGCCGCCGCCAGCAGGTTCACCGCGACGAACAGCGCGATCGACGCCAGCAGCAGGTGCCGGGGCGAGCGCAGCCGCACCACCATCAGCACGGTCGGGGAGCCGAGGGCATAGGCGAGTGAGTAGGCGGTGACGAACAGCCCGGCGCCTGCCACCGACATGCGCAGATCGTGCGCCATCGGGAACAGTACGCCGGCGACGAGGTAGTTGTCGGTACCCGCGCAGAAGGCGCCCAGTGCCAGCACGAGCACCGGCACCCACCGCGCGGTCGCGTGCGACGGCGCGGCGATCGTGTCGGACGGCATGGACCTCAAGGTACAAACCTTTGCTGCGCGGCCACGGCACCCATTTCCGACTGAATTCCGGCCATAACCCTTGCCGAACGATGCTCCGAAAAGGAGCCCGCCCACCTATAAGTCAACTGTGGACCTTCACGGCTCAGCGAACCGGCGCCGCGCAGGTCTCGGCGGCGCCGGCCTGCAGGTACTTCCTTGTCTCGTCAAGGGTTTCCAGGAACGCCTGCACCGCCTCGTTCGCGCTGTCGACCCGCCACGCCGCCTGCAGTTCCACCACCGGCTCGGGATCGACCAGTGGCACGACCCGAAGCCCCATCGGCCGCGGTTCGTCGATGCTGACGAAGGATGCGAACCCGACGTACGGGCGAGCGGCCACGATGATCTCCGTGGAGGCGGAGTCGTTCATGTGCTCCACGATCCGCGGGAACACCCCCGCCCGCTCCGCGGCGGCCATGATGGCGTCGTACATCACGGGGCTTTCCTCGCGCTGGAACATCACGCAGGGCAGCTCGCCGAGCTCGCGGATCGCGACCGACGACCGGTTGGCCCACATGTGTCCGTGGCCGACGAGCGCGCCGATCCGCATCGGCACGAGCTGTCGCGACAGCAACGGCCCGTCGCCGCTCGACGGGCGGCCGTAGACCAGCCCGACGTCCAGCTCACCCCGCGCGAGCGCGGCGAGCTGCGGGCCGGAGCGCCCGGAGCTGAGCCTGGTGGTGATGTTGGGATAGGCCGAGTGCAGCTGTGCCAGCGATCTCGGCATGATGAGCTGGCCCGCGCGGCCGTTGAACCCGATGCTGATGTTGCCGACGCGTCCGGCCGCGATCTCCCGGGCGGTGCTCGTGGCGCGGTGTACTTCACCGAGGATCCGTTGCGCGTCGGCGCGGAACGCCTGCCCGGCCGGGGTGAGCTGCACGATCCGGGAGGTGCGGGACACCAACTCCACGCCTAGATGCCGTTCCAGACGCTTGAGTTGCTGGCTCACCGATGGCTGCGTGAGGTGCAGGCGCTCGGCGGCCCGGCCGAAGTGCAGCTCCTCCGCCACCGCGAGGAATGTCTCGACGTGCCTTGTCTCCATGATTCGCGCGCCTCGCCTATGGAGTCGTGGACTCGATAGGGACATGTATAGCGGTGCCCGCGCGTTGTCCCCGGAACCTGACCATGAAGCTCAGGTGAGCGTTGGCCGAACTCTTGCCTCTCGTGCTGTAGCAGGTAACTCCGTGGCAACGTGACGGCAATGTCGTGCCCGTCATTCCATCTCGGACGGGAATTGATCAATAGGTTGTTTTCTGTTGCCGCCTCGCCCGGCGCGATGGAACGCTTTTGGCGAGGTGAACGGCTTCACCCGCCAATTGTTCGAATTACGCCAGAGTTCACGCGCCCACTGCCGCCGGTGAATGAAATGGCTGTTTCCGTCGATTCCGTACGAGTGCCCAAGGAGTAGTGCAATGACGATCACGGTTGCCAGCCCGCGTGATGCCGAGTCGGTACTCGCCGAGCTGTTCGCACCCGAAAGCCGGCCGGACCCGTACACCCTGCTGCACGACCTTCGCGTGAAGTCGCCGCTGGTCGTCAAGGACGGCAACCTGGTCGTCATCGGCCGCTACGCCGACGCGCAGCGGGTGCTCCGCGATCCTTCGGTCCGCAACGACCCCAAGCTGTCCCGGCTCGGCAAGGACCACCCCGAGCGGGCGGAGTCCCTGCTGTTCCTCGACCCGCCCCAGCACACGCGCATCCGCCGGCTCGTCACCAAGGCGTTCACGCCGAAGGTCGTGGCCGGCGTCGAACCCCAGATCCACGAGGTCGTCGACGAGCTCTTCGCGAAGATGGCCGGCAAGACCGAGCTCGACGTGATCGGGGACTTCGCCCTGCCGCTGCCGGTGCGGATCATGTGCCTGCTGCTGGGTATCCCGGTGGAGGAGTACGGCGACTTCGAGCCCGCGGCACGCCGGCTCGGCCGCGTTCTCGACTTCACCACGGTGGTGCCGAACAACGACCTCGACGACGCCGAGGGCGCCCGGAAGGAGCTGCAGGACTACCTGAAGGACCTGATCGCGCGCCGCCGCGGCGATCTCGGCGACGACCTGCTGTCGCGCCTGATCCTCGTCGAGGAGCAGGGCGACGTGATGACCGAAGGCGAGCTGCTCGCCACCTGCGTGCTGCTGATGGTCGCCGGGCACGAGACCACCGCGAACATGATCGCGAACGGCGTGCTCGCGCTGACCCGAAACCCGGGCGAGCGCGCCCGGCTCGCGGCCGACCCCGAGCTGGGTGTCAGCGCCGCGGACGAGTCGCTGCGCCTGGAGGCGCCGATCCAGTTCGTGATGCGCATCGCCACCAAGGACATGGAGGTGGGTGGGATGCACATCACCCCCGGCACCGCGATGCTCGTGCTGCTGGCGGCGGCGAACCGCGACCCCGAGCACTACCCCGACCCGGATCGCTTCGACGTCGCGCGGGGCGCGGGCGACAACCTCGCGTTCTCCGCGGGCGCACACTTCTGCGTCGCCGCCGCCCTGGGGCGGGCCGAGGGAGCCGTCGCGCTGCACGCCTTCGCCAGGCGCGTGATCGATCCGGTGTTCGTGCCGGGCTCGCTCGAGTACCGGCCCAACGTCAACCTGCGCGGCATCGAGGCGATGACCGTGCGGCACAGCGGGATCCGGGCCGATTGATTCGTGAATCGAATCGATCGCGGAAACCTCCTTCATAGCGTGAGTGTTCGACTGCTGTTCACCCGATCGGGCTTTTTCCTGAGTTACGTTCTGGCTCGCGAATCGAGCTCGATTAATCGTTGTCCAAGAAGGGGCTGGCATGAAATTCCATCGTCGCGGCCGTTGGGCCCGATGGGGGATCGCGTTGAGCGCGATCACCACGCTGCTGGCCGGGTGCGGTCAGAGCGGCGGCTCGACGGCTGCCCCCAGTGGTCCGGTCACCATCACGTTCCTGTCCTACAGCTACGGCCAGGCCAATGCCCAGGGTGACGGGCTCAAGCAGCTCATCGCCGACTTCCAGGCGGCGAACCCGACGATCACGGTGCAGCCGCAGTCGGTGGCCACCGCGGACGCGCTGACCAAGCTGCAGAGCAGCGTCGTCGCGGGCAACCCGCCCGACGTCGCGCAGATCGGCTGGAGCAAGATCGCGCAGGCGGCCGGAACGCTGCCGCTGCGGCCGTTCGAGGACATCACGTCCAGCGCCGACTGGCAGAGCACCATCAGCGGCCTCGTCCCGTCGGTGCTGAAGGCGACGCCGGTCGGCGCCGAGAAGAAGATCGTGGCGATGCCGTTCCTGATGGGCACGCCGGTGCTGTTCTACAACGCCGACCTGTTCAAGCAGGCCGGTCTCGACCCGGCTCACCCGCCCACCACGATGGCCGAGATGAAGACCGCCGCGCTGGCGATCAAGTCCAAGACCGGCGCGGACGGCACGTACGTCTCGGTCGTCGACCCCGGCAAGTCCGATTATCTGACCCAATCGGTGGTCAACAGCGCCGGCGGCGCACTGGTGACGCCGAACGGGGACATCACCGTGGACTCACAGCCGGTGATCACCGCGCTGTCCGCGATGCAGGACCTGACCAGGTCGGGTGCGCAGCCGGCCGTCCAGTTCGACTCGGCGCTGGCCGCGTTCAACACCGGCAAGCTCGGCATGCTGGTCACCACCGCGGGCGGGCTGCCCACGCTCGACGCGGCGGCCAAGGGCAAGTTCGGGCTGCAGGTCGCGTCCCTGCCCGGTTTCGCCGGCATGCCGGCGAAACCGACCTTCTCCGGGTCCGGCCTGTCGATCCTGACCAAGGACAGCGCCAAGGCCCAGGCGGCGTGGAAGTTCGTGCAGTTCCTGACCAACGACAAGAGCTTCCAGTTCATCGCCTCGAAGATGGGCTACCTGCCGCTGCGCCCGGCGGCCTTCTCGGCGGCGGACCCGCGGCTCGGATCGGCCGTGCAGCAGCTCAACGATCTCGCCCCGTACACGACGTTCCCGGGTAAGCAGTCCAACAAGGGTGTCGTCGTGCTGCAGGACGAGGCGGTCGAGCCGATCGTGCTCCGCGGTGCGGATCCGGCGGCGACGCTGCACGCCGCCGAGGCGAAGATCAAGTCGCTGGGCTGAGTCTCCCGCGTATCAGCAGGTCGTGTTCCGCAGCGGTGAGCCGCTCGCCGGTGTCCGCCGCTTCGGAACTCCTCCTGTGTCCCGGCAGTCAGTGTCGATGACGTGCCCCGTCCGAGAAAGGCATTAGCTTGTCCGATTCCCTCACCACTACGAGTTCGCTGGATGGTGCGGTGCCCCGCGAGGCCGTCGCGGAAAAGATCGGCCTGACGGTCAACGTCTCGTCCGGCAAGCAGCTCCTGCGGTCGGACTTCGAGGAGATGCGACTGTTCCTCGACGAGGCGGCCGCGGCCGGGTTCAGCTGCGCGGAGCTGGGTGGCCGGGGCCTCGGGGTCGTCATCGGTGGGAAGGTGCAGCCCGCGCGCATCGCCGAGCTCCGGGAGGTGCTGGACGGCTGCCCGCTGCGCCTGTCGCTGCACTCCTCGTGGTTCTCTTCGGGGCGGACCGGCAACCTGCTCGACGTCGGTTCCGGCGCGCGGCAGCGTGTCGGGCTCCTCGCGGATGTGGAGGTGGCCGCGGCGATCGGCGCGGACGTCCTCGTCTACCACGCCGGCGTGCTGCCGAACCTCTACGGCGACGGTGACGCGCTGGCCGCGGGTATGGCGGCGGAGTGCGCGATGGTCCGCGAGCTGGCCGACGACGCGGGCGAGCGGGGCGTGATGATCGCGGTGGAGAACCGGGCACCGACATCGGCGGTGCTCACCCGCCGGTCGTACGGGATGCGGCTGGATCTGGTCGCCGAGCAGGTGCGGGAGATCGACCATCCCTGGGTGTCGGTCTGTCTCGACGTCGGCCACGCCTACCTGGCGGCCAACTATCTGCAGTTCGACTACCTGGACGCGGTCCGCGCGATCGCCCCGCTGGTCGGCCACATCCACTTCCACGACAACTTCGGCCGGATGGCGCTGCAGGCGGACGCCGACGCGCACGAGCTGGAACTGCTCGGGGAGGGTGACCTGCACCTGCCGCCGGGCTGGGGGACGATCCCGCTGGCCGACGTACTGGCCGTGCCCTACCCGCGCGACCCGGCGATCATCCTCGAGATGCGGCACGCGCGGCACTACACGAAGGCACTCGAGAACACCCGCGGCATGCTCGCCGCGCGAACGAGCGCATGACGCTCGCGACCCTGTCCAGGGCCGGCTCCGCGGCCGACCCGTCGCGTCCGCGCGGTGGGTCGGCCGTGGCGTGGCTGTACTTCACGCCGGCGATGGTGTCGCTGGTCGTCTGGATCTACGGCCCGCTGGCGTTCACCGCGGTGCTCAGCTTCCTCGACTGGAACCTCGTCTCGCCGGACCCGCAGTGGCACGGCCTGCAGAACTACCAGACGTTGCTCACCCAGCCCGAGTTCGGCAACGCCGCCTGGAACACGTTCCTGTACGCGCTGTGTGTGCTGCCCTTCGCCACGGTCGTCCCGTGCGCGCTCGCGATCGCGTTGTGGAAACGCCCCGGCCGCGCCAGCAGCGTCTACCGGGTCCTGCTGTTCCTGCCGGTGGTGCTGGCGCCGGTGGCCAACGCGCAGTCCTGGCAGTTCATCCTCGATCCCCTGCACGGCGCGGTGAACAACCTGCTCGAGGAGTTCGGGCTGCCCGCGGTCAACTGGCTCGGCGACCCGAGGACCGCGCTGCTGACGATCGTCGCGGTCACCGTGCCGAAGGTCGTCGCGCTCAACACGCTGCTCTTCGGTGCGGCGCTGGCGAACGTGGACCGGCGCACCGTGGAGGCCGCTCGGCTCGACGACGCCCGCGAACGCGAGATCACCTGGTCCGTCATCGTGCCGCAGCTCCGGCGGAGCATGGTGCTGCTGGGTCTGCTGTCGCTGGTGGTGGTGTGGCCGTGGCTGTTCACCAACATCGGGGTGCTCACCCGCGGCGGCCCCAGCGGGGCGACGGACAACGTCTACTACCAGCTCTACACCTATGCGTTCACCTTCTTCGACGCCGGCACCGCGTCGGCCGCGGCCATCGCGATCGCCGTCGTGTTCTCGCTGGTGATCGGTGTGTACACGCTGCTGTCGAGGAGGTTCCGTGCGTCGCGGTAACGCGATAGGAAGGCACGCGCTGCTGATCGCGGCCGTGCTGCTGATGTTGCTGCCGCTGTTCTGGGCGCTGGGCTCCTCGTTCAAGGGCCTCGGCACCATCTACGACCTGAGTCCGATCCCGGTGCCGGCGACGCTGGACAACTACCGCCTCGCGATCGACCGGTACGACATCGGCCGGATGCTGCTCAACACGCTGTACATGGCCGCGGGTGTGACCTTGGTGGACATGCTGGTGGCGCTGCCAGCCGCCTACGCGCTGGTGCGGTTCGAGCGGGCGCGCGGGCGCGGGCTGATGCTCGTCGCGGTGGGCGCCGCGCTGCTGATTCCGCCGCAGGCGCTGCTCATTCCGCAGTTCCTGATGACCGCCCAGCTCGGCTGGCAGGGCAGCCCGATCGGGCTGATCATCCCGCAGGTGGGCACCAGCGCGCTGGCCGTGCTGCTGCTGCGGGACCACATCCGCTCGGTGCCGCCGTCGCTGATCGGTGCCGCGGTGCTGGAAGGGGCGACGTCGTGGGACGTGTTGCGGCACGTGGTGCTCGGGCTGCTGCGCCCGGCGCTGGGCGCGGTCGCGATCCTGCTGTTCATCAACACGTGGAACGAGTACCTGTGGCCACTGCTGATCATGCCGACCCCGCAGGACACCACGGTCCAGCCGGGCCTGGCGCTGTTCACCGGCCCGGAGAGCCCGGCGTACGGGCCGGTGCTGGCGGCGGCCATGTTGGCGTCGCTGCCGGTGGTGGCGATCTACATCCTTGCGTCGCGGCGGATCGCGGACGCCTTCTTGCATTCGGGGTTGCGGTGAGTGAGATGACCAGTACCAGTATCAGGATCGCCGAGGCCGCGGCACCGGACGCGGTGGACGAGCAGGCGGCCGGGGTCGTGCTGGACGGCGTGACCAAGCGCTACGACGGTGGTGACCGGCCGGCGCTGGACGTGGACCGGCTGCACGTGCCCGGCAAGTCGCTGACGGTGCTCGTGGGGCCGTCGGGCTGCGGGAAGTCCACCGCGCTGCGGATGGTGTCCGGTTTGGACACTTCCACCACCGGGCGGGTGCTCATCGACGGCGCCGACGTCACCGGGGTGCCCCCGGGCCGGCGCGGGGTGTCCATGGTGTTCCAGGACTTCGCGCTCTACCCGCACATGACGGTGGACCGCAACATCTCCTTCGGCCTGCGGCTGGAGGCCAAGCACAACCGTCAGTCCGGTTTGGACCGTGACGAGATCGAGCGGCGGGTCGCGCAGGCGTGTGCCACGCTCGGGCTGAGCGAGCTGCGCCGGCGCCGGCCCGCGCAGCTCTCCGGCGGAGAGCGGCAGCGCGTCGGGCTGGCCAGGGCCATCGTGCGGCGGCCGAAGGTGCTGCTGCTGGACGAGCCGCTGTCGGCGCTGGACGCCCAGCTGCGGCAGCAGGCGCGCGCCGAGCTGGTCCGGCTGCACCGCGAGCTCGGCAACACCGTCGTGCTGGTTACCCACGACCAGCTCGAAGCGCTGTCGATGGCCACCCACCTGGTGGTCATGAAGGACGCCCGCGTCCAGCAGGCGGGCAGCCCGACCGAGGTGTACCGGCGCCCGGTCAACACGTTCGTCGCGACGTTCCTCGGCAGCCCGCCGATGAACCTCGCCTCGGTGACCCTGGACGACTCCGGTGACCGGCTGGCCGGCCTCGGGCTCGACGTACGGCTGCCCAGCCCGCTGCGAGGGGTGCCGGGCGAACTGACGCTCGGCTGGCGGCCCGCCGACGCCGTGCTCCGGCCCGGCGACACCAGGCCGGGTCTGGTCGTCGACGGCGTCGTCGATGTCGTGGAGTTCACCGGTGACGCCATGATCGCGCAGTGCACCAGTGACTCGGGCCGGTGGTCGGTGGTCGTCGCCGGTGGCGCTGAGGTGCCCGCCGTCGGCGATCCGGTCCGCGCGTACGTGCCGGCCCAGCGGCTGCACCTGTTCGACCCCGAGACCGGGAACCGCTTGGTGGAGGCCGACGATGCATGTGCTGATCACCAACGATGACGGCTACCGCGCGCCGGGGCTGCGCGCGCTCGCGGAGAGCGTGCGCGAGCTCGGCTGGGCGGCGACGGTAGTCGCACCACGCGCGCCCATGTCGGGCGCCTCCCGGTCACGGCGCAGCGGGGTGCCGGCGAAATGGGCGTGGGCCGAGCCCACCGCCGGCATCCCGACCATCGAGCTGGATTCCACGCCAGCCGCGTGCGTGGTCTTCGCGCTGACCTCCGGTGTCCTGCCGCCACCCGATCTGTGCCTGTCCGGGGTCAACGCGGGCGAGAACCTCGGCGCGGCGCTGACCGTCAGCGGAACCTACGGCGCGGTGCTCGAAGCGGGCTCGCGCGGGGTACCGGGGATCGCCCTCTCGCGCGAGTTCGGCGGGCCCTGGGCCGAGCCGGAGGGCTGGGACTGGAGCTGGGTCGCGGGCGCGACCGCGCCGGTCCTGACCCAGCTGCTCGCCCGACGTTCGCGGTGGTTCACCGCGAACGTCAACCTCTCCGGGACCGACCGCGGCACCGATCCGGAATTCACCCGGGTGAGCCGCACGCTCTACTACACCGACACCTACGAGACGGACCGGATCGTGAGCGTCATCGGCTACCGGCCCGGCGAGCTGGCCCCCGACGACGACATCCAGGTCTTCGGTGAGCAGAAGCGCACCAGCATCACACTTTTCCCGCCCGCGTGAACGGCTCGTCGCGCAGCCGGTTCTTCAGGATCTTGCCGCCCGCGTTGCGCGGCAACGGTTCGGACCGGACCGCGAAGTACTGCGGGACCTTGAAGTCCGCGAGCCGCTCGCGCAGGTGGCCGAGTACCGAGGCCTCGTCGAACGCGGCGCCGGGCAACGGAACCACGACGGCACCGACCTTCTCGCCCATCATCGAGTCCGGCACGCCGACCACGGCCGACTCGCCGACGCCGGGCGCCCCGGCGAGCGCGTTCTCCACCTCGACGCAGTACACGTTCTCGCCGCCGCGGTTGATCATGTCCTTGATCCGGTCGGCGATCAACACCAGACCGTGCTCGTCGATCCGGGCGAGGTCACCGGTGCGCAGCCAGCCTTCGGCGAACGCGGCGGCGGTGGCGTCGGGCTTGTTCCAGTAGCCCGCGACGACGTTCGGCCCGCGGATCAACAGCTCGCCGACGCCCTCCGCGTCCGGCGAGTCGAGGGTGAGGTCGACCGCGGGCGCCGCGAACCCGACCGACTCCGCGTGCTCCACGGCCCACGCGTGCGGCAGCCACGTCGAGACGGCGCAGGTTTCGGTGAGGCCGAAACCGTTGGCGAGGCGGGCGTTCGGGAAGCGCTTCGCGATCTGCTCGACCAGCGCGGGCGCCACCGGCGCGCCGCCGTAGTGGACCCGGTTGATGCCGCCGAGGTCGAACTCGTCGAAGTTCTCCTGGCGGAAGGCCAGGTAGTAGATCGCGGGCGTGTTGGTGAGGGAGGTGATGCGTTCGGAGACGATCGTGCGCAGGAAGTCCTGCACCTGGAACCGGGGCAGCACGGTCGTGCTGCCGCCGATCGCCAGCTGCGGGACCAGTTGGCTGGTGCACGCGGTGACGTGGAACAGCGGGATCGACAGCAGGACGCGCTCGCCCGGTCCCGCGCCGTCGGGCACGCCGAGTAGTCGGCCCACGTTCTGCACAGTGGACAGAACGTTCCGGTGCGTGGTCATGGCTCCTTTGGGGTGCCCGGTGGTCCCGCTGGTGTAGAAGATCGCGACCAGGTCGTCGCACTCCACGTCGTCGTCGGCATACGGCGTGCCTTCGGGCAGTGGCGCCCCGGGACGCAGCGCGAACGCGGCCGCCGAGTCGGTGAGCACGTACTCGATCTCCGGGTCGGCGAACCGCGTGTTGACGGGCACGGTCACCGCACCGGCCAGCACCGTGCCGAGGAAGCCGAGCACCCAGTCGACGCCGGCCGGGAGCAGGTTGGCGACCCGGTCGCCGGGGCGGACGCCGTTGTCCCGTAAGCCGCCCGCGACCCGCGACGCGCGCTCCCACAGCTGGCGGTAGGACAGGTGTTCGCCGCCAGGCTCCGCGATCGCCTCCTGCTCCGGCCATCGCTCGACCGTGGCCCGCAGCATGGCGACGAGTGATCCGGGGAGATCATCATACTGCGCGACGCCGTGCTCGTCGCGGTGGATCCCGTTGGTGTCAAAGGGTTGCACGGTCACGCCGCTGCCTCGAAAAGTGCGCGGAGGTTCTCCTCGCTGAAGAACTCGCGGCCGTTGAGGCCGCCGGCCATCATCCGGAACCACTGCTGCGTGTGCTTCGGGCTGGCCGGCAGTGCGCGCATCACCTTCAGGTAGTCCTCCGGCAGCACCAGTTTGGACGACTCGCAGGTGAACTTGTACATCCCCTTGCTCGAGCGGTCCCGCTGCCGTTGGTAGTCGGCGAGGGCTTCGATGAGCGGCCGCTCGCCCGACAGTCCTTCGTGCGCCCGCTCGGCGAGCAGGTCGGAGTAGGTGAACGCATCGCTGATTCCCAGGCCCGTGAACGGGTCCTTGTGGTAGCCGGCGTCCCCGACCAGCGCCCAGCCGGGGCCGTGGGAGACCCGGTAGAAGTTGTCCGGGCAGCGCACGACGTTGAGCCGTTCGTCGCGCTCGCCGCGATCGATCAGCTCCGCCAGGTCGGACGCGGTCTCCTTGAACGCCAAGTGAAAGTTTCGCTCGACGTCGGTGCGGAACTCGGTGAACCGGTCCACTGTCCGCACGACGAACATCAGGGTCTTGCCGTCGTTGGTCGGCCACCCGCCGACCGCCGTGCGGTCGCGCATCCGCAGCTGATTCTGCATGTCCACGCCGGACCAGTACGAGTAGCTGGTGAAACTTTCCGCGGGCACGACGTTGTACTGCTCGGCGCCGGCGAGCTGCGCCACCGTCGAGGCCCGGCCGTCGGCGCCGATCACCAGGCGGGCCTGCTCGGTGAGCTCGCGACCCTGCTGGTCGCGCGCGGTGATCCCGGTCACGGCATCGCCGTCGCGGAGCAGCCCCGTGACCGTGATCCCCTCGCGCAGCTCGACGCCCGAGTCCCGGGCGGCGTCCTGCAGCAGGCTGTCGAGCACGATCCGCCGCGGTGCGTAGGTTTCGGTGATCCCGTCGATGGGATCGGAGAAGCCGGAGAAAACGGCGTCGTCGTAGGACATCGTGATGGTGTTGATGGGCGTGCAGCCGGTGTCCTTCAGTGCTTGCAGCAGTCCCCAGTCGCGCAGCCGGGCGAGACCGGACTGGCGGAGCAGATGCGTGGAGACCGTGTCTTGGGGAAACGTCGCCCGGTCGAGGCACAGCACGCGGTGACCGCGCCGCGCGAGGAGCATCGCGACCGGGGCCCCCGCGCAGCGCGCACCGACGACAATCACATCGTACAAGGTTCCGCCCTTTCGGTGAGCACAAAGGACAGTGCGTCCTCGGCACCGAGTCAGCATCGCAAGGATTCCGCCCGCGGCGGGCATCCATTACGGAAACTGATGGCCGGATCGACTCTGGTGCCGGGTCAGCAGATGCCGTCGGCCGGCTTGGGGTTGGCGAGGCCGAACAGTGGCCGCAGTTTCAGCCCGAGCCACGTGCCACCCAGCGCGAACAGGCCCCACAGCCAGCCGTTCAGGTTCCCGGTCGAGATGCCCGCCAGGTATGCGCCGATGTTGCAGCCACCGGACAGCCGTGCGCCGATGCCCATCAGGACGCCGCCCAGCACGGCCGCGACCGCGCTGCGCCACGGGACTTCGGAACGGATCTGCCACGCGCCGGCGGCTGCCGAGGCGACCGCGGCGCCGATCATGATGCCGAGGTCGGTGAGGCTGGTCTTGTCCGTCCACACTGGACCGGCGAGCGACCTGGCGTTGCCGGCGGTCTGCCAGAACTCCCACGTCTCCGGGTGCAGCCCCAACAGGTGCAGCAGCTTGGCGCCCCACAGCGCGAAGGCGAACGTGACACCCCAGGTGCCGCCGGAGACGAGCACGACCGCCGCCGCCAGGACCGCCAGCACGAGCGCGCCGACCAGCAGCGGCCACGAACCGCGGTACAGGCGGGCGAACCCGCGCGCGGTGGGGACGGCGTCGACGGGCGGCGGGGTACGCCGCTTCTGCACCACCCTGGTCACCACGACGACGGCCAGCAACGCGCCGATCGTGATCGCCCAGGAACCGCCCCAGCCCACGTGATCGGACAGCAGAATGCCGGAAAACTGTGGCCAGCCGGTGAAAATCGGGTACGCCCAGGTGTACAGCACGGATCCGGCGATGAACCCGCCGAGCGTCAGCACGATCGTCGACTGCCCGGCGCCCACCGCGTACAGCGTGCCGGACGCGCACGCGCCGCCCAGCTGCATGCCGACGGCGAACAGCGTGGCGCCGACGAACAGCGCGAGCCCGATCGGGGTCGGGGCGAACTTGGGTGTCGATCCGAACAGCCCGGTGCCGGTTCCGGCGATCAGCGCGATCAACGTCGCCGCCGTGCCGAGCAACAGGGTGTGGGCGCGCAGCCCGGTGCCGTTGCCGACGGCGATGAGCTGGCGCCACGCCGAGGTGAACCCGAACCGCGAGTGGAACAACGCGAATCCCAGGGCGAGCCCGATCACGAGCAGCGAGCCGAACTTGCCGCCGTAGGACGCCCAGACGTACCAGCTCAGGCCGAGGCCGAGCACGGCCGCGATGGTGAGCGGCACCCACCGGACCGGCTCCTCGGGTGGCGGTGCGGGCGCGGCGCACGATGTGGGCGAGGTCAGCAGGAAGTTTCCCGCGGCTGGACGATCGGTCGTGGCGGACATGTGGCACTCCAAAACAGACTTTGGGGGATGAACCACAGGTCACGTTAGGATCTGGTGAACAGTTCCCGCATTCCCTCCCACGATGTGATCATCTCGGCCCGCGCGACGATGCGGCCCGCCGAAACGAGCAGCGTCGCCTCGGTGTCGTCGGTGACCGCGGGAAGGCCCGCCGCGGCGGCGATCGCACCGTCGTCGTCGCACACGACCCGCAGGTCCGGCCACGCCCGGCGCGGGAACGCCTCGCGCACGCACCCCGCCAGGTCGGCGAGCACGAGCCGGGCCAGCGGGCACAGCTCCGACGGGGCGCTCGTGACGAGCACCGCGGTGACGGGCGCACAGCGCGCCGCTCCTTCCACGCGCGCGAGCCGGTGCAGCCCGGCCACCACCACGGCGCCGTCATCGGTGAGCACGACGGGTTCACCGGTGACGAGGTCGCTCGCGGCCGGTGGCGCCCAGGCGCCGTCCGCCGGCGTGGCGGTGCCCTTGCCCGGCGCGAAGTAGTCGTTGAGCGACAGCCCGGCCAGCTGCTCACACGCGCTGACGACGTCGAACGGCTCGACGAACCCGGGCGCGGTCGCCGCCAGCTCGCGGGCGCCGTGCAGCGTGGTCAGGACCGTCTCGGCGAGCCGGACGAGCCGCGGCGCCGGCGCGGCCGCGGGAGTATCCCGTGGCTGCAACCGTTCGAGGGCACGAGCGAGCAGCAGGGCGCTGAGCTTCAGCAGCTGGGTGTGGGCGAGCCGCAGTTGTTCGTCGGCCAGGAGTTCCGGGGCGAGGCTGTAGGCGGGTCGCGTTACCCACGCGCGGGCGAGTGCGCCGAGCGCCTCCCGAGGCGTCTCGCCCGGCGTCGAGTGCGGCGCGGCCGGCGCGTTCGCGGCGTCCTCGGCCAGGACCGCGAAGTGCAGGGCCCGCTTGCCGGGGAAGTTCGAGTAGACGGCGCCGCGAGTGAGGTCGGCGCGCTCGGCGATGGCGTCGATCTTCGCGTCGCGGTAGCCGCGCTCGGCGAACTCGGCCCGCGCCGCGGCCAGCACCTTCGCGCGGTTGAGCTGCTGCGTCTGCGCCCTGGTCAGCCGCGCCACTCGTCCTCCCTCGTTGCCATCTCGACCCAAGTGAGGATACCGTGACCATTCAGATGATGAGAACATCTTAAATTGGAGCTGACTGTGCCGGTCCCCGAACTCGACCTCACCGACCCCGAACTGATCCGCGACCCGTTCACCGCCTACGGGCGCGTGCGCGAGATCGCGCCTGTTGCCCGGATGCCGATGCCCGGCATCGGCACGATCTGGGTCCTGCTGCGCCACGAGACCGCCCGCGCGATGCTCGGCGACCCGCGGTTCGCGATCACCTCCGGCAGCTTCCTCGCCCCGCCCGGCGTGCCCGAGGACTGCCTGCCGTACCTGCGCACGATGTCCGAAATGGACGGTCCGGATCACCTGCGGGTGCGGCGGTTGGCGGCGCCCGCGTTCCGTGCACGCCGGGTCGCAGGGCTGGTCGCTCGCATTGCCCGGCTGGCGGAGCGCCTGCTCGACGAGCTGCCGGAGCCGGCCGCCGACCTGCTCCCGGGTTTCGCGCGGCCACTGCCGATCGAGGTGATCTGCGAGCTGGTCGGCGTGCCCGAGGACGAGCGGCCGCGCTGGCGCGAGTACGGCGCCGTCATCGCGTCCGGATCGGGGCAGCGGCTGGGGGAGGCGATGCCCGGCATCGTGGCCGGGGCCAGGGCGCTGATCGCGCGGCGGCGCGACGAACCGGCCGACGACCTGATGACCGACCTGCTGCGCGCCGGCGAGGACGCCGACCGGCTCACCGAGACCGAACTGGTGACGATGGTGTGGCATCTGGTGCTGGCCGGGCAGACCCCGGTCAACCTCATCGCCAACGCGATCGAGGTGCTCCTGCGCCATGACCTGCGCATCGAACCCGCGGCGATGGCGCGTGCCGTCGAGGAACTGCTGCGCTGGTGCGGTCCCGCGCTGCTGTCGGTTCCTCGCTACGCCCAGGAGGATGTCGAGCTCGAGGGTGTGCTGATGCGCAAGGGCGAGGCGGTGACGGTGTCGGCCGCGGCCGCCAACCGGGATCCGCGGGTGTTCGCCGAAGCCGACCGGCTCGATCTCGGTCGCCTGCCCGGCCCGCATCTCGGGTTCGGGCACGGCCCGCATTTCTGTCTTGGCGCAGGCATCGCGCGCGTCCAGACGGAGGTCGCGCTGACGACGCTGTTCCGCAGGTTCCCCGGGATGACGCTGGTCGACGCGCCGCGCGCGATGGACCCGGGGACGTGGCGGCTGGAGGCGCTGACGGTCAGGACCGGCTGACGTCCAGCTCCCAGCGCAGGTTCGCCTTCGCCGCGGTCTCCCAGCGTTCGCGGCCCGCCGCGGTGAGGAACAAGGGTTCCCGCTCGAGCAGGCTCTCCAGCACCCGGGACCGGCCGGCTCGCCACGAGGCGTCGTCGACAGCCGAGTACTCGGCGCGGACGGCCTGGCGGTAGCCGTCGTAGCCGGGCCGGCCGGCGCCGAGGATCGCGAGGTCGGCGTCGAGTAGCGCGTGGGCCACCAGGTCCGCGGCCGGGGCGGAGTGCGACAGCGTCGCGAGGACCAGCCCTTCGACGCGGCCGACGTGCTGCTCCGCGACGCCCGCCCGGGTCAGCCACACACGAGCCCAGTCCGCGCTGCGCCGCTCGTCGTCACCGGGACGGGCGTCGTAGACCACGTCGTGAGCGCACACGGCGAGCGTCAGCACGGCACGCTCGGCCGGCTCGAGCCGCAGCTCGCCGGCAAGGTGCGCGGAGTCGCGGAGCACCGATTGGACGTGGTCCGTGTTGTGGTAGCGGCGATGCGGTTCGGCATACCGGCCCGCCAGGTCGGCCGCCGCCTCCTGTGCGACCGGTTCGGTGCCGCCGAGCGCGCACACCGCGCGGGTCCACGGACGCTGCATGCGGCCATCGTGCCGACCGCGGGCGCGGCCGGTGCGAACGGGGTAGCGTGGGTGCGCCGGAGCCAGGGCGGTGATGGGCCGATGGACACGACGGAAGCCGGGGCGCGCGAGCTGGATGTGGGCGACCCCGGGCATCGCGACCGGTTCGCCATCCCGCCCGCCGAGGGCGGCGAGTACCCCGAGGCGGCGTACTTCGCGGGCAACTCGCTGGGCCTGCAACCCCTCGCGGTGCGCGAGGAACTGCTGGAGGATCTCGACGACTGGGCCCGGCTCGGCGTCGAAGGCCACCTCGGTGCCCGGCGCCCGTGGCTGCCGTATCACGCATTGCTGACGGCGAGCGCCGCGCGGCTGGTCGGAGCGCTGCCCGCGGAGACCGTGGTGATGAACTCGCTGACGGTGAACCTGCACCTGCTGATGGTGTCCTTCTACCGGCCGGCGGGTACCCGGACGAAAATCGTCATCGAGGACTCGGCGTTCCCGTCGGACAGCTACGCGGTGCGTAGCCAGGCCCGCTTCCACGGCCTCGACCCCGACCCGACCGTGGTCCGGCTCGAGACCGGCGAGGTGCTGGACTTCCTGGCGCGGCAGGGAAACACGGTCGCGCTCGTGCTGCTCGGGGGTGTGAACTACCTGACCGGGGAACTGCTCGACATCCCGGCGCTCACCGCCGCCGGGCACGCGGCGGGCGCGGTGGTCGGCTGGGATCTCGCGCACGCGGCCGGCAACGTGCCGCTGCGCCTGCACGGGTGGGGTCCCGACTTCGCGGCCTGGTGCTCGTACAAGTACCTCAACGCCGGCCCGGGCGCGGTCGCGGGCGCGTTCGTGCACCAGCGGCACCTCGGTGCCCCGAGCCTGCCCCGGTTCGAGGGCTGGTGGAGCACCGCGGAGGAGACGCGCTTCGAGATGGCGCCGGTGTCCCGCCCACCGTCCACAGCGGAGGCGTGGCAGGTGTCGAACCCACCGATCCTGGCGATGAGCCCGGTGCGCACGTCGCTGGCGATCTTCGACGAGATCGGCATGGACACGCTGCGCGCGCGAAGCATCCGGCTGACCGGATACCTGGAACAACTGCTCGGCGACACCGTCGCCATGCGCACGCCCCGCGACCCGGACCGGCGCGGCTGCCAGCTGTCGCTGCGCGTCCCGGGTGCGGAGGAGGTATCGCGGCGGCTTCGCCTCGAGCACGGCGTGTACACCGACGTGCGGAACCCGGACATCGTGCGGCTCGCGCCGGTGCCGCTGTACTCCACCTACCACGACTGCTGGCGGGCGGCGAAAGCCTTGGCCGCGGTTACCGGGGCGGAACCATGATCGCCGTCATCGGCGGGGGCCTCGCCGGCTGCCTGCTCGCGTGTTTCCTCGGTCAGCGCGGCGAAAACGTGGTCGTGTACGAACGCCGGGCCGATCCGCGCGGCGGGGCCGCGGAGCGTGGCCGGTCGATCAACCTCGCCATCTCGGAACGCGGGCTCAACGCGCTACGCCGGGTCGGGCTGGAAAAGCAGGTGCTGGCCGACGGGCTGCCGATGCGCGGCCGCATGATCCACCCCGTCGCCGGAGAGCCGGACTTTCAGCCCTACAGCGCGGACGGCGAGCGCGCGATCAACTCGATCAGCCGGAGCGCGCTCAACGCCCTGCTCCTCGACGCGGTCGAACGATCCGCGACTGTCCACTTCGAACACCGGCTGACCGGACTGGACCCGGTCACCGGCGACATGGTCTTCGAGACCCCGGACGGTGCGGGGCGGGCGAACGCGGCGGTGATCCTCGGCGCGGACGGCGCCGGTTCCGCCGTGCGGGGGCAGCTGCTGCGACACGGCGCGACCACCGAGGCCCTCGACTTCCTGGACTACGGCTACAAGGAGCTGACCATCCCGCCTCGCGACGGCGAGTTCGCGCTGGAGGCGGGCGCGCTGCACATCTGGCCGCGGGGCCGGTCGATGATGATCGCGCTGCCCAATCCCGGGAAGTCGTTCACCTGCACGCTGTTCTGGCCGATGAGCGGCACCAGCAGCTTCGCGTCGCTGTCCAGCCCGCCCGCGATCGAGAGGTTCTTCGCCGAGCACTACCCGGACGTGCCGCCGCTCGTGCCCGATCTAGTCGCGGACTACCAGCAGAACCCGGTGGGCCTGCTCGGCACGGTGCGGTGCACGTCCTGGCAATCGGGCCGAGTCGGGCTGATCGGCGACGCCGCGCACGCGATCGTGCCGTTCTACGGTCAGGGCGCGAACTGCGCCTTCGAGGACGTCGTCGTGCTCGACGAATGTCTCAACCGGACGGACGGAGACTGGGCCCGGGCACTCCCACTGTTCGAAGCGTCGCGCCGCACGGACACCGAGGCGATCGCGGCGATGGCGCTGGACAATTTCGTCGAGATGCGGGACAAGGTCGCCTCGCCGGTGTACCGGCTCGGCAAGCGGATCGAGCACGCGCTGGAGCGGGCACTGCCCGGCCGCTATGTGTCGCGGTACGAGCTGGTGTCGTTCACCAACACGCCCTATTCCCAGGTGCGGCGCCGGGCCGCGGTGTGGAGGCGGTCATGACGGAAGCGAAGACCTTGGCGGACAAGGCGAAACCGCGCGGGCGGTTCCCGCATGTGAAGGTGGCGGGCGGCTTCGCCTACGTGTCCGGCACGAGCAGTCGACTGCCGGACAACAGGATCGCGGGCGCGAGCGTGGACGAGACGGGTACCGCGACGCTCGATATCAGGGTGCAGACCCGCGCCGTGCTGGAGAACGTCCGCGACATCCTCGCCGAGGTCGGCGCCGGACTGGACGACCTGGTGTCGGTCACAGCGTACCTGGTGTCGATGAACGACTTCGGCGGTTACAACGAGGTCTACGGGCAGTTCTTCGACGAGCGCGGCCCCGCGCGCACGACGGTCGCGGTGCACCAGCTGCCGCACCCCCACCTGCTGATCGAGATCTCCGCTGTCGCGCTGCTACCCGAGGAGGGAAGATGACCACGTTCGGCGACCCGATCGATTTCCCCGGCTGGCTCAGGGACAACGAGTCCCAGCTGAAGCCGCCGGTCAACAACAAGCAGATCTTCCCCGGCCGGGACGATTTCATCGTGATGGTGGTCGGCGGGCCGAACCGGCGCACCGACTTCCACGTCGACCCCTACGAGGAGTTCTTCCACCAGCTCAAGGGAAACATGCACGTGGACATCGTCACCGACGGGAGAGTGCGGCCGATCCACATCCGGGAGGGCCAGATGTGGGTGCTGCCGGCGAACGTGCCGCATTCGCCGCAACGGCCCGAGCCCGGGTCCCTGGGCATGGTGGTCGAGCGGGTACGCAAGGAGGGCACACTGGAGAAATTCCAGTGGTACTGCCCGAACTGCTCGGCGTTGGTGTACGAAGTGGAGCTTCAGGTACGTGACATCGTGACGGATCTGCCGCCGGTGTTCGAGAAGTTCTACGCCGACTCCCGGGCCCGCACGTGCGACGCGTGCGGCACGCTGCACCCGGGGAAGGGCTGATGGCGGTCATCGACGTGCACACCCACCTGGTGCCGCGCGGCTGGCCGGATCTGGGCCCCGGGCAGCCGTGGCTGCGGATCGACTCCGAGCGTGCGGCGATGATCATGGTGGGGGAGCAGGAGTTCCGGCCGATCGGGCCCCAGACGTGGAACCCCGCGACCCGGCTCGCGGACATGGACGACGACGGCGTCGATGTGCAGGTCGTGTCGCCGACGCCGGTGTTCTTCGGCTACGACCGGCCCGCCGCGGAGGCGGTCAAGGTGGCCCGGATCTTCAACGACCTCACCCTGGAGATCCTGGCCGGCGACCCGCGGTTCATCCCGTTCTGCCAGGTGCCGCTGCAGGACGCGGACGCGGCGTGTGCCGAGTTGGACCGGTGCCTGGCGGCAGGGCACGCGGGCGTGGAGATCGGTAACCACGTCGGCGAGCGGGACCTCGACGATGCGGGGATCGTGACGTTCCTGCAGCACTGCGCCTCGGTGGGGGCGCCGGTGTTCGTGCATCCGTGGGACATGCCGGAGGGGCCGCGGCTGGACCGGTGGATGGCGCGGTGGCTCACCGGAATGCCCGCGGAGACGCACCTTTCGGTGCTGGCGATGATCCTGGGCGGGGTGTTCGACCGCGTGCCGGAGCAGCTGCGGCTGTGCTTCGCGCACGGCGCGGGGAGCTTTCCGTTCTGGATCGGCCGCGCGGACAACGCGTGGTATCGCCGCGGCGACCTGGTCCGCGGCCAGTCGCGGCGGCCGCCCAGCTACTACGTGGGCCGCTTCTACGCCGATTCGGTCGTGTTCGACCCCGCGCCGCTGCGCCTGCTGGTCGACACCCTCGGCGAGGACCGCATCGTGGTCGGCAGCGACTACCCGTACCCGCTGGGCGAGCGGCCGGTGGGCCGCGTCGTGCGGACCGCGGCGTTCCTGTCCGGCGAGCAGCGGGAGAAGATCCTGTCGGGCAACGCGGCCCGGTTCCTCGGGCATGCGCACGGGCTGCGTGACGCACCCGCCGTGTGATCAACTCCGGGGGGTGGCACTTGGTCAGAATGTGGCGATCGGGTTGACCGGGCTGCCGGAGGTACCGGCGAAGCGGACCGGCGCGACTGCGAGCTGGAAGTCCCACTGGCCGAGTTCGGCAGCCGTCGTCGCGCACGCCTCCAGGTCGCAGTTGTCGAGCAGCCACAGACCCATCGCGACGAGGCTCACGGCGTGAACCGGCATCAGCACGTCGTCGTACCCCGAGGGCTGAACGTCCTGGGGGGTGTCAGCGCCGATCAGCGCGACCTCTCGTTCCTGCAGCCACGGCAGGCAGGACGCGTGCCAGCCGGCCTGCGTGAAACCGGTGGCCGCGCCGGCCTCGTGCCGGACGCGGCCATGGCCGGTCCGCAGGAGTACCGCGTCGCCGGATCGCACCCGCACACCCTGGCGACGCTCGGCCTCCTCGAGATCGTCGGGAAACACACCCTGTCCCGGTTCCAACCACGGCACGTCGCGGACGCTGGCAATGTCGAGCAGGACACCACGCGTGATGATCCCGTTCGCCGCCGCCGTGACGGCCGCCCACGCCGATCCCGTTGCGGCGTCGACCAACGAGTGCGACCGCCCGTTGTACATGGTGCCGTCCCAGAAGATGTGGCACGGCGAGTCGACGTGGGTGAGGGTGTTGCCGTGGAACGTGATGCCGAGCCGCTCGGACGAAAAGCCCCAGCGCCGGTCGTCGCGGAAGCCGGGCAGCGGCATGTCCTCGGCACCCGGCATGTCGGCGGCGCACGGGCACGTCGTCGTCGACCGCTCCATGTCTTCCGGTACCGCAACCTCCCATGCGCACGACACGCTCCTGCCGTGGCGCACGGCCCGCGCCGCCGCCAGCCGGACGTCGTCGGTGATGTGGTTCAGAGTGCCGAGCTCGTCGTCGTCGCCCCACCGTCCCCAGTTGGACAGCGTGCTGAAGTACCCGAGCACGTCGTCCTGTGTGGGCATCGCCCGCCCTGCCGTCATCCCGGCATCGACTCCTCCGGTCACGCGGTTCGAGGCACCAACGCCCCGCTGAACTGGCATGACACTAGATCAGCGGGCCGGCGGCCGGCCGGCCAGGAGGCATATCGACGGCGCGCTGAACGAACGTCCACTTCGGACTCGTTGCCATCCGCGCCAACCGCGGCCCGCACCAAACCCTCAAACCAACGCCGCGTCCAGCGTGATCTCGGTGCCGGTCAACGCCGCCGACACCGGGCAAACCTGCTTCGCCTTCTCGGCCGCCGCGCTGAAACCGGCGGGCTCGATGCCGGGCACGGTGGCGCGCACGGTCAGTAGGATGCCGGTGATCGCGAAACCCTCGCCGCGCGGCCCGAAGCTCACCCTCGCGCTGGTTTCGATGCGCTGCGGCGGGGTGCCGGCCTGGGCGAGCAGGGCCGAGAGTTGCATGCTGTAGCACGACGAGTGCGCGGCCGCGATGAGCTCCTCCGGGCTGGTCAGTCCGTTCGGCTCCTCCGCGCGGGCCGCCCAGGAAAAGGCGAACTGGCCGGCCTTGGACGACTCCAGCGTGACGGTGCCGGAGCCGGCCAGGAGATCACCGGTCCAGGTCGTGGTGGCGAGGCGATCGGTCATGTCGGGCTCCTTCCACGCGTCCATGGCTTGCACAACGACCCTGCTCCCGTGCGCGGGGAGTCGCAAGTTCGGCGCTGGGCTATATTCGTCCGGTGCCGGAGAACTACCGCTACCCGGATCCCGGTGACCGGGTCACGTTGTCGTTCATCGCGCGGCACGAACCCTTCCCCGGCTACTGGCAGGCCAGCGAGCGGCGCGCCCTCGACCTGGTCGGCGAACTGCTCGCCGAGCGGCTGGGCCCGCGCGCCGGCACCCGGGCCCTGGACGCGGGCTGCGGCGACGGCCGGCTCCTGCCGTGGCTCGCGAAATACGCCGCCGACATCACCGCGGCCGACCCCGACGCGACGCGGCTGGACAACGCGCGTGGCGCGGATCTGCCGCCCGGCACGGACATCGCGTTCCAGCAGGCACCCATCGCCGGCGTCGACGGCAGCGGGTACGACCTGGTGCTGTGCAGCCACATCGTGCAGCACATGCCCACCGGCGACATCGAGGCCGCGGTGCGCCACCTGCACGACATCACCGCGCCCGGCGGGCTGCTCGTGCTCTCCCACAGCCGGGCCGCGGTGGGCCGCGGCGGCTATCTGCTCGAATGGCGCGAGGACGGCGAGATCCGGTACGAGACCGTGGATCGCGCGCGGTTCGACCAGGCGCTCACCACCGGCGTGCGCCCGGGCGTGCTGCCGGTGCGGCTGATCGACCCGCAGGCCTTCGGCAAGGAGGTCGCCGCCGCCGGCTGGGCCCCGTGCTGGGAGTGGACCTACCACGTGCTCGACGATCTCGGCGTGCTCGACTCCTTCGTCGACCGCGACGATCTCGTCAACGGGTTGCCGGCGCTGCGGCAGAACCTCGGCCGCGACATCTTCACCGTGTGGCGCCGCGACGGGGGACCTGTGTGAGCGGGCTGCGCAAGGACGGCAAGCTGCTGCTGACCTTCGCGTGGGCGCTCACGATGACCGAGCCCGAATTCGGGAATCTTTGCCGCCGTGGCACGGAAACCGGGCTGCTGGCCGCGTCCGACGACGTCGTCGGCGAGTTCACCGCGGCGCAGACCTTCTTCACCATGAGCGGCATCCGGCGGCACGCCGTCGCCCCCGACCTGTTCGAAATCGTCGTCGGGAACGCGGTGCTGCCGTGCCGGGTGATCGTCGGCTGGCACGAACGCTACGAGGCGCTCACCGTGCTCGTCGCGGTCCGCGTCGCCGGGGACGGGGTGGGGCACGACGAGGTCGATCTGGCGGTCGCCGCGGTGCAGAGTTTCCAGGGACAGCCCGGCGGGGGACCGGGCAGCGTGCACGGCCGGTTCCGCGGCACCGCCCACGCCTCGGCGCGCGACGCGGTCGCCGCCGCGCTGGCCGAGGCGAACGGGGATCTCGAACTGCTGCGCTGCGGCTGGTGCGTCGAGTTGCGCGGCCACCACGGCGCGGCGGCGGCGACCACCACGCGCGGGATCGCGCAACAGCTCTACGGCCTCGCCGAGGGCGACGAAGGCTGGCGGTTCGTGGACGCGGACTGGGCGAGCACGCGGCTCGGGCAGCACTGGGGGTCGCGGGACTTCTTCGCCGTATACGCGACCGACAACGGCGCCGTCTGTGTCAACAACAAGGGCCGGGACTACGTGGAGCACCAGCGCCGGTTCACCGAGCACTACCGCGGCGGCGACGAACCGTTCTTCCTGCTGGACTCCGAGGTCGCCGGGCTCGACCACGGCACCCTGCTCTTCGTCGAGCGGGTGCTGATGCAGCTCGCGCGCGCCGAGGTGTGGCTGCGCGGGGCCCGGTCGGCGCTGCCCCGCGGCGCCGGCGGCGTGCTCACCACCAGCGGCCAGTCGCTGCGACGTTCGCTCAACGACGTCGTCCGGCTGCTGGACCTGCTGGTGCCGCCCGAACTGGGCACCCTGGAGCGCCGGCTCGAGGCGTCGATGGGACTGGAACGGCTGGTGACCCGGCTCGACCGGCAGGCCGAAGCGATCGACGAGGAGAGCAGGCACCTCTACCAGGTGCGGATGAACGTGCTGATCGCGATCCTCACGTGCGTCACGATCGTGCTGGCCGTCGCCCAGGTCGTCGTGCCCTTCATCTCCGGGAAGTAGTCCTCAGCCGAGGGTGAACGGGTCGCGCGTGCCGCTGGTCAGCTCCACCCACCCGGCCTTGTCCGCCGGGTACTCGGCGAGCGCGTGCGTCCCGTTTTCCCGGCCAGCTGGTCGTGCACGTTCGCGTGCACGACCAGCCGCGAGCCCGCCATGCAGGCCTGCCCGGTCGCGGCGAACACGCCCGCGACGATCCCGTTCGAGCCGTCCAGCGCGGCGCACAGTAGTTGCGTCGCTCACGTTTCGGCGCGGTTCCGTTATCGACCTGTCACCATCGGGCGAGCCCCGCCGGGAAGGAATCACCATGAGCCCCGCCGAATACCGAGAGACCAGTTCGGGCGTCTACTCCTGGGTGGGTCAGGTCGACGGCGTGTGGGTCGAGCACACCAGCACCGACCTCGATCTGGTGCTCTGGACCCGGGTGCGCACTGACGGGCTGCTGTGGGCGGTCGAACTCGTCGACCAGCACGGACACGTCCACGCCCGCCGCCTGGCGGCCACTCCGTGGCCCGCTGCCGAACTGCGGAACGCAGCCTGAGGCACTAACCGCAGTTGCCGGCCGGGACGGCTTCCGGCGCCCCGACCCGCGCCGCACGGCGGGCGCGGGCCGGGATGAACATCGCGACCAGTCCGGCCACCACGCAGGCGGCGAGGCCGAGGGCGTACGTGGTGCGGATGCCGTCCAGACTCGGGACCGGAACGCCCCCGAGTGATGTGGTCATGTGGGCCAGCACCATGCCGACGACGGCACTGGACGAAGCCGTGCCGATCGAGCGCATCAGCGCGTTGAGGCCGTTCGCCGCGGCGGTCTCGGTGTCCGGGACCGCGTCGATGATGAGTGCCGGCATCGACGAGTACGCGAGGCCCACCCCCGCGCCGCCGATCGCGGAGAACAGCGCGATCTGCCACGGGGCGTCGAGCAGCAGCTGGCCGGCCGCATAGGCGATGCCCAGCACGGCCACCCCGGCCAGCAGCGACGCCTTGGGCCCGCGCCGGGTGATGATGCGCGCCCCGACGGGGGACATGACCATCATCAGCACGCCGCTGGGCGCGACGCACAGCCCGGCGACCACCATCGACTGGCCGAGGCCGTAGCCCGTTTCGGTGCTCAGCTGCAGCAGTTGCGGCGGCACGAGTTGGGTGCCGTAGAGCGCGAACCCGGCCATGATCGACGCCAGGTTCGTGAGCAGCACCTGGCTGCGGGCCGTGGTGCGCAGGTCCACCAGGGGTTCCGCGATGCGCAGCTCGAGCCAGCCCCACAGCAGCAGGATCACCACCGCCGCGCCGAAGAAGCCGAGCGTGCGGGTGCTGCCCCAGCCCCAGTCGCTGCCTTTCGAGATCCCCAGCAGCAGGCACACCAGTCCCGCGGACAGCCCGATCGTGCCCGGGATGTCGAACTTGCCTGCGGTGCGCACCGGCGATTCCGGCACGACGAGCAGCACCGCGATCAGCGAAACCACCCCGAGCAGGGCGGCGCCGAAGAACAGCCAGTGCCAGTCCAGATACTCCGCGATCAGCGCGGCGACGGGCAGCACGAGCGCGCCGCCGATACCCAGCGACGAGCTCATCAGGCCGACCGCGGCGTCGAGGCGTTCGGGCGGGAGTTCGTCGCGCATGATGCTGATGCCCAGCGGGATGGTGCCGATCGCGAAACCCTGGAGCCCGCGGCCGAGCATCATCGGCAGCAGCGACGAGGACAGCCCGCACACGATCGAACCCGCGATGAGCAGCACCATCGCGACGACGAGCATCCGCCGCTTGCCCACCATGTCGCCCAGCCGGCCCAGCACCGGGGTGCCGGCGGCGGCGGTGAGCAGCGTGATCGTGATGGCCCAGGCCGCGTCGGAGCGGGTCGTGTGCAGCAGTTCGGGCAGGTCGGTGAGCAGCGGCACCATGAGCGTCTGCATCACGGCGACCATCACGCCCGCGAACGCCAGCACCGGCGTGAGCAGCCCGCTGGACTGAGCCTTGGTACGAGAGGTGCGCACCAAAGCTCCTTCCGTCAGCTAACTACTTCCTCGCAAAAGATACCTGTCGAGAACGCGACTTCCCAGAAACGTAACGAAGCGCTCGTTCTCCGGCGCGCGGCCCTGCGGGCACAGAATAGGCCTTAATGGACAGTGGAACGCTGCCGTGCCGCCGCCCCCCTCGGGCGGCGGCACGGCAGCACGCAACCGCCATCCGGCGGTGACGGCTCGACGTGACAGCAGGCGGGAGCCGGGCCTGCTGCCGAGCATGGCGCCTCGACCTGCCCGTCGAGGCGCCAGGAGCTAGGCGCGGGCCTTGTTGTCGTTGCGGCGGTGCCGGCCCGGGTGCGCACCGCGGAGCGGGTTGCGGGGCTGGCGGTTGGTGGCGTGCGCCTGCGCGGGGGCGCTCACCACGGCGCTGGCGGGCACCATCGTGGCCACTTCGGCGTCGGAGGGCACCACGGCGACCATGCCGGCCTCCCCGGCACCGCTCTGTTCCGCGACCACGCCGGTCCGCAGCGTCACCTTGTCCGAACCACTGTCGTCGCGGTCCAGGTAAATGATGGGTTGTCCGGGCATCGGCTGGGACATGACGCTCACCTACCGTCGCTTTCGGACGGCCGGATCGACCCGGCCGCCGTATGGGCGCTGACGCACAGATCGTGGGCGGCCGCGGCCGCCTCGCCGAGCGGGGCACAGGCCGGATGCGGCGTGAGCGCTTCGCGGCCGGTGAACAGTTCGCTCAGCTGGTCCAGGAAGTCCGCGGCCTCGGCGGCGCGCCGCGAGAGGTCGAGGAGTTGATCGTGGACAGCGGCTGGATCGCGGAAAGCGGGGGTCGGGAGAATCGACGTCACAGAGCGCCCTCCAAGTCTCGTGACAACCGCCCGGCAGTCCTGTTGCGGGGAGTGCTCGTGCGGGGCCGATGAGTGTCGCCGGGGTCTCGGGCCGTCCAGTCAACGTAATCGGCGCGACGGCGATACACAACACCGTGCGATGTATCAGGGTGACTTCGGGTAGCGGCACAGTGCAGGCGGTGATCTTCCCACGTCAGGGCAGGAAAATCAGTCGACTTCCGCCCCCGCGGCTGGGGACACGGGGTCCCGGCCGGACTGCTCTCGCTGTTCGCCGGGGGGCTCATCGACCGGACCCGGCGCACGAGCGTGGTCTGCGTGTCGTGTAACGGTTCAGCCGGCCGCGAGTCCCCGGAGCAGCGGGATGTACACGTCGTCGACGAGTTCGGTCACGGTCGCGTCGGTGATCGGCCCGCCGCAGAGGGTCGTCTCGTTGCGGATCAGGTCCAGGGGCAGCCGTGCGGCGCGCACGGTCAGCTCGACCGGCGGCAGCTCGCCCCGCTCGACCGCGCGCGCCACGATCTTGTTCAGCACCGGGCTCAGCGGCGCCGAGCGCAGCCGGCCCCGGAGGAGTTCGGTCACCTCGGGATGCCGGAACGCCTCACCCATCACACCGGCGATAGTCTCGGACATCATGCCCTCGGCCCGGCGGGCGATCCGGCCGAACAGCGCGAGCAGGTCACCACGCAGGTCCCCGGTGTCGGGTGTCGCCGACCGGGTCGGTACGTGCCGGCGCCACGCGGCGAGCACCAGGTGTGCCCGGTTCGGCCAGCGCCGGTAGATCACGGGTTTGCTCGTGCCGGCCCGCGCGGCGACGGCCTCGATGGTCAGCGCGGCGTAGCCGCCGTCGTTGAGTTCGGCCCAGGTGGCGTCGAGGATGGCCCGTTCCAGCTCCTCGCCGCGGCGGCGCGGCTTCGGCTCGGCCACGGGTGCCCCCTAGATACGTTGCGTTTCTTATTCGCCGGGTCTACAGTAACCATATTAGATACTAGTCGTTTCTTCTGCTGGGGGTCTCGTGCTCACCCGCCTGTTCCGCACCTACCTGCGCCCGTACCGGCGCGAACTGTCGGCGGTGCTCGTGCTGCAGCTCATCGGCGCGGTCGCATCGCTGTACCTGCCCCGCCTCAACGCCGACATCATCGACTTCGGTGTCGCCAGGGGGGACACCGGCTACATCCTGTCCACCGGCGGCTGGATGATCGCGGTCACGCTGCTGCAGATCGCGTGCTCGATCGGCGCGGTCTACTTCGGAGCCCGCAGCGCCATGGCGTTCGGGCGTGACGTGCGCTCGGCGATCTTCCACCGCGTCGGGGACTTCTCCGCCCGCGAGGTCGCCGGGTTCGGCGCGCCGTCGCTCATCACCCGCACCACCAACGATGTGCAGCAGGTGCAGCTGCTCGTGGTCCTGGTCTGCACGATGCTGGTCACCGCCCCGATCATGTGCGTCGGCGGCATCGTGATGGCGCTGCGCGAGGACGTCGGGCTGTCGTGGCTGCTGCTGGTGTGCGTGCCGGTGCTGGTGCTCGCCATCGGGTCGATTGTGATCCGCATGGTCCCGCAGTTCCGCCGCATGCAGGTCCGCATCGACGAGGTCAACCGGGTGCTGCGCGAGCAGCTGTCCGGTATCCGCGTGGTGCGGGCATTCGTCCGGGAACGCTCGGAGACCGGCCGTTTCGAAGACGCCAACGCAGGCCTCACCGGCACCGCGCTGCGCGTCGGCAGGCTGCAGGCGCTGATCTTCCCGACCGTCATGCTCGTGCTCAACGCGTCCAGCATCGCGGTGCTGTGGTTCGGAGCGCACCGGGTCGACGTGGGGGAGATGCAGATCGGCGCGCTGACCGCATTCCTCAACTACCTCATGCAGATCCTGATGTCGGTCATGATGGCCACGTTCATCTCGACGATGATCCCGCGCGCGGCGGTGTGCGCCGAGCGGATCAACGAGGTGCTCGACACCGAAAGCTCGGTGCGGCCGCCGGTCGCGCCGGTTCGGGCGCTGCACGCGCACGCGGAGCTGGAGTTCCGCGGTGTCGAGTTCCGGTACCCGGGCGCGACGGATCCGGTACTGCGCAACGTTTCCTTCCGCGCCGAGGCGGGTAGGACGACCGCGATCATCGGCAGCACCGGCGCCGGCAAGACCACCCTGCTTTCGCTCGTCCCGCGGCTGATCGACGTGACCGACGGCGCCATCTTCCTCGACGGCGTCGACGTGCGCGAGATCGAGCCGGAGGCGCTGTGGGAGCGGGTCGGGCTGGTGCCGCAGAAGGCTTACCTGTTCACCGGGACGGTCGCGAGCAACCTGCGCTACGGCAACCCCGATGCCGCCGACGAGGATTTGTGGCAGGCGCTGGAGATCGCGCAGGCCCGCGACTTCGTCGAGGACATGCCGGGCGGGCTCGAGGCGCCCATCGTGCAGGGCGGCACGAACGTCTCGGGCGGTCAGCGGCAGCGGTTGTCGATCGCGCGGGCCCTGGTGCGGCGTCCCGAAATCTATCTGTTCGACGACTCGTTCTCCGCGCTCGACCTGTCCACCGACGCCCGCCTCCGGGCCGCACTGCGGCCGCACACCCGGGATGCGGCGGTCGTCGTCGTGGCGCAGCGCGTGTCCACGATCGTCGACGCCGACCAGATCGTCGTGCTGGAGAACGGCGAGATCGCGGGCATCGGCACCCACCACCAACTGCTGGAGACGTGCCCGACCTATGAAGAAATCGTCCAGTCCCAGCTCAGCGCGGAGGAGGCGGCGTGACTACCACCGCTGAGAGACGGCCGGGCCCGATCGGCCGGGGGATGCCCGGGATGGGCATGCCCGTGCAGAAGGCGAAGAGCTTCGCCCCGTCGGCGAAACGGCTCGCGGGGCTGCTGCGGCCGGAACGCGGCAGGTTCATCGCCGTCGTCGCGCTCGGTGTCGCGAGCGTCGCGTTCATGGTCGCGGGTCCCAAGATCCTGGGCCACGCCACCGACATCATCTTCGACGGCGTCCTCGCGCACCTGCGGCACGTACCGGGCGCGGCCATCGATTTCAGTGCGCTGGCCACGGTGCTCGGCTGGGTGCTCGCGCTGTACGTCACGGCCGCGGTGTTCGGCTGGGCGCAGGGCTGGCTGCTGAACAAGGTCGTACAGAGCGTGGTGTTCCGGCTCCGCGGCGACGTCGAGGCGAAGCTGCACCGGCTGCCGCTGCGCTACTTCGACGGCCAGCCGCGCGGCGAGCTGCTGTCGCGCGTCACCAACGACATCGACAACATTTCCCAGACGCTGCAACAGACACTGAGCCAGCTGCTCACCTCGCTGCTGACGGTGGTCGGCGTCATCGTGATGATGGTGACGATCTCGCCGACGCTCGCGCTGGTGGCGCTCGCGGTGATCCCGCTGTCGGTGCTGATCACCGGCGTGGTCGGCAAACGCTCGCAGAAACTGTTCGTCGCGCAGTGGAAGAACACCGGAAAGCTCAACGCGCACATCGAGGAGGCGTTCACCGGGCACCAGCTGGTGAAGGTGTTCGGGCGGCAGCGCGAGTCGGAAGCCGAGTTCGGTCGCCGCAACGACGACCTGTTCGGCGCGGCGCTGGGCGCGCAGTTCGTGTCCGGACTGATCATGCCGTCGATGATGTTCCTGTCCAACCTCAGCTACGTCGTGGTGGCCGTGATCGGCGGCCTGCGCATCACGTCCGGCACGATGAGCCTCGGTGAGGTCCAGGCGTTCATCCAGTACTCGCGGCAGTTCACGCAGCCGCTGACGCAGGTGGCGTCCATGGCGAACCTGATGCAGTCCGGGGTCGCCTCGGCGGAGCGGGTGTTCGAGCTGCTGGACGCGGAGGAGCAGGAACCCGACCCCTCGGAGGGCACAGCAGGCACCGAAGGCACGGAAGGCACGGAAGGCACGGAAGGCACCGAAGGCACCGAAGGCACGGAAGGCACGGAAGGCACTGCGGATGCTTCCGCCGCGGCTCGGCGCGGGCGGGTCGAGTTCGAGCACGTGAGCTTCTCGTACCGGCCGGAGCAACCGCTGATCGAGGACCTGTCGCTGGTCGCCGAACCCGGTCAGACCGTTGCGATCGTCGGCCCCACGGGTGCGGGCAAGACGACCCTGGTCAACTTGATCATGCGGTTCTACGACCTGGACGGCGGCCGGATCACGCTCGACGGGGTGGACATCACCCGGCTGCGGCGCGAGGACCTGCGGTCGCAGACCGGCATGGTGCTGCAGGACACCTGGCTGTTCGGCGGCACGATCCGGGACAACATCGCCTACGGCAAGCCGGACGCGACCGACGACGAGATCATCGCCGCGGCGAAGGCGACGTTCGTGGACCGGTTCGTGCGTACCCTGCCCGACGGCTACGACACGGTGATCGACGACGAGGGCACGAACGTCAGCGCGGGCGAGAAGCAGCTGCTCACGATCGCGCGGGCGTTCCTGGCGAGCCCCTCGCTGCTGATCCTCGACGAGGCGACCAGTTCGGTGGACACCCGCACCGAGTCGCTGGTGCAGCACGCGATGGCGGCGCTGCGCTCATCCCGGACGAGTTTCGTGATCGCGCACCGCCTGTCCACCATTCGCGACGCGGACCTGATCCTCGTCATGGAGTCGGGCAGCATCGTCGAGCAAGGCACCCACGACGAACTCCTCACCGCCCGCGGCGCCTACCACCGCCTGTACTCCGCCCAATTCGCCACCGCTTGATTTGCCAAAACGGCAAAGGAGGTTGCCAAGGTACGGCTGGCTGCGCACAGTGGCGTCATGACCGAACATGACAGTCACGGCAGTGTGAGTCACGGCAATGTGGGACTGGACCAGGGGTTCTGGGACGACCTGTACGGCGCGGCCGAGCAGCTCTGGAGCGGCGGGCCCAACGAAGTGCTCGTCGCGGAGATCTCCGCGCAGGCGCCCGGGCGCGCGCTCGACGTCGGCTGCGGCGAAGGCGGTGACGCGCGCTGGCTCGCCGCCCGCGGGTGGCACGTGACCGCCGTCGACATCTCGCTCGTTGCCCTCGCCCGCGCCGCCGCGGCCGGCGACGACGCGAACATCACCTGGCGCCACCTCGACCTCATCGCGGAGGCGCCGGAACCCGCCGCGTACGACCTGGTGTCCGCGCACTACTTCGGGTTTCCCCGGACGCACGCGCACGCGCACGTGCTCGAGCGCGTGCTGGCGGCGGTCGCCCCGGGCGGCACGCTGCTGGTCACGAGCCACGCCGGGATGCAGGACCGGCACCAGGGCTTCTGCCGTCCGGACGAGATCGCCGCGCGGCTGGACGGCGGGTGGGAGGTACTGGTCGACGAGACGCGCCCGCGCATCCACCCGACCTACGGGCACGTCGACGACGTCGTGCTGCGCGCGCGGAAGCGAGGCTAGGGTGGGGGAGACAAGGAGGTTGCCCGCGTGTCCCGTTGCTGCCCACCGTCGCGGTCGGCCGGTCCCGGTGCTGTCCAGCTACGTCGCCGACGTCGGAGCACAGTAATTCGATAGGGCCTGATAGAGCCATGATCACGGTCGACGGCACGAAGGTGCCGATCAGGATGTGGGCCGACCCCGGCTCCATCGAGGACGCCGCGATGGGCCAGTTGCGCAACGTCGCGAACCTGCCGTGGGTGCACGGTCTCGCCGTGATGCCCGACGTGCACTACGGCAAGGGCGCGACGGTCGGCAGCGTGATCGCGATGCGCGACGCGGTGTCGCCGGCCGCGGTCGGCGTCGACATCGGGTGCGGCATGAGCGCGGTGCGCACGTCGCTGACCGCGGCCGGCCTGCCCGACGACCTGGGCCGGCTGCGGCGGCGGATCGAGTCCGCGGTGCCCGTCGGGTTCGCGATGCACGACAAGCCGGTCGATCCGTCACAGGTGCCGGGCACGGGCGGCTGGGACGCGTTCTGGGCGACGTTTTCCGGGCTGCACCATGGAGTTCAGCGGCTGCGGGACCGAGCGCGGGCGCAGCTCGGCAGCCTCGGCGGCGGCAACCACTTCATCGAGGTGTGCCTGGAGCAGGGAGGTCCCGGCGAGGGCCGGGTGTGGCTGATGCTGCACTCGGGGTCGCGCGGGATCGGCAACGAGCTGGCGAAGCGGCACATCGAGGTGGCGCGGAAGCTGCCGCACAATGCCGACCTGCCCGATCGCGATCTCGCGGTGTTCGTCGCGGGCACGCCCGAGATGAGCGCCTACCGGCGGGACCTGTTCTGGGCGCAGGACTACGCCGCCCGCAACCGCGCGACGATGGTGGCGCTGGTGCAGCGTGCCGTGGCGGACGAGGTGCCCGGGGTGCGGTTCGACGAGCCGATCTCGTGCCACCACAACTACGTCGCCGAGGAGACCTACGACGGGGTGGACGTGCTCGTCACGCGGAAGGGCGCGATCCGCGCCGGCGCGGGCGACCTCGGGATCATCCCGGGCAGCATGGGCAGCGGCTCCTACGTCGTGCGCGGCCTCGGCAACGAGCGCGCGTTCCGGTCGGCCTCGCACGGCGCGGGCCGGCGGATGTCGCGGACGAAGGCGCGCAAGACGTTCACCGCCGAGGACCTCGCGGCGCAGACGGCCGGCGTCGAATGCCGGAAGGACGCGGGCGTGGTGGACGAGATTCCCGCCGCCTACAAGGACATCGACGCGGTGATCGCCGCGCAGGCCGATCTCGTCGAGGTGGTCGCCCACCTCAAGCAGGTCGTGTGCGTCAAGGGCTGACCTTTCCGGTTTGTCTGAATCGTCGCGACCGGCGACGAGTCCGGCAACGTGAAGCGTTCTCGTAAAACCGCAGGTCATGACGCGCAAAACGGACTTCGCAATCCAAATCACACGGTCTTTACTTTGAGGGCAGCCTTACCTAATGACCACCGGTCATCGACGCCTCGGGGACCATTGTGGACAGTAAGCAGCTGAACTTCTACTACTCGGAGTTCTTCCACTACGCCAACAACTTCTCGATCCCGCAGGAGGGCACCGACACGCTGCGGGCCTACCTGGACCCGCCGACGTTCCTGCGGCACCGCGAGGCCGGCGAGGCGCCCGCGCTCGGCGAGGGTGCGCAGGTGACGTTCACCGGTGTCCAGATCACGCACGGGCACTGAGGCATGACGACCGTCGCCGACGAGGGCGGCCCGCCGCTGTCCGCCAGGTGGTGGCCGATCGCGCTGGGGCTGCTGATGACCCTGGCGTGGGCGGCCCTGGTCTGGATGGTTCCGCATCTGCACGCCGACCCGGTGCTGCTCGAGGTCGCGCGGTTCGCCCACCTGGCCGCCCTGATCCTCGGGTTCGGTGCGGCGCTGTCGGTGGACTGGTTGGGCCTGCGGTGGCTGCTGGGCGATCGCAGGCTGGCCGACGTGGTCTGCAGGCCCGCAACCTCGCCATCCCGATCTGGGCGGGCCTGGCCGTGCTGTCGGTCAGCGGGCTGCTGCTGCACCCCGACCTGGCCGGGTGGGCGACGCGCGTCAAGCTCGGCGTCGTGCTCGTCATCGGACTGAACGGCTTGTACGCCCGCTGGCTCGGGTTACGGCTGGACGGCCACGACGGCGCGGTGCCGCGCCCGGCGCTGGTCAGGTCCGCGATCTGTGTCGCCGTCTCCCGGGCCGGCTGGTGGACCGCCACCGCCATCGGCTTCGTCAACGCCCACCGTTAGACGTCCCGAGGCCAACGGGGCGAGGCCTCGACGTCGAGCACGCATGATCACCAGCCTACGATCTGGCAGCGACCTCCTCGCGGTCGCCATCCGTACCGACCCTGCGGATCGCCTCGGCGACGGCCTGGTAGATCGGTGTCGGTTCGTCGGCCAGGTCGGTCCGGCTGCCCTGGTGCTGACGGTGTTCGCGCTCTCCCATGCCGGTAGTGCAACACAAGCGCAGCGTGACCGCACTTTCGCTCCACGGTGTGGGTGACGGCCCGCGACGCTTTTGTGATCACGCTCGCGCGAGGGTGATCGCCAGCCTCGCTTCCCAGGTGGCCAGCGCCGCCGCCGCGACGACCCCGCGCGCATCCTGCGAGGTCAGCCGAGAGAGGTCGGCCTCGGTGAGCGCCGCCGGGGTGCGCGCGAGCTGCGTTGCGGCCTGGGCGATCGCGCGCTCGCGCGGGCCGGGGACCGCGTCGGGGCCCTTGGCCGCGAGCGCCACCGCCGTGCCGGCGTCCCCGGACATCCGCGCATGCCGGCGCCCGTGGCCGGAGATGCCGGACTCGTCGCCCATCGCGAGTGACACCGCGAGTGCGACCAGTTCCCGGTCCGCCTCAGGGAGCAGCGCCGCGACCGCGTCGCGCAACTCCGCGGGCGGCACTACCGGCGGGGGGACCCAGACGCGTTCGGGCAATGCCTCGTCGATGGTGGGCAGTCCCTCGGCGGCGAACCGTTCCGGCTCTCCACTGTAGGCGGATCGGCCGGCGAGCTCCCAGCCGAGCAGCAGGCGGGCCTGACACCCCGCGTAACCCGCGACCTGCGCGGCGACGGCGAGTCGCTCCTGGCCGAGCCGGGTCTCCTCCGGATCGGAGGCGCACGCGAGCAACGCCTGCACCGACGGCAACAGCTCCGGCCAGCGGCGCCGGTCGAGCACGATCGCCGCCGCGCCGTCGGCGAGCAGATCAAGGTGGATGGCCAGCCGCTGGACGTAGGGCGGGTAGCCGGCGGCCGCCGCGGCACGCAACGCGATCCGCGCCCGGTCAGCCCAGTCCACAATGGACTGATCTGTGGGTCGCAGCACGGCGTTTCCGGCGTTTTCGGCTGCCTTGCCGACGTCCGTGGGGTGCGTCATGGGCCCATTCTGTCAGCCCAGCACGGCGTCCTGCCCGACGATCGGGGCGCCGGTCTTCGCGCGGATCTCGTCGGCGTCGACGCCGGGTGCGGTCTCGACCAGGCGTAGTCCGTCGGGCGTCACGTCCAGCACGGCGAGGTCGGTGATGACGCGGTCCACCACGCCCGCGCCGGTGAGCGGCAGATCGCATTTCTGCACGATCTTCGGAGTGCCGTCCTTGGCGACGTGGTCGGTGATGACGACGACGCGCTTCGTGCCGGCGACCAGGTCCATCGCGCCGCCCATGCCCTTGACCAGCGCGCCCGGCACGGTCCAGTTCGCGAGGTCGCCGTTCGCGCCGACCTGCAGGGCGCCGAGCAGCGCGATGTCGATGTGCCCGCCGCGGATCATCGCGAACGACGTGGCCGAGTCGAAGAAGCTGCCGCCCGGGTTGACCGTCACGGTCTGCTTGCCGGCGTTGATGAGGTCGGCGTCCTCGTCGCCTTCGAACGGGAACGGGCCCAGGCCGAGGATGCCGTTCTCGCTCTGCAGCGTGACCCGCACCCCGTCCGGCACGTGGTTGGCGACCAGCGTCGGAATGCCGATGCCGAGGTTGACGTAGTCGCCGTCGCGCAGTTCGCGCGCCGCGATCGCGGCCATGTCGTCGCGTGTCCAGCTCATCGGGCCACCCCTCCGGCGTTCGGCCGTACGGTCAGTTTCTCGATCTCCTTGACCCGCGCGGTCGCGGTGATCAGCCGGTTCACGAACACGCCGGGCGTGATCACCAGCTCCGGGTCGACGAAGGTGTCCAGCACGATCTCGGCCTCGGCGACGCTGACCCGCCCGCACGTGGCGACCAGCGGGTTGAAGTTGCGCGCGGCGTAGCGGTAGACGAGGTTGCCGGCGTGGTCCGCGGTGTGGGCGTGCACGAGTGCCACGTCCGCGACGATGCCGCGCTCCTGCACATAGGTCACGCCGTCGAACTCGGCGTGCGGCTTGCCGTCCGCGACCGGCGTGCCGACCCCGGTCTTGGTGTAGAACGCGGGAATCCCGGCGCCGCCGGCCCGCATCCGCTCGGCCAGCGTGCCCTGCGGCGCGAACTCGACCTCGATCTCGCCGTCCAGGTACTGCTGCGCGAACAGCTTGTTCTCCCCGACGTAGGACGCCACGACCTTGCGCACCTGCCGGTTCTCCAGCAGCAGCCCCAGGCCCTTGCCGTCCACGCCCATGTTGTTGGACACGATCGTCAGGTCGCGGATGCCGGAGTCGCGCACGGCCTCGATGAGGTCGTTCGGGTTGCCGGACAGGCCGAACCCGCCGACGGCGATCGTGATGCCGTCGGAGAGCACGTCGGAGAGCGCGTCTGCGGCGCTGCCATAGATCGTGGACACGCGACCTCGCTTCCATCTTGTCCGGTCAATGAGCGACTATGGAAGTCAACGGTCACGCAGGTCATGGCGTCAATGGGCGCCCGGCATCTTCTCGGCAGGTGAACGGCTTGGGCCAGCGCGTTCACTGAATGGACGTAGCATGGGTGGCATGGCCTCGCCTCCCGCGCACGTCACCGGCCGCATCGCGGCGGTGCTGCGCGCGCTGTCCACCTGCGAGGGCCGCGGCGCGTCGACGTCGCAGCTGGCCCGGGCCACCGCGCTGGCGCGGCCGACCGTGCACCGGCTGCTGTCCGCGCTCGCCGACGAGGGCTACGTCGACCGCGACCAGCGCGACGGCCTGTGGTTCCTCGGCCCGGAGCTGTACCTGCTGGGCGAGGTCGCGGCGCAGCGCTACGACGTGACCCAGCAGGCGCGCGCGGCCGTGCACCGGCTCGCGGCCGCGACGGGGGAGAGCGCGTTCTTCTCGGCGCGCCGCGGGGACGAGACGGTGTGCCTGGTGCGGGAGGACGGCTCCTTCCCGATCCGCTCTTTCGTGCTGTACGAGGGCGCGCGGTTCCCGCTCGGCGTCGTCTCGGCCGGGATCGTCGTGCTCGCGATGCTGTCCGACCGCGAGATCGACGACTACCTCGGCCGCGCCGATCTCAGTGTCCATTGGGGACAGTCGCACAGGGCCGAAGAGGTGCGCCGCAGGATCGCGCTCACCCGGGAGACCGGGTATTCCGTCAACCCGGGCCTCGTCGTCGAGGGCAGCTGGGGCATGGCCGCGGCCGTGTTCGGGCGTTCCGGCGAACCGGCGTGGGCACTGACCCTGACCGGCGTCGAGTCGCGGTTCCGCGCCGACCGCCGGCCCGAGCTCGGGGCGTTGCTGCTGAAGGAAGCCCACGTACTGACCAGGACGCTACACAGCTGAAGCTACCAGCAAGGCGGAGCATGCCGGGCGATGCGGTCGAGCACGCGCGCGTTCGCCGGCAGCGACCGGCGGACCGGAGAGTAGCGTGTCGACGAGGTCACCCGTTGGGCTCGCGGAGGAAGCCCCTCCGGGTGTCACTTTTGGACGGCACATCCTGGTACCTCGTCGGAATTCCCCTACGTGGAGCGATTTCCTTACATTCCCATTACCAAGGGGCGACGGATCGGCCATTTTGTCCGACCCTGGTGGGAGTCCAATGTGCCCACTCGAGAAGGAGGTCGGGTCATGGTGGATTTCGACGGACTGCGCGCGGACTTCGGCGGCAGCTTGCTGACCGCGGACGACGAGGCGTACGAGGGGGCCCGGGCGCTGTTCAACTCGGCGGTCGAGACGAGACCGGCGGTGATCGCGCAGTGTGACAGCACACGTGACGTGCGGGAGGCGCTCGCGTTCGCCCGCGGGAACGCGATGCCGGTCGCCGTACGCAGCGGCGGCCACAGCGTCGCCGGCGCCAGCCTCGTCCAGGACGGGCTCGTGCTCGACCTGCGCCGGATCAACGCGGTCTCGGTGTCGCCGGACGCGCGCAGCGTGGTCGTCGGCGGCGGCTGCAACTGGGGTCAGGTCGACCGTGCCACCCAGTCCTCCGCCACCGTGACCACGGGCGGCCGCGTGTCCACTACCGGGGTCGGCGGGCTCACGCTCGGCGGCGGATCCGGTTGGCTGGAAAGGAAGTTCGGGCTCGCGTGCGACAACCTGCTCGCCGTCGACCTGGTGCTCGCCGACGGGCGCGGCGTCACCGCGAGCGAGACGGAGAACCCGGACCTGTTCTGGGCGTTGCACGGCGGGGGCGGCAACTTCGGCGTCGCGACGTCGTTCACGTTCCGGCTGTACCCGCTGCCGGAGTTCTCCATCGCGTTGCTGGTGTGGCCCGCGGACGAGGGCGAGGCCGTGGTGCGCGCCTACCGCGACCTGGCCGAGCGGGCACCCGACGAGTTCGGCGGCGGCGTGCTTTACCTGACGGGGCCGCCGGAGGATTTCATGCCCGCGCACCTGGTCGGCACCCTCTGCTGCGCGGTGCTGTGTACCTACGCCGGCAGCGAGGGCGAGCTGCGCGAGATCGCGGCCCCGCTGCTCGACCTGGAGCCGCAGGCGCAGGTGGTGACCCCGATCCCGTACGCCGACCTGCAGTGCATGCTCGACGACCCGCCCGGTTTCCGGAACTACTGGTCGGCGGAGTACCTGCGCGCGTTCCCCGATGAGGCGGTGCGGCTGTTCTGCCGGACGGCCCACGCCATGGTGATCCCGTCGCCGTCGCAGCACGCGATGCTGCCGTGGGGCGGGGCGGTCGCGCGCAATGGCAACGGTTTCCCGATGGCCAACCGCGACGTGCCGTGGGTCGTGCACCCGCTCGGGCTGTGGGAGAGCCCCGCCGACGACGCGCAGGCGCGCGCGTGGGCGCACGGGGTGCGGGACGCGATGAAGCCGTGGAGCACCGGCGCGACGTATCTCAACTTCATCGGCGACGAGGGCGCGGCACGCGTGATCGCGGGCTACGGGCCCGAAAACTACGCCCGGCTGTCCCGGATCAAGGCCGAATACGACCCGGACAACGTGTTCAACCGGTGGCACAACATCGTGCCCGACAAAGTCGCGACCTGAGGTCAGAACTCGTCGGACTGCGAGAGCTCCCGTTCGAACTCGTCGGCCTTCGCGGCCACGGAGCGCATCGGGCGCTCGAACTCGTCCTGGATCTGCAGCGACGACAGCAGCGGCACGGTGTGCCTGATGAGGGCGACGCCTTCCACCACCGCGGCACCCCCGACGGTGGAGGTGCCGGCCAGCTCGAGCAGTCGCCGCGGGTCGATCTTGTCGGCCCACCCGACGGCCGAGGAGATCTCCGCCCACTCGGCGCCCTCGTGGTCGGGCAGGTGGTGCACGGTGACCTGCTGGGTGCGCCCGCCGGTGGTGTCGAGCCGGAACCGCAGCCACTCGCCGCGCTCCTCCAGCACCTCGTACCGCACGCGCACAAAGTTGATCACGTCGGTCCAGATGGTCACGCTCGCCTGCCTCTCACCGTGAGCTTTGGCGCCAGCTTACTGAGCGAGCCTGTGCACGGCAGATCAGCTCCGGCCGAGCTGGACCCGGCACCTCCACCGATCGGTTGATATCAGGGTCGCCTCAGGGATTTAACCGGAGGACTTTTGTCGGTGCCTGCCTCTATGTTGGGACCGAACCGAACGGGGGTAGGCCGGATATGTCGGAAAGCGGACTGGCCGTCCAGGCAAGAGGCCTGGTCAAGACGTATGGCTCCACACGCGCGCTCGACGGGGTCGACCTCGACGTCCCCGCCGGGCAGGTGCTGGGCCTGCTCGGCCCCAACGGGGCAGGCAAGACCACCACGGTCCGGATCCTGACCACGTTGCTGCGCCCCGACTCGGGGCAGGCGTGGGTGGCCGGGCACGACGTGCTCACCGAGCCGGACCCGGTGCGCCGCAAGATCGGCCTGTCGGGCCAGTACGCGGCGGTGGACGAGAACCTGACCGGGTTCGAGAACCTGTACATGGTCGGGCGGCTCTACGGCAAGCGCCGGGCCGCGGCGCGCTCGCGGGCGCGGGAGCTGCTGGCGCGCTTCCGCCTGCAGGACGCCGCCGACCGGCCCGCGAAGGGGTACTCGGGCGGCATGCGCCGCCGGCTCGACCTCGCCGGGGCGCTGGTGGCCGAGCCGAGCGTGGTGATCCTCGACGAGCCGACCACCGGGCTGGACCCGGCGGGCCGCCTCGACACGTGGGACGTCATCAAGGAACTGGTGGCCGATGGCACCACGGTCGTGCTCACCACGCAGTACCTGGAGGAGGCCGACCAGCTCGCCGACTCGATCGTGGTGATCGACAAGGGCAGGGTGATCGCGCGCGGCACGGCCGACGAGCTCAAGGCGCAGACCGGGGGCGAGCGGCTCGAACTCGTGCTCGCCGCCGCCGACGACCTCGCGGCGGCGGCCCAGGTGCTCACCGAGGTGGGCTCCGGCGAGCCGACCGTGGACGAGCACATGCGGCGGGTCGAGATCCTCGTCGACACCGGGCCCAAGGCGCTGATCGAGGCCCTGCGCCGGCTGGACGCGCTGAACGTCACGGTGCAGGACGTCGGGTTGCACCGGCCCACCCTCGACGACGTGTTCCTGTCGCTGACCGGGCACGGTGCGCAGGACGAGGCCGAGGTGGCGGGATGAACGCGATCGCGAAAGGCCTCTCCGACGGTGGCGTGATCACGTGGCGCAACCTGATGAACATCCGGCGCAACCCGGACTGGCTGATGGCGGCCACCGTGCAGCCGATCATGTTCGTGCTGCTGTTCTCCTACGTGCTGGGCGGCGCCATCGGCGGCCAGGCCGGCGGCGCGGCGTACCGGGAGTTCCTGATCGTCGGGATCTTCGCGCAGACGGTGGCGTTCAACTCGGCGTTCACCGTCATCGGGTTCGCCAACGACCTGCAGAAGGGCATCATCGACCGGTTCCGTTCGCTGCCGATGTCCCGGCTGGCCGTCGTGCTCGGTCGGACCACGTCCGACCTGGTGGTGAGCGTGATCGCGCTGATCGTCATGTCGCTGTGCGGGCTGCTCGTGGGCTGGGGGATCCGGAGCAGCTTCTCCGACGCGGTGCTCGGGTACCTGATCATGCTCCTGTTCGCGTGGGCGCTGTCTTGGGTCGGGGCGCTGATCGGGCTCATGGCGCGCAGCGTCGAGGTGGCACAGAGCGCGGGCCTGATCTGGATGTTCCCGCTGAGCTTCATCTCGTCGGCATTCGTCCCGCTGAGTACGCTGCCCGGCCCGCTGCGCGTGATCGCCGAGTGGAACCCGTTCACCGCGGTCATCAACGCGACCCGGGACCTGTTCGGCAACCACTTCGGCGACCCGCCCACCGGCTGGCCGGCGGAGCATGCCGCGCTGTATTCGGTGCTGTGCTGCGTGGTGATCATCGCGATCTTCGCCCCGCTGGCGACGGCGCGGTACCGCAAGGTGGCGAGCAGGTAGGCGTACCCGCCCCGCGGTGCGGTCACCGCGGGGCGGGAGGCTCACGCCGCCGGGGCGTAGTGCGAGGCGTCGCCGACGCGGACAGTGCTCCGCACACCGTCCACGCTCACCGGCACATCGCCGGCGACCGTGACGCGGTGCAGGCGCCGGGGCTGGTCGTCGTAGTCCGCGACGGCGTAGTGCTGCGTCGCCCGGTTGTCCCAGATCGCGACGTCGCCATGCGCCCACTCCCACCGCACCGTGTTCTCCAGCGCCACCACCCGGTTCTGCAGCAACTGGAACACAGCGGCCGAATCCTCCGCGGACAGGCCCACCAACCGCTTCACGAAATGCCCCAGCAGCAACGCCCGCTCCCCGGTTTCGGGGTGCACGCGCACCACGGGGTGCGCCGTCTCGTAAACGGTGGACCGGAACTCGTCGCGGTAGGACTGGGTCTTCGCGTCGACCCCCTCGGCCGGCGGTTCGTCCACATGGGACGCATAGTCGTACAGGTTCGAGTGCACCGCCCACAGCCGCTCGGCCAGTGCCCGCAACGACTCCGGCAGCCGCTCGTACGCCGCGACCGTGCTGGCCCACGTCGTGCTGCCGCCGTAGCTGGGCAGCTGCACGGCCCGCAGCACGCTGATCGCCGGTACCCGGTCCACGAAAGTGACGTCGGTGTGCCAGCTGTTCGCCTTCCCGTACTCCGAATCGATCGGCAGGATCGCGCCGCTCGTGTTGTTGCGCACCGTCGGGTGCGGCAGGGTCAGTGTCCCGAGCAGCGACGCGAACGCCTGCTGCCCGGCGTCGTCGAGGTGGTGCTGATCACGGAAGAAGATCACCTTGTTGGCGAGCAGCGCGGCCCGGATCCGCGCCACGGTGTCTTCGTCGAGTTCGCCGCCAAGGTGGATCCCGTCGATGCGGGCACCGATGCTCGAACCCAGCTTCACCACGTCGATCCCGGTCTGAATAGCGGTCACCGCATTGTCCTTTCGCGAATGTGTGGCTTTCACGCTAAGCAGCGTCGCGGGGCACCAACAAGATTTCCCCACACGGTGAAAGTAAGTCCGCGGTGCCTTTCCACATCCCGGACACTGTTGACGGGCTCGCACGAACCGATTTCTGTTCTCCTTGAATCCTTTGTCCCCGGCCGTGGAGTTCCCTGTGTCCAACGCCCCCGCGGTGCTCGCCGTCATCCGGCGTGCGGGCCCGCTGTCCCGCGCGGTGATCGCCGAGCGCACCGAGCTGAGCATGCCGACCGTCAGCAGGCAGATCGCGGCGCTCACCGACGCCGGCCTCGTCCGCGAGGCGCCGGAACGCGCGTCCAGCGGATCGCTGGGCCGGCCGCGGGTCCCGGTCGACATCAACGAGGACCTGGTCGCCGCGTGCGGGGTGCACATCGGGGTGCGGACCGTCACCTACGGGCTCGCCGATCTGCGCGGCCGGCTGATCGCCAGCGAGCGCATCCCCACGCCCGATGGCGGCCCCGAAGACGCGATCGCGCACATCGTCGGCAGGCTGCGCGCGTTCCTGCGCAAGTGGCCACAGCGCCGGGTGGTGGGCCTGGGCCTGGCTACCGGCGGGCGGGTCGACAGCACGCGGGGCCTTGTCCACCACGACCGACTCGGCTGGCACCACGTCCCGGCCCGTGACCTGGCCGAACGCCTCGTCGGGCTGCCCGTGCGCCTCGACGGGCACGTGCCCGCGATGGCCAGGGCCGAACTGCTTTTCGGCGAGGGCAAGCAGTTCGACAGCCTGCTCTACTTCTACGCCCGGCAGGTCGTCGGCGTCGCGATCGTCGTCGGCGGTGTGCTGCACCGGGGCCCCGGCTGGTCCGGCACGATCGCCCACCTCCCCACGGGCGGCGATGTCGGGTGCCCGTGCGGGCGCACCGGCTGCCTCGAGGTGACCGTCAACGCCCAGACCGACCAGGGCCGGTTCGCCGAGCGCGCCGCGACGATCGGCCGCGCCGTGGCGCACCTGCGCGACATCGTCAACCCGGCTCAGGTCGTGCTCGGCGGGCAGGCGATCACCGGCGCCCCCGAGCACCAGACCACGCTGCTGCACAGCTTCGCCGCCACGACGGCGCTACCGGGCGCCGACGTGGTCACGCTGACCCGGTTCGGGCCCGACGTGCAGGCCGTCGCCGCGTGCACCACAGTGCTCGGCGACGTCTACGCCCACCCGCTGCGATTCGTTGCCCAGAACGGAAAGAAGGAGCCGAACGCCGCGTTCGGCTCCTTCTGAAGGGGACGTGGTCAGGCGAGCGCGACCAGCGCGACCGCCAGCGCGTCCGCGAACAGCAGCGCGCCGGGGCGCGGACTCGCCCGGTCGGGGTGATGCGCGGGGCCGGTCGGGCTGCCGAAAGTGGCCCGGGTGGCGCCGGGGCGACCGGGGTCGCCCGCTCGCGGCGGTGGGAGGACGGCCATGGCCCGAAAGGCCCGCGTCGAGCGCGTGCTGCCGGGACTGCGGCAGGTCAGGACGTATCGGCGCCGGTGGCTGGTCAAGGACGTCGTGGCCGGGATCGTGCTGACGACGCTGCTGGTGCCGCAGGGCATGGCCTACGCCGAACTCGCCGGCCTGCCGCCGATCACCGGCCTGTACACGTCCGTGATGTGTCTGCTGGGCTACGCGGTCTTCGGCCCGTCGCGGATCCTCGTACTGGGCCCGGACTCGTCGCTCGGGCCGATGATCGCCGCGACGATCCTGCCGCTCGTGGCGGCGGGCGGCGACCCCGCGCGGGCGGTGGCGCTCGGGTCGATGCTCGCGATCATGGTCGGCGCGATCATGGTCATCGCGGCGGTCGGGAAGCTCGGTTTCGTCGCGGATCTCGTGTCCAAACCGACCATGATCGGCTACCTCAACGGTCTCGCGCTGACGATCCTGGTGGGCCAGCTGCCGAAGCTGTTCGGCTTCTCCGTGGACGCCGACAACCTGATCGGCGAGGCCACCGGTTTCGTCCGCGGGCTGGCCGGCGGTGAGGTCGTGGGCGCCGCGGCGGCGGTCGGGATCGCCGGCGTGGTACTGATTCTCGTCCTGACGCGCGTGCTGCCGAAGGTGCCCGCGGTGCTCGTGATGGTGGTCCTGGCGATCGGCGCGGCGTCGCTGTTCGACCTCGGCAGCCACGGGGTGGACCTCGTCGGCGTGCTGCCGCAGGGCTTTCCGCCGCTGACGATCCCGCACCTCGGGCCGGCCGACCTCGGGCCGCTGGCGGCGGGCGCGCTGGGGATCGCGCTGGTATCGCTCGCGGACACGATCTCGACGGCGACGGCGTTCGCGGCTCGCACGGGGCAGGAGATCGACGGCAACCGGGAGATGGCGGGCATCGGCGCCGCGAACCTCGCGGCCGGCCTGTTCCAGGGTTTCCCGGTCAGCACCAGCGGGTCGCGCACCGCCGTCGCGCAGCAGTCGGGGGCGCGGACCCAGCTGACCGGCGTGGTCGGCGCGGTCCTGATCACGCTCATGATCGTGCTGCTGCCGGGTCTGTTCCGGAACCTGCCGCAGCCCGCGCTCGCGGCCGTCGTGATCACCGCGGCGCTGTCCCTGGCCGACGTCGGCGGCACGGTGCGACTGTGGCGGCAGGAGAAAGTGGAGTTCCTGCTGGCGATCGCCGCGTTCCTCGGGGTGGCGCTGCTGGGCGTGCTGCCCGGCATCGCCATCGCGGTGGGCCTGTCGATCCTCAACGTGTTCCGCCGCGCGTGGCGCCCGTACCAGGCCATCCTGGGCGACGTGCCCGGCCTGCGCGGTTACCACGACCTGAAGTCCTATCCGGACGCGCGGCGCGTGCCCGGGCTGGTGATCTTCCGGTTCGACGCGCCGCTGTTCTTCGCCAACGCCAAGACGTTCCGCGACGAGGTCCGTCGGCTCGCGGCCGCGGACCCGCCGCCGGTGTGGATCGTCATCGCGTCCGAGCCGATGACCGACGTCGACACGACCGCCTCCGACGTCCTCGAAGACCTCCACGAGGAGCTGAACGCCCGGGGCGTCCACCTCGTGTTCGCGGAGCTCAAGGACCCGGTGCGGCACCGGATCGATCGCTACGGACTCGGCCGCTCGATCGACCCGCGGCATTTCTTCCCGACGGTCGGCGCGGCCGTGCGGGCATTCGGCGAGCGGGACGGCGTGCCGCGGCCCACCTCACCCGCGCCGGGGGAGGACTCGGCCGCCCGCGGCGGGTAACGATCTCCTCCGGGTTACCAATCCGCACGAACGCGCAGTACCCACGGACTACGGAGGCGGCGATGACTGCTGCTGACACGACCGCGATCACCGAGCTGGACGAGATGGGGCCGGTCGACTACCTGGTGATCGAGTTCCCGGACGCCGGCCTGCGGGGCGAGGCGATGCCGCTGCTGCTCGACCTCGTCGACCGGGGCGTCATCCGGATCATCGACCTCGAATTCATCAGCCGGGACACCGACGGCGCCGTGGTGCGGCTGGCCGTCGAGGACCTCGGCGCGGACGGCGACCCCACGCTGTCCCTCTTCGTGGGAGCGAGTTCCGGGCTGCTCGCCGGCGACGACCTCGAGGAGGCGGCCGGCGTGCTCGAACCCGGGACCACCGCGGCGATCCTGGTCTACGAGAACCTGTGGGCTGCGCCGCTGGCCCGCGCGGTTCGCCGGACCGGCGCCCAGTTCGTCGCGGGCGGGCGGATCCCCGTCCAGGCCCTGCTGGCCGCATTGGACGCGGCCGAATCCGCGGACTGAGCCGCCTCCACGGAAGGAGAAGGTCGTGGCCCGTTTGTTGCGCCGAGTCGCGCGTACAGCCGTCATCGCCGGCACCGCCAAGGGGGCGGCCAACCGCGTGTCCCGCCGCCAGCACGGGCGCTGGGCGGCGAAGGACCAAGAACAGCAGCAGGAACAGCAGCAGGCGCCCGCGCCGAGCCGCAGCGACGCGCTGAACCAGTTGCAGCAGCTGGGCGAGCTCAAGAGCCAGGGCGTGCTCACCGAGGAGGAGTTCCAGGCCGAGAAGCGGAAGATTCTCGGCTCCTGAGGAGCGGGAGATGGCCGACGAACGAGCGCGCCGCATCGCCGAGCTGATCGCGCCGCTGCGGGTGAAACCGGGCACGAAAGTGACCTTGCGCAAGGACTTCGACCCGTCCTACAAGGCCGACTTCCTGCGCAAGCGGGACGGCCGGGGGCTGCTGCAGGCCGGGGTGGCGATGCTCGCCGACTACCAGCGGCGGCTGGCGGCGCAGGACACCCACGGGGTGCTGCTGTGCCTGCAGGCGCTCGACGCAGGCGGCAAGGACGGCACCATCCGGCACGTCATGAGCGGGGTGAACCCGCAGGGCGTGCAGGTGAGCGGGTTCAAGGTGCCCTCGGCCGAGGAGCTCGACCACGACTACCTCTGGCGCTACGCCGCCCGGCTGCCCGAACGCGGCAACATCGCGATCTTCAACCGGTCGCACTACGAAGAAGTCCTGGTGGTGCGGGTGCATCCGGAGATCCTCGACCGCCAGAAGCTGCCCCCGCACGCGCGGCACGGAAACCTGTGGCACCGGCGGTATCGCGAGATCAACGAGTGGGAGCACTACCTCGCCGACAACGGGTTCCATGTCGTGAAGCTGTTCCTCAATCTGTCCAAAGAGGAGCAACGGAAACGGTTCATGAAACGGATCGACGTGCCCGAGCGCAACTGGAAGTTCTCCGCGGCCGACATCCGCGAACGCGGACGCTGGGACGACTACCAGGCCGCGTTCTCCGAAATGCTGTCGGCGACCAGCACCGACTGGGCGCCGTGGTACGTGATTCCCGCCGACCGCAAGTGGTTCGCGCGGATCTGCGCCGCCGCGGTGCTGGCGCACACGCTGATCGAGATCGACCCGCAGTACCCGACGGTGAGCAAAAAGGCCAGACGCGCGCTCGCCGCCGCCGGGAAGGAACTCAAGCACGAGGCACCGCACGGTGCGCCCGCCGATCCCTACCTTGCGGACGTGGATCGCAAGCGCCGCAGGCGGAAACACAAGAAATAGCAGGCACGGAGGGCGTCATGGCCACACGCCAGGAGACGGTGCCGGGTGGGGCCTGGTACTCCCGCACCCCCGAAGATGTCGCGCGCGCGCTCGGCGTCGACCCGGCGACCGGTCTGCCGTCGGCCACCGTCGCGGAACGGCAGCGCGCGGCCGGGCCCAACGCGCTGCCCGAGGAGAAGCCGAAACCGGGCTGGCTGCGGTTCTTCGACGAGTACTCGAGCTACATGCAGATCATCCTGATCGCGGCGGCGGTGGTGTCGCTGGTGATCAAGCAGTGGGGCACCGCGACGCTGCTGGTGCTGCTGACCCTGCTCAACGCGGTCGTCGGACTGCGCCAGCAGGGCAAGGCCGAAAGCGCGATGAACGCGCTCAAGGCGATGATGAAGGCGACTGCGCGGGTGCGGCGCGACGGCTCGGAGGCGGTGCTTCCCGCCGACCAGCTGGTCACCGGCGACGTGGTGCTGGTCGCGGCCGGCGACCAGGTCCCGGCGGACTGCCGGATCGTCGCGGCCAGCGCACTGCAGATCGACGAGTCCGCGCTGACCGGCGAGAGCACGCCGGCCGCCAAGCAGGCCGCCCCGCTGCCCGCCGGGGAACTGGGGCCCGGCGACCAGGACAACATGGCGTTCATGAACTCGCCCGTCACCCACGGCAGCGGCACGCTGATCGTCACCGCGACGGGTGCGGACACCGAACTGGGCAAGATCTCCGGCATGCTCACCGCGACGAAGCCGGAGCAGTCGCCGCTGACCAGGGAACTCAACACCCTCACCCTGTGGATCGCGGCCGCCGCCGGCATCACGATGATCGTCATGTTCGTGCTCGGCCGCGGCCGGGGACTGCCGTGGGACGCGCTGTTCGTGAGCGCGGTGTCGCTGGCGATCGCGGCGATCCCGGAGGCACTGCCCACGGTGAGCCAGGTGATCCTGTCGCTGGGCAGTGTCGGCCTGGCGCAGCGGAACGCGATCGTCAAGGACCTGCCGTCGGTGGAGACGCTCGGCTTCACGTCGGCGATCAACTCCGACAAGACCGGCACGCTGACGATGAACCAGATGACCGCTGTGGAGGTGGTCGATCCGACGGACCGCTACACGATCACCGGCATAGGGTACGGGCTGGCGGGCAAGGTGCAGCACGCGGCGGGCAGCACCGACACGCTCGATGCGGCGATCCTGCCCTACGTCCTGGCCAACGACGCCGGAATCGTCGACGGCAAGGTCGTCGGCGACCCGACCGAGGGCGCGCTGCTCGTGCTGGGGCACAAGGCCGGGCTGGACATCGACGCCACGCGCGAGAAGCTGCCGCGCCTGGCTACGCTGCCGTTCGACCCGACGTACAAGCTGATGGCCACCTTCCACGACGCCACCGACGGCACCGGCAGGCGGGTGGTGCGCTGCTTCGTGAAGGGCGCCGCGCCCGCGGTGCTGGACCGCACCACGACCGCGCTGTCCGGCGGCCACGCCGTGCCCTGGGACGCCGCGGCGGGCGAGCGGGCCCAGCAGCACATCGACCGGATGGCCGGGAACGGCAACCGCGTCATGGCCGCGGCGCAACGCGACCTCGACGCAGCCACGTTCGATCCGCAGGGCGACCTGCTGTCCTACGTCACCGGCCTGCAGATCACCAGTCTCGTCGCGATGCTCGACCCGCCACGCGAGGAGTCGCGGGATGCGGTGGCCAGCGCGCAGGCGGCGCACATCCGGGTCCGGATGGTGACCGGCGACGACGTCACCACCGGCGCCGCGATCGCGGCCCATCTCGGCATCGAGGGGGATTCCATCCTGGGCGCGGATTTCGCGCGGCTGAACGAGAGCGAACGACTGGAGTGCATAGACTCGATCGGCGTCATCGGCCGGGTCGCACCCGAACACAAGGTGCTGCTCGCAGACACGCTGAAGAAGAAAGGCGACGTCGTCGCGATGACGGGCGACGGTGTCAACGACGCGCCCGCCATCAAGGCGTCCGACATCGGCATCGCGATGGGCAGCGGCACCGACGTGGCGAAGAACGCCGGGCGGATGATCCTCTCCGACGACAACTTCGCGACGATCGTGTTCGCCATCGAACAGGGCCGCAAGATCTACGACAACCTCACGAAGTACATCCGGTTCGTGCTGGTGCTGCTGGTGGTGTTCGTGCTGACCTTCCTGGGGGCCAGCATCTTCAACATCGCCGCGGGCGAGCCGTTCAGCCCGGCCCAGGTGCTGTGGATCCACTTCATCGTCAACGCGCCGTTCGGTTTCGCGCTCGGGTTCGACAAGGAGACGCCCGGGCTGATGGCACGCAGGCCGCGGCCGCGCGGGGAGTCGGTGCTGACCGGGCCCCTGCTGGTCACGGTGGGACTCGTGGGCCTGGCCATCACGATCGGCCTGCTGTTGCTGCTCAGCCTGACCGGCACGCATTACGGCAGCCCGCAGATCGCCAACTCGATCGCGCTGACCGCGTTCGCGCTGTGCCTGATCGTCGCGGCCGTCGAATGCCGCGGCCAGACCGCCACCGCGCTGACGCCCGCCACGTTCGACAGCAAGCAGATGAACTGGGCGATGCTGGGCGAGTTCGTGCTGGTGGTGGCCGTGGTGCAGATGGACCTGTTCCACCGGCTGCTCGGCACGACGGAGCTGAACCTCACCCAGTTCGGGTTGGCGGTCGCGCCGGCGGTGGCCCTGCTCGTGCTGTGGGAAGTCGGGAAGCTGGTCGCGCGACACATGCCACACCGGGGTTGATCGACCGGCGGTTACAGTCGGGGGATGGGTGCCCTCAATGAAGCCGAAGCCGCGGTGCGGCGCTTCCCGCGCGTCGCGGCTCCGCTGGAGGGCCGGCGGGCCTCCGCGGTCGCGGTCGTCATGTTCGAAGACGACGAGGGGCCGGCGGTGTGGCTGACCCGCCGCACGTCGAAGTTGCGGGCGCATCCCGGGCAGTTCGCGTTGCCCGGCGGGCGGTTCGACGACGGCGAGGACGCGGTGGACGCGGCGCTGCGGGAACTCGACGAGGAACTCGGCGTGCGCGCGGACCGGGCCGATGTCGTCGGTCTGCTCGACGACTACCCGACGCGTTCCGGCTACCTGATCACCCCGGTGGTGGTGCGCACCGGCGCCGACCGCGAACCGGTGCCGAACCCGGCCGAGGTCCAGCAGCTCCATCGGATCTCGTTCGCCGAACTCGACGTCGAGCCGCGGTATCTGACCATTCCCGAGTCGGACCGGTCGGTGATCCAGCTTCCGCTGGTGGGGCACAAGGTGCACGCGCCGACCGCGGCGGTGCTGTTCCAGTTCCGCGAGGTCGCGCTGCACGGCAGGCACACCCGCGTCGACGGCCTCGAACAGCCCGTCTTCGCCTGGCGCTAGACCGGACCCAGGTAGGCCCACGCCCCGTCGACGCGGGCGAACTCGCTGTTCTCATGCAGGGCGCCGGGCTTTCCGTGGTCGCGGTAGCGGGCCCGGAACTCGACGGTGCCGGTCTTGTGGAACGGGCTGCCGCCAGTGGTGGCGAGCACGTCGAGGCGAGTCCACTCGAGGCCCGGGTCGAGGTCGACCGAGCGCGGGCGGGTGCGGGGATGCCAGCTCGAGAGCAGGTAGTCCTCGTCGCCGAGGGTGAAGGCGCTGTAGCGCGACCGCATCAGCCGCTCGGCGGTCGGCGCGGCCGACTCGCCCCGGTGCAGCGGCCCGCAGCACCGTTCGTAGGACTCACCTGAGCCGCATGGGCACGCGGAGGCATCGCTCACGGGCCCCATTGTGCTGTATAACGGCCTATACGGCGGGTCTCAGGCCGCCATGATCTGGTGCCGGGGGTCGCCGAAATAGGCCACGAGGTTCGGCGCCTCGTAGGGCGGGTTGGCGCTCACGCGCCGGGCCACCGCCGTCGACGACGCGTACTCGCTCGGCGGGTCCCGCACCCCGATCGGGCGCACCGCTGTGCCGAGCAGCCGGAACAGCCCGGTCGCCGAGTCGTGCAGCGGCCCGGAGACGTTCCGCGGGGCCAGGCCGGCGAAGGCGCCGGGGGAGAAGCCGAGCCCGCACTGCTGGGCCCGGTCCACCATCCACCGCAGCGTGAGGTCGGCCAGCGCCCGGTCGGGGTAGCCGCCGCCGACGTCGGAGTGGCAACCGGCGAACCACACCTGCTCGCGCTGCTGGCCGTCGGCGGCGGGCGACGGGTTCCAGATCGCCGGTTCGAACGAGCTGCGCTGTTCGTCGATCGCGAGCGCCTGGAACGCGGAGCGCACCGTGGAGGACAGTTGCGTGTCGTGGAACTGCCAGCGCCGGTTGAAGAGGTTGATCAGCCGGCCGCCGGACAGCGGGATGCCCAGCGAGCCGACGGTGTCCCACACCCCGATGAACCGGATCGGCGCGACGTCGGAGTGCGCGTAGGACGCCCGGAACTCGCGCGCCGCCGGACTGTCCGGGCCGGTCTCCGGGTCGCGATCGCGGTAGAGCCGGTACCCGTCGTCGATCTTGCCTTCGTTGGCCCGGCGGAGGATCCCGCAGTTCCGGATGAACCCGGCCGTGCTGCGGGCCGTGTAGGCGCCGCGGCTGAACCCGAACAGGAACACCTCGTCGCCCGGTTCGAAGTTCTCCACCAGGAACCGGTAGCACTCGCGGACATTGCGGGACAGTCCGAAGCCGAACGCGCCGCCGCTGATGCGTTCCCACGGCAGGGTTCCCACGCCCGCGTGGTAGTACGCGAGCTGCGTAGGGTCGGTGGGAGGCAGGGCGTCGTAGAGGTGCACGACATTGGTGGGTGCCGCCTGCTTGAGCGAGTTCCACGTGCCGTCACAACAGACCACGAGCCGTTTCGTCATGGTTCCTCCCGAATCCGGACCATCGGATAAGTCGCGTCGTGCCGGGGGTCGTTACCGATCCGACCAAAAGTGGCAGACTCCGGGCTGCACTACCCTCAGGGGGTGAACAAGTCGCGGCCCGCGCGGGTCGGGGATGTGCACGAGCTGGCGCTCGCCATGCCGCACGTGACGGTCGAGGTGGGCAACAGTGGCAACCACGTCTACCAGGTCGGCCGCAAGTCGTTCGTCTTCTTCCGCACCCCGCGGCCCGACGCGATCGACCCCGGGACGGGGGAGCGCTACCCCGACGTCATCGTGTTCTGGGTGCCCTCCGAAGGTGACAAGCAGGCCCTGGTACAGGACCCGCGGTCGCCGTTCTTCACCACCGCCCACTTCAACGGGCACCCGTCGGTGCTGGTTCGGGCGAGCCGGCTCGGGGAGCTGACGTACGAGGAGCTGAGCGAGGTCGTCGAGGACGCGTGGCTGACCCAGGCTTCCGCGCGCCGGCGGGCCGCGTGGCTTGCCGAGTCGTCGGGCTGAGGTCAGCGCACCCGGTCCTGGCGCCGGTCGCCGTCGCGCCTGGCTACGCGACGGCGTTCACAGTGAGCCTAGCCTGGGGGAGCCTAAGTTCTACTCCAGTGTCGACTCCAGCCAGCGCACGAGGTCCGGGGTCGCGTGGTCGGCGATATCGGCCTGCTCGGGATGCTTGCGCAGGAACGCCGCGACGAGCGGGCACACGGCGACCACGCGCATGCCGCTGTCGCGGATGTCTGCCAGCGCCCGGGTAACCAGCACGCTGCTCAGCCCGCGCCCGCCGAACGCCTCGAAGATCTCCGTGTGGTACATGATCCGCTGGTCGCCTTTGTCCGTGTAGAGCGCGAATCCGGCGAGCTCACCGTCCACATGCAACTCGTAGCGGCTCTTGTCGTCGTTGCGGCGCACGGTTTCGGTCATCGGGGTTCTCCTCCTGCGACGGGCGGGTTGTGCCGGGGGGCGAGGCGGACGTGGGGGAGTGCGGGCGCGGGCAGGCGCGCCGGGGAGCCGGTGTAGCCCTCGGGGTGGCCGAACTGGTCGGATCCGGCTTGCCACGCTTCGCGGAACGCGGCGATCTCGTCGTGGTCGCGGCCCACGAAGTTCCACCACATCACGATTTCCTCGGTGAACGGCGCACCGCCGAGCAGCAGGACCCGCGCGGGGCTGTCACCGGCGTTGACCAGCGTCAGCCGGGACGATCCCCGTGCGAGGTAGGCGAGGTCGCCGGTGTCCAGCTCCGTGCCGGCGACGGTCACGTGCCCGAGGTCCTGCAGGACGCCGTGCTCGAACGCCGGGTCGACGTCGAGGGTGAGGCGGGCGCCCGGGTCGACGGTCAGTTCGGCGCCCAGCAGGGGAGTGAACACCGGAACCGGGGAAGTGGCGCCGGCCAGGCTGCCGAGGAACACGCGCGCGGACGCGCCCGGCAGTTCGAGCAGCGGCGGGGCGTAATGCCGGAAATCGCGCGCGGTGTGGCGGTGCTCGCCGGGCAGCGCGATCCACAGCTGCACCCCGTGCAGGACGGTGGTGGCCGGGGTCGACACCTCCGAGTGCGCGATGCCGTGGCCCGCGGTCATCAGGTTCAGCTCACCCGGCCGGACCATCGCGTGCATGCCGAGGCTGTCCCGGTGTTCGACCTCACCCCGGAACAGCCAGCTCGCGGTCTGCAGCCCGGTATGCGGATGCGGCGCCAGGTCCATCCCGCCGGTCGCGGCGACGTCCTCGGGACCGTAGTGGTCGGCGAAGCACCAGGCGCCGATCAACGATCGGGAGCGCTGCGGCAGCGTCCGGCGGACCCGCATGGCGCGCGGCCCGCCCAACGGCACCTCGCGCGCGCCGAGCACCGTGACGGTGGCGGGCGCCGCGGGTTCGTCCCGGCGCACCAGTTCGTCGGGTGCTGTCTCGGTATTGCTCATGCCCTCGATAATGCCCTCGGCGGCCCCCGTGTGCGCTACTGCTTCCGGCTACTGCTTCTGGCTACGCGCAGCCTCGGCCGGACACTGCTCAGGTGCTGGTCAGGCGAGCTTCGCCGGCAGATGCTCGAAACCGCGCAGGATGCGGGTATCGCGCCGCTGGGCGCCGGGCGTCAGGCGCAGGTCCGGGTAGCGGTCGAACAGCGTGCGCAGGCCGACCTCCCCTTCCATTCGCGCCAGCGCCGCGCCGAGGCAGTAGTGCCGACCCGCGGAGAACGACACGTGGTCGCGTGCGTTTTCGCGGCGGACGTCGAACCGGGCGGGGTCGGTGAACACCGCCGGGTCACGGTTGGCGGCCGCCAGCAGCGTCGTGACGACCGCCCCGGCGCGCACCGGTGTGCCCGCCACTTCGGTGTCCCGCAGGCAGGTTCGGCCGGTCAGCAGCACCGGCGGGTCGACACGCAGGATCTCGTCGACGGCGTTCGGCCACCGCGACGGGTCCTCGCGCAGAGTCGCCAGCTCCGCCGGGTTCCCCGCCAGCAGCGCGATGCCGTTGCCCAGCAGGTTCACCGTCGTCTCGAAGCCGGCCGCGAGCACCAGCCCCGCGGTGGACCGCAGCTCGGCGTCGGTCAGGCCGACGCCGTCCTCCCGTGCCGCGGCGAGCTGGGACAGGAGGTTGTCGCCCGGGTTCGCGCGCAGGTGATCCAGGTGCCCGGCCAGCCACGCGTCGAACGACGCGAGCGCCGACTCCACGCCGCGGAACTGCCGCCACGACAGGCCCATGTCGAGACTCGGCGCGGCGGCCCCGCCGAACTCCAGCACGCGGGCGCGCTCGTCCGGCGGGACGCCCAGGATCTCCGCGATCACGGTGACAGGCAGCAGGCTGCCATACGCCTGGACGAGGTCGGCCGGACTGCCGGGGTCGATCGCGTCGAGCAGGTCGTTCGCGATCTGTTCGGTGCGGCTGCGCAGGTTCTCGACGGCGCGCACGGTGAAAACGCGGGTCACGAGCTTGCGGTACCGGGTGTGGTCGGGTGGCTCGGTGGCCAGCAGCGATGGCGGCGCGAGCGGGTGGAGCACGTCGGTGGCGGACCATTCGGCCAGCCGCGCCAGGACGCCCGCGCTGGTCGCTACGCCGGCCCGGAAGTCGTTGCTGGTGAGCACTTCCCGGACGATCGCGTGCGACACGGTGAGATAGGCGAAGCCGCCCTTGAGCAGCGGCCCGTGCGCGCGGATCTCGTCGAACAGGCCCGTCAGATCCGCGGTGGGCGCGACGGCCGCCTCCGCCACCAGGCGCGCCTGCAGGTCTCCCCGGCGGGCGGCGGTGCGCAGCACGACGCGGGGGATCCCGTGGTTGAGCCCCCAGCGGAGGGCGGGCTTGATCGTGGTCACGGCGCTTCCTCCCGGTTGGTACCCACGCGTACCACCACCATAGGGAGACCGTGACGCGAGGTCAAAGCCTCTTTCGGTGGCTGCCTGCCGTCGCCGAGACCAGCACGACGAACCCCTGCCATAGATGGTGACCGCAGGCAAGTAGGTTGGCAGGCACTGGGCACGGCTCAGTACGTTCTTCGTCTCGCCGTGCGGCCGGGAACGGCGCAGACTCGGCGATGTGGACGATGTGGTGCGCGTGGCGGTGCGGGTCGACGGCATCGTGCAGGGTGTCGGCTTCCGGCCGTTCGTGCACGCGCTCGCGGTGCGCCTCGGCCTGGCCGGACACGTCGGCAACGACGCCGAAGGCGTGTTCGCGGAGGTGGAGGGGCCGCCGAGGTACGTCGCCCAGTTTTTGGCCGCGGTTCGCGAGCAGGCGCCGCCGCTCGCGCTCGTCGACCACGTCAGCGCCGTGGATCTTGCGCCGAGCGGGGAGCGCGGGTTCCGGATCGCGCCGAGCCCGGCCGGCGGCACCGTGCGCACCCTCGTGTCGGCCGACAGCGCCACCTGCGCCGACTGCCTGCGCGAACTGCGCGACCCGGCCGACCGGCGCTACCGATACCCGTTCGTCAACTGCACCCACTGCGGCCCGCGCTTCACGATCGTCACCGCGGTGCCCTACGACCGTCCATTCACGACAATGGCCCGGTTCGCGATGTGCCCGGCGTGCGCCCGCGAATACCACGACCCGGCCGACCGGCGGTTCCACGCGCAGCCGGTGTGCTGCCCGGACTGCGGCCCGAAACTCCGCCTGGACGGCCATGACGGCGACCCGCTGGAGTCCACTGTGGATCTGCTGGGCGCGGGCGCGGTCGTCGCGATCAAGGGCCTTGGCGGCTACCACCTCGCCGTCGACGCGACCCAAGAAGGAGCGGCTGCCCGGCTGCGCGGGCGGAAGCACCGCGAGGACAAGCCGTTCGCGGTGATGGTGCCCGACCTTGCGGCCGCCGCGGAGCTTGTCGACCTCGACGCGGCCGCGGAAGAGGTGCTGACCGGCAGGCGGCGGCCGATCGTGCTGCTCCCGCGCCGCGCCGGCGGCGCCATCGCGCCGTCCGTCGCGCCCGGCAACCGGCGGCTCGGCGTGATGCTGCCGTACACGCCGCTGCACCACCTGCTGCTCGAATCGTTCGCCGCTCCGATCGTGCTGACCAGTGCAAACGTGTCCGACGAACCGATCGTGCACCGCGACGACGAGGTCGGCCGGCTCGCCGGGATCGCGGACGCCGTGCTCCGGCACGACCGCGAGATCCACATCCGCACCGACGACTCGGTGGTGCGGACGGTCCGTGGACGCGTGCAGTTGCAGCGCCGGTCGCGTGGTTACGCACCCGAACCCGTCACCGTGCGCCGGCGGTTCACGCGCCACGTGCTGGCGTGCGGCGCCGAGCTGAAGAACACGTTCTGCCTGGCCAAGGGCAACCACGCGTTCCTATCGCACCACATCGGGGATTTGGAGAACTTCGAGACGCTGCGCTCGTTCACCGAGGGCATCGAGCATTTCCGGCGGCTGTTCGAGATCGAGCCGGCGGTCGTCGCGCACGACCTGCACCCCGACTATCTGTCCACAAAGTACGCTCGCGAGCTGGCGGGTGTCGACCTCGTCGGCGTGCAGCACCACCACGCGCACATCGCGTCGTGCCTCGCGGACAACGGCGAGGACGGGCCGGTGCTGGGCGTTGCGTTCGACGGCACCGGGGCCGGCACCGACGGCACGATCTGGGGCGGCGAGTTCCTGCTGGCCGACCTCGACACCTTCACCAGGCTCGGGCATCTCGAACCGGTCGCCATGCCCGGAGGTGCGGCCGCGATCCGGGAGCCGTGGCGGATGGCCGCGGCCTATCTGGGCGACGATGCCGGCACGCTGGATGTGGTCCGCCGCAACGAAAAACAGTGGCCCGCGATGGTGGCGATGGCCCGGCGCGGGATCAACGCGCCGCTGACCTCCAGCGCCGGTCGCCTGTTCGACGCCGTGTCCGCGCTGCTGGGCGTGCGGGACACGGTGAACTACGAAGGTCAGGCCGCGATCGAGCTGGAACAGATCGCCGACCCGGCCGAAAACTGCGGCTACCGTGCGGGAATCGAGGACGGCGTGGTGTCCGGTGTGGACTTCGTGCAGGCCGCGGCCGACGACCTCGCCGCGGGCGTGCCGGTACCGGTGATCGCGGCGCGGTTCCACCACGGCGTCGCCGATGCGATCACCCGCGTCTGCGTGACGCAGCGCGAGGCCACCGGATGCCGCACGGTCGCGCTGTCCGGCGGTGTCTTCCAGAACGCGCTGCTCACGGACATGGCCGTGAAATTACTGGAGGACAACGGGTTCCGGGTGCTCACGCACTCGCGGGTACCCACCAACGACGGCGGGATCAGCCTGGGACAGGCTGTCGTCGCGAATCGCTGAGCCAGCGATACCACGCGTCGACCCCGTCGCCGCGCGTCGCCGACACCTGCAGCACCTGGACGCGAGGGTTCACCGTGCGCGCGTCACGCAGGAACGCGGCCACGTCGAAGTCCACATAGGGCAGCAGGTCGATCTTGTTCAGCAGCACCAGGTCGCTGCTGGCGAACATGTGCGGGTACTTGCGCGGCTTGTCCGCGCCCTCGGTGACCGACATGATCACCGCGCGCACGTTCTCGCCGAGGTCGAACAGCGCCGGGCAGACCAGGTTGCCGACGTTCTCCACGAACAGCACCGAACCTCGTTGCGGCCGCAGCGTTTCCAGTGCCCCGGCGAGCATGTTCGCGTCCAGGTGGCAGCCCGCACCGGTGTTGATCTGGATCACCGGGGCGCCCGCCGCCTTGATCCGCTCGGCGTCCAGCAGCGTCTCCTGGTCGCCCTCGACGACCGCGACCGGGCCGTCGAACTCGCCGATCGTGCGTTCCAGCAGCGTCGTCTTGCCGGCGCCGGGCGAGCTCATCACGTTCACGGTGAACACGTCGTGCGCCGCGAGCCACTCCCGGTTGTGCCCGGCGAGGTGGTCGTTCTTGGCCAGCACGTCCTGTTCGAGGGTCACCGTGTGCCCGTGACCATGCTCGGTTTGGCCGCACCCGCAGGTTGCGCACATCTCACACCACCTCCACCGAACGGATCCGCAGTTCCTTGCCCGACAGCACCTCGATGTCGGCACTTCCGCAGGGGCACAACGGGATCAGATCGTCCATTGTGAACTCCTCGGCGCAGGACCGGCATCGGGCGCGACCGCCCGGCTCGTCGATGTCGAGCCGCGCGCCTTCGAGTGTCGTGCCCGCGCACACGACGTCGAAACAGAACCGCACCGAGTCCGGGACCACACCCGAGAGCCTGCCGATCTCCAGCCGCACCGCGGTCACCGTCGCGCCGTCCATCCGCTCGACGATGGCGTCCACAATGCTCTGGGTGATCGACAGCTCATGCATCTAACAGATCCTTGGTAGCGGATCGCCCACGAGCAGGTCCACGATGCGGGTGCCGCCGAACGCCGTGGTGAGCAGCACCAGCCCCGGCGGGTCTTCGCCGACCCGGCCGATGATCGCCGCGCCCGCGCCGAGCGGATGCGCGCGCAGCGTCGACAACGCGTCCTCGGCCTGCTCGCCGTCCACGATCACGACGATCCGGCCTTCGCACGCCACGTACAGCGGGTCGATGCCGAGCAGCTCCGACGCGCCGCGCACCTCGTCGCGCACCGGGATCGCCTTCTCGTCCACCACGACCGACACCCCGGCGGCCTTCGCGACCTCGTTGAGGATCGTCGCGACCCCACCCCGCGTCGCGTCCCGCATCGCGCGCACGCCGGGCACGGCGGTGAGCAGGTCCCCGACGAGCCCGTCCACCGGCGCGGTGTCGGACTCGAGATCCGCGTCGATGTCCAGCTCGCCGCGGGCCAGCATGACGGTGATGCCGTGCTCGCCGATCGGGCCCGACACCAGCACCGCGTCGCCGGGCCGTGCCGTGGCGACGCCCAGCTCGCCAGGGTAGTGGCGCACCCCGATGCCGGCGGTGTTGATGTAGCAGCCGTCGGCCTTGCCGCGCTGCACGACCTTCGTGTCACCGGTGACGATCTGCACGCGCGCCGCCGCGGCCGCCGCGGTCATCGACTCCACGATCCTGGTCAGGTCGGCGATCGGGAAGCCTTCCTCCAGGATGAAGCCGGCCGTCAGGTACAGCGGCTGCGCGCCGGAGACGGCGAGGTCGTTCACGGTGCCGTTGACGGCCAGGTCCCCGATGTCGCCGCCGGGGAAGAACAGCGGCGACACCACGAACGAATCCGTCGTCAGCGCCAGCCGGGCGCCCTCGACCGCGAACGCCGCCGCGTCCTCCAGCTGTTCGAGCAGCGGGTTGCGGAACGCGTCGAGGAAGATCGCCTCGATGAGCGTGTGGGTCGCCTTCCCACCGGAGCCGTGCGCGAGTGTCACCCGCTCCTCACGGACGCGGGCCTTGCGCCGCCGGGCCCGGTCGATGCGGTCGAGGACCTGCTGCTCGCGTTCGGTCGTGGTCATGCGCGGCTCGCCTCCTTGCCGTGCTGGTCGTTACTGATCCGGCCGGCAGTCACGGGCGATCGACGTTGTGCAGGTTGTCCTCCGGTTGCGTTGGTCAACCTGCTTTTGGCCGAATCAGTAAGCCGCTGCCGCGTGAAGCGGCCGAAGTTGTAGTAGGCGGCGCACGCGCCCTCGGGCGAGACCATGCAGGTGCCGATCGGCGTCTCCGGCGTACACGCGGTGCCGAACACCTTGCACTCCCACGGTTTCAGCACGCCCTTGAGCACCTCGCCGCACTGGCACGCCTTCGGGTCGGCGACCCGGACGCCGGGCAGGTCGAAGATCCGCTCGGCGTCAAAGGCCGAGTAGGCCGCCCGTACGCGCATCGCCGAGTGCGAGATGAACCCGAGGCCGCGCCACTCGAAGTACGGCCGCAGCTCCAGGACCTCCATGATCGCCCTGAGTGCCACCGGATTTCCCTGCCACGGCACGACACGCGAGTACTGGTTCTCGACCTCGGTCCGACCCTGCGCGAGCTGCACCATCAGCTGGTAGATCGACTGCAGGATGTCCAGCGGCTCGAACCCGGCCACCACAACGGGTTTGCCGTAGTCGCGTGCGATGAACTCGTACGGCCGGCACCCGATCACGGTGGAAACGTGACCCGGGCCGAGGAACCCGTCGAGGCGCAGGTCGGGGGAGTCCAGGATCGCCTTGATCGCCGGGACGATCGTCACGTGGTTACAGAAGATCGAGAAGTTGTCCAGGCCCTCGGCCGCCGCCCGCAGCACGGTCATCGCGGTGGACGGGGTGGTGGTCTCGAACCCGATCGCCATGAATACCACGCGCAGGTCCGGGTTCTGCCTGGCGAGCTTGAGCGAGTCCAGCGGCGAGTACACCATGCGGATGTTGGTGCCGGCGGCGTTGGAGTCGAAGAAGTTCCCACCCGAGCCGGGCACGCGCATCATGTCGCCGAATGACGTCATCAGCACGCCGGGCTGCCGCGCGATGTGGATCGCGTCGTCGATGCGGCCCATCGGGATCACGCACACCGGGCAGCCGGGCCCGTGCACGAGCGTGATGTTCTCGGGCAGGTAGTCCTCCAGCCCGTGTTTGTAGATGGTGTGCGTGTGCCCGCCGCAGACCTCCATGAACTTGTAGTGCCTGCCGGGCTCGCACAGCTCGGTGATCTTCGCGGACAGCGCGCGCGCCTTGTCCGCGTCACGGAACTCATCAACAAATCGCATGGGCTACTCGATCCGGGAGTCGCGGAGTGCGGCGAGCTCGTCGTCGTACGCCTTGCCGATACTTTCCAGGAATTCCATGGCCATCGCGGCTTCGTGTTCATCTATTTTGGACAGTGCGAAACCGACGTGGATGAGGATCCAGTCGCCGGGTGCGGGCGGGTCGTCGGCGAGCAGCCCGATGTTGATCGCGCGCTTGACGCCGCTGACGGCGACCTTGGCGAGGTCGGGGCGCTCGGAGGAGATCTCGATGATCTCACCCGGGATGCCGAGACACATGGCTGCTCCTCACATCCGGCTCATGTCGACGTAACGCTTGACGTCAGGCGCGATCTTCTTGGCCAGAAACACCAGTCCCGCCCCGGTCAGGACGATCAGCACGATCTTGAACATGGTCGACTCCTCCTTGTTGGTTCTGCCAGGCAAGGCCGGTCACCAGCCGGACCGCCTCCCCGACGGCGGCCTCGACGGGTGCGGACAGCCCCATACCCTGGCCGGTGTCCGCGGGCTCGCAGCCCACGACGAGCACCCGGCACTTGCTGCCGCCGAGCAGGTTCACCAACCCCAGCACGGCGTCGGGCTGCATCCCGTGCGCGTCCATCGCGACCGGGGCGTCGCCCGGCCGTGGTTCGATCACGTACAGCGTCCCCGGCGCCTCGCCGCGGGCGGTCGCGTCGACCAGGATCGCGACGTCGTACCCGTCGAGCAGCTCGTAGGCCAGGTGCATGCCGCTGATCCCGAACTCGGCCACGTGCGCGCCCTCGGGCAGGCCGGCGCCGGTGAGTCGCCGCGCGACCTCGCACCCGAACCCGTCGTCGCCGAGGAAGACGTTCCCGGTGCCCGCGATCAAGGTCTTCACGGCAGCACCTCGATCTCGTCGGGGGAGAAGTACCGGTACCGGCCGTGTGCGTACTGGAGTTCCGCGGCGGGGTCGTCGTCGACGGTCACGGCCAGATGCGTATCTCCGTCCACATCGGACAGTACCGCGTGGACGGTGGCCGTCTGCCCGGTCAGGAACATGTCCTGGGCGTCGGTGCCGCTCAGGCGCGGGCGCAGCCGCACCCGGCTGCCCGCCGCGATCGGCACCCCGGCCACCACGACGTGGTCGGTTTCCGGCGACACCGACGCGTCGGCGCCGGGATCCCACCACGGCGGCGTTTCGGGCTCGCCGGTCACCTCGCGCAGCCCACGGATCGCCCCGTGCAGCCGGTCCATCAGCTCGGACGGCATCCCGTCGGCCCGGTCGATGATCTCCCGTGCCCGCCGATCGGTCGCGCGCGCCTCGCGTTTCTCCTCCTCGGTCAGCGCCATCGTGCGCAGCGTCAGGATCTCGTCGATCTCCAGCCCGTCGAACATCGCGCCCGGGCTTTCCGACGCGATGACCGGGTTGTCGTAGAGGATGATCGGCGACGCGAGCATCACGTCCGGTCCGATCAGCACCGGCCACAGGCGGGTGTTGACGCACGCCTCGGTGGCCGGCCCGGCCCACTCGGGCGGATCCAGCAGCGACAGGAAATGGCCACTGTCCACGCCGAGCGCCACATGCGCCGCGACGAGCGCGTGGTGCAGCGCCTCGTCGCGGGTATCACCGGTCCAGCCGCTGGTGTTGGTGACCCGCACGGTGAGCCGGATACCGCCGTAAGGCCCGGTCAGCGGCTCGGTGCGGATCTCCACGACACCCGACAGCGGCCGGGTCCGCCGCCGCAGTTCGATGCCGTCCGCGACCGGTTCGAACTCCTCGCCGCCCGGCACCGTGAACGGCCGGGTGAGCGCGCCCTCCAACGGCGTGACCACATCGATCTCGCGTTCGACGGCCTCGTCCCAGCTCAGGTACTCGGAGTCGCCGACCGTCACCGACGGCACCTTCCGGCCGTGCGCGAGCACGTCTCGCGCCTGCGCGTGCAGGAACCGCAGCCGCACGTGCAGCGTCGTGCCTTCGCGCGCCTCGACCAGGCACTGCGCCTGACAGTCGGCGTGCTCGCCCTCGTCGTGTGCCGCGAACGAGGGCGGCATCAGCACGCCCCATTGCCAGCGCACGTGGTTCTTCGCCGCCGACGCGCGGTACGGGTAGAGCAGATACCCCTCGTACAACACGGCGTCGCCGACCGCGCGAGCCTGGTCCAGAGTCCCTTGCCCTGCTGTGTTCTGCGGGGCGCCCGCACCCGGTCGGGCTCGCGAACGGGCTCGCGCATTGTCGTTCACTTGCCCTGCTGTGTTCTGCGGGGCGCCCGCACCCGGTCGGGCTCGCGAACGGGCTGACGCATTGTCGTTCACTTGCCCTCCTTCGCCAGCAGCGTCTCCATGGCGGCATCCCACGTCGGGATCGCGTGCTCCGCCTTGAACCTGAGCAGCGCGTCGACCGTCTCGCGGCGCAACCGGATCCACGCGTCGTTCGGGAAGTACAGGTCCATCAGCTCCCGCCACACGGCGACCGGCATCCGGTAGTGCGCCTCCTTGTGCCACGGCACCTGGTCGACCCAGAAACCCTTGTCGCCCTTGCCGAACACGGTCCCGCTGAACAGCAGCAGCAACGGCACGACGCCCTCCTCGAGCGCGTGGAAGTACTTCCCGGCGGCCACCTCCAGGTCGTAGGTGCAGGGCACCGGGATCTCGATCTCGCACGCCCCGGTGAACTCCGGCACCATCGTCGACACGGACGTGAACTGCAGCGGCTTGAGCGTGTCGCCCCAGCGCGACGGGTCGCCGAACAGGTGGCCGAGCACCTCGCTCTCGTGCTGGTCGTAGCGCCGTTGCCGGGTTTCGATCCGGATCTGGCAGCGCAGTGCGATCGCGTGCAGCGCGGTGCCGGTCAGGTCCGCGATCCGCACCCGGAACAGCAGCGTCGGGCTCGCGGCGTACCGCTGCGCGTACACGTCGAGGCAGTCGAAGCTCAGCTCAGCCATCGCAACGCGCCCGGACGTCGTCGAAGAACTTCCCGATCGCCTCGTGTGCCTCGGTGCCGCCGTCGAAGCCGCGCCAGTGCAGCCGCACCAGCCCGACCAGCGCGTAGCACCGGTCGATCGGCACCAGGAAGCACTCGTCGTCCTTGAGCAGCACCGCTTCCACGTCGTCGCGCACATCGCCCAGTTCGTCGAAGGTGCCCAGCGGCAGCAGCGATTCGGTGGCGCCCGCGGGGCTGGGGTAGAACGCGACCGTCTTGTCCAGCACCGAGTTGTGGAACACGAACGCCATCCGCACCGGGATGCCCGCGGTGTCCCACAGCGCGGCACCGGGGGAGGGGAGCCGGCGGTAGCGCTCGGGCACCGCGCGGATCCGCTTGCCGCCCGCGCCGTCGGGCGCGAACAGCAGGTAGCAGCCGCGGCACGAGCACAGGATCGCCCGGGACTCCAGGTCGATCAGGTGCCCGTGCTCGCCGGAAAGCGACTCCCCGCACAGCTCGCACTTCTCGCCGGGCCGCGACCGGGGAGCGTCGTGCCGGAATCTTCGCAGCCCGCTGGTCATTTCGGCACCGGGCAGTCGACCAGCGGCAGCAGCGGCCGCCCACCGGGCCCGCTCGCGGGTTCTTCGACCTGCCCCTCGACCTCGAGCCCGGTCAGCTCGGGGGCGGCCTCGCGCACGGCCTTCTCGATCGCGTACTTCGCGGTGACGGTCGACGACGGGCAGCCGTCACAGCTGCCCGTCAACCGCAGCCGCAGCACACCGGCGGCGTCGATGCCGACCAGCTCCACGTCACCCGCGTGCGCCCCGAGATACGGACGCAGCTCGTCCAGCGCCGCCCGCACCCGGTCCACTGTGGACTGTGGGTGCAGGTCGTGCAGGACGAGCAGGCCCTTGACGAGTTCGTCCTTGGCGAGCCGTTCGACCATCGGCTCGTCGGCCAGCTCGAGCACCCGCGCCAGACCGGCCCCGTAGAGCTCCATCAGCACGTGCACGAGCTCCTCGGCGGCCTCGCGGCCTTCCAGCTCGTCGAGCAGCTGCTCGATCCGCTCGCCAATTGCCGGAACCGAAACGGCGTCGCTCATGCCTCACATCCCGGGGTTGAACGCGTGCGGGGTGTGGATCTTCTCCAGCACCTTGCCGTTGCCGGTGTACATGTGCACGCCGCACGGCAGGCACGGGTCGAAGCTGCGCACGGTCCGCATGATGTCGATGCCCTTGAAGTTCTCCTGGGTGTTCTCCTCGAAGATCGGCGTGTTCTGCACGGCGTCCTCGTACGGGCCCGGCGTGCCGAGCGAGTCGCGGACGCTGGCGTTCCACGGCGTCGGCGGGTACGGGTGGTAGTTCGCGATCTTGCCGCCCTTGATGACCATGTGGTGGGACAGCACGCCGCGCACGGCCTCGGTGAACCCGCAGCTGACACCCTCGTCGGGCACCTGGAACGGCTCCCACGTCTTGGTGTGGCCGGCGCGCACCTCCGCCAGCGCCTTGTCGACGAAGTCCAGCGCCAGCGCCGCCGAGTACGCCTGGAAATACGTGCGGGCCCGGTTGCGTTCCAGCGCGTTGCTCCACTGTGGAATCTTCCACTCGAAGCTGACCTCGGGCTTCGTCGCCGTGCGCGGCAGGTCGATCTTCACGCTGTGCCCGGTGGCGTTGATGTAGTTCGTGTGCACCAGCCCGGCCAGCGCCGTCGTCCACAGCCGCGCGAGCGGGCCGCCGCCCGTGTCGAGGGCGAGGTAGTCGGTGCCGTCGTACCACCGCGGCGACATCGTCCACGAGTACTTGTCGTCGAAGTCGCGCTTGGCCGGCCGCGGGATCGTGTGCTGGTTCCACGGGTGCCGCTGGTCCACCGGATTGCCCAGCGGATCGTGCGTCACGAACAACGGCTGGTCGGCCCAGTCCTCGTAGAACGAGCTGCCGAGCAGGATCCGGATGCCCAGGTTGATGTCGAGCAGGCTCGTCGTGACGAGCTTGCCGTCCACCACCACGCCCGGCGTCACGAACATCTTGCGACCCCAGTCGGCCATGTGCTCGTAGGCGAAGTCGCAGTACTCCGGGTCGTTGAGGCTGCCCCAGCAGCCGAGCATGACCCGCCGCCTGCCGACCTCTTCGTAACCGGGGATGGCCTGGTAGAAGAAGTCGAACAGGTCGTCGTGCATCGGCAGGCAGCGCTTCATGAACTCGACGTAGCGCATCAGCCGGGTCAGGTAGTCGGTGAACAGCTGCACCGTCGCCACCGTGCCCACCCCGCCGGGGTACAAAGTGGACGGATGCACGTGCCTGCCTTCCATGAGGCAGAACATTTCCCGCGTGCTGCGGCTGACCTGCAGCGCCTCCCGGTAGAACTCGCCCTCCAGCGGGTTGAGCGAGCGCATGATGTCGCCGATGGTGCGGTAGCCGTGGTCGGCGGCGTGCGGCGCCTCGGTGCGGTCGGCCTGTTCCAGCACACCGGGGTTGGTCTCGCGCACCATCTTCTCGCAGTAGTCGACCCCGACCAGGTTCTCCTGGAAGATGTTGTGGTCGAACATGTACTCGGCGGCCTCGCCGAGGTTGATGATCCACTCGCCGAGGTGCGGCGGGCGCACCCCGTAGGCCATGTTCTGGTTGTAGACCGAGCAGGTCGCGTGGTTGTCACCACAGATGCCGCAGATGCGGCTCGTGATGAAGTGCGCGTCCCGCGGGTCCTTGCCTTTCATGAAGATGGAGTAGCCGCGGAAGATCGACGAGGTGCTGTGGCACTCCGCCACCCGCTTGTTGGCGAAGTCGATCTTCGTGTAGATCCCGAGGCTTCCGACGATCCGAGTGATCGGATCCCACACCATCTCCGTAAGGCCGTCGGATGTGGTGTTAGCCATCTCTTCCTTATGCCTCCTCAACAGGCTCACGGGTTCTCACGCAATCAACGCTTCCAAGAGGGCTGGTAGCCCGTCTTCAGCTCCCGGCCCTTGGAACGCCACTTCGGCTCCTCGTCCGTTGTCTTGCTGGTGATCGTCCGCAAGGTGCGGATGACGTTGCCGTACAGGCCGCTGGCCGCCGTGGAGATCTTCGAGCCGGGCGGCTCGTCCATGAACGGCATGAACTTGTCGGGGAAGCCCGGCATCGTGCAGCCGATGCAGATGCCGCCCACGTTGGGGCAGCCGCCGATGCCGTTGATCCAGCCCCGCTTCGGCACATTGCACTTCACCACCGGGCCCCAACAGCCGAGCTTCACCAGGCACAGCGGGGAGCCGTACTCGGTGGCGAACTCGCCCTGCTCGTAGTAGCCGGCCCGGTCGCAGCCCTCGTGGACGGTTGCGCCGAACAGCCACTGCGGCCGAAGAGCTTCGTCGAGGGGAATCATCGGCGCCTGTCCGGTCGCCTGGTAGAGCAGGTAGAGCAGCGTCTCGCTCAGGTTGTCGGGGTGGATGGGGCACCCGGGGACGTTGACGATCGGGAGCCCGGCCTTGGACCGCCAGTCCCAACCCAGGTAGTCGGCCACGCCCATGGCTCCGGTCGGGTTCCCGGCCATGCCGTGGATACCGCCGTAGGTGGCGCACGTGCCGACGGCCACGATCGCCAGCGCCTTGGGGGCGAGGCGGTCCAGCCACTCGCTGGTCGTCATCGGCTGGGAGTTGTAGATGTCGCCGGGGTCGGAGATGTCGGGGTTGTTCCCGAATCCGCACCAGTACCCCTCGGCCTTCGTGGCCTCGTTGGGGATGGAGCCTTCGACCACGAGGACGAACGGCTCGAGTTCCCCGCGGTCAGCCTTGTAGAACCACTCGATGAAGGTGTCGGCCCCCTGGATCGGGCCGCATTCGTAGTCGATC
>DATFHB010000052.1:0-120172 GCA_035248845.1 Amycolatopsis sp. | reverse complement strand
CCGCTGCGGCACAGTCGAGGGCAGCAACGGCTCCAACCGTTGCCATTCCTCATCGGACAGGTCGTGCCGCTTCAGACGTTCCTCATCCACCTCGGCGGTCTACCAAACCCACACACCAAGATCCATGGGACACGCCCTAGTGCCCGTCAGCAGCGGGTCAGCATGTCGGTCAGCGCGGCCTTCTCCGCGTCGGTCACGGTCAGCTGGTAGTAGTGCTTCACGGTGATCCAGTCGGTCGCGTAGATGCACCAGTCCGACTGCAGCGGCGGCCGCCACTCGTCCGGCGCCTTGTCGCTCTTGGCCTGGTTGACGTTGTCCGTCACGGCCCGCAGCTGCGGCCGGGTCAGGTCGTTGGCGAACGCCTTGCGCCCCTCGGTGGTCCACGACGCCGCGCCGGACTCCCACGCCTGCCCGAGCGGCACCGTGTGGTCGATGTCCACTTCGGACGCCTTCGTCCAGGTCCCGCCGTCGTACGGGCTGCGCCACGTGCCCGACGTCGGGCGGCACTGCGCGTCGGTCACGACGTCCTGCCCGTCCCGCTTGAGCACGGTCTCACGGGTGTCACATTCTCCCGAAACCGTTGCCCAGTGCGGGAACTTCTCGCGCGAGTAGCCGCCCATCCCGGTCCGCGGCTTGACCACCAGGTCGGCCAGCTCGCTCCGCGCGGACGCGGCCGAGGCGGACGGGGTCGCCGGGGTGTGGAACACCCCCGACTGCCACAGCACCGCCGCCAGTGCAGCAACGATCACGGCCGCGAGCAGCGGCAGTCCCTTTTTGATTGTCAGCTCCTTGGTTCGGGTGCCCTGACGGGCAGCAGCACGACGAGCCCGACGACGAGCACGAGCACGAGGCCCGCCATCCCGGCGCGCTGTGTGCCGAAGATCGAGATGAACCCGCTGAAGGCGAGCGGGCCGAGGAAGGTCGCGGCGCGGCCGGTCGTGGCGTAGAGGCCGAACGCCTCGCCCTCCCGTTCCGCCGGAACGATGCGGGCGAGGAACGTGCGGCCCGAGGCCTGCGCCGGGCCCACGAACGCGGTCAGCGCGAGCCCGCACACCCAGAACGCGGCCTTGCCGGGCAGGACCAGCAGCCCGATGCCGAGCACGACGAGCGCGACGAGCGAGCCGACGATGACGGTCTTCGGGCCGATCCGGTCGTCCAACCGCCCGCCGAGGAGCGCGCCGAGGCCCGCGGTGAGGTTGGCGCCGATCGCGAACATCACGACCTCGGTCTGCGAGAACCCGAACGTGCCCGCCGCGATCACGCCGCCGAACGTGAAGATCGCGAGCAGCCCGTCGCGGTAGATCGCGCTCGCGATCAGGAACCACAGAGTGCGCCGATCGGTGCGCCACAGTTCGCAGATCCGCCTGCCCAGCACGCCATAGCTGGCGAAGAGGTTGCGCCTGACGCGTTCCCCGGAACGCGGGTGCTCCGGCACGAACAGGAACAGCGGGATCGCGAAGACGGCGAACCAGAGCCCGCAGAACAGGGCCACGACGCGGATGTTGAGGCCACCCGCGGAGTTGACCCCGAACAGACCCACGTCCGGCTGCACGAAGGCGAACAGCACGAACGTCAGCGCGACGAGCCCGCCGAAATACCCCATGCTCCAGCCGAACGCGGAGACGCGGCCGATGTTGTCCGGGGTGGACACTCGCAGCATCAGCGCGTTGTAGTTGACCTGCGCGAACTCGACGAACACCACACCGATCGCGACCAGCGTGACACCCGGTGTCAGGTAGGACGGGCTGTCCCGGACGAAGAACATGCCGATCATGCAGACAATCACGACCGCACTGTGCACCGCGAGCCACAGCTTGTGCCGGCCGCCGGCGTCGCTGCGCTCGCCCAGCGCGGGTGCGATCAGCGCGACGCACACGCCGGCGATGGTCAGTGCGGTACCGAGCGTCGCGGAGCCGCTGGTCGCGTCCGCGGCCACCGCTTTCGTCAGGTACACGGTGAAGACGAAGGTCAGGATGATGGCGTTGAACGACGAGCTCGCCCAGTCCCAGAAAGCCCAGCTGAGCACGGTGCGCCGACTCGCTGTGGGCGGCGCTTCCTCGGTGGTCACGGCGGGAATCACATCAAGCCGCCGCGGCCGCCGGCACGGCGGGGTGAGCGTTACCCCTTGACGCCCCGGATACCCCAGCGGCAAACTTGGTTCACTGAACGGCACAGTGATTTCAAATATTGCCTAGTGGTAGGAGACGACGATGGCGGTCGGATTCCGGTCCTTCCTCCGGGTCGAGCCCGGTCAGGAACTCCTCGGCGCCGCGATCGAGCAGCTCGGCAGGTGGCTGGCGAGCAAGGAGATCCACCTCGAGGCGGGCCGTCCGGGCCAGTACGTGCTCGACCACGACGACATCGTGACTATTCTCCGCGACCACAGAGCCGATGGCCAGCTGTACCTGTGGCGGCGGCAGCACCCCGACGCCCAGCCCCGCGACGTCTGGCGCACGTCGATCACCGTGCTGGAGCGGCCCGACGCACCGGGCTGGATCTGGACGGAGATCGAGACCAGGGACGACTGCGCCGTCCTCGGCGACGCGCCGTACAACCGGTGTATGTCGGTGCCGAGCGTGCTGCGCGGCCTGCTGACCCGGCTGTCGGCCACGGACGGGCGCACCGAGACCGCGCCGACCCCGCAGTGGGCGACGACCGGTCACCTGCCCGACCTCATGGACTACCTGGCCGACGAGACGCGTCGCGGGCCGGTCTACATGGTGAGCCAGGGCAGCGTGCCACGCGAGGAGTTCGAGCGCTGGGCGACCGAGGTCACCTGGCATCTGGTGGGCCTGGGCACTGTGTTCCTGCTCGACAACACCGTCGAGGAGGAGTTCAACGAGATGGTCGGCAGCACGCACTACCTGCCGCGCGGCACGATGCGCACCTACCTCGCCGGCGTCGACCTCGACGACCCGGAGGACCCGCTGCGGCACAAGATCCTTGGCCGCACAAGGATTCTCACCACCGAGACGCGCCGCCTGGCCCGCATGCTCGGCCGGGCCGAACGCGACCGCGCCGCACGCCACCCGGTCCCCGAGGACGCACGGCGGGTGGTGCGGGAGTACGAGTCCGCGCCCGCGTCGTGGGAGGAGCAGCAACGGCTGGTGGCCGAACTCCAGGCCGAAAACGAGCGGTTGCGCGAGGCGTTGAGCGCCCGGCCACGGCTGCACGTGGCGCGGCAGGAAGAGCTGACGGCGTCCTAGGTGCGTGCGGGCATGGAGACGCGGCTGAGGTCTTCGGCGACCACGATTTCGCCGCCGAAGACCTCGGCCGCTTCCTCGTAGAACCGCACGGGCTCGTCGTAGCGCTGTGAGAAATGGGTGAGCACCAGCGTGCGCACCCGTGACTCGGCGGCGACGCGGGCCGCCTGCCGCGCGGTCAGGTGCCCGTACTCCCGGGCGAGCGCGGCTTCCGCCTCGAGGAACGTGGACTCGATCACGAGCATGTCGGCACGGTCGGCGAGGTCGAACACCGCGTCGCAGAGCCGCGTGTCCATCACGAACGCGAATCGCTGACCCTGGCGAACCACGCTGACCTGCTCGAGCATCACCATCCGGCTGCCCAGCCGGAGCGAACCCTCGCGCTGCAGCTGCCCGACCTCGGCACCGCTGATGCCGAACCGCGCCAGCGCCTCGGGCACCATCCGGCGGCCGCCGGGTTCGACGATCTGGTACCCGAACGTGGCCACGGGATGGTCCAGCCGCTTCGCCCTGAGCTCGCCGAAGGCACCTTCCGCGACGGTGCCGCCGACGACCACAGGGCTTTCGCGGATGTCGGCGGTGTCGTGGAACACGCTCGCGTGCCGCAGCCGCGTGAAGTACTCCTGCCCCGTCGCCGGATAGTGCGCATACACCGTGTGGCGCACCCCGTCGAGCGAAAGCCGTTGCACGACACCGGGCAGGCCGAGGCAGTGGTCGCCGTGGAAGTGCGTCACGCAGATCCGGGTAACGGCCGACGCGGCGACCCCGGCCAGCAGCATCTGGCGCTGGGTGCCCTCACCGGGGTCGAACAGGAACCCGTCACCGTCCCAGCGCAGCAGGTAACCGTTGTGGTTGCGGCTGCGGCCGGGCACCTGGCTCGCGGTACCCAGCACCACCAGTTCACGGAGCGACACAACGGCGACCCTAGCGCGCTTCGAGGACTTCCTTGAGTTTCGCGAGGTCTTTTCGATTGGCGCGGCGCATCGCGGCCGCCATCATCGGGGCGCTCACCTTCGCGAAACCGGTCGGCTCGCCGCGGTTGCGCAACGTCATCCGCGTGGCGTGCTCACCCTGCGGCGCCCAGCTGTACGTGGTCTCCATCGGAAACGGGCCCTGCGCCGTGCTCATCACCAGCCGCTCGCCGGGCACGTACTCGACCATCTCGTAGGTGTAGGCGAGACGCCGGCCGAGAAAGTGCGCGACGAACGCGAGCCGGGCCCCAGCGCGCAGCGGCGGCTCGGTGAGCCACTCGACGGACTCGATGTTGGCGTACCACTCGGGCGCGTTCCCAGGATCGGCCACGTATTCGGCCACCCGGCTAACCGGAGCCTCGATCACGACCTCCGTCAGCACATCCATAGCCACGGTTCGCCTCCCAGGGTCGGATTAGAGCGTAGCGTTTCGCGGCACGGTGGTCCCGCTCCTCGCAGGCACGCACCTCGGTCACACCCCCAGCCTACCGAATTTCGTGCATATGTTCTTTCGCTACATCGTGCGAAAACAACGCCTTGACTCGCCACGTGCCAAGTCTGCTACCGTGAGCCAGTCAGGACTTGTGGTCTAAATATCAGGACGGCCGTCCCGATGACGGCGCAGAAAAACTTCTGGATCCCGTGTCGATCCGCGACGCTCCCGTTCGACGTGGGGGTGAGAGAAGGGAGCGGCAATGCGCTACATGATGTTGATCAAGGCCACCGCCGAGACGGAGGCGGGTATCCCGCCGAGCAAGGAGCTCATTGAGGCGATGACCAGGTACAACGAGGAGCTGACCAAGGCGGGCGTCATGCTCACCGGCGAGGGCCTGCGCTCCAGCGCGCACGGCGCACTGGTCCGGTTCACCCCCCACGGCACCACGGTGACCGACGGGCCGTTCACCGAGACCAAGGAGCTCATCGCCGGTTTCTGGATCATCGACGTCAAGTCGAAGGAGGAAGCGGTCGAATGGGCGCGGCGGGTGCCCCGCGATCCGGCGCAGCCCGACGCCGAATACGACATCGAGGTCCGGCGGGTCTTCGAGGGCGAGGACCTCGAAGCGGCGTTCGCCGAGGACCAGCGGCTCGCGAACCGGCGGTGACTTGCCCCGCGCCGGCTTGAGTGGTGTGCTCGGGGGCCGTGACGGCCTCCGACACACACCGCGCGGTCGACGCGGTCTGGCGCATCGAATCCGCGCGGATCGTCGGCGCGCTCATCCGGCTGGTGCGCGACGTCGGGCTCGCCGAGGAATTCGCGCAGGACGCCCTGGTCGCGGCTCTGGAACAGTGGCCCGAGTCGGGCGTGCCGCCGAACCCGGGCGCGTGGCTGATGACCACCGCGAAGCGCCGGGCCGTCGACCACATCCGCCGTGCGCGCACGCTGGAGCGCAAGCAGAAACAACTCAGCCGCCTCGAGGCGCCGACAGCGCAGGAGCGAGAACCCGACGACGTCGGCGACGACGTGCTGCGGCTGATGTTCATGGCGTGCCATCCGGTGCTCTCACCCGAGGCGCGGGTCGCGCTCACACTGCGGCTCGTCGGCGGGCTCACCACCGGCGAGATCGCGCGCGCGTACTTGGTCGCCGAATCGACCGTCGCGCAACGGATCGTGCGCGCGAAACGGTTGCTGGCAAAGCAGAACGTGCCGTTCGAGGTGCCCAGCGGCGAGCAGCTCGCGCCGCGGCTCGCCTCGGTGCTGGAGGTCGTATACCTGATCTTCAACGAGGGCTATGCGGCGACCGCCGGCGAAGATTGGATGCGGCCCGCTCTCTGCGACGAGGCGCTCCGGCTCGGCCGGATCCTGTCCGCGCTCGCGCCGAAAGAACCGGAGGCGCACGGGCTGATCGCGCTGCTGGAGATCCAGGCGTCGCGGTCGTGGGCGCGGATCGGCCGGGACGGCGCGCCGATCCTGCTGATGGACCAGAACCGCGCGTTGTGGGACCGGTTGCTGATCCGCCGCGGGCTGGCGGCGCTCGACCGGGCGGAGGAACTCGGTGGGTTGCGCGGCCCGTACACGGTGCAGGCGGCGATCGCGGCCTGCCACGCGCGAGCCGTCACGCCGGAGGAGACGGACTGGGTCCGGATTGCCGCCCTGTACGAGATTCTCGCCCAGTTGATGCCCTCCCCCGTCGTGGAACTGAACCGCGCTGTCGCGCTCTCACGGGCTTTCGGGCCGGAAGTGGCGCTCGAACTCGTGGACCAGCTCGCGGACGACCCGGCGTTGCGGGAGTACCACCTGCTCCCGTCCGTCCGCGGCGATCTGCTCGCCCAACTCGGCCGAAACCGGCAGGCACGCGCGGAGTTCCACCGTGCGGCGGCCTTGACGCACAACGCCCGCGAGCGGGAAGTCCTGCTCAGACGCGCCGCCGAGTAACCGTCCTAGGCCGGATTGCGTGGCTTCCTTGACTGTTACCAACGGTAACAGTTACTGTCGGGCAGATTCGGGAGGAGTACGGGATGCGGACCGTGGTTTCGGGGGACGTCCGGCTGGCGGTGTTCGAGCAAGGCCCCGTGGACGCGCCGACCGTCATTCTGGTGCACGGCTTCCCCGACACGCACACGGTATGGGACGACGCGGCCGACGTGCTGGCGGAACGCTTCCACGTGGTGCGCTACGACGTCCGCGGCGCCGGGCAGTCCAGTGCGCCCCGCGGCACCGCGCCGTACCGGCTGGAGCACCTCAAGGACGACTTCTTCGCCGTCGCCGACGCGGTCAGCCCCGACCGGCCGGTGCACGTCGTCGCGCACGACTGGGGGTCGATCCAGGCGTGGGAGGCCGTCACGGAACCCGGTGCGCACCAGCGGATCGCTTCCTACACCTCGATTTCCGGCCCGTGCCTCGACCACGTCGCCTACTGGACGCGCGAGCGGTACCGCCGCCCGACGCCGCGGGCGTTGCGGCAGGTGCTCACCCAGCAACTGCGTTCCTGGTACGTCCTCGCGTTCCAGGTACCGGTGCTGCCCGAACTGGCGTGGCGCCTGGTGCTGGCGAAGCGGTGGGCGCGGTTCCTGCGCCGCGTCGAGGGCGTCCGTGCCCATCCCGCACCGACGATGGCGAGCGACGCGGCACGCGGGCTTTCCTTGTACCGCGCCAATTTCCGGCCCCGCCTTAGCCGGCCGCGCGAGCGTCGGACCGAGGTTCCGGTGCAGGTCATCACGCCCGTCCGCGACCACTACGCCACCCCGGCGCTGGCCGAGGGGCTGCAACGGTGGGCGCCGAAGCTGTGGCGCCGCCGCCTGTACGCGGGGCACTGGTCGACCCTGTTGCGGGACGGGGCGCAGGTCGCGCGGATGGTCGCCGAACTGGCCGATCACGTGGCGGGCAAACCGGAACCGCACGCGCTGGCGCGGGCGCACGTCGGCGCCCAGCAGGGCCCGCTGGTGGTGGTGACCGGGGCCGGCAGCGGCATCGGACGCGAGACCGCCCGCGCCTTCGCCGCCAAGGGCGCGGAGGTCGTGGTGTGCGACCTCGACGAGGACGCGGCGCGCGAGACCGGTGGGCACGCGTACCAGGTGGACGTGTCGGACGAGGCCGCGATGCGGAAGTTCGCCGACGAGGTCATCGCGCGGCACGGCGTGCCGGACATCGTCGTGAACAACGCTGGGATCGGGCACGCCGGCAGTTTCCTGGCCACCACGACAGCGGAGTGGCAGCGGGTGCTCGACGTCAACCTGTGGGGCGTGATCCACGGGTGCCAGGTGTTCGGGCAGGCGATGGCCGAGCGCGGCGAGGGCGGGCACATCGTCAATGTCGCGTCGGCGGCCGCGTACCTGCCCGCGAAGTCGCTCGCGGCCTACTCGACCAGCAAGGCGGCGGTGCTGATGCTGTCGGACTGCCTGCGCGCGGAGGTGTCGGCGCGCGGGATCGGCGTATCGACCATCTGCCCCGGCCTGATCAACACGAACATCACGCGCACCACCACGTTCTCCGGGGTGAGCGCGGAAGAGCAGGCGCGCAAGCGGGCGGACGCGACCCGCGCGTACCAGTGGCGCGGCTTCGGCCCGGAGAAGGTCGCGGCGGAGATCGTGCGCGCCGTGGAGCGCGGCAAGGCCACGGTCCCGGTTACCCCCGAGGCGAAGGCGGCCCTGGCCCTGTCGCGACTCTCGCCGGCCGCACTCCGCGCAGCGGTGCGGCACACCTAGGCGACTGTCGCGATAGGACGGTCCGCCAGCCGGATCGCCCGCTGCGCGAGCCAGAGCCAGACCGACCAGCCGACCGCGACCACGGACATCGCCGTCAACCACCAGAACGCGGTCCGGAACGCGAACTCCGCGCCCTGTGGCAGCGCCCGCGCGAGCGTCACCGCGACGAGCGCGCCGCCCACCGCACCACCGACGCGCTGCATGATGTTGACCGTCGTCGTCGCGTCGGGCAGTTGCTCGCGCCGCACCGCCGCGAACGCCGCCGTGCCGGCGGGCACCGCCGCCAGGGCGAGCGCGATGCCCCGCAGGAACAGCAGCACCTGCACGGTGACCGCGCCGGTCTGCGCCGTGAGGAACGCGAACGGCAGCGTCGAGACCACCGTGATCACGTTGCCCCACACGGCAACGATGCCGCCGCCGTACCGATCGGTCAGCCACCCCGAGATCGGGAGCACGATCGTTGTGCCGATGCCCAGCGACACCAGCGACAGCCCGGTGGTGATCACGTCGGCGTGGCGCAGGATCTGGAAGTACAACGGGAACAGCAGCATCGCGCCGAACATGGCTGCGCCGGTGAACGCCGTCGTGATGCTCGCCGATGCGTACAGGGGGTCGCGGAACAGCTGCAGATCGAACAGCGGGTTCGCCCGGCGCCACGTCCGCACACCGAACGCCGCCAGCCCAGCCAGGCCGAGCACCAGCGGGACGAGCACGGTGGCCGACGCCAGCGTCGCCTTCTCCCCGATCATCGTCACCGCGTAGACGAACAACGGCAGCCCGGCCCCGATCAGCGCGAACCCGCTCCAGTCCAAACGCGACACCGCGCCGCGCTCGCCACGCGGAACGTAGCGCAGGCCCAGTGCCACACCGATCACGCCGATCGGCAGGTTGATCAGGAAAAGCCATTGCCACGACAGGGAATGCAGCAGCGGGCCGCCCACCGAGGGCCCGATCGCCGGGCCGCTGCTGACGGCGATGCCGAGGATGCTCATCACGCGGCCCATCCGCTGCGGCCCGACTGCCTGCCCCAGGATCGTCTGACCGGCGGGCACCAGCAGCCCCGCGGCGATGCCCTGCAGCACACGCAACAGCACCAGCCAGCCGAGGTTTCCGGCCAGCGCGCACAGTCCGGATGCGACCGTGAACGCGCTGAACGCGGCGAGCCACAGCCGCCCGACGCCGATCTTCCGGCCGAGCCACCCGCACAGCGGCAGCGACACGGCCAGCGCGATCAGGTAGGCGCCGGCCACCCACTGCACGTCAGTCAGGCTCGCGCCGAGGTCGCCGCTGATCGAGTCGAGGCCGACGTTGACCAGCGACGTGTCGAGCATGCTGACGAACGCGCCGAACACGATCACCAGCGCAACCCGCCACACGGGCCACGGAATCCGCTCGTTCATGACACCAGGCCGGGCAGCGGCGGGACCGGCAGGTCGGTCTCGACCAGCACCTCCGGACCGCCGACCTCGCGCAGCAGTGTCGCTCTCATGTGATCAGCTTCAAACCTCTATCTAACTGGAGGTCAAGTGCCCGGGAGCTGGGCGCTTAGGATGGGCACGCTTCGAGACACAGGAGGACGACGGTGCAGCACATTCACGCGGGCAAGGTTCGCGACCTCTACCTGGACGGAAACGACATCCTGCTCGTGGCGTCCGACCGGGTCTCGGTGTACGACGTGGTGTTGCCCACACCGATCCCGGACAAGGGCGCGCTGCTGACCCAGCTGTCCTCGTGGTGGTTCGAGCACTTCGGCGACCTGGTGCCCAACCACGTGCTGTCCACCACCGACGTGCCCGCGGAGTTCGCCGGGCGCGCCGTGCGCTGCAAGAAGCTGAAGATGGTCGCCGTCGAGTGCATCGCCCGCGGCTATCTCGCCGGTCTGGGCCTCAGGGAGTACCAGAAGCAGGGCACCGTCTCGGGCGTGCCGCTGCCGCCCGGACTGCAGGAGGGCAGCCGCCTGCCGGAGCCGATCTTCACGCCCACCACGAAGGCGACCGAGGGGCACGACGAGTTCATCACCTTCGACGACGTCGTGCGCCAGGAAGGCCGCGAAACCGCCGAGCGGCTGCGCGAGCTGACGCTGGAGATCTACCGCAAGGGCGCGGAGCACGCGGCGGAGCGCGGCATCATCGTCGCCGACACCAAGCTCGAGTTCGGCTGGGACGCCGACGGCGTGCTGACGCTCGGCGACGAGGTGCTGACCTCGGACTCGTCGCGCTTCTGGCCCGCCGACCAGTGGCAGCCGGGCCGCCCGCAGTACGCGTTCGACAAGCAGTTCGTGCGGGACTGGGCGGACAGCACGGGCTGGGACCGCACCCCGCCCGGACCCGAAGTCCCGAGCGACATCATCACCGCGACCCGGCAGCGCTACGCCGAGGCCTACGAGCGGATCACCGGCCGCACCTGGGGCGGACCCCCTCATGGGCGATAGCACCACGAGGGGGTCACGGCCGGCGGCTACCGGTAGGTGGCGGCCGTGGAGCCGCCTGCGAACCAGAAGGTGATCCAGCCGCCGACGAAGTCGTTGCGGCGTCCGCCGTCGATGCCGTACTCGTCGGACGTCGGGTAGCCGAGCCGGCTCGTTTCCCAGCCCAGCGACGCCCACGTCGCGCGGATCGCGCCGTAGACGCCGTGCGCACCCGTCCCCGGCGAGAAGTAGATCGACGCCGCCTTGCTGAAGTGGTTGTAGCGGCCCACCCCATCGGGCGTGCCCAGCTCATCGGTCACCGGGTACCCCATCGGACCGGCTTCCCAGCCCAGCGCGGCCCAGCGGTCCCGGATCGCGCCGTACACCCCGTGCGCCCCCGTCGACGCCGTCCAGTAAACGGAGGCCGCCTGGCTGAAGTGGTTGTAGCGGCCCACTCCGTCCGGCGTGCCCAGCTCGTCGGTGACCGGATAGCCCAGTGGGCCCGCTTCCCAGCCCATCGACGCCCAGCGGTCCCGGATCTGGCCCTGGATCGACCACGCCCCGGTGTTCGGCGTGAAGTAGATCGATGCACCGTCCGGCCGCGAGAAGTGGTTGTACCGGCCGATTCCGTCGGGCGTGCCGAGTTCGTCGGTGATCGGGTAACCCTGCGGGCCTGCCTCCCAGCCCATCGACGCCCACTTCGCGCGGATGGCACCCTGGATCGACCACGCACCCGTGTTCGGCGTCCAGTAGATCGAGGCGCCACCCGAACCGTTGAAGTGGTTGTACCGGCCGACGCCGTCAGGCGTGCCCTGCTCGTCGGTCACCGGGTATCCGAGCGAGCTCGCCGGGCCGCCGAGCGCCTTGTAGTGGTCGAGAATCAGGCCGTGCACGGCATGCGCGCCGGTCGCCGCCGACCAGTAGATGGTGCCGCCGGCGAAGTCCTGGGCCTTGCCGCTGCCCGCGGTCGCGTACTCCGCTGAGACCGGGTCGCTCAGGTACGAACCACGCGAGCCACCGAGCTGGTTGTAGTAGTCGGTGATCGGGTCGATGTTTCCTTGCAGCGTCACGTACTGCGCGCTCTGGCCGTCGTCACCGGTGACCTCGTAGGTCGCCGTCGCCGGGTACGCGTCGGTCGGGGTGAAGGTCACCGGGACCTGCAGCGAGTCGCCCGGCGCGAGCACCTGCCCCTCGGCCAGCGGGTTCGCACTGGTGAACACGCCCGCGGGGGCTTTCGCCTTGGTGATCGTCAGCGACACCGTGCCGGTGTTCTCGACGGTGAACGTCTGCGTCACCGACTGTCCAACTGCGACGGTGTGGAAGTCGAGCACGGTCGGGTCCAGAGTCAGGTGCGGCTGCCCCGACAGCGCGACACCGGTCAGCGGCACCGTCACCGTGCCCTGGTCACTGGTCACGGTCAGCTGCGAGCTCTCGTTGACACCAGTATCGGTACCGGCCGTCGGCGTGTAGCTGACCGGGATCGTCACCGAAGCGCCGGCCGCCAGCACGGTGCCGGACGCAGGCAGGTTGGTGGCGCTGAACGACCCGGTCGGCGCGGTCACGCTGTTGATCGTCTCGTCGGTGGTGCCGGTGTTCAGGATGTTGACACCGAGTTCCTTGGCCGCGCCGGTGCGCACCTGCCCGAAATCGAGTGACGACGGCGTCGCGCCCAGCCCCGGTTGCGTGCCCTGGGCGTGCAGGTCCATCGCGGCGGTCCCGGCGCTCGTGCTGAACGTCAGGCTGCCGGTGGAGCCGCCCCACGTCGTCGGCGTGTAGCTGACCGGCACCGACAGGGTCTGCCCCTTGGTCAGCGAGACGGGTGTGGTGAGCGACGTGCCGAACGGAGCGTCGGCGGACGCGCTGTTCACGGTGAGGTCCTGGTTGGCCGTGACCGAGACGGTCGCGTTCTCGGTGCCGCCTACCGCCGCCGAGCCGAAGTCGTACGGCTTCGTGGTCAGCGGCGAGGTCGTGGGCCTGCCGAACCCGTAGACCTTGCCGTCGCGCGTGCCGACGTAGACGCGGCCGCTGTCGGTGGCGGGCACCGCGAACTTCGAGGCGGTGCCGATCGGCGCCGAGTACCGCATCTGCAGCACCCCGTTGACCGGCACCGGGTCGTACGCGCGCAACTGGGCGTTCGCCCCGGTGGGGCCGGTGCTGTAGACGACCCACACCAGCGCGGAACCCGAGGTCGTACCGGAGGACGTGACGACGGGCGAGCCCGACGTGTAGCCGAAGTTGTCGCTCGTCGTGCCCACCGAAGTCAGCGACGGCCCGGACGCCGAGTACTTCAGCGCACGCAATGGGCCGTTGTTGCCGACCACGTAGACGTAACCGCCGTCGCCGCCCCAGAACCCGGGCCGGCCCCAGACCCCCTGGAAGGGGCCGGTCATGCCGACCACCGCGTCGCCGCCGTCGGCGGCCTGGCCCGCGCCACCGAGGTGATCGGCGTCGAGCAGGTAGATCCGGCCGTCCTTGCCGACCTGCACCACCAGCCGGGGGTGCGCGCTCGTGCCGAACCCCGACGGCAGCGCCATCGGGCCGCCGGACCCGAGGTCGGCGTCGTCCTGGTTCAGCTTCGTGTTGTCGTGCGGGCTGAAGAAGCTCGCGGCGGTCAGCGACCCGTCGGCGTTGACGGCGAGCCGCACGACCGATTCGCCGAGGGTGGCCGGCGGGGTGTCACCGGGGCCGGGCGCCGGGGCGACACCGTTGCCGGTGGCGACGATGATCCGGCCGGAACCGTCGGAGACCAGCCCCGAACCGGACTGCCAGATGCCGCCCTCGTCGGACAGCCCGGCCTCGGTCGACCACATGGTGGTCTGGACCCCGCTCGACGCGTTGACGCCCACGACGTAGCCGACGTAGGGCGTGTAGTCACAGTGACTCGCGAAACCCGCGTACACCACGCCGTCCAGGAGCAGCAGGCCCGGCCGCTGCATGGCCGTCATGGGGTTGAACGGCACGCTCGGGTTGTTGGTCGGCGCGCCTTTGATCGTGGTCGGGAAACCGGCCTTTTCGGTGCCGGACTTGATGTCCAGCGCGTGCAGGTACCAGTGCGGGTGCTGCGCGTCCGGCCCGTCGTTGACCTTCGAGGTCAGATACACGGTCCCGGTGCTCGCGTCGTAGACGGGGGTCGCGGTCACGCCGATGTTCGGCACGAGGTCACCACAGTTCACTGTGGACGCCGGCCAGGCGGGGCCGAGGTCGACCAGCCACTTCTGCGTGCCGGTGGCCGGATCGAGGCCGTAGACCTTGTTGTTCTCGGTCGCGACCACGACGACACCGTTGCCCACCACGGGCTGCGCGGAGACCTGGCCGTTGACCGAGGCGGCGAACAGCTGACCGAAATCAGTGGCGCTGACCTGGGAGGGCACCAGACCGGATTCGTTGTCGTCCCAGCCGGTGCGCAAGCTGTTGTGCGCGGCGGTCGCGTCGTCGGCGAGTGCGGGTGGCGTGCACAGCGCCACCACAGCGACAACTACAATCAGTAACACATTCCGGGCAGCATGACGAGACCGGATGAACAACTGCGCCTCCCAGAGCAGTACGCGACGCTCAGGGTTGCGTCACCTTGCGAATGACCTGTCGGAAATTCACCCGAAGGCGTTACCTCCTTACGTCACGGATCGGCAACGATGATCGTCGCTAACCTGGAGACATGACCAACGCGCACGAACGCACCGTCGAGTTCTACTGGCGTCCCGGCTGCGGTTTCTGCATGCTGCTGCGGGCAAACCTCGACACCACCGGACTGCCGCGCCGGGACGTCAACATCTGGGACGACCCCGACGCCGCGGCACGCGTCCGGGCGGTGGCGGACGGCAACGAGACCGTGCCCACCGTGTTCGTCGGAGCCGCCGCGCTGGTCAACCCGACCATCGACGAGGTGCTCGACGTGGTCCGCGAACACGCACCCGAGCTGCTGGCGTCCCGCTCGGAGCTGTAGTTCACCTGGTCGAGTGACGGGCCCCACCCGGCAACCCTCGACCCCGGCTCGAGCCCGGCAGTTGCGGATTGTCGCGAGATCCCGCCCCAGGGTGCGCCCTTCGATACGATCCGTAATTTTCCCACCTTTCACCGGCCCCGACTGTTGACGCCGCGCCGGCGTGCGCTAAAAAAGGGCACATCGCGTTTCTCCCCTCGCCCGAAAGGTACGACCGGTGAACGACGAAGTGTCGGTGGCCGCGCTACTGGAACGCGAGGGGTGGACCGAGGCCGATCCCCGGCCCAAGGGGCGGATGCGCGTGCTGGCGGTGATGATGGCCGTCGTCATGGGATGCGGTCTCGCCGCGCTCCTCGTGCATCTCGGGGCAGCGGACCCGCAGGCCGACTCACCCGCACTTATCGATGTCCCACATGGCCCCACGGGCGGACTCGCGGGCGGCGGCGTGCCGTCGAACCCGTCGCGGACCGAGAAGACCGACAGTGCCACCAGCGTCGTCGTGACCAACCAGGCCAGCCCCCTGATCGTCGGCGTGCCGTGGGCGACCACGCACTCGGCCACCAAGACCGAGACAGTGACGGTAACCGGCTCGAGCGTGACATCGACCGCGAATTCGAAACCGGAAACGACCACCACGACCAGTGCCGGACCGACGGGCGGAAACGAGTCGAGTACCGCGGGAACGACACCTCCGCCGACTACTATTCCGAGCTGCCGGTTAATTGTTCTCTTTTGCTGACAATGTCTGTCCGGTCGCGAAGGAAACGAAGTAACCAACAATTCTTTCCGTTCAAAAAATCACAACATCATAACTGAGCGCAACGAAACCCCCCTTCCAGGCGAGAAGTTCACAACACCTGTAAGGGGGACGCATGTACCCACCGTGGTCAAGGCGGCTGCTCTCCGCCATCCTTGGCGGCCTGCTCGTCGTGATGGGAGTCGTCGTCGTAACGGCGCCGACCGCGGCTGCGGCGGCGGCCCTCCCCGCGGGTTTCGTCCTGCGCGACCAGGCCACCGGGCAGGCCGCCTACGACCTGACCGACTTCGCCTACCTGCCCGACAGCAGCATCATCACCACCGCCAAGCGCGGGAAGGTCACCTGGATTTCCCCCACCGGTGCCATCCGCACGATCGCGACGCTGCCCGTGCGCACCGATGGCGACCTCGGGCTGGTCGGGCTCGCGGTCGCACCGGACTACGCGACGACACACCACATCTACCTCGCCAGGACGGTGATCCTCGCCGGCGGCCCGACGTTCCGGCTCGCGCGCTTCACCGTCACGGGCTCCCCCGACCCGACGGCGCTCGCCCAGGAGACCGTGCTGCTGGACGTGCCGAACGCGTCCCTCGTGCACGGCATGACCGGGGTCGTGGCCGCCGACGACGGCACGGTCTGGGTAACGATCGGCGACGACTCGGACTTCACTCAGGTGGACCCCAACGCCCTGCGGGCATTGGACGTCAACAGCTACTACGGCAAGATCCTGCATCTCACCGCGAACGGCGCCGGCGTGCCCGGCAACCCGTACTACGACGCGGCGAATCCGAATTCGGCGCGCAGCAAGGTATTCGCGAGCGGGTTCCGCAGCCCGTTCCGGTTCTCCCTCGACCCGAGCAGCGGCCTGCCGATTCTCGGCGACGTCGGCTGGAACACCTGGGAAGAGGTCGACGTTGTGCAGCCGGGCGGAAACTACGCCTGGCCGTGCTGGGAGGCCAACCACCGCACGCCCGGCTACCAGGACCTGGCCCAGTGCGCGAATGTACAGAACCAGCCGCCGATCTGGGAGTACCAGCACGGCAGCGGCAGCAACCAGGGCAACAGCGTCACCGCCGGGTTCGTCTACACCGGCGCGAGCTACCCGAGCGAATACAAGGGCATTTTCTTCTTCGGCGACTACGTCACCAACAAGATCTGGACGATGCGCTACGACAGCACCGGCAGGCTGACCCAGGCGCCGCAGGATCCGCCGTGGGCAACGGGAATCGGCGGTCCGGTGAAGTTCGGCGCCGCACCCAACGGGGACGTCGTGTTCGCCGACATCCTGTCGGGCAACCTCCGGCGCATCACCTACACGCAGGGCAACACCGCGCCCGTCGCGTCCGCGACCAGCAGCACGAACCCGGATACCCGCACCGTGACGTTCGACGGATCGTCCTCAGTGGACTATGACGGCGACGTACTGACGTATTCGTGGGACTTCGGCGACGGCACCAGCGGCACCGGCGCGACCACCACGCACACCTACGCCACCGGCACAGACCGCTTCACCGCGACGCTGACCGTGCGCGACCCGCTGGGCGCCACCGGCACGACACAGCTCGCGGTCGCGCCGTCGAACCACTCGCCGGAGCTGACGCTCACCACGCCGGGCAGCCAGACATTCGCCGTCGGCGATCCGGTGCACGTGTCCGCCACGGCGACCGACGCCGAGGACGGTCCGCTCGCGGTGACCTGGACGAGCGCCGTGGTGCACTGCCCGGAGGAGTCGACCTGTCACGCGCACCCGGGCGTCGGCGGGTCCGGCGCGGACTTCACGCTGGACTTCACCGAGCACCCCGATTCCCGGATGCGGATCACCGCGACGGTGACCGACAGCGCGGGCGTGTCGGCGACGAAGTCCTACCTCGCGATGCCGCGGCAGCACCGGCTCACCCTGGCGTCGAACCTGGCCGCGTCGCTACAGATCCCGTCGGAGAGCGGGGTGAACACGGCGATGGTCACCGAGGGCCTGACGCTCGACGTCGTGGCGTCCGCGCTGGCCAGCGACGGCGCTTCGACGTTCACCTCATGGGCGGACGGCGTGGCGTCGCGCACCCGGACGATCACGATGCCGGCGTCGGACCTGACGCTCACCGCGAACTACGCGACCCCGATCGAGCAGCGGTACGCCTCCGACCCGGGGTTGCGGCAACTGCTGGGCGCGCCGACCGCGCCGGAGGTCGTCGACGGCGGCGTGCACTACCGCGTGTACCAGGGCGGCCGGCTGTACTGGTCGGCGGACACCGGGGTGCACGAGGTACACGGCCAGGTGCTCGTCAAGTACCTGGAACTGGGCGGGCACACGAAGTTCGGCGCGCCGACGACCGATGAGACGGGCACTCCGGACGGCGTCGGGCGGTTCAACCACTTCATCGGCACGCCGGGCACGGGGACGGCCTCGGTGTACTTCACGCCCGCCATCGGCGCGCACGCCATCTGGGGCCTGATCCGGCAGCGGTGGGAGGCGCTGGGCTGGGAGACCGGCCCGATGGGCTATCCGGTCACCGACGAACTCGGCACGCCCGACGGCGTCGGCCGCTACAACCACTTCACCAAGGCGGCGTCGATCTACTGGACGCCGGCGACCGGGGCGCACGGCGTGTGGGGCGCGATCCGGGCGCAGTGGGAGGCGCTGGGCTGGGAGACCGGCCCGATGGGCTATCCGGTCACCGACGAACTCGGCACGCCCGACGGCGTCGGCCGCTACAACCACTTCACCAAGGCCGCGTCGATCTACTGGACCCCGGGCACGGGCGCGCACGAGGTGTACGGCGCGATCCGGCAGCGGTGGTCGGCGCTGGGCTGGGAGCGGTCGTATCTGGGCTACCCGACCTCGGGTGAGTTCAGCTCCGACGGCGGCCGGCGGAACAACTTCCAGTTCGGCTTCATCCAGTGGTACCCGAACGGGGTCGTGATCGACCGGCGATGGTGACAGCATCGAGTGGCGGCGGAAGAACGCTGCCATATCGGATCGCCCGAACCTGACCCGCGAGTTGAGGCTTCCCCGCCGGCGAGTTGAGGTTTCCACACCCGCGAGTTGAGGTTTCCACGCCGGCGAGTTGAGGCTTCCGGTCACCCGAGCACTAACGGTGAAAGAACCCCAGCGACGCCGGCAGGTTCTCGTCGGGGCTCAGGTCGCTGCGCCGCACCACGACCTCCGCCGCCAGTGCCTGGGCCAGCGCCGCCAGCGAGGTGAGCGACCGGAACCCGCCGACGCCGGCGATCTCCGCGAACAGCGCCGTCTCGGCGTGCTCCGCGATCGGGGACGCGGCGTTGTCGGTCAATGCGACGACCGTGACGCCCCGCTCCCGCGCGTGTTCGACCGCGCGCACGGTGTCCGCCGCGTACCGGCGCACCGATACGGCCACCAGCACCTCGCCGTCCCCGAGCCGCCGCAGATCCTGGACCAGGTCCCGGACCAGCCGTGCATGGCCCAGTCTGCGCACCAGCAAGGCGCCGATCGGCGCGCTGTCGCCCAGCCCGAGCACTGGCACGCCCGGCGCGTCGGCCACCAGGGACACCACCGCGAGCCACGACGTCCGGTCCAGCCCGCCGAACGTCCGGGTCAGGTTCGCCTGCTCCTGTTCCAGCGTTGCGGCCAGCACCCCGGCCGGCGCCTCGTGCCCGTTGGCCTCGGCGCGCCGCGCGACCAGCGCCTGCTCGGCGAGCCACGCGCGGCACAGCTCCATGACCGCCGGATACCCCGCCAGGCCGAGCGAATTGGCGAACCGCGTCACCGACGATTCGTGCACCTCGGTGAGCCGCGCTGCGTCCGCGATTCCCCGGTGTACGGTGCCCTCGGGATCGGCCAGCAAGAGGTGCGCGATCCGCAGCTGTCCCCCGGTCAACTTCGGCAACCGCCCGCGCAGCACCTCCGCGAGCTCGGAGTAGCTGCCCGGCGAGATCACTCCACCAAGATACGCGTCAAATCCCGCGCAGCAGGTCGATAACGGCGGCGAACTGGTCGAGGAACCCCGAGTTCACCGTCACGTAGGAGATCCCCAGCTCCTCCCGCCACCGCAGCAGCGTCTCGGCACCCGCCTGCGGACTGCCGGGGAGCACGGTCACCGCACCCATCGCGGCCAGTTCGTGCACGCTGGACCCGATGAACTTCTCGATCCACGGGGCCGGGCCATCGCCGACGGCCAGGAGGTTGGCCGCAAGCTCCACAGTGGACTCATGAAAGGCGTCCACAAAGGACTTTGCTTCGGCGAACGTAGTTCGCGGCATCCACGCCATGCTCGCGATGTCGGCCTCCCGCGCGGCGAGCGTGCGCATCTTGGGGCCACCCGCGGCGAGCAGCAACGGCGGGCCGGGCTCGCGCTTGAGGTAGGTCACGGTCTGTTCGAGGTGCGCGAACCGTTCGGCGGCGGTGCCGAAATCGCCGCCGAGCCGCTCGAGTTTCCTTGCCGCGTCCGGTCTTCCGGTGCCGAGCCCCAGCTCGAAACGGCCACCGGTGAACTCGTGCAGCGATCGTGCCTGCCAGTCCAGCAGCCGCCGGTCGCGGAACTTGTCGACGGCGACGAACGTACCGACATGCAACGTGGTGGTCACCGCGGCCGCAGCGGACAGGATGGTGAACGGGTCGGCCTCGAGCTGCGGATCGGGCGAGACGAGGGTGTCGTACCCGCTGTCCTCGGCGCGCCGCGCGAGATCGGTCCAGGTCTTGAGGTCCGGCGCGGTGCCGACCACGCCGAAGCGGAACGGTCGATTCGTCATACCCCGATCGTGGTCGCGACCGGTCGCGCTGTCGTCCGCCCGGAGGCGGCTTCGGGGCGTACGCGCGTTAGAGTACGGCGACGCTGAGCGCCTGCGCGATCTCTTTGCCGAACGCGTGCCGCTTGGTGTCCGGCGGCGAGCCGACCTGCACCACGAGCGGCCCGCCGAACGGCCGCCGCTCGAGTACCTCGATGCGCTCGCCGAGCGCGATCGCGTTGTCGGTCAGGTAGCGCAGCATCTCCGGGTCCGTGTCCCAGACCCGCACGATCTGCCCGACCGAGCCCGGTTCCAGCTCATCGAGCAGCCGGGTCGGCAACTCCTCGACGCTGCCGTCCGCGCCAGGGATCGGATCGCCGTGCGGGTCGCGCGCGGGGTGGCCCAGCTTGGCCGATATGCGCTCGACCAGCCGGTCGGACACCGCGTGCTCCAGCACGTCGGCCTCGGTGTGCACCTCGTCCCACGTGTAGCTGAGCTCCTTCACCAGCCACGTCTCGATCAGCCGGTGTCGCCGCAACACGCCGCGCGCGAGCAACCGGCCCGCGGGCGTCAGCGCGATCCCACGATATGGGACGTGTTCGACGAGTCCCTGCTGGGACAGTTTGGTGACCATGCCCGAAGCCGAGGAGGGGCTGACCTCGAGCCTGCCGGCCAACGTGGTGTTCGTGACGGGCTCACCACGCTCGACCAGGCCATAGATCACCCGGATGTAGTCCTCGACCGAGGACGACGACCGGCGGCTGGGGCTGTCAGGCATGCGTTCAACTCTACTTCCTGCTGGGGCACCTGGTCAGCCTTGCCTAACTCCGGGGCGACCAGCGGTAGCGAATCCAGCCGGGAACGGGTTCCGCGCCGAGTTCGGCGTAAAATGCCGCTGCCTTGTCGTTTCCCGCCTGCATATCCCATTCCACCCGGCCCGTGGTCCGTTCGCGCAGGGCGGCGAGCAGTTCGCGGCCGAGCCCTGACCTGCGGTACTCGGGGCGGATGAACAGATCGTCGAGCCAGATGCCGGGCCGGGCCTCCCACGTGGAGAAGTTCCACGAGCAGAACGCGAACCCGGCCGTGCGGCCCGGCTCGCCAGGGGCTTCGGCGATGAGCACCCACGCCTTGGGAGCAGAACCGAACAGGTGTTCGATCATCTCGGCGCGGTCGAGGACGAGCGTGTCGTTGCCTTCGTAGCGGGCGTGTTCCTCGATCAGCGCGCAGATTTCGTCCGCGTCGGCGGCCAAGGCTTCACGGATGGGCATCCATCCCCCTCTGGTAGACCAGCTCACCGCCGACGAGTGTGGCGAGCACGGACGCTCCGGCCAGCGCTGCGAAGTCCGTCGGGTCGGCGGACAGCACAGCGAAGTCGGCCAATTTTCCTGGTTCGATCGTGCCGAGATCATCCTCGCGGAACGCGGCGTAGGCCGAGCCGTATGTGTAGGCATGTAGGGCCTGAGCTGTGGTTATACGCTCATCGGGCACGCAGCCCGCGTCGGGAAGCGAGCGAAGCCGGTAGCACCACGGCTCGCGCGCGGGTCCGAGCGCGGCCGCCATCCCGTCGCCGATCTCGTAGACGAACCGGCCCTGCGGCACCGGAATCAGCCCCAGGCCCGCCAGCCGCGTCACGTCGTCGGGTCGCATCACGCCGCAGTGCTCGACGCGGTGCCGATGGTCCTCGCCCGGGTTGGCCGCGAGCGCGGCCTCGGAGGCGTCCAGCACGGTCGTGATCGCGCGGTCCCCGATCGCGTGCGTGCCCGCGGTGACAGCGACTCCGCGTCCTCGCCGAGCGCGACGACGCGACCGTGCAGCACGCCGACCGCGGAAGTCCAACGCCCACCGGCCAGGACCCGCGCGTTCCCGTACACCGCGTCCACCCGCATGCCCGTGAGACTATCGATCGATCGATCGGTCGTCTAGGCTCGCCTTCGTGAGCGCAGTGGAGACGTCGGCGGACGGCGACGTGGCCTGGATCTGGCTGAACCGCCCCGACCGACTGAACGCGGTCGCGCCGGCGCTGGTCGACGACCTGCTGCGCGCGCTGGATGACGTCGCGGGCGCCAGGGCGGTCGTGCTCGCCGGGCGGGGGCGGGCGTTCTGCGCGGGTCACGACCTGAAAGAGCCTGCGCCGCAAGGGGATTCGCGTGCCCGGCTGGAGCGCCTGCAGGACGTTACGCGGCGGCTGCGCGCGCTGCCCGCGCCCGTCATCGGGGCCGTGCACGGCTACGCGATCGGCGCGGGCGCGGAGTTCGCGCTGGGCTGCGACCTGGTCCTCGCCGCGGAGGACGCCGTGTTCGCCTTCCCCGAAACCGGGCTCGGACTCAGCGTCACCGGCGCCGCGTCGCGGCTGTTGCCGCTTCTCGTCGGCCCGCTCAAGGCGAAGGAACTGGTGCTGCTGGGCGAACGCGTCACCGCGGCGCGGGCGCTGGACCTGGGGCTGGTCAACGCCGTCGTGCCGGACGCGCACGCCGCGGCCGCGGACTGGGCCCGGCGAATCGCGGGCCGCCCCACGAACGCCACCGCGCTCGCGAAACGCGCGCTGGACCACGGGATCGACCTCGCCGCCGCGCTCGAACTCGAGATCAGCCACGCCCTCATCACCGAGCACACCCCCGAGGGCGCCGACACGCTCCGAGGCCGGCCGTGACCCGGGTCGAGGACGTCGACGACCTCGCCACACTCCTGCGGCGCGCAGCCGGCCGGTGGCCCGAAAAGGACGCGTGGATGTTCGACGAGGCCGGATCGCGGCTCAGTTTCGCCGAGGTCGATCGCCGCAGCACCGCGCTGGCGCGCGCGTTGCTCGAACTCGGCCTGGAACCGGGTGACCGGGTCGCGGTGATGCTGCGCAACGAACCCGCGTTCCCGCTGCTGTGGCTCGCCCTCGCCAAGATCGACTGCGTCCTGGTCCCGGTCAACGTCAACTACCAGGACCTCGACGGCACGCACGTGCTGCGGCACTCCGGCGCCCGGTTCGCCATCGCCGCACCCGAATTCACCGGTCTGCTGACCCGGCTCGCGCCCGGCACCAAACTCGAACGCGTACTCACGATGTCCGAACTGGACACTGCTCCCGCCGGCGCGACGCGCTTCGACGTCGACGGCTCGCGGCCGGTCAACATCCAGTACACCTCGGGCACCACCGGCGCCCCGAAGGGTTGCGTGCTGCCGCACCGGTACTGGACCACCCTGGCCCGCGGCCTGGTCACCGACTTCCCCGGAATCTCGGATGACGACATCATCCTGACCGCACAGCCGTTCCACTACATCGATCCACTGTGGAACGTCGCGCTCGGGCTCGCGTCCGGCGCCACGCTCGTCGTGCTCGACCGCTTCCACCCGGCCACGTTCTGGGCGAAAGTCCGCGAGTACGAGGTCACGTGGTTCTACTGCCTCGGCCTGATGCCGACACTGTTACTGCGGCAGCCGGTATCACCCGACGACCGGCGGCACCGCGTCCGGGCGATCAGCGCGTCGGCGATCCCGCGCGAGCTGCACGCCGCCCTGGAGCGGCGCTGGGGCGTGCCGTGGTACGAGGCGTTCGGCATGACCGAGACCGGTGGCGACATCCGGATGTCCGAAGTGGACCACGACGACCTGGTCGGCACCGGCTGCCTCGGGCGCCCGACTCGGGACCGCGAGGCGATGATCGTCGACGAGACCGGCCGCCCGGTGCCGCGCGGGGAGACGGGCGAGCTTGTGCTGCGCGGAATCGGCCTGATGCACGGTTACCACGACGACCCGCGGGCCACCGACCACGCGTTCCGCGGCGGCTGGTTCCACACCGGCGATCTGGCCGCAATGGATGGTCAAGGCCGCGTCTACCACGTCGGCCGGGCCAAGGACATGATCCGCCGCAGTGGCGAGAACATCGCCGCCGACGAGGTCGAGCGCACCCTCCTGCTGCACCCCTCGGTGCGCGTGGCCGCGGTCGTCGCAGTGCCCGACGAGTTGCGCGGCGAAGAAGTCAAAGCGTTCGTCGTGCCGGGCGGTCGCGTCGAACCCGAGGAGCTGGCCGAATTCTGCGCAGGCAAGCTGGCCTATTTCAAGGTGCCGCGGTACTGGGCCATCACGCCGTCGCTGCCGCTCACCCCGTCCGAACGTGTCGCGAAGGGCGAGCTGGGCGAATCGACCTTGCCGACGTACGACCGGGTGAGCCGAACATGGCTTTGAACACCGAGCAACGCGTGCGGCGCGCGGCCGTGAAACTGTTCGCGGCCAAAGGCTTTCACGGCACCGGAATCCGGGATCTGGCGCAGGCGGCGAAAATCTCCTCCGCCAGCCTGTACCACTACATGGGCACCAAAGAGGACTTGCTCGCCGCGATCATGCGCGAAAGCCTCGAACGCCTGCTGCTCGGCGCGCGGCAGGCGACCGACGGCGTGACCGACCCGCACGAGCGGCTGGCCGCACTGGTCGCGTTGCACGTGTTCACACACGGGTTGCGACCCGCCGAGACGCGGGTGGTGGACCACGAGGTCGACGCGCTCTCGCCGGCCGCGAAACGCCGGATCGTGCGGATGCGCGATGAATATGAACAGTTGTGGTCGGCCGCGATCGAGGACGGCATCGCGCGGCGTGCGTTTCGCACCCACGAGCCCGGTGTGACGAGGTTGGCATTGCTGGAAATGTGCAGCGGCGTGGCTCGGTGGTACTCGCCACGCGGGCCGCTAGCGCTGGACGAATTGGCTGCTCACTACGCGCATCTCGCTCTCCGCATGCTCGGCGGTGCGGACAGCGACTGCGCCCCGGCGGTCCACCGCGCGTCCGAGGTGGTCACGACGGTGTGGCGCACGCCCCTCTAGCTGGGGATTCATCGGGAAAACCTTGCCCGGACGGCCGGACTGAGGGACCCTCGAAGTGTGAGTGAGCAAACGATCCAACTGGTCCTGGACGACTCAGGTCTCGCACCGGGGCTTCCGGTACCCACCCACCCTCGCGATCAAGTACAGGATGTGCCCTACCGTCCAGTGGAATTCCGCGACGACGATCTCCCGACCGCGCTGGAACGCTGTGCGAGTTGGCTCCGAGATGCCCAGGCGTGGCTGGGGGAGCCGCTCGACGTGCTCTCCATTCACCTCGACTACGACGACACCGAAGGCGCGCCGTACTACGACGTCAAGGTGTTGTGCAACGAGGAGGACCTGGCCGGCGCACCGCTGGCCCTCCGCGCCCGGTCCAGCTGACACCTCCCGGACCCACCACCCGAGCTGAATGTGACACCGGGCCGAGACAAGGGGCCGGCGTCACATTCAGCTCGCGCCGGTCAGCCCAAGACGCCGCTGACGCGTGCGTGACCCTGGAGCAGGTTCCTCGCGATCGTGCGGCGCTGGATTTCGTCGGTGCCCTCGTAGATGCGCAGCACGCGAAGTTCCCGGTACCACCGTTCCACCGGCAGTTCGCGCGTGTAGCCCATGCCGCCGTGAATCTGCAGCACGCGGTCCACGATCTCGTTCGCCTTCTGGCCGCCGTACAGCTTCGCGATGGACTGCGCGTGCCGCGAGTCCATCCCCTGGTCCACCTGCCACGCGGCGTGCAGCACGAGCCACCGCAGCGCCTCCAGTTCGACGCCGGAATCCGCGATCATCCACTGGATCGCCTGCCGCTCGGCGATGGGCTGCCCGAACGTGGTGCGGGTGTTGGCGTGCTCGATCGCCATCGACAGCAGGCGCTCGCACGACCCGACGGCCCGCGCCGGCAGCAGGTAGCGGCCGCGCCCGATCCACTGCATCGCCAACGCGAAGCCCTGCCCCACCTCACCGAGGATCTGGCTCTCCGGCACTCGCACGTCCTGGAAGATCAGCGCGGCCGGGCCCCACTCCCCCATCGTGTCGATGTACTCGGACTTCCAGCCCATCTCGCGGTCGACCAGGAAACACGTCACGCCGCCGTTGGCACCCTTTTCGGGATCGGTCACCGCGAAGACCATCGCGAAGTCGGCCTCGTTCCCGCCCGTGATGAACGTCTTCTCGCCGTTGATGACCCAGTCCGCGCCGTCCTTGTGCGCCGAGGTGCGGATGGCCTTCGCGTCCGAGCCCGCTCCCGGCTCGGTGATCGCGAAGCACGAGACGCGGTCGCCGGCGATCGTCGGCAGCAGGTACTGCCGCTTCTGCTCCTCGTTGGCGTGGAACAGGATGTTGTCCGCCGAGCCGCCGAACCGGAACGGCACGAACGTCTTGCCCAGCTCGGCCTCCAGCAGCGCGGTCATCACGGCCGAGGAGCCCATGCCGCCGTACTCCTCGGGTGTCTGCACGCCCCAGAAGCCCGACTGCTTGGCCTTGAACTGCAGCGCGCGCAGCTCCTCCGCGGTGACGCCCGGCTGCCCGGCGCGCTCGCGGCGCAGCACCTCCGGCTCCATCGGCATCAGGTCGCGTTGTACGAAGGTGCGCACCCAGTTGCGCACCTCACGTTCTTCGGTGCTGAGGGTGAAGTCCATCGTCAGACCCCTCCGAGACGCGTTACTAAGCGGTCGCTTAGCTCTGAGTGTACAACCGGCCGGCCATTCCGGGGTAGGTTTGTTCCGTGATCGAGTGCGCGGTGTGGTGGGCCGAGCCCCTGCCCCATGAGCCCCGGTTCCTCGCCCTTCTCGACCCGCTCGAACAGGGCAGGCACGACGCCTACCGCCAGGAGATCGACAAGCGTCGCTTCCTGACCGGGCGCGTGCTCGCCAAGGCGGTCCTCGGCGAACGGCTCGGTCTCGCACCAGGGGCCGTCACCTTCGACGCGACCTGCGACGACTGCGGCAAACCGCACGGCAAACCGCGGCTGCCCGGCGTGGAGTTCTCGATCTCCCACTCCGGCGACCGGATCGGCCTCGCCGTCAGCACGGTCCCGGTGGGCCTGGACGTCGAAACCGACACGCGCCGCGCCGACGACTCGCTCATCTCCTACGCGCTCAACGAGACCGAGCAGCGGACACTCGCCGGGCTGCCCGCCGACGAGCGGATCAGCACGTTCTTCCAGTACTGGTCCCGCAAGGAAGCGCTGATGAAGGCCACCGGCAAGGGTCTCAAAATCCCCCTGCAGAGCATCACCCTGTCCGCCGCCGGGCTGGTGGACTGCACCGACGACGCGCTGGACCCGGCGACCACCCGCCTCGCCGACCTCGACCCCGGCGACGGCTACCGCGCCGCCGTCGCCGCCCTGACCGCCGAGGCCCTCACCGTCACCGAAAAGTGGTTCTAGAGCTCCAGGCCCATTGCGTGCAGGAAGGTCTGGAACTTCGCCGACGTCTCGTCCAGCTCGGCCTTCGGGTCGGAGGCCGAGACGATGCCGCCGCCCGCGTACAGGCGCAGTGACCGCTCGCCGACCTCGGCGCACCGGATCGACACGGCCCACTCGCCGTCGCCGCGAGCATCCATCCAACCCACGGTCCCGGCGTAGTACCCGCGGTCGAACGGCTCCAGCTGCCCGACCAGCTCCCGCGCGGCCTCCGTGGGCGACCCGCAGATCGCCGGCGTCGGGTGCAGCGCCGCGGCCAGCCGCAATGCCGTGACGTCGCGGTCGGCCAGCTCGCCGGTGATCTTCGTGCCGAGGTGCCACATCGCCGGCGTGGACACCAGCGACGGCTCACGCGGCACGTCGAGCCGGCGGCAGAACGGGCGCAGCGTCTCGACGACCGCCTCCGTCAGCACCGCGTGCTCGACGTGGTCCTTCCGCGACCGGGCCAGGCCCTCGCCGTTCTCGCGGTCGGTCACGGGATCGCCCGACCGGGGTGCGGAACCGGCATGCGGATACGACACGACCTGCCCGCCGGCGCGGGAAAGCAGCAGCTCAGGGGTGGCGCCCAGCAGCGACCGCCCGCTGGGCAGCGGGGCGGCGAACGTGTAGCCGCCGGCCTTGTCCACGAGCAGATTCGTGAGGATCGCCTGCGCGGCGACCTCGGCATCGAAGTCCAGGTCCAGCGCGCGGGCCAGGACGACCTTGCGCATGCCGCGCTCGCGCAGGATCTTCACCGCACGGGCCACGGCCTCGGCGTGCCGGACGGGTTCGGGCACGGCCCGCACGGCGGCGGGCGCGGTGACGGGCTTGCGGCCTGCGGGCCGCGCGCCACCGGCGACGCGCACCGTCCGCGGCAGCACGAGATAGCCGGGCGCGGCAGCGGTGTCGAACGGGAGTACCCCGACCGCGAACGAGGCGGGGTGCTCGGCCAGGGCGGCCGAGGCGTCGCCGCTCAGCGAGACCGCATCGGTATTGGTGAAGGCCCGGACCGAGCCGGACCCGAGAATCGTGCGCCTGGCCGTCGAGAAGAAGAAATCGCCGGGCGCGTAGTCCTCGAGCAGCTCGTCAGCGTCCACGCCTCCATTGTGCAGCGGCTGAAGCCGGGTACCGGCGGGCGCGCAACGCGAACTTCGTCACGTGCCCGCCGGGCATTCAGCTCGTTCAGCTCATTTGAGGGCGTCGATCAGCGCCTCGCGCTGACGCTCGCCGAGGCCGGCGGCACGGCGGTCGGGGTCGATGCCCGCCTGCTCCAGCAGGGCGGCGACCTTGACGGCGCCGAGGCCCGGCACAGCCTTGAGTAGCTGCGTGACCTTGGTCTTGCCGATGGTCTTGTCCTCCTTGGCCTTCAGCAGCACCTTGTCGATGCTCTGCTTGCCGGCCTTGATCGACGCGAGAAGCTCGGAGCGGGCCTTGCGGGCCTCGGCGGCCTTGGCCAGGGCTTCGGCACGCTGTTCCGGAGTCAACGTAGGCAGAGCCAACGTAGTGTCCTTTCCTTGTTCGGATATCCGCTCTCGCGGCGACGGCCGGGCACCCAGCGAATGGTGCTTGCACAAGCAAGCGCTGGCCAGACCGTCTGGTCCACGGCCCCAGTAAACGCCAACTGGGCCGATGCCGCGAAATCGACACGCGCGCACTCGCCCGGTCGGGGAGGGGGCGAAGCCGTTATGGCCACCACCACTCCCGGCGACCTAGAGTCACATCAAGCGATGAGCCAACCCGGCGGGAGTGCCCCCATGTTGAGCACGATGCAAGACGGACACCTCTCCATCGGCACCCTGCTGCGGCATGGCAGCAAGGTGCACGCGAACCGCGAGATCGTCACCTGGACCGGCTCCGGGGCACGCCGCGAAACCTTCGCCGAGCTGGGCGAACACGCCGCGAAACTCGCCGGCGCGCTGCGCGGGCTCGGCATCACCGGCGATCAACGCGTGGGCACCTTCATGTGGAACAACGCCGAGCACATGGCGGCCTACTGCGCCATTCCCGCGATGGGCGCCGTGCTGCACACGCTCAACATCCGGCTCTTCCCCGAGCAGCTCGTGTTCGTCGCCAACCACGCCGAGGACCAGGTCATCCTGGTGGACGGGACGCTGGTGCCGTTGCTGGCCAGGCAACTCCCCCAGCTGAAGACCGTCCGTCACGTCATCGTCGCGAACGGTGACCCGGCGACGCTCGACGCACCCGACGGCATCGAGGTGCACAGCTACGACCAGCTGCTGGCCGCCCAGCCCGGCACGTTCGACTGGCCCGACGTGGACGAACGTTCGGCGGCCGCGATGTGTTACACGTCGGGCACGACGGGTGACCCGAAGGGCGTCGCGTACTCGCATCGCTCGATCTGGCTGCACTCGATGCAGGTCAGCATGATGGACAGCATGCGCCTGGCCGAGTTCGACAAAGCGCTGGCGATCGTGCCGATGTTCCACGCGATGGCCTGGGGCATGCCGTACGCGGCGCTGATGATCGGCGCTTCGCTGGTGCTGCCGGACCGGTTCCTGCAGCCCGAGCCGATCGCCCAGCTCCTGGCCGTGGAAAAGCCGACGTTCGCCGGCGCGGTCCCCACGATCTGGCAGGGCCTGCTGCACTACCTGGACGCGAACCCGCAGGACATCTCGCACCTGCGCGAGGTCGTGGTGGGCGGCTCGGCGGCGCCGCCGTCGCTGATGCACGCGTTCGAAGAACGCTACGACGTGCCGATCCTGCACGCCTGGGGCATGACCGAGACGTCCCCGCTGGGCAGCGTCGCACGGCCCCCGGCCGCAGCTGCGGGCGAGCAGGCGTGGGCCTACCGCTACACGCAGGGCCGGTTCCCGGCGGGCGTCACGGCGCGGCTGATCGGCGACTCCGGTGAGGAAATGCCCTGGGACAACGCGTCCGTCGGCGAACTCGAAGTGCAGGGACCGTGGATCGCGGCGTCCTACCACGGAGGCTCCGACGTCGACCCCGACAAGTTCCACGACGGCTGGCTGCGCACGGGCGACGTCGGCAAGATCAGCCCGGACGGGTTCCTGACGCTGACCGACCGCTCCAAAGACGTCATCAAGTCGGGCGGCGAGTGGATCTCGTCGGTCGACCTGGAGAACGCCGTGATGGGGCACCCGGCTGTCGCCGAGGCCGCGGTGATCGGCGTGCCGGACGAGAAGTGGGACGAGCGCCCGCTGGTCGCCGTCGTGGTGCGGGAGGGTCAGCGGGTCACCGCCGCCGACCTGCGCGACTTCCTCGCCGACAAGGTTGCGAAGTGGCAGCTGCCGGAGCACTGGACGTTCATCGACGAGGTGCCCAAGACCTCGGTCGGCAAGTTCGACAAGAAGCGCCTGCGCGCGATGAACACCGAAGGCAGCCTGGACATCACGCATTTCTGATGATCTCCCGGCTAAGGTGAAAGCGTGAGCGAACTCGACGAAGAGGGCACCGCGCTCTTTCACCGGACGATGCCGTTCACCAAACGGCTCGGCGTCGAGGTGTTGGCGCACGGCAAGGACCTTGTCCGGGCGCGGCTGGCCTGGGAGGACTCGCTCTGCACGCTGGGCGGCGTGCTGCACGGCGGGGTGCTGATGTCGCTGGCCGACGCGAACGCCGCGGTGTGCGCGTTTCTGAACCTGCCCGACGGCGCCAAGGGCACCACGACGATCGAGTCGAAGACCAACTTCCTGCGTGCGGTGCGGGAAGGCCACGCCACGGCGACCTCGCGCGTCCTGCACCCGGGACGCCGCGTCATCGTCGTGGAGACCGAAATCCACGACGACGCCGGCAAACTCGTCGGCAAGGTCACCCAGACCCAAGCGGTGCTGTAGCCGCCGGCTCCACAAAGGACAGTCCACGACCAGCAAGGAAGGTGTTGCACATGCCGTACGAGGTGCCGGGAGTCGTGTCCCGCGCGAAGGGTGAGCCGGTTTCGCTGGAGACGGTGCTCGTGCCCGATCCCGGCCCGGGCGAAGCGGTCGTGTCCGTCTCGTCGTGCGGCGTCTGCCACACCGACCTGCACTATCGCGAGGGCGGCATCAGCGACGAGTTCCCGTTCCTGCTCGGTCACGAGGCCGCCGGTCACGTCGAGAAGATCGGCCCCGGCGTCACGGACCTGCAGCCCGGCGACTTCGTGATCCTCAACTGGCGCGCGGTGTGCGGCACCTGCCGCGCGTGCAAGCGCGGCCGCCCGTGGTACTGCTTCTCCACCCACAACGCGTCCCAGCCGATGACGCTCGCGGACGGCACGAAGCTCAACCCGGCGCTGGGCATCGGCGCGTTCCTGGAGAAGACGCTGGTCCACGCCGGGCAGTGCACGAAGGTCAACCCGGAGGCCGAACCCGCGGTGGCCGGCCTGCTCGGCTGCGGCGTGATGGCCGGGATCGGTGCCGCGATCAACACCGGCGCGGTCACGCGCGGCGACTCGGTCGCCGTCATCGGCTGCGGCGGCGTGGGCGACGCGGCCATCGCGGGCGCGCGGCTCGCGGGCGCGCGAACCATCGTCGCCATCGACATGGACGACCGGAAACTGGCCTGGGCCAAGGACTTCGGCGCGACCCACACCGTCAACTCGCGCGGCATGAGCCACGACGAGGTCGTCGAGGCGATCCAGGACCACACCGAGTCCTTCGGCGCGGACGTGGTGATCGACGCGGTCGGCCGCCCCGAGACGTGGAAGCAGGCGTTCTACGGCCGCGACCTCGCGGGCACGGTCGTGCTCGTCGGCGTGCCGACCCCCGAAATGCGGCTCAACGACATGCCGCTCATCGACTTCTTCGCGCGCGGCGGTTCGCTGAAATCCTCGTGGTACGGCGACTGCCTACCCTCCCGGGACTTCCCGATGCTCGTCGACCTGTACCTGCAGGGCCGGCTGCCGCTCGACAAGTTCGTCACGGAGCGCATTTCGGTCGACAGCGTTGAGCACGCGTTCGAGGGGATACACCATGGGGACGTGTTGCGGAGCGTCGTCGAGTTCGGCTGATACGCGCGTTCCGGGACACTCCGATCTGGCTTGCCACAAGGCAAAACGGTTTATGGTGCCCGCACAAGGCGCCGAAAGTGTGATCGTCTAATATCGCCCGCCTGATAACGAAGAGGGCACGGTGACACATGGACGAAGACAGTCACGCGGCGTTCAGATCCCACCACCCCACGACGCCCTCCAGTGCACGTTCATCTGCACGTGCATCGAGGCTTGCCGACAGCCGCGCCCGGCAGACCACGGCCCGCGTCTCGGACGACGTGCTGCTCGACGCCGCGCGGCGCTGCGTGCTCGCGGTCGGCGTGCGCCGCGCGACGCTCGCCGAGATCGCCAGGACCGCGAAGGTCAGCAGGATGACGCTGTACCGGCGGTTCCCCGACGTGCGCAGCGTGCTGTCGGCGCTGATGACGCGGGAGTTCAGCGCGCTGCTGCGCAAGGCGAGCGAGGAGGGGGCCGGCGCGCCGAACGCGCGCGACCGGCTGGTGCGCAGCGCGACCGCCGTGGTGCGATTGCTCAACGACAACACGCTGATGCGCACCGTCATCGACGTCGACACCGAACTGCTGATGCCCTACGTGGTCGAGCGGCTGGGCGGCACGCAGCGCCTCGGCGAGCAGGCCATCACGAGGCATATCGCGGACGGGCATCGTGACGGCTCGATCCACGGCGGGGATCTGGCCGCCCAGGCACGCGCGATCCTGCTGGTGGTGCAGTCGTTCGTGCTGTCGCTGCGGCCGGCGACGACCGATCTCGACGCGGCGCGGCTCCTCGCGGAACTCGCCAGGCTGCTCCACGCGACCCTGCGGCCCTAGTCCGATGTGGACGGAGGCTGTCAGGGCCGCTTGACGCGGTCGAACCCGTCGAGCGCGCCGAGGGCGGAGCGTCCGGGATTTCCGGCCGACGCGCGGGTTCGATCCAGTCCACAGTGGACCCGCGCGAGGCCACTCGTGGCGCGGCCAGACGCCCGTACAGTCACGCCACCCGGGGCCGGAAAAGCAAAGTGCCCCCTCCCGCGGGAGAGGGCACCGGGTGAATCGCTTGTCAGCGCTCGGAGATCGGGCCGTACTCCCGTTCCTTCTCACCGGTGTAGATCTGCCGCGGGCGGCCGATCTTGGTGGCCGGGTCATTGATCATTTCGCGCCAGTGCGCGATCCAGCCCGGCAGCCGGCCCAGCGCGAACAGCACGGTGAAGTACTGCGTCGGGAAACCGAGTGCCCGGTAGATCAAACCGGTATAGAAATCGACGTTCGGGTAGAGCTTGCGCTCGACGAAGTAGTCGTCCGACAGCGCGGTCTCCTCGAGCGTCTTCGCGATGTCGAGCATTTCGTCGTTGACGCCGATCTTGTTCAGGATCTGGTCGGCGGTCTTCTTGATGATCCTCGCGCGCGGGTCGTAGTTCTTGTAGACCCGGTGCCCGAAGCCCATCAGCCGGACACCCTTCTCCTTGTTCTTCACGCGCTCGACGAACTTCGCCACGTCGCCGCCGTCGGCCTTGATGCCCTGCAGCATCTCCAGCACCGCGCTGTTCGCGCCACCGTGCAGCGGGCCGAACAGCGCCATGATGCCCGCCGAGATGCTGGCGAACAGGTTCGCCTCGGACGAACCCACCAGGCGCACCGTCGAGGTGGAGCAGTTCTGCTCGTGGTCGGCGTGCAGGATGAACAGCAGGTCCAGGGCCTTCGCGACCTCGGGGTCGATCTCGTAGGGCTCGGCGGGCAGGCCGAAGGTCATCCGGAGGAAGTTCTCCACCAGGCCCAGCGAGTTGTCCGGGTACAGGAACGGCTGGCCGACCGACTTCTTGTACGCGTAGGCCGCCAGCGTCGGCACCTTGGCCAGCAGCCGCACGGTGGACAGCTCCACGTTCGGTTCGTCGAACGGGTTGAGCGAGTCCTGGTAGAACGTGGACAGCGCGGACACCGCCGAGGACAGCACCGGCATCGGGTGCGCGTCCCGCGGGAAGCCGTCGAAGAACCGTTTCAGGTCCTCGTGCAGCAGGGTGTGGCGGTTGATCTTCTGGGTGAAGTCCTCCAGCTGGGTCTTCGTCGGCAGCTCGCCGTAGATCAACAGGTAGGAGACCTCGATGAAGGTCGAGCGCTCCGCAAGCTGCTCGATGGGGTAGCCCCGGTAGCGCAGGATGCCGGCGTCGCCGTCGATGTAGGTGATGGCGGAGGAGGTAGAGCCTGTGTTGACGAAACCCGGGTCATAGGTGATGTACCCCGTCGACGCCAGCAGCTTGCCCAGTTCCAGGCCGGGAGCACCCTCGACGGCGTTGACCACCTTAAGTTCGTACTCGCCGTTCGGCAGGCGCAGCGATACCGTGCTGCCGCCGGGCGCCGCAGTCGCGTCGGACATGCATGTCCCTCTCAACGGTCACACGGGTCGGTGGCACCTGCAGATCACACAGGTCGCCATTTGTTCGCACGCGACCGGGAATTGGCCTCGACGCACACCGCCCCGCTGGGGTATGAATTTCACTCTTACGCTAGTCGAACAACCCGGCCTCGCGCAGCCATTGTGTTACCCACAGCTAACCGGTGGGACCAGTTTCACACCATTTCCGCGGCCGTCGGCGGCTCCGCCCCGCTGCGGGAGACTGTGACCGCCGCCGCTTTCGCGGCAAACGTGAGGACTTCACGCCAATCCGCCACATTCAATTCGGTGATCATGCGCACATCATGTTGATGAAGCCAGGCCAAAAGTGCTCCCTGCACCGTATCGCCGGCGCCGATCGTATCTACTACACGAGCAGGCGCGGACGGCACGAAAACGTCACCTTTTCCGGTGTGGACGGCGAGGCCCGCGGCCCCGCGCGTCAGCACGACGGCGTCCACCCCGGCGTCGAGCCAGTTGATCGCCGCCGCGTCCGGGTCGGTGTCACCGGTCAGCCACGCGGCGTCGTCGTCGGAGAGCTTCAGCAGCCGCACGTCCGGCAGCCACGAGCGGAACCGGCGGCGGTAGACGGCGGCGTCGGAGATGAGGTCCGCGCGGATGTTCGGGTCGAGCGCGGTCAGCACACCGCGGGCCGACTCGCGCCGCAGCACCGTCTCGTAGGTGCTCGCGCCGGGCTCCAGCGCCATGCCGAGGGTGCCGACACACAAAACGGACACGGCGGCGGGCAGCGGGCCGGGGTCGGCCACGAGCCGGTCGGCGGTGCCTTCGGTGTAGAACGCGTAGCTCGCCGCACCACCGTCGTCGAGCGTCACGACCGCCAGCGTCGTCGGCTCCGCACCCGATTGCAGCAGCGACATGTCGACATGGGAAGCGGCCAGTCGCTGCCGCATCGCCTGCCCGAAGCGGTCCCGCGAGAGCCGCGACAGGAACGCCGTCGGCGCGCCGAGCCTGCCGGCCGCCAGCGCGACGTTGTACGGGCCGCCACCGAGCCTCGGCACCAGCGTCGTCAGCCCGCCGTCCACTGTGGATTCCCCCGGCACGAGGTCGACCAGCGCCTCGCCGCCCACGACGATCATGGCCGCGAAGCCAGCCCGTCGAGGAGTAGCTCGGACAGCGCGGTAAAGGCTTCGGCGTCCGAGACGCCGGTCCGCGAACCGACGACACCGGTCTGAATGCCCTCGACGAGCACCGCGGCCATCTCGGCGATCAACGTGGCGTGCACGTCGCGGAACACACCGTCGTCGACGCCCTGCTTGATGAAGGAGCGGATGCGGCCCGCGGCGGCGCGGCTGTTCAGCTCGTAGGCCGCGCGGGCCGGGCCGAAGTCGTTGATGTCACGCATGAAGGCCGGCGACGCGCGGTTGAGGTACTCGGCGATCCCGTCGAGGTAGACGCGGATGACCTCGCGCGCGTCGGCGGTGCCGGCGATGCGCTGCTCCAGCAGCTCGGCGGCACCCTTGAAGAAGTGCGCGACGACGCGGACCGCGAGCTGCTCCTTGCTGGGCGCCAGCGCGTAGAGCGTCGACTTCGAACAATGCGCCTTCGCCGCCAGGTCGTCGAGCGTGAAGTGCACGAACCCCTCGACGAGGAACAGCTCCTCCAGCTCCGCGAGCAGCGCCCGCTGCCGGGCGGTCAGCTGCTTGCTGCTCGGGGCCCGGAGCGGGACGCGGTCTGTCATCCGAACACCGTATGTGCTGTACTAGAGATGGTTATAGAGTACTGCTTTCCGTACAGAAGCGGAGACTGTCATGTCGGTCGAGCGCCTACTGCCCAACCGCGAATCCGAGGATCTGGTCGCACTGGCCACCGAGCTGGCCCGCGAGGAGCTCAAGCCGCTCGCGAGCGAGTACGAGGAGGCCGAGCGCTTCCCGCGGGAGCAGTTCCGACTGCTCGGCAAGTCGGGTCTGCTGGGGTTGCCCTACTCCGAGCGCTGGGGCGGCGGCGAGGTGCCGTACGAGGTCTACCTGCAAGTTCTGGAGGAGATCGCGGGCGCGTGGATGTCCGTCGGCGTCGGCCTGTCGGTGCACACGATGTCGTGCTTCGCGCTCGCCCACAACGGCACCGACTCCCAGCGTGACCGCTGGCTGCCTGGGATGCTCGAGGGCGAACTGCTGGGTGCGTACGCGCTGTCGGAGGCGCACGCGGGGTCCGACGCGGCGTCGCTGTCGACCCGCGCACGGCGCGAGGGCGACGAGTACGTCATCAACGGGACCAAGGCGTGGATCACGCACGGCGGCCAGGCCGACTTCTACACCGCGATGGTGCGCACGAGCGACAAGGACATCTCGTGCCTGCTGATCGACAAGTCGGCGCCGGGCCTGTCCGCGGCGGCGCCGGAACGCAAGATGGGCCTCACCGGTTCGACGACCGCGCAGGTCATCTTCGAGAACGCGCGCGTCGACGCCGACCGGCTGATCGGCGAGGAGGGCACCGGGCTGCGCATCGCTTTGTCCTCTTTGGACTCCGGGCGGCTCGGGATCGCCGCGTGCGCGGTGGGTCTGGCGCAGGCCGCGCTCGATGAGGCGGTCGCGTACGCGAAGGGCCGCACCCAGTTCGGCAAGCCGATCATCGAGTTCCAGGGGCTGGAGTTCCTGCTCGCCGACATGGCCGCGGCGGTCGACTCGGCCCGTGCGAGCTACCTCGACGCGGCGCGGCGGCGGGACCGCGGCATGCCGTTCCGGCGGCAGGCGTCGGTCGCGAAGCTGATCGCCACCGACGCGGCGATGCGGGTCACCACCGACGCCGTCCAGGTGCTCGGCGGCGCCGGCTACACGCGCGACTTCCCGGTCGAGCGGTACATGCGCGAGGCGAAGGTGCCGCAGATCTTCGAGGGCACCAACCAGATTCAGCGCATGGTCATCGCCCGCGAACTTCGCAAAGCCTGACTGCCCGGGTCAGGCATGGACGCGGATGCCCCAGCTGCCGGTCCATGAAGTGCCCGGGTCCAGCTCGATCAGATCCGTGCCCGAGTTGAGCGCGTCAGCGGGGCACGTCATCGGTTCGATCGCGATCGCCCGGCCGCGCCCGACCAGGTCCGCCGGCGTGAACACCTGCACCCAGCCGAAGTCGGTCCCGGTCCACACGTCGACGCTCTGCTCGCCATGGCTGAGCACGTGATGGAAGCGGCCGTCCGCGCCGAGTGAAAGCCCGCTGAACGCCGTGTCGAGATCGACGGCGGAGACCGGCCTGCCGGCGCGGAAGTCGTACTCGGTGCCGTCGACATCCCGCTCATCGCCGAAAGGCAGCTGTTTGCCGGCCGCGCAGGGACGCACGCGGGTCGCGGACAGGGTGAGCGTCAGCTCGTCGGTGGGCACGTCGCCGATGCGGAAGTACGGGTGCACGCCGACGCCCACACCGACCGGGCTGTTGCCCTCGTTGCGAATCTCGTGCGTGACGGTCAGCTCGCGCGGCGCGAGGTCGTAGGTGATCCGCGCGTGCAGCGGCACCGGCCAGCCCGGCTGCGTCTCGACCTCGATCTCGAACGTGATCGAGGATTCGGCGTGCTCGACGAGGGTCCAGTCGCGACGCCGGGTCAGGCCGTGGATCGCGTTGCCGCGCGCCTCCTCGGTGACCTCCAGGCGCTGCTTCTCGCCCTGGTAGGTCCACTCCGCGTTCTTGGTGCGGTTCGGCCACGGGAGCAACACCTGCCCGGCGCCCTTCGGCGGCGGGGCGTCGGCGTCGAACGTCTCGAGATAGGGCACACCACCGATCTCGAAGGCGCGCAGCCCGGCGCCGATCTCGGTGACGATCGCGCGGGCCGAGCCGCGCACGAGTTCGAACTGCTCTCCGGTGGGGTTGGCCATATCCGCCAACCTACCGCCCACCAAAGTAACTAGACCGGTCGTCTTAGTTTGGGCTACAGTGAGCGCATGGTCCGCCGAACCGACACCCGGCAGCGGATGCTCACCTCCGCCGCCGACCTCTTCCACACCCAGGGCTATCACGCCACCGGCCTCAACCAGCTCCTGCGCGCGGGCGGGGCGCCAAAAGGCTCGCTGTACTTCCACTTCCCCGGTGGTAAGGAACAGCTGGCCGCCGAGGCGCTCGCGATCTCGGCAACACGGCTGCACAACCTGCTCCGGGGTGTGCTCGATACCGCTTCCGACCCCGCCTCGGCAGTACGCGCCGTCATCGAGGCCCTCGCGCACGAACTGGAAGCGTCGGACTTCCAGCGCGGCTGTCCAATCGCGACAGTCGCAGTCGACGCGGCGACCGGCAGCGAAACGATCCGCGCGGCCTGCGCCGAGGGCTATTCGTCCTGGCAGGCCGCGATCGAGGAATACCTGGTAGCACAAGGGTTCTCGGCGGCCGAGTCGGCGAGGCTGAGCACCCTCGCGCTCACGTCGATCGAAGGTGCGTTGATGCTGGCGAAGCTCAACCGCGACCTCGCGCCGCTGCACACCGTCCGGGACCACCTCTGCGAACTGTTCATGAAGGAAGCCTGATGCGCGTCCATCACTTCAACGCGGGCACCCTGCGCCCGGCCGGCGGGCGGCTCATCGACGGCCGCGGCGGGTTCCTGCACCGCGCCGAACTGGTGTGCCACTGCCTGCTCGTCGAAGCCGGCGACGAGCTGGTGCTGATCGAGACCGGCATGGGCACCCAGGCCGTCGAACGGCCCGGCGAATGGCTCGGCAACGCGTTCGTGCGGCTCGTCGGCGCCCGGCCGCGTCTCGACGAAACGGCTGTCGCACAAGTGAAACAGCTCGGATTCGATCCCGTGGACGTGCGGCACATCCTGCTCACCCACCTCGATCTCGACCACGCGGGCGGGCTGGCGGACTTCCCCCACGCGACCGTGCACGTCTACGCCGAGGAGCTGCGCGCGCTGCAGAAACCCCTCGACCGCGCGGAGCGGCGGCGGTACCGGCAGGCGCAGTTCGCGCACCGTCCACAGTGGATGTCCTATCCGGATCTCGGTGAACCATGGCTGGGCTTCGACGCCGTACGGGAACTCAAGGGCCTGCCCGCGGGGATCCTGCTGGTCCCGCTGGCCGGGCACACCCGCGGGCACGCGGGCGTCGCCGTCGACACCGGCGACGGCTGGCTGCTACACGCGGGCGATTCCTATTTCTACCACCGGGAAATCGACCCGGTGACGCCCACGATCCCGCTCGGGCTGAAGCTGTTCGAAGCCAGTGTGCAGATGGTGCGCGGCCCGCGGCTGGAGAACCAGCAACGCCTGCGCGAACTGGCCCGCACCGGCGAGGTCGGCATCTTCAGCGCGCACGACCCCGTCGACCTGCGCCGCTTCAGTCGATGACGTTCCAGCTACCGGCATTGGGGTCGACGCCCGGGGTGTAGGGGATCACCTCGGTCTCCGGGTCGAGCGCCAGGCCCGCGGAGCGCATCATGTCCAGCGCCGCGGCGTCGCCCAGCGCGTCACCGAGGACGTTCACGCCCTCGCCCATCGCGGCCTGTTGGGCCCGATGGGACAGGTCCACGATCTGCGCGCCCAGCGCCTCCGGGCCCAGCGCGAGCGCGGCCTCGTCCAGCCGCAGGTCCTTGACCGCGCCGTGCACGTCGACCGTGACCCGCACGGTGTCGTCGCCGTTGTAGGCCCAGCCGCGGACGGACGCGAGCCGCTCCGGCAGTTCCTCGGTGACGCGCAGGCGTTTCTCGGCGTCGGCGAGCAGGCGCTCGGTGGTGCGGCGCTCTGTCATTCTCGCGTCCAATCCCGGTCGAAGTCCTCGTCGGCGACCAGCGCCGGGTCATAGCTCAGGCCGAGCCCGTCGAGGACGCGCTTGCCTCCCAGCGCCTGCGCGTACAACTGCTCCGCGCGCTGGTTCGCCTTCGCGGTGGCGCGCGCGGCGGCCGCGACGACCGTCCGCGCGAGCTGCGCGGCGCCGTACCGCAGCGCCTGCGGCGTCAGCCGGACCTCGCGCAGGCGGCCGCCGACGCCCACCTCCACCGTGACCCCGTCGGCGCTCGCCCGGCCGACGATCGGCCCCGCCGACGCGAAGACCTGCTCGAGGCGCTCTCGTTCGTTCATGCCGACGGCCGGAACACACCGAGAAGCGGCTCGCCCGCGTTCGACGTGCGAAGCGGCACGACGTGACAGACATCGCCCGTGTGGGGTTCCTCGACCATCTGCCCGTTGCCGATGTACATCGCGACGTGCCCGCTCCAGATGACCAGGTCGCCGGGCTGGATGTCGTTGATGTCGACCTTCTCTCCGATCGTCTGCGTCGCGGCCGTACGCGGGAGCTTGATGCCCGCCTGGCCGTAGGACCATTGGGTCAAGCCACTGCAGTCCATGCCCTTGCTCGGATCGGTGCCGCCCCAGACATAGGGCAGGCCCAGCCGCGAAAGCGCCGCGCGGACGGCGATCGCGGCGCGCTCGTTGGGCGCGTCGACGGTCTGCCCGCCGGGCAGCTTGATCTGCGTGCCGCTGCCGTACTGGTCCGACGGCGGAAACGTCATCGCGGGACCGGTGGAAGCGGCGCCGCCACCACCGCTGTAGCCGCCTGCGCCGCCACCACCGCCGCCGCCGGACCCGCTCGCACGCGTGCCGAGCGGGCCGGCTGCCGCAGCGGACGCGGGAACCGTCGAGTTCATCCCCGACACCAACGTCTCGAGCCGGCCCTTCGCGGCGTTGACGATGTCGGCGGCCTCTTTCGCGTACCGCGCCGACATCCCGCCGATCACCGCGCGGGCCTGCATCTCGGCGCCCGGATCGGTGCTGGCGGCGGCCGCGTTCGCGAGCGTCGTCGCGTCCGCGTTGAACTCGTCGACCAGCGCCTGCACCTGCTGGTGCGCGTTCTTGACCAGGCTCGTGGCGTCGCCGATGGTCTGCGAGGTCTTCGACGCCCAGGTGGCCGCGTCGTCGAGTGCCTGCGTGTGTTCGTTGGCCTTGACGCCGAACATGTCACCGCGGTCGCCGACCCAGTTGCCCTGCAGGCTCGACGCCTCGCTCTGGTGCTGGGTGCCGTACTCGGTGAGCTGCTGCGACAGCGCGTTCAGATCCCCCTGCGCCTTATCGGCGGCGCCGGTGTCCCCCTCGAGCTTGTCGGCGGCCTCCTTGATCGGCGCCTCGTACGGCGCCAGGTCGATCGCCACGTGTCCCCCTACCCCAGGATGTTGCGGAACTGGTCGCCGAAGAGCTGCTCGTCGGCCTCGTAGTCACCCTTCGCGGTGTGCACCGACTGGCCGAGGTCGTGCACGCCGCCGGCCAGCGCGTGGACGTGCTGGTGCATCCGATCGAGGTGGTCGCCGAGGTTCGCCTGCAGGCCGCTCTCGTGCCCGAGGTCGCCGAACAAGTCGCCGGGCAGCGACAGGTTCCCGGCGAGGCGGGCCTTGGCGGCGCCGACTATCTCGTCCGAGAGCGCACCGGCTCGCGAGTGGTATCGCGCCAGGTCGGCGGTGTCGACGGAGATCCCATCAGCCATGCGATCATCGTGCCGCATCCCGCGGACACGCGCGCACGAAACGCACTATTTGACGACGGCCTTCGCGCGGTAGCGCCAGAACGCGGGCAGCAACGCCACGGCTACCACGATCAGCACGATAGTCAGCGCACCACCGCCGGCGGCCGCCACCGTCGTACCCACCGTGGCCGCGGTCCAGCCGTGCGTCAGGTCCGCGATGCGCGGCCCGCCCGCGACGACGACCGTGAACGCACCCTGCATCCGCCCGCGCATCTCGTCGGTCGCGGCCGCCTGCAGGATGGACTGGCGGTAGATGGCGCTCACCATGTCCGCGCCGCCGCCGATGACCAGGAACGTGACGGCCAGCCACAGCGGCGCCGACAGTCCGAAGCCGACGATCGCGGCGCCCCACGCGCAGATCGCGATCACCACGGCCACACCCTGGCGGCGGACGCGGCCGAGCCAGCCGGAGAACAGTCCGATGAGGACGGACCCGATGGGGATCGCGGCGAACAGCCAGCCCAGCGCGAGGCCGCCGCCGTGCGGATCGCCGAAGGTGCGTTCGGCCATCTCCGGGAACAGCGCGCGCGGCATGCCCGCGACCATCGCGATGATGTCCACGACGAAGCTCGCGAGCAGCACCTTCTGGGTACCCATGTAGCGAAAGCCGTCGATCACGTCGCGCAGCCCGGCGCGGCGCACCTGGCCGGACAGCGGCGGGAGTGCGGGCAGGCGCCAGACGGTGTAGAGGGTGAGCAGCAGCGCGACCGTGTCGATCAGGTACAGCGTCGGCAGGCCCAGCACCGGCATCAGCGCACCCGCCGCCATCGGGCCGAAGACCGTGCCGAACATGTTCATGGTGCCGGACAGCGCGGTGGCCGCCGGGAGCAGTTCCGGTTCGACCAGGCGGGCCACGATGGCGCTGCGGGTGGGCATGTTGATGGCGAAGAACGCCTGGTTGAGGGCGAGTAGCGCGAGCACGAGCCATACGGAGCCGACGTTCAGCCATGCCTGCAACCACAGCAGCGCGGACACGACGGCGATGCCGGCGTTGCCGATCAGGAGCAGCTTCCGGCGGTCGACGGTGTCGGCGATCGCGCCGCCCCACAGCCCGAAGAAGAGGAGCGGCACGAGCGCGACGGCACCGGTCAGGCCGACGTAGCCGGAGGACCCGGTGAGGTCGAAGACCTGTTTCGGGACGGCGACCGTGGTGAGCTGGCTGCCGACCGCCGTGACCGCGGAGCCGATCCACAGCCGGCGGAACGCGGCCACGCGGAGTGGCCGGATGTCGATGACGACGGACCCGAAACGCCTGCGCTTGCCCTCGGTCTGGGTCCCCACACTCACAACGAGTCAGCTTAGCCGAGCTAACTAGTTGGCTGCGAGTGATTTCAGCTACGCGGGCCAGGCTGAGGGACCGCTACGGAGCGACCCGCTCGACGCGCCAGCCGTCGTGGGACAGCGTGTAGCGGAGCCGGTCGTGGAGGCGGTTCTCCTGCCCCTGCCAAAACTCGACCATGTCGGGGCGGATGCGCCAGCCGCCCCAGTGCGGCGGGAACGGTATCTGCTCGACGTCGGCGAAGCGGCGTTCGATCGAGGCCAGCGCGTTGTCCAGATCACGGCGGCTGTCGACCACCTGCGACTGCGGCGACGCCCACGCGCCCAGCTGCGAGCCACGCGGCCGGGACGCCCAGTACTCCGCCGTCTCGCTGATGTCGACCTTCTCCACCTCGCCGCGCACCGCGACCTGCCGGTGCAGCGCGTACCACGGGAAGGTGACCGAGGCGTACCTGGTCACGGTGAGGTCGTGACTCTTCTTCGACGTGTAGTTCGTGTAGAACACGATGCCGCGGGCGTCCAGGCCCTTGCACAGCACGGTGCGGGAAGACGGCCGGCCCTCCCCGTCCGCGGTGGCCAGCACCATCGCGTTCGGCTCGGCCACGCCCGCGGCGATCGCCTGGTTCAGCCAGCCCTGCAGCTGCTCGGTCCAGGTGGCTGCCAGGTCGGCTTCGTCCAGCGCCTCCCCTTCATAGGCCACCCGCATGCCTGGCAGGCGTACTGCTACGTCGTCGATGTCGTCGACCTCCGGCATGAGCCAACCTCCGCGCCCGTGTACGCATCAGTAACAGTGAATAAGAGGTGACGTTAGGGCCTCTTACCTCACTAGAAAACCCGCCGGATGGTGACTCCCACCACGGGGCGAGCGACCTGGCTCGATCCAGTTTCGTGCGCCGGGTGGCGCCAACGGGGCACGCGCGGCCGAAACGACAGGATTTCCACCGAACGACCTCCGCCGACTGAATCGTTCTCGTAATCGTGACCGAAACCACCGCATCTTTCGATTGCGCCACGTCAGCCGGAGGGGCACAGTTCGGGTCATCCGTGCGAGGATGCGCGACCGCGCGTCGTTCGCCGGGACAAGCCTGGCCAGAGGGCAACTGTCGGGGAACGCGCAGCGAAAGGTCTCACCGTGACTACCTCAGCGCCTGTTGCTGACAACCAGTCGGCCACGCCGGACGACGGCTTCAAGCCGGGTCTCGAGGGCGTCATCGCCTTCCGGACCGAGATCGCCGAACCCGACCGCGACGGCGGCGCGCTGCGCTACCGCGGCGTGGACCTCGAGGATCTCGCGGGCAAGGTCAGCTTCGGCGACGTGTTCGCCCTGCTGGTCGACGGGAAGTTCGGCGATCCGCTGACGCCGGCCGAACCGTTCCCGCTGCCCGTCCACACCGGTGACGTGCGCGTCGACGTGCAGGCCGCGCTCGCCATGCTCGCGCCGATCTGGGGTTACCGCCCGCTGCTCGACATCAGCGACGCCGAGGCCCGCGACAACCTGGCCCGCGCCGCGGTGATGGCGCTGTCCTACGTCGCGCAGTCCGCGCGCGGGGTCGGCGTGCCCGCGGTGCCGCAGGCACGGGTCGACGAGGCCCGGACGATCACGGAGCGGTTCATGATCCGCTGGCGCGGCGAGCCCGACCCGGCGCACGTCAAGGCCGTCGACGCGTACTGGGTGTCGGCCGCCGAGCACGGCTTGAACGCCTCCACCTTCACCGCCCGCGTCATCGCCTCCACCGGCGCCGACGTGGCCGCGGCACTGTCCGGCGCGGTCGGCGCGATGTCGGGCCCGCTGCACGGCGGCGCCCCGGCGCGCGTGCTGCCGATGATCGAGGAGGTCGAGCGCAGCGGCGACGCGCGGGCCCTGGTCAAGGGCATCCTCGACCGCAAGGAACGGCTGATGGGCTTCGGGCACCGGGTGTACCGGGCCGAGGACCCGCGCGCCCGCGTGCTGCGGCGCACCTGCAAGGAACTGGGCGCGGAACGGTTCGAGGTGGCCGCGGCGCTCGAGCAGGCCGCGCTGGCCGAGCTGCGGGAACGCCGTCCAGACCGGCAGATCGAGACCAACGTCGAGTTCTGGGCCGCCGTGATCCTGGACTTCGCGCAGGTGCCGCCGCACATGATGCCCGCGATGTTCACCTCGGCCCGCACCGCCGGCTGGTCCGCGCACATCCTGGAGCAGAAGAAGACCGGCAGGCTCGTCCGGCCGTCCGCCAGCTACATCGGCCCCGGCCCGCGCCATCCGAACGAGGTCGAGGGCTGGGGCAGCGTCACCACGCTCTGACGCGCCGAGCGGCCGCGAGGCAGAATGTCCCGCATGCTGCCCAGCACCCAATCCGCCCTGCTCCGCCGCGTCGCCACCGAACAGGCGGTCGCGCGCGTGCCTTCCGTCGTCGCGGGCGTCGTGCGCGACGGAGACCTCGTCTGGTCCGGTGCGCGCGGCGCCGTCGAGGACAGCCCGCCGGACACCGACACCCAGTACCGGCTCGGTTCGATCACGAAATCGCTGGTGGCCGCGGTGGTCATGCGACTGCGTGACGAGGGCAGGCTCGACCTCAACGACCCGCTCGACAAGCACGTGCCCGGCACCGGCTTCGGTTCGTCGACCATCGCGCAGCTGCTGTCCCACACCGGTGGTCTCACCGCGGAATCGCCCGGTTCATGGTGGGAACGCAGCCCCGGCGGAACCTGGGACGCGCTGGAGCCGCGGCTGACCGCCGACACGATCAAAAACCGCCCGGGCAGCCGGTTCCACTACTCGAACCTGGGCTACGGCGTGCTCGGCGAGCTGGTCGCGCGGCATCGCGGGATGAGCTGGCTCGACGCGGTCCGCGCCGAAATCCTCACGCCGCTGGGTATGACGCGCACGACCCCGCACCCCGAGGGCCGCCACGCCCGCGGCTGGGCGGTGCACCCGTACGCGGACGTGCTGCTGCCCGAGCCCTCGCCCGACGCGGGTGCGATGGCGCCGGCCGGGCAGCTGTGGTCGACCGTCGACGACCTGGCCAGGTGGACGGCGTTCGTCGCCGGCCACACGCACGGCGTGCTGCACCCGGACACCGTCGCCGAGATGCGCGAGGTGGCAGGAGTGGACGACGCCGATGCCTGGACCTCGGGTTACGGCCTGGGCCTGCAGGTCATCCGGCACCAGGGGCGGCGGCTGGCCGGGCACACCGGCTCGATGCCCGGATTCCTCGCGGCCTCGATCACCGACACCGGCTCCGGCACGGGTGCGCTCGTGCTGGCCAACACCACGTCGGGCCCGGCGATCCTGGCCGTGGCGATCGACCTGATCACCATCGCCGACGAGCACGAGCCGAACCTGCCGGTCGAGTGGCGCCCGTCCGAAGTGGACCCGGCGCTGCTCACGCTGACCGGGTTGTGGCACTGGGGCCCGACGCCGTACCTGCTGCGGGTGATCCCGGGCGGGATGCTGAGCCTCGACCCGGTGCGCGGCACCGGGCGCGCGTCGCGGTTCAAGCCGCTGGGCGCGGACGCCTGGCTCGGGCTGGACGGCTACTACGCGGGCGAGACGCTGCGGGTCGGGCGCGCCGCCGACGGCACCCCGTCCCACCTGGATCTGGCCACGTTCATCTTCACCCGCACCCCATACGACCCGTCGGCCCCGGTCCCGGGCGGTGTCGATGAGGGCGGCTGGCGCTCGTGAAAGACTGGAGGCCTGAGCGTTGACGACCGCCAGGGAGGAAGCGCTCCATTGGACACAGCGCGCTCGTGCCTCGCGGGCGTTTGTGCGGACTGCGGAACGAAGGGAGCAGAAGCGCCCGTGAGCGTTGAGCTGACGATTCCCGCTGAACTCAAGCCCTCCGACGGCCGCTTCGGCTGTGGACCCTCGAAGGTCCGGCCGGAGCAGCTCGCCAACCTGGCCTCCGAGGGGGCCAGGTACCTGGGCACGTCTCATCGCCAGAAGCCGGTGAAGTCCCTCGTCGGCAGGGTGCGCGCGGGCCTTTCCGAGCTGTTCTCGCTGCCCGAGGGCTACGAGGTCGTGCTCGGCAACGGCGGCACCACGGCGTTCTGGGACGCCGCGGCGTTCGGCCTGGTCCGCGAGCGGTCGCAGCACTTCACCTACGGCGAGTTCTCCTCGAAGTTCGCGTCCGTCACCAAGGGCGCGCCGTTCCTGGCTGAGCCGATCGTGGTGAAGTCGGAACCGGGCAGCGCGCCCGAAATCGCCTACGAGCCGGGCGCCGACCTGGTCGGCTGGGCACACAACGAGACCTCGACCGGGGTCGCGGTGCCGGTGCGCCGCCCCGTGGGCAGTGACGGCGCGCTGGTCGCGATCGACGCCACCTCGGGCGCCGGCGGCCTGCCCGTGAAGGCCGAGGACTTCGACGTCTACTACTTCGCGCCGCAGAAGTGCTTCGCCTCCGACGGCGGGCTGTGGCTGGCGCTCATGTCGCCCGCGGCGCTGGCGCGTGTCGAGGAGATCGGCGGCAGCGGCCGCTGGATCCCAGAGTTCCTGTCGCTGACCACGGCGCTGGACAACTCGCGCAAGGACCAGACGTACAACACCCCCGCGGTGGCCACGCTGTTCCTGCTCGCCGACCAGATCGAGTGGATGCTGGGCAACGGCGGCCTGCAGTGGTCGGTCGAGCGCACCAAGGACTCCTCCGAGCGGCTCTACTCGTGGGCCGAGGAGACCAGCTACACCGTCCCGTTCGTGAAGGACCCGTCGCTGCGCTCGCAGGTCGTGGGCACCGTCGACTTCGTGGACGAGGTGGACGCGGCCGCGGTGGCGAAGGTGCTGCGCGCCAACGGCATCGTGGACGTCGAGCCGTACCGCAAGCTGGGCCGCAACCAGCTACGCGTCGGCATGTTCCCCGCCATCGAGCCGGGCGACGTCACGGCGCTGACGACCTGCATCGAGTACGTGGTCGAGCGGCTGGGCAAGTAGGAGCAACAGCAGGAAGCCGGTCAGGACATAGCACTCCCGCAACGGCCAGACGGTCTGGTAGTGCCACAACGGGCTGACGACGAAGACGATGGTGGCCGGTACCGCCGCCCACCATCGTCCCTGCCACGCCAACGCCCCGATGACGGGCGCGACCCACACCCAGTGGTGCGTCCAGGAAACCGGCGAGACCAGCAGCGCGCCCATCGCACACGCGAGCAGCGCGGGCACCGGATGGCGGGCCCGGCGGATCGCGTACGCGGTCAGCACCAGCACGGCCGCCGCGGCGAGCAGCCAGATCGTCTGGTCCCCACCCAGCCGGGCGATCAACCCCCGCAGGGACTGGTTCCCGATGTACCCAGGGTCGCCAACCCGGTCCTCCTGGAAGACGAGCGTGGTCCAGTAGTGGGATGAGGAGCGCGGCGCGATCACCCATGCGAGCAACGCGCACCCCGCGAACGTGCCCGCTGCCCGCGCGGCCGAGCGGAAGTCCTTGCGCACCAAGAAGAACAGGATGAACGCGACCGGGGTGAGCTTGACGGCGGCGGCCAGTCCCACCAGATACCCACGCTGCTTGACCGGCCCCAGCGTGTCGACGGCGACGAGCAGCATCAGCAGCAGGTTGACCTGCCCGAACCCGAGCGTGGCGCGCACCGGTTCGCTGAACAACGCGACCGCCTGCACCGCGAGGGTCGCGGCGCCCACCACGGGCACCCGCTTGTCGTAGTGCCAACAACACAACGCCACGACCGCGCCCAGCGCCAGCACCGAGATCACCGTCAGTGCGAACAGCGCCGTGTCAAGGGAAACGGTGAGCAGCGGCGCGAACGCGATCGCCGCGAACGGCGGGTAGGTGAAGGGCAGCACGGTGCCGTCGCGCGTCGGCGGCAACACGGCGTACGGGTCGCCGTGGATGAAAAGCGCCTGTGCACCAAGGCGGTACACGTCGAGGTCGAGCCCGTCGAGTCGTTTCCAGATCAGGACGATCGCGACGAGCAGGATTTCGGCGGCGACGAGAATCGCCGGCATTCTTCTCCCCAGCACCGCCTGATCCTGCCCGAACGTTCGCCTGTTCGGTGACATTGCGGCGTTGCGTCGGCGCGCCTTACCCGTCAAGCTGACGCGCCGTTCTACCGTTGTTACCCACACAGGTGAACTCTGGAGGAGGCGGGGATGCGAGCGCTGAGGGTTGTCGGGTTGCACGAGGACGGAAAGTCCATCGTGTGCGAGGACCCGGCGCGCCGCGAGCGTTTCCTCCTGCCCGCGGATGAGAGGCTGAGGGCGGCCGCGAGGGGTGACGTGACCCGGCTCGGGCAGATCGAAATCGAGTTGGAGAGTCAGATGCGACCACGCGAAATCCAGGCCCGCATCCGGGCGGGCGAGTCCGTCGAGCAGGTCGCGGAGAGCGCCGGCGCGCCGCTGTCGCGGGTCGAGCGGTTCGCGTACCCGGTGCTGCTGGAGCGGTCGCGCACGGCGGAACTGGCGCAGCAGGCGCACCCGATTCGTGAGGACGGGCCCGATGTGCGGACGCTGGCCGAGGTCGTGTCGTACGCGTTCGGTGTGCGCGGCCAGGACTACTCGCGCGCCGAGTGGGACTCCTGGAAGGGTGACGACGGGAAGTGGGTCGTGGCCCTGCGCTGGCAGACCGGGCGTTCCGACATGGCAGCGCGCTGGCAGTTCGCGCCCGGCGCGCACGGCGGCACCGTGATGGCGCTGGACGAGCAGGCGGAGGATCTGCTGGACCCCAACCGCGCACCACGCACGTTGCGGGCCGTCGAGGCCGAGGCGGCAGCCGCCGCCGAACCGGAGCAGCCGGCCGCACCCGAACCCGAGGTCGAGGAGCCGGTCGAGCCGGCCGCTGAGCCGGAGCAGCCCGCGGCGTCGACCGGCACGGACCCCGGCCAGCAGCCGCTGCCCGGCGCCCCGGCGCCGAAGCCGGCCAAGCCGAGGGCGAAGAAGTCGCACCCCGCCGTGCCGGCGTGGGAGGACGTGCTGCTGGGAGTCCGCTCCCAGCGCGGCTAGGAATCCAGCTTCGCCACCAGGCTTTTCGGGGCGATGACCCGGTAGGCGCCGGTGACGATCGCGTCGATCTCGGTCCAGTCCACCGGCACGTCGAGCCACACGCCGAGCCAGCCGCGGTGCCCGACGTAGGGCGGGCGGAAGAAGCGCTCCGGCTCCTGCGCCACCAGCTCCTCCTGCGCACCCGCCGGTGCCGCGCACCAGAATGCGAGCCGGTCGTCGTGATGGTGGTCGGCGAACATCACGAACGTCTTCTTGCCTCGCACGAACCACGTGGGCTCGCCGTGGCTGAGGCGTTCGGTGGTCTCGGCCAGCGCGAGGCACAGCTCACGCAGGCGCGAGAGCGGGCGGTGGCCATGCCTCACCGTAAGTGCTTCAGAAGACGACCGCGAGCACGCCGAACCACGACACCAGGACGCCGACGGCGGCGCCGAGGGACACCCAGCGGACGATCGGCATCCGCCGCGTCAGCCACAGCGACGGCGCGATCCCGGCCGTCACGACGATCGACGCGAGCAGTACCAGCCAGCCCGCGGTCTCCGCCGCGAGGGCGATCGCGAGCGCGAGCATCGCGGTGATCACCACGGCCGCGACGAACCCCGACACCACCAGCCCGGCGCCCCACGGCGTCGGCTCGGTCTCGGTCGTGCCGAACACCCGCCGCGTCCAGGAGTCCGGAACCGTCTCCGGCGGCATCGGCGGTACGACGGTCTCGTCGTCGGTGACCGGGTCGATGTAGTGCACCGGCGTGCCCATCACGGTGGCGACCCGGGCCGCCAGCTGCTTCCCGCGCCGCGACACCACGGCGGCGGCCTCGCCTGGGTCGCCGCTGTCGGCGGCGCGGCGCACCGCGGCCGCCACCCGGGCCCATTCGTGCAGCGCGTCCGAAAGATCCATCCCCAGCGCCAGGCTGTGCGGATCGATCTCGCGCGTGTAGGCGTCGCCGTGCCCCTTGAGCACGGCGCGGTCCTCCCGGATCCGCAGCTCCACCCCGCTGTCTCCTCCTTCGGCGCCGAATCCGCCGCTAACCTACCGCGCGGCGAGCTCGTAGAACGCGACGGCGGCCGCGGTCGCCACGTTGAGCGAGTCGACGCCCGCCGCCATCGGGATGCGCACCGCCAGATCCGCGGCCATGATCGCCTCGTCCGTCAGCCCGGGCCCTTCGGAGCCGAGCAGCAGGGCCACCTTGCCCGCCGGCACGTCCCGGAGCGCGACCGAGTCCGCGCGCGGCGTCAGCGCGGCGATCGAGAAACCGCTTTCTCGCAGCAGCCCCAAGGCATCCGGCCACGGCTCCAACCGGGCGAACGGCACCCGGAGCACATTGCCCATCGAAACTCGCACACTGCGCCGGTACAACGGATCCGCGCATCCCGGTCCGAGCAGGACACCGTCGACACCGAGTGCGGCCGCGTTGCGAAACAACGCACCGAGGTTCTCGTGGTCGCCGACGCCTTCGAGCACGGCGACGACCCGGGAGCACGCGACGATCCCCGCCGCGGACGGCTGCGGCGCGCGGTCGGCCACCGCGAGCACGCCGCGGTTCAGATGGAATCCGACGACGCGGGCCATCGTGTCTGCCGACGTGATATACGCGGGCCCGCCGACGCCGGCCAGCTCGGGCTCCAGCTCACAAATCCGGCGTTCCACGCCTAACAGCGCGCGAACCGGGTAATCCGACTCCAGCAGGCGGCGGACGACCACCGTCCCCTCGGCGATCACGAACCCGCGACCGCCGGGCCGGTCGGGCCGGCGGTCGGCCGTCGTGAGGTCGCGGAAGTCGTCGAGCCGCGGATCGTGCTCGTCGTGAACCGGGATCAGCTGCGCCACAAGGATGAGTCTGGACCTGGGCAGATTGCTCCGAACGAGCTGGGTACCCCTAGCACGAACGGCTCAGCTTCGCGTTCAGTCAGGCCGGTGTCACGGAGAGCACCAGTTTGGCCGATAGCCGGGGTTGAAGTCGCTGTGCGAGTGTTGTCCGCCGGGCGCGATCGCCCCGACCCGCGACGCCCGGGCGAGGAAAGAAGCAGGGATGGCATGGGCCAGGATCTTTCGGCGGACGACTTCGACCCGCGCGACCGTGCTCGGTACCGCCGCAAGGTTCAGCGGTGCCTGGACACGCTGGGCCGGATGCTCACCGATGGTGGCTTTTCGTTCCCCCGCAGGCACATCGGCCTCGAGGTCGAACTGAACCTTGTCGACGCCGGGATGCGCCCGTCGATGTGCAACCAGCAGGTTCTCGAGGCGCTGGACAGCCCGTCCTTCACCACGGAACTGTCGCAGCACAACATCGAGCTCAACGTGCCGCCGCGGCCGCTGGCCGGCGACTCTGCGCTGGACCTGGAACGCGACCTTCGCGAGTATCTGGCCAACGCGGCGCGCAGGTCCGGCGAGACCGGTGCGCGGCTGGCGATGATCGGCATCCTGCCGACGCTCACGCACGACCACTTCGACCAGAAGTGGATCACCAACAACGCCCGCTACACGATGCTCAACGACCAGATCTTCGCGGCGCGCGGTGAGCACCTCATCCTGTCGATGGACGGCGCCAGGATGGCCGGGCAGCCGGCCGCGGAGCGCCTGCACACCTACTCGGAGTCCATCCTGCCCGAGGCCGCGTGCACGTCGGTCCAGCTGCACCTGCAGGTCGCGCCCGAGGAGTTCGCCGCACACTGGAACGCCGCGCAGTGCCTGGCCGGCGTGCAGGTCGCCGTGGGCTCGAACTCGCCGTTCCTGCTGGGCAAGGCGTTGTGGCACGAGACGCGCATCCCGTTGTTCCTGCAGGCCACCGACACACGCCCGGAGGAGCTGAAGAACCAGGGTGTGCGCCCGCGGGTGTGGTTCGGCGAACGGTGGATCACGTCGATCTTCGACCTGTTCGAGGAGAACGTCCGCTATTTCCCCGGTCTGCTGCCCGAAACCGACAACGAGGATCCGGTGGAGGCGCTGGCGTCCGGTCAGGTGCCGAAGCTGACGGAGCTGCGGCTGCACAACGGCACGGTGTGGCGCTGGAACCGTCCGGTATACGACCTGGTCGACGGGAAACCCCATCTGCGCGTGGAAAACCGGGTGCTGCCCGCCGGTCCCACGGTGCTGGACATCATGGCCAACGCGGCGTTCTTCTACGGCGCGCAACGTGCCCTCGCCGAAGCCGAACGTCCATTGTGGACGCAGATGTCGTTCCAGGCGGCCGAGGAGAACCTCTACGCCGGCGCGCGCAACTCCTTCGACGCACAGCTGTACTGGCCGGGCATCGGCTGGATCCCGCCGGACGAGCTGACGCTGCGCGTGCTGCTCCCGCTCGCGCACGAGGGGCTGCGGTCGGCGAACGTGTCCGAGGCGGCGATCGACCGCTACCTCGGGGTGATCGAGCAGCGCTGCCTGACCCGCCGAAACGGGTCGTGGTGGCAGCGCGAGATGGTCGCGCTCGCGCAGCGGCACGGCGCCGACCGGGAGAACGCGCTGTGCGCGATGCTGCGCACGTATCTCGAACTGGAGGCCACCGAGCAGCCCGTGCACACCTGGCCGGTAGAGCTCTGATCGGGTTATTAGGCTAGGCTAAGTAGCCTCGGGCCCCTAGGCTCGACCACATGGTGGCTCCCCTGACAATCGAACAGACCCCGTTCTCGGCGACGTTGCGTGAGTCCACCCGGACCGCGCACGACCGCGCCAACAACTCAGCCTTCATGGTGCGCCTGCTCGACGGCGAGCTGCCGCTGGCCGACTACGGCCGGCTCGCGGCCCAGTACTACTTCATCTACGAGGCCATCGAAGCCGCCTCCGACGCCATGCGCGAGCACCCGACCGGCGGCCCGTTCGTCTTCGACGAGCTGCGCCGGCTCACCGCGCTGGCCGCGGACCTGGAGGTCCTGTACGGGCCGGACTGGCCGGCGGCGATCGAGCCCGTGCCCGCCACCGAGGACTACGTCCGTCGCATCCGGACGGTCGCGCACGACTGGGCCGGCGGGTACGTGGCGCATCACTACACGCGGTACCTGGGCGATCTCGCCGGCGGCCAGGTCGTGCGGCGGCTACTGAAGGACGCGTACGGCATCGAGGGCCCGGGCGCGCTGTTCTACCACTTCGACGGCATCGAGAGCGTGCCCGCGTTCCGCAAGCACTACCGCGCCCTGCTGGACAGTGCGCCCTGGGACGCCGCGGAGCGGACACGCATCGTGACCGAGGTCGGCGTGGCGTTCGAGTGCAACGTGGCGGTCCTGGCCGATCTCGCGTGATCACGCTTACAGCCTTGTTGACCTCCAGCTAGCTGGAGATTAGACGCTGAGTACGGCAACGCACGACTCACCCGCACGAAAACCTCAACTCACCGGCACCGAAACCTCAACTCGCCCGACCAGAAACCTCAACTCGCGAAGAGGCCGCGAGTTGAGGGTTGCCGGCGGGCGAGTTGAGGGTTGCCGGCGGGCGAGTTGGGCGTTCCCGGAGTGCGGGCAAGCCGCTCCCCGGTTAGCCACCGAAAGTCCTTGCTACTAGGTTTGGTAGCGAGGAATCTTGCGTCAAGAAGAAGGAGGGCTGATGGCCCGGTACGAGCTTCCTGATCTCGACTACGACTACGGCGCCCTGGCTCCACACATCTCGGGTGAGATCAACGAGCTGCACCACAGCAAGCACCACGCCACCTACGTCAAGGGCGCCAACGACACCCTCGACAAGATCGCCGAAGCCCGTGACAAGGGCGACTTCGGCTCGATCGTCGGCCTGGAGACCACGCTCGCGTTCCACCTGGCCGGCCACGCCAACCACGTCGTGTGGTGGAAAATCCTCTCCCCGGAGGGCGGCGACAAGCCGACCGGCGACCTCGCCTCCGCCATCGACGACGCCTTCGGCTCGTTCGACAAGTTCCAGGCCCAGTTCAACGCGGTCGCCAGCACCATCCAGGGCAACGGCTGGGCCGCGCTGTCGTGGGACCCGATCGGCAAGACGCTGATCACCCAGCAGCTGCGCGACCACCACAACAACCTGGTGCTGCAGACCGTGCCGCTCCTGCTGGTGGACGTGTGGGAGCACGCGTTCTACCTGGACTACAAGAACGTCAAGGCCGACTACGTCAAGGCCCTCTGGAACGTCTACAACTGGGCCGAGGTCAGCAAGCGGTTCGACAACGCCGTCGCCGGCGGCAACGGCCTGCTCCTCTGAACACCGTGCACCGACGCGGGGCCTTCCCATTCGGGAGGGCCCCGTTTTCGTGCGCTTGACCTCCACCGGGGTAGAGGTGTGACGCTGGCGACATGGACGTCGACGCCTACCTCGCCCGCATCGGGGCCTCGCGCCCGGCCGCTCCCTCGGTAGCCGCCCTGCGGGAACTGCAGGAGCGGCACCTGGCCACGGTGCCGTTCGAGAACCTCAGCGTGCACCTGCCCGAACCGATCGTGCTCACCGAGGACGCGCTGGCCGACAAGATCGTGCGTCGCCGCCGGGGCGGGTTCTGCTACGAGCTCAACGGCGCGTTCGCGTCGCTGCTGCGCGAACTCGGCTTCGCGGTGACGCTGCTGTCGGCGCGCGTCTGGACCGGCGAGCGGTTCGGCCCGCCGTTCGACCACCTGACGCTGCGGGTCGACCTGGACGAGCCATGGCTGGCGGACGTGGGCTTCGGCCGGTTCGCGCGCTTCCCGCTGCGGATCGCCGGACGGGGGCCACAACCGGATCCCGAGGGCGAGTTCCTCCTCGCCGAGGCACCACACGGCGATCTCGACGTGCGGCACGACGGGGAGCCGGTGTACCGGCTGGAGTCGAGGCCCCGCGACCTGGCCGATTTCGCGCCCACCTGCTGGTTCCAGGCCACGTCGCCGGAGTCGCACTTCACGCAGGGCCTGATGTGCACGTTGCCCCGCACGGACGGCCGGATCACTCTGGCCGGGGACAAGTTGATCGAAACCACGGACGACAAGCGGGTCGAGCGGGTACTGGTGGGCGAGGAAATTCTGGACGTGTACGCCACGCACTTCGGCATCCACCTGAACGAAGCCCCGACACCGGGATCATTCCCGCCGCCGGGGCTCCGCCCGTTCCCGAACTGACTGCCGCTCCCACCACGAAGCGGATGCCACTGAGGTTAGCCTAACCTCAGCAATGAGCGCAAGAGGGTGCTCCGATGTCCGGTCGCGCCCACCCCCGCCGCGCCCCAAGGCCCGCAGGTAGCCTGCCGGGCGTGAAGACGTCCACGGTGATCCTGATCTTGGTCGGGGTGCTGCTGTCGTTCGCGTCCGTCGCGACCGCCGCCGGCTACCTGTGGTCACAGGACGCTGGACCGAGACCGGCCGTGGCGCGCGGGCTCCCCGCAGTCTGGCCCACGCAGGACGGCCACGCACTGCGATCCGTCCCCATCCCGACCGGTGAGATGGTCACGGCGCTGCCCGCGGACACGGGCGCGCAGGTGCTCTGCCAGGCACTTTCCCAGCAGCGCTGGGAAGCACTCCTCGGTGGCGCCACGCTCCGCGAATCGCGAGACGGCAGCTGCCATGTCGTGACCGCGACCCTGGACGTCACGCTGCTCCTCGACGAAACGCCCGCGGCGCTGCAGGACCCCGGCAAGATCGACGTCGCGGGCCGCAGCGGCGAGGTCGAATACGTCTCCCCGAAGGTCAACGCGCGGCTCAACCTGCCGCTGACCGGCGCGGCACCGAGCGAGCAGATCAGGCCGGTCCTGCGGGTCGCGGTGAGCGGCGCCGCGCAGCAGCCGCTCGACGACCTGACGACGTCGATCACCGACGCGGTCGTCCGCGCGACGATGGCGCCGGGCCCGGCGCTGCCGAAGGTCGCCAAGGACGGCACGATCCCGCCCCAGCCGGTGGCACCGGCGCCGCAGCACGGGATCGTCGACTCGCCGTGGCCGATGATCTCGTGGCAGCTGTGCACGGCGCTGACCGACCAGCTGGGAGGCACCGGGAAACCGAAGATCGACGGGGAATGCACGGTCCGGGGCGTGCGCGCCGCCTACAGCGACACCGTGTCGCCGCGGGTGTACCCGGACACCATCGACGGCAGGCCTGCGCTGATCACCGGCGACCTTGTCGCGATCAAGCTCACCGACGACTCCGCACAGGAGCTGACGCTGACCGGCAGCCAGTCGCTCAGGCCCCTCGCCGAGGCGATGCTGCCGTCATTGCTCGGCCGCTAGAGAACAGCACGCGCAGCCCCGCGATGTGGTGCACGGTCGGCCAGCTGACCCCGCCACGGCGAGCCAGCACGACCGCGCACACCACGGCGGCGAGCACCGAGATCGCGCCACCGATGTAGAACGGCGAGCGGCCGCCGAACGTGTCGGCCATCCATCCGACCATCGGGCCGCCGATCGGGTTGCCGCCGACCAGTACCAGCACGTACAGGCCCATCACGCGGCCCCGCATCTCCGGGCTGACCGCGGTCTGGACGAGCGCGTTCGCCGTGTTGAGCAACGTGACCGTGGCCAGGCCCAGCGGCACCAGCGCGATGCCGAACGCCAGGTACGTCGGCATGAACGCGGCGATGATCTCGGTGGCACCGAGCGCGACCGCAGCGAGCAGCAGCAACCGCACGCGCGGCTTGCTCTTCACGCCACGCCGCGCCGACATCAGTGAGCCGACGAACGTGCCGACCGCGAGCAGCGTCGACAACATGCCGTACCCATCGGCCTTGGTACCGAACACGTTGCCCGCCACGATCGCGATCGAGGTGAGGAACGTGATCCCGAACGTGCTGACGAAGAACACCAGCACCATCAGCGTGACCAGGTCGCTGCGCCGGCGCACGTACGCGAGCCCCTCGCGCAGCTGCCCTTTGGCCGCCACGACCGCCGGCCCGCGGAACAGCCTGTCCGGGTTCATCATCAGCAGGCCGGCGAGCACGGCGAGGGTGCTCACGGCATTCGCGATGAACATCCAGCCGGTGCCGATCCAGGTGATCCCGAACCCGGCGATCGCGGGCCCCACGATGCGGGCCAGGTTGAACACCGCCGAGTTGAGCGCGACCGCGTTCGGGATCTGCTTGCGCCCCACCATTTCCGCGACGAACGACTGCCGCGTGGGCACGTCCAGCGCGGTGAAGATGCCGAGCACGAAACACAGGACGTAGGCCTGCCACAGCACGACCGCGCCGCTGATGTCCAGCACGCCCAGCACGAGCGCCTGGATGCCGATGCCGCCCTGGACGAGCAGGCACAGCTTGCGCTTGTCGACACGGTCGGCGAGCACGCCCGCCCACAGGGACAGCAGCACGGTCGGGGTGAACTGCACCGCGACCGCGATACCCAGTGCGAGCGGGTTGTTGCCGGACAACTCGAAGACCAGCCAGTCCTGGGCGATGCGCTGCATCCAGGTGCCGACATTGGAGATGACCTGGCCGGAGAAGAACAGCCGGAAGTTGCGCACGCGCAGCGACTCGAACATGCTCGTCTGCCGTGGCGGCGCCGGTTCGGCCGGTGGTGCCTCGACCTGGGTAGCTCTGTGTGATGGATATGACTTCTCTTCGCTACCCAGTTCCGACCGCACCGTTATCCGTTCCCTGCCATCCTGTCGATGATGTCGGCGGCGCGGTCGAGAACGTGTCTCTCGTCGCCGCTCAACTCAGCCAGCTTGCGGTCGAGCCAGGCCTCTCGCATCGAGATCGTCTTCTCGATGAAGGTGACGCCTTCGCCGGTCAGGGCGACAATGGACTGCCGCCCGTCCGTCGGGTGCGGGCTGCGCTCGACGAACCCCATGTCTTCGAGCGCGGCGATGACCCGAGTCATCGACGGCGGCTGAACGCCTTCCTTGGCCGCGAGTTTGCCCGGCGTGAGCGCCCCGCACTTGTGCAGAGTGGACAGTGCCGCGATCTGCGTCAGCGAGACGATCTGGTCGATCCGCTGTGCCCGGAGGCGGCGATTGAGCCGCACGACGGCCAGCCGGAGCCGGCCGGCCAGAGCGCGCTCGCCACTATCGGACACATAGTTAGCATACCTCACGATCTGCGGACTGATCGAGTGAAGCACGTTACGTGAGCGCGGCCTCAAGGGGACCGACGGCGAAGTAGGCGACGAATGCGACCGCGATCACCCACATCAACGGGTGCACTTTGCGTGCCGGACGACGATGTAGGCCATCGTCACGAACGTGACCAGGCCCACCGCGGATCTCACGGCCGGTGGTGGAGCCGCGTTCGCTGATCTTGAAGAACCGGTCGAGCCGCGACCGCGTGAGAGTGGAGACCCTGCATCCCGCCTTCGTGGTACTCGGGGGTGACCCGCCGGTAGCCTTCCTCACGTGACCGACCCGAGCAACGGTGGGGATGTCAAGGATTCACTACATCCCGTGCCGGAGTTACCGCCACGCCTGACCGCGCTGTTCCCGATCGTCGTGGTGGGCACGTGCGCCTGGGCGGCCGGGCTCGTGGTGTTCGTGATCCGGGATCTCGGCTCGGGTCATTCGCCCAGCGTGTGGCTATGGACGTGCGTCGCCGGGATCGTGATCAGCTTCATCGGGATGGGCATCATGACCTGGCAGCGCTCCGCCGCCCGCCGCGGCTCCCGGTCGGCGCAAACCGGGATCTAGCTGAACAGGGTCAGCGGGTCGGGGTCTTCGAGCAGGGACTCGATGAGGTGCCGGTCCGGCCAGCGGCCGGCCGCCCAGGCGAAGGCGCGGGCCAGACCGGCCGGTGTGTCTGCCGCGTGATGTTCCCCGTGAAACGGCCCACTTTCGACCCACCACGGCGCGTCACGCTTGACGTCGTCGATCTCGACGTTCAACTGCTCGTGCACGACCACGCCGCCGTCGGGCAACGGGATGTCCAGCAGGTCCGCGACCAGGCAGATCGCGGTCAGCTCCGACCACGCCACGAACTCGCCGTCGCCGGGCAGCCGCGCCGAGACCGTCTCGCTCAGCAACGGCACGTCGAGCACCTCTGCCAGCCGTTCCGCGCGCGCCGAGTCTTCGGCGGCGACGGCGACCAGGCGCTCGGCCGGCCACGCGGCGGCCAGCCACGGGCGGTCCAGTACCGCGGCCTGCTCGGCAGGCGTAACCGAACCGTCGACCGCGCGCACCCGCGCCGGCGCGTCCAGCGTGGGCCAGTCCAGGTCGGCGTCGGCCAGCGCGGCGTGGGCGCGAGCCGCGAGGCCGGGCGCGACCTGGCGGCTCGCATCGCCGAGCCGGTCGAGCAGGTCGGCGGCGTCGTCGAGGTCGGCCACCTCCAGCCCGGTCCGCACGCCGGCGGCCGCCAGCACGTCAGGGTGCAGACCGACATCGGGCACCGGGTCGTACAACCCGGCGAGCCCGCGCGCCTCCGGCAGCCGCCACTCCGCCGGCGCCCGCCCGGCCAGCAGCGCGTTGCGGGCGATCCAGTCCGGGTCGGCCTTCAGCGCCTCCCAGGTCTCGCGTTCCCCGGCGATCAGCCGCAAGGCCTGCGGCCACGCGTCGTCGGCGACCAGGTCGAGATCACGGATCCCGTCGTCGGTCACGACGAACCCGTCGAGCACGCCCACCGCGGTCAGTGCCGCCGCCGGCCACTGCTCGGCGAAATCCTTGTCCAGCACCGAAAGCGGCCCGTCGTCGCCGAGCGCGTCCGGGTCGAACACCGCCAGCAGCGGCGAGGTGGGCAGCACGAGTTCGTCCGCGCGGCGCCAGCCGTCCTCGGCCGGCAGCGCGAGCGCGCCCAGGTCGGCGGCGGTCGCCTCGGAAGCCAAGCGCAGCACGGCGTCGGCGAGCGGCCGGGTGTCCAAACCGGACTCCGCGTCCTCGACGCTGCGCTCCACCGCCTCGCGCAATGCGGGTGATTCCAGCAGATCCGCGGGCTCCGCGCGCTTCGCGCCGAGCCGTTCCAGCAGCGGGTGCGCGGCGTCGGGGTGGACCAGGCGCAGCCCGACAATGTCGGCGTCGGCCAGCGAGTCCAGCAGCTCGCCGTCGAACAGCAGCGCGCCCCGCGGACCGGGCAGCGTCCTGTCGTCGGCCAGCGGCACCGGCAGGGCGCCCAGGTCGTCGGCCGACACGGAATGCGCTTCCAGCAACGGCAACAGCTCGTCGTACAGCTCGCGCCACCAGCCCGGCGACCGGTCCACACCGGTGAGTGTGTCGACCACTTCCGGCATGTCGAGCCGTTCGGCGCCGACCAATGCCAGCACGCGCGCCGGTTCGGGGCCGGACAGTGAAACCAGGCGCGGCACCAGGTCGCCGACCATCTCGACCAGCCGCGGCGACTCCACGCTCAGCACCCGCGCGCCCAGCGCCGGGATGTCGTCTCCGGCGGTCGGCAGCCACGGCTGCGCACCGAGCGCGCGCGACACGGCGTCCCGCAACTGTCCGTCCACCTCGGACAGAGGGAAGCCGGCCTTCGGCACCAGCACGAGCCGGTCGGCACGCGGCAGTTTCCTCGCCAGCGCGGGAAAAGCGGCCGCCGGGCCGGTGACGTCGGTGCCGGGCAGCACGCGGCGGCGCGACGGCTCGAGCGGGATCGACGCGATCAACCGCGCGGGCAGGGAAAGCCGCTCGTCGGTCGGAGTCGGAGCGTGCAGCACGTCGCTGTCCAGCGGTTCGGAGGGCAGCGCCCACAACCCGCCGGGGGCCTCCTGCACGAGCCAGGAAACGCGCCCGCCCGGGCCCGCGATCTCCACCCGTCCATCCACTTCGGACCGCGTCCAGGTGGAGTCGCCGACCGTGATACGCGCCAGCCACGGCAGCGACAGCAGCAGATCATCGACCTCGGCGGCCAGCCGGGTCAGCAGCTCGTCCGGGTCGACATCGTCGCGCAGCGGCAGCCGGACCTCGGTGTCGAACCCGTCCGGCACCGGCCAGTCGTCCGGCCAGGGCAGCCGCAGCACGGGCACGTCGCCGGAGCGCCCCACGGCCTGCCGGGTGCGCGCCTCGGAGAACAGCACCCCGCCGGTGCGCGAGAGCACCCGGGGTTCGGAGCTGACCGCGAGCACGGCCGCGAACCCGACGCCGAACCGGCCGATCATGCCCTGCTTCGCCGAAGCCCGGAGCGACGCCAGGGAGGCGACGCCGCCCTTGTTCAACGGCACGCCGGTGTTCGCGACCCGCAGCTCACCGTCCACAAAGGATACCCGGAGCGTCCCCGGGGCGCCGGCGGCCTGCGCGGCGTCGGCCGCGTTCTGCGCCAGCTCGACGAGCAGCCGGTCCCGGTACGCGCCGACGCGCAGGTCACGCTCGGCGTTGGTGTCCTCGGTGAACCGCGTCGGCGAATCCGCCCACGCCCGCAGCACCGACTCCCGCAGATCCTCGGTGCCGAAGGAATCCAAGTCAGGCTTCCATGTCCAGCAGCGAGTCGTCGTAGACCAGCTCCGCGACCGGCACCGACGACGTCACCTCGATCTCGGTCTCGGAATGCGCGCCGCAGCCGTACTCGACGTTGACGACGTGCCCGTCCGCCGGGGAGATCTCGTTGCCGCACACGCCGAACCCGGCACGCAGCGAGCCCGCCAGCGGCAGGTAGAAGCCGCACCCGCCACAGGCGCCGGGCGCACTGCGGGCCATGTCCGAGCGCGGGCCGAACTCACCGTCGCGCCACCGGGTGGCGGCCTCGGTGCGGCCGTAGCGCGACATGACGTGCACGCGGCCCAGGCCGGCGTCGTGCGCGACCTCCTCGACCGCCGGGTCGTCGGAGCGCAGGTACCCGGGCACCAGCCGCGCGTCGTCCTCGCTGGTCGGGAAGATGTCACCGACCCCGAGGTCACCCGGGCGGACCCGGCGCTCCCACGGCACCCACTTCGGCGCGACCAGCGCGGCCGGGCCGGGCGTCAGCACGACTTCGCTGACCGTCACCGGCTCGTCGGAACCGGCGAGCGCGACCGTGACCGACCAGCGCCAGCCGTGGTAGCCGGGCACCGCGGCGTCGAAGAAGTGGGTCGCCGACACGGCGTCCTCGCGCTGGAGGCCCGCATGTGCGCCGACCTGCTCGGCCCAGGCTTCCGCCACCGCGGCCTCGCGGGCGAGCTCCACGGCGTCGGTGAGGGCCCGCTGGACGGATCCGTCATCCAGGGTGAGCAGCAGGGTCATACTCCAATTGTGCAGCGGCGGGTCCACACGTGTCATGCCAGGGTGAGGTCGTGCGCAGACTGGTGACCCTGACCCTTGCCCTGGTCGTCGCCCTGACGGGCTGCCAGGCGTCCGCGCCGCAGGTCGAGGCGGCCGTTTCGCAGCTACGTGTCCAGGTCGTGGCCACCCTGCCGCACGACACGTCGGCTTTCACCGAGGGCCTCGAACTCGCCGGGGGCCTGCTTTACGAGAGCACCGGTCTCCCCGGCAGCTCCCAGCTGCGCGTAGGGCCGCCCGGCAGGGCCCCGCTGCGCACGGTCGACCTGCCGTCACCGCTGTTCGGTGAGGGCGTCACGGTGCTCGGACCGACGCTGTGGCAGCTGACCTGGCAGGACGGGTTCGCCATCGAACGCGACACCGGCACGCTCGCCGAACTGCGCCGCGTGCCGTTCGAAGGCGAGGGCTGGGGACTGTGCCACCAGTCGGGCAGGCTGGTGATGAGCAACGGTTCGGACCGGCTCACGTTCCGCGACCCGGCCAGTTTCGCGGTGCTCGGCGGCGTCACCGTGCACGACGGGCAACGCACGTTCGCCCAGCTCAACGAGCTGGAGTGTGTCAGCGGAGACGTCTACGCCAACGTGTGGCAGACCGACACGATCCTGCGCATCGACGCCGCGACGGGCGCCGTCACCGCCCGGATCGACGCGTCCGGCCTGCTGACGGCGGCGCAACGCGCTCAGGCCGACGTCCTCAACGGGATCGCCGCGATACCCGGCACGGACGAGTTCCTGATCACCGGCAAGCTCTGGCCGACGATGTTCCGGGTGAAATTCGTGCGCGCCGCCTGATCATTCAGCGCGCCGTCACCTGCATGAGGCAAGATTGCAGGGTGGGTCGCAAACGGAAGTGGACGCCGGAACCGGGGACGGGCCAGCCCTGGCGGCCGCCCGCGCCCAGCCGCTTCTACTCCGAGCCCCGGCAGGCCCAACCGGAGGAAGAACCGGCGTTCCGCTCGTCGGTGCCGCCGCGGGGTGCGCGGCAGTATCCGCCGCCTTCGCCGCGCCGTGAACCGCCGCGCCGCACCGAACCGCTGTATGACCACTACGGCACGGACGGCTACGCCCGGCAGCAGCCACGGCCACCGAAGCCCGAGCAGCAGCAGGAGAACCACACCGAGGCGACCGCGAGCGCGTTCCAGCGGATGCCGAAAAAGCTGACTGTGACGCGCGTCGCAGCGATACGCAGCCGCGAACTCGGCGGCAAGGCGGTCGGCGCGTTCCAGCGCGCCACAAAGGCCGATGGCGCCGACAAGTCCGGGCTCACGTCCCTCACGTACGCGGTGATGCTCAACTACGCCGGCGACGCCGCGATGGCGGTCGCGCTGGCCAACACCTTGTTCTTCGCGGCCACCGCGGGGCAGGGCCGCGGCAAGGTCGCGCTGTATCTGCTGATCACCGTCGCGCCGTTCGCGCTCGTCGCCCCGGTCATCGGGCCGGCGCTGGACCGGGTGCAGCGCGGGCGGCGGCTCGCGATGTGCGTCGCGTCGATCGGCATGGCGCTGATGGCCGTGCTGATGGCGCTGCATTTCGACGACTGGGGCCTGTATCCGGCGGCGCTCGGCTCGATGGTGCTGTCCAAGTCCTTCACCGTGCTCAAGTCCGCGGTCACGCCACGGGTGGTGCCACCGGATATCACGCTGTCCAAAACCAACGCGCGGCTCACCGTGTGGGGGCTCGCCGCCGGGGCGGTGTTCGGCATGTTCGCCAGCGGGGTGAACTCGCTGTTCGGTTCGGCGGGCGCACTGTGGTTCACCGGACTGATCTGCCTTGCGCAGGCCGTGCAGTCGATGCGCATCCCGGGCTGGGTCGAGGTCACCGAAGGCGAGGTGCCGGCCTCGCTGAAAGCGCATCCCGCCCAGCGGAAGAAGCGCCAGCCACTCGGGCTCGACATCGTGGTTTCGTTGTGGGGCAACGGTTCCATCCGCGTGCTCACCGGGTTCCTGATGATGTTCGCGGCGTTCGCGGTGAAGGCGCACGCCGAGGCGAGCGGACAGAGCCCGTTCATGCAGCTGCTCCTGCTGGGCGTGATCGGCGTGGCGGCCGGCATCGGCGGGTTCCTCGGCAACGCGCTGGGATCGCACGCCCAGTTCGGCCATCCCACGCAGGTGGTGCTCGGCTGCGTGGGTGCCACGCTCGCGTCCACCATTCTGGCCACGGTGCTGCCCGGGATCGTGACGGCCGCGCTCGTCGGCCTGGTCGGCGCCACCTCGAGCGCGCTGGCCAAGATCAGCCTGGACGCGGTGATCCAGCACGACCTGCCGGAGGAGTCACGGGCGTCGGCGTTCGGCCGGTCTGAGACGGTCCTGCAGCTGGCGTGGGTGTTCGGCGGTGCGATCGGCCTGCTGCTGCCGCCCACGTACTGGATCGGGTTCCTGGTGGTGTCGGTGCTGCTGGCGCTCGGCCTCACCCAGACGTTCCTGGTGCAGCGCGGCGATTCGCTGCTGCCGTGGCTGCAGAAACGGCCCCGGAAAGCGGCGCGCACACCGGTTTAATTACTGTTCCAGCCATGCGGCGTAGTCGGATTGCAGTTCTGCTGGCGGGTGGCGCGTTGGCGCTGACCGGGTGCTCGGCGTCAGTCGGCCCGCCGGAGATCACGTTCTACGGTGACGGGCACACCGTCAACGCCGAGCCCGTCGTGCACTGCGACGCGCTGGTGCGCACCTGCGACAAGTACCCGGACGCGACCGCGAGCCTGAAGGTGCGGGCGGGCCGGCCGGTGCAGATCTCGGTGCCGTCCGACGTGAGCAAGACGCCGTGGCTGGTCAACGTCCAGTACGCCGACGCGAGCGGCCAGCTGAAGCTCAAGCAGCAGTACTTCTCCCCGAACTCGCGGCTCGCGTTCACCGCCACGCCGGGCGCCCCGGCCGATCAGCTCGTGGTGGTCGAGGTGCAGCAGCTGGGCGCCGCCTTCGCCGCCGACCAGTCGGGAAAACCGATCCTCGACGAGAACGGCAACCCGCAGCTCGTCGCGCGTTCCCTGTGGTCCCTGCAGATCCAGCCCGGGTAACGCGGCTTACGGGTCGAGATCCCGGGCGACGGCCCGCATGACCTCGGCGATGCGCGTGATGTTCTTCCGATCCGGGTAACGGCCGCGACGCAGGTCCGGCTGCACCTTCATCTCGAGCAGCTTGATCATGTCCTCGATGAGGCCGTGCAGTTCCTCCGCCGGGCGGCGGCGCGCCTCGGCGACCGACGGGAGCGAGTCGATCAGGCGGACGGACAGCGCCTGCGGCCCGCGGCGGCCGTCCGCGACGCCGAATTCCAGCCGCTGGCCGGCCTTGAGTGCCTCCACCCCTTGCGGGAGCGCGGTCTTGCGGATGTAGACGTCCTCGCCGCCGTCCTGCGTGACGAAGCCGAACCCCTTCTCCGCGTCGTACCACTTGACCTTGCCGGTCGGCACTGCCCTCACCGTTCCTTCGCTCTGCTTGTCGCGTCGCGTGCCCTGCACGACGAACGCGCCCCGGGGCGTACCCAGGACGCGTACCGTCCAGCCTATCCCGGCGGGCGCCCCGGGGAGAAGTGGATACACGGCGAATCTGCCGTGGGGCCTGGAAACCAGGCCGTTTAACCTGGACGCATGCAGACTGCGGCCAAGACGTCCCCACGCAAACCCTGGCTGATGCGCCTCGGAATCGGCGTGTTCGCCATCGGCGTACTCGCCGTGCTGACGGTGTTCGTCATGTTCGCCGTCGGTCTGCGCAACCTGCCCGTCTGGCTGTCCGCAGTCGCCGGCATCGCGACCCCGCTCGGGATCGTGCTCGGGCTCATCGCACTGGCACGCGAGCACCGGAAGCGCTGAGCCAGCCCGGAAACTCGCGCAAGCTGTCGAACACGACCTCTGCGCCCGCGGCGGTCAGCTCCTCGCGCGTGCACGGGCCGGTCGCCACGCCGATCGGTGTCACGCCCGCGACGAGCGCACCCCGGATGTCACCGAGGTGGTCGCCGGTGTAGGCGGACACACCGTGCTCGCGGAGCGCGGCCGCCTTCCCGTCGGCCCACAGCTCGCCGACGAGCACGTCGACCTCGAACCCGAGCGCCTTCACGTGCAGTTCCGCGTTCGGCTGGTATTTCCCTGTCACCACAACGGTTTTCCCGCCCGCACGGCGCACGGCGGCCAGCGCCTCGTACGCGCCGGGAAGCGCGATCGTGCCGGGGATCACGATCTCCGGGTAGATCTCGCGGAAGCGCGCCACGAGCGCCGGCACCCGGTTCTCGGGTGCGCCGAAGTCACGCAGCACGTGGTCGAGCGGCGGGCCGAGGTGCGATGCGAAGTATTCGCCGTCGAGTGCCAGCCCTGCCTCGGCGCCGAGCGCGTTCATCACCGCGACCATGCCCGGTCTCGGATCGATCAGCGTCATGTCCAGGTCGAAACCCACGGTGAGCCCCATGCCGACCACGGTAGCGTTCTTTACACTTGACTCGATTGAGTCAACCTTCTTGACAGAGGAGTCGAATATGTCAAGCTGAATCCGTGACCGACATCACCCAGACCTTCGCGGTACGGACCAAGGAATCGCTGCGGGAAACGCTGCTCGAGGCCGCCACGGGGCTGCTGCCCACCCGCGGTTATGCCGGGCTGCGGATGGCGGACGTGGCCGCGGTGGCCGGGGTGAGCAGGCAGACGGTCTACAACGAGTTCGGCAACAAGACGGCGCTCGTCCAGGCCGTCGCGTTGCGGACCACGGCGGAGTTCCTGGAGGGCGTCCACCGCCGGTTCGAATCGGCACCCGACCTGCTCACCGGCATCCACCAGGCGGTCGTCTACACGATCGAGCACGGCCGGGAGAACGAGCTGGTCGCCGCCGCTCTGGGCACGCGGGTCGGCGAGGACCTGCTGCCGCTGCTCACCACCCGAGGCGAGCCGGTGCTCTCCGCCGCGACGGAACTGGCCGCCGCGCACTACCGGGAGTTCCTGCCCGCGCTCGACGAACCGGCCGCGCAACTGCTGGCCGAGACCGTGACCAGGCTAACGCTCAGCCACCTCGTGCTGCCGACACACTCGGCAGCCGAGGCCGCCGACCAGGTCTGCGCCGCGCTCCGCCCCGCGATCGCCCAAATGTCCACAATGGAATGAGAATGATGACCGAGACGGCCGTACCTCACCGAACTGGCTTCACGTCGCTGCGCCGCGGCGGCTTCAACTGGGACTCGTTCCCGCTGCGGCTGTTCGTCAAGGGCAACCGCAAGTTCTGGAACTCCGCCGACATCGACTTCAGCTCCGACGGCGTCGACTGGCAGACGCTCAGCGACGACGAGCGCCGCTCCGCGACGTACCTGTGCGCCCAGTTCGTGGCCGGCGAAGAGGCCGTGACGCAGGACATCCAGCCGTTCATGCGGGCGATGGGCGCCGAAGGCCGGTTCGGCGACGAGATGTATCTGACCCAGTTCTGCTACGAGGAAGCCAAGCACACCGAGGTGTTCCGCCGGTGGATGGACGCCGTCGGGTTGACCGACGACCTGACCTCGTACGTGTCGGAAAATCCCCACTACCGCAAGCTTTTCTACGAGGAGCTGCCCGAATCGCTGGGTGTGCTCGCGGACGACCCGAGTCCGCTCAACCAGATCCGGGCGAGCGTGACGTACAACCACGTCATCGAAGGCAGCCTCGCGCTGACCGGGTACTACGCGTGGCAGAAGGTGTGCACCTCGCGCGGCATCCTGCCGGGTATGCAGGAGCTGGTGAAGCGCATCGGTGACGACGAGCGCCGGCACATGGCGTGGGGCACCTTCACCTGCCGCCGCCACATCGCGGCGGACGACTCGCTGTGGGACGCCGTACAGCAGCGGATGGGTGAGCTGCTGCCGCATGCGCTCGGGATGATCCAGTGGGTCAACGAGCAGTTCGAGGAACCGCGCCCGTTCGACAGCGACCCGCAGGAGTACATCGCCTACGCCGCCGACCGCGCGCAGCGCAGACTCGGCGCGATCGAGGCCGCGCGTGGCGTCCCCGTCGAGCAGATCGATCTGGACTACTCGCCAGAAGCCCTGGAAGACACCTTCGGCGCCGAAGACGCAAAAGCCTTCGCCGACGCCGCCGGCTAACTCACCCAGAACCCCAACTCGCCCGCATGGAAACCCGAACTCGCCCGCCGGGAAACCTCAACTCGCCCGCCGGGAAACCTCAACTCGCGAAGGCGCCCAGCCCCGAAGGGACTGTCCGTGATCTTGTGGGTGGTGGGTGATCTTGACCATGCTGGGGCGGGTGCTCCGGTTGGAAGGGATCGAGGTTGACGGACAAGGACAGGGCGGCCGACTCGGCGGCCGAGGTGGCTGGTGTTGAGGACGGTCTTGACGTCCGCGTCGCGCGTGAGCTGATCGACAGGGCCCGCGTGGACGGGGTGTCGCTGGTCGGGCCGGATGGGCTGCTGCGGCAGCTGACGAAGACGGTGCTGGAGACGGCGCTCAACGCCGAACTGGACGAGCACCTCGGGTATGTGAAGGGTGATGTGGCCGAGAAATTCGGGACCAATGAGCGGAACGGGTCATCGGCGAAAACGGTGCGTACCGACGTGGGCGAGGTACGCATTGACGTACCGCGTGACCGGGAAGGCACGTTCACGCCGCGGATCGTGCCGAAATACTCTCGGCGGGTCGAAGGATTCGACGACGCCGTCATCTCACTCTACGCAAAAGGACTCACAACGGGCGAGATCCAGGCCCACCTATCCGACATCTATGACGCGAAGGTATCCCGCGACCTGATATCGAAGATCACGGACAAGGTGGTCGAGGATCTGAATTCGTGGCAAGCGCGACCACTGGACCGAATTTACCCGGTCGTGCTCATTGATGCTATTCATGTCAAGATTCGCGACGGGCAGGTGGCGAACCGTCCGATCTACGTCGCCGTCGGGATTACCCTGGCCGGCGAGCGGGACGTGCTGGGCATGTGGGTCGGCACCGGCGGCGAGGGCGCCAAGGGCTGGATGAACCACCTGTCCGATCTAAAAAACCGGGGTGTGGAAGACATCCTGATCGTGGCCTGCGACGGCCTGAAAGGCCTGCCTGATGCGATCACCGCGTTGTGGCCGCGCGCGGAGGTCCAGTTGTGTGTGGTCCACCTGGTGCGGGCGAGCCTGCGATACGCGTCCAAAAAGTACTGGTCGGCCATCACCAAACGACTCAAGCTCATCTACACCGCACCTAACCAGGAGGCCGCGGAAGCGGAATTCACTGATTTCTGTACCGAGTGGGAGGACACCTATCCGGCGATGATCCGGCTCTGGCGCAGCAACTGGGAACAGTTCATTCCGTTTCTGGCGTACCCGCCGGAGTTGCGGAAACTCGTGTATACGACGAACGCGATCGAGAGCCTGAATTCCCGGTTCCGGCAGGCCACCCGACGCCGCGGCCATTTCCCTAACGAGCAAGCCGCACTAAAAGTTCTCTACCTCGTGATCCAAAACCCACTCAAAAACCGTTCAAACATCACAGGAAAAGTAGTAGGTTGGAAACAAGCGTTGAACACGCTCGCCATGCACTACGGCGACCGGCTCGACGCGCAGCACTGACAAGGTGATCACACCGTCACTCACAAGATCGCTGACACTCCCCCGACGCACGACACTAGCTTGAGTTTTAACCTGTTCGGCGTGGTCTGGGTGTGCTTGACTTGTTCTTTTTGGGCGTTGTCGAGGTTATGACGTGCACGTCATAACGGGTGGCTGGCCGGTCGTTGCGGCGACCGGTTGGTCGCCCTGGACCGGGCCGTGTTGGTTTTGGTGCGCTCGCGGGACAGTCGGTTTGTGCGCGTAGGTGCCGAAACCCGCGACGAACCCGGGCGGGGGTGAGCCGATCTGGTGGTGCGGGTTTTTCCCAGGGACGGCGCAGATCGGCGGCCGACCAGCGAGCCAGCCGGAGTTGGGTATAGGCGGCCAGGATCAGCCAGCCCCATCGATCGGCTTGTTCGGGTGTGCGCAGCTTCGGGCGGGTCCACCCGAGCGTCTGTTTGAACAGTCGGAATGTGTGCTCGATATCGAATCTGCGCAGGAACGCCTGCCAGAGCAGATCGACCATCCTGATGTCCAGATCGACGCGGGAATGCCATAACCACACCGGTTTCGGGATCGCCCCGGATGGTAATCGGTCCACCTGCAAACGAACCACGGTGCCATCCAGAATCGGCAGGTGTCCGACGTGTGTGGTCCAGGCGGTGCGGTGGGTCAACCGGGGATGCAGCCGATTCCAGGCCCGGACGATGGCGGGACCGTAGAGACGGGTGTCGGCGTCGATGGCGATATCGGGTTGGCCCCAGGTGGCTGGATCACCGAAGGCGAACTCGCTGCCGTGTCGGCGCGGCCGGCCCACCGTGTGTGGTGTGTGCAGCGGGGTCGAGCGGCGCAGGACCCGGTCCGACCGCATCCGTACCAGCACCGCCACGGGCAGGTCGGCCAACTGGAAGGCCAAGCGTGGTCCGTCGTAGCCGGCGTCGGCCACGATCAGGATCTCGCGATCACCGGGCTGCCAGTGCCCGTGGGTGATCAGCCCGGTCACGACCCGGCGGAGTTGGCCGGCGGTGACCGTGGCGGCGTCGGCTCCGGGCGCCAGGCGTTGGATGTCCACGGGCGCGGTCCAGGAGCTGCGGCCGGTTTCCAGCGCGACCACGACCGAGTAGGGCCAGCCGGGAATCGCCAGATGCTGATTCCGGTTGCGGCCGTAGGCGTGACACATGACCCGTTCCGGCGCGGTGTGTGCCTCGGGCCGGAACCAGCAGGTGATGTCCACCGCCAACACGATCCGGCCATCGGCCGCTCGCGGCAGCGGCCCAGCCACGATGGCATCCCGGAGTCGATCGACATCGATCCGGCCGTGGGCCAGGCCCGCGTAAAGCCCGCCATGGCCACGCCGATGCTCCGCGAGCAGGGATAACTCCGGCAGTGACCGGACCGGTCCCTCGGCACACAACACGGCATCGGTCAGCTCGAACAACGCGTCCGCGCGGCGAGTCAGGGATCGATAGAACTCGTGTCGGAACCGGACGAGGTCCCCGGACGCGCGCCCCGCGTCCGAATCGTGCACACTGATCAACTGAAGCCCTTGGTGTGATCGTCTTTCTGTCGCAAGAAGAATGATCAACCAAGGGCTTCATCCATGATCAACTGGGGTCGCTCCCGGCACCCCAGACGTTAAAACTCAAGCTAGTCCCCTAGCTGCTCGATTTTCTGCTGGAGCTTGTTCATGCCGGCGAGCCAGCGGTCGGTCTGAGTGGCGCGGGTCGCGTAGTAGCCGGCGACCTCCGGGTGCGGCAGGATCAGGAAACGGCCGTCGGCCAGGCCCACCATCACCGCGTCGGCCACCTGATCCGGCTCGATCGCGGACGCGCCCATCAGCAACTGTCCACTGTCGCCGGTGCCGTCCAGCATTTTCGTCCGCACCCCCTGCGGGCACATCGCCTGCACCGTGATCCCGCGGTGCCGGTAGGTCGCCGTCAGCCACTCCGCGAACGCAAGCGCCCCGTGCTTGGTCACCGAGTACGGTGCCGACCCGAGCATCGTCAGCAGCCCCGCGGCCGACACGGTGGCGAGGAAGTGGCCGCGGCCGCGCTCGAGCCAGTCCGGCAGCAGCAGTTTCGCCGCGCGCACGTGGGCCATGACGTTCACGTCCCACGCCCGCACCCACTCGTCTTCCGGCGTGTCGACGCCGCCGGTCGGGGCGATGCCGGCGTTGGCGCAGAACAGGTCGATCTCCCCCAGCTCGGCCTTCGCGCGGGTAACGAGGTCCTCGACGCCGGCCTCGGACGCCGCATCGCCGGCCATCGCGACCCCGCCGACCTCACGAGCGACCCGCTCCGCGGCGGCGCCGTCGAGGTCGGCGACCACCACCCTGGCGCCCGCCGCGGCGAACCGGGCCGCGAGCGCCCCACCGATCCCGCCGCCACCCCCGGTGATCACCACGCCGGAGTCGTGCAGGTTCACATCCCACCGCCCAGGGTCACGCCGCCGTCAATCACCATTGTCTGGCCGGTCATCCACCCGGCGTCGTCGGACAGCAGGAACGCAACCGCGCCCTGGATGTCCTCCGGGACGCCCAGCCGCTTCAGCGGATACGCGGCCGCGACCTCGTCCTCCTTGCCCTCGTACAGCGCCGTCGCGAACTTGGTCTTGACCACCCCGGGCGCGATGGCGTTGACCCGGATCTTCGGGCCGAGCTCGACGGCCAGCTCCATGGTGAGCCGGATCAGCGCCGCCTTGCTCACGCCGTACATGCCGATTCCAGGGGAGGCTCGCAGGCCGGCGATCGACGCGACGTTGACGACCGCGCCGCCGTGCTCGCCCATCCACGCGTCGCGGGCCAGCCGGATCCAGGCCAGCGGCGCGAGCACGTTGACGCCGAGGATCTTCGCCGCGGCGGCCAGATCGACGTCGATGGTCGGCTCGTAGACGGGGTTGATGGCGGTGTTGTTGACCAGCATGTCCAGCCGCCCGAACGTCTCGATCGCCTTCGCGACGGCTTCGCGCTGGTGCTCGGCATCGTCGGCCTTGCCGGGCACCGCGATCGCCACGTCCTTGCCGCCGAGCTCGTTCACAGCCTCGGCGAGCGGCTCGGGCTTGCGCGCGGTGACGCACACCTTCGCGCCGCGCGCCACCAGCTCACGGGCGATCCCCAGCCCGATGCCCCGGCTCGCGCCGGTGACGATCGCGACGCGATCCTTGAACGAGTTCACGGTGGTCCTCCTGTCCGTTCCCGCTAACACTAAGCGCCCGCTTACACTGGACGATGCAGGGCCGCGTCCGCAAGCAGTCCGCTCCTGGGAGGATCACGCCGTGACCACCTCGCTGTCCGCCGAACTGTGGCCCGATGTGCAGCCCGAGGCCGCCCGCCGCCTGATGCTGGCCGCGGTCGACTCGTTCGCGGCGCGCGGCTACCACGCGACGACGACCCGCGACATCGCCGCCGCGGCGGGCATGAGCCCGGCGGCGCTGTACGTGCACTTCCCGTCCAAGGCGGCGCTGCTGTTCGCGATCAGCCAGAGCGGCCACGAGCAGGCCCTCGCGCTGGTCGAGCAGGTCGCCGAACGGGACGCCGGCGCGCGCGACAAAATGCGCCTGATCGTCGAGGACTTCGTGGCCTGGCATGCCCTGCGGCACACGATCGCGCGCGTCGTGCAGTACGAACTGCAGGCGCTGCCGAAGCAGGAATACGAGGTCGTCGCGGACCTGCGCCGGCGCATCGAGCACCTGGTCCGCGAGGTGATCGCGCAGGGCATCGAGGAAGGCGCCTTCCACGTCGACGACCTGCGCACGGCAGCGCTGGCGGTCCTCTCGCTCGGCGTGGACGTGGCCCGCTGGTACAACGACCGCATCGGCAAGACGCCGAAGGCGCTCGGCCGCGAGTACGCGGACCTGGTGCTGCGCATGCTGGGCACCACCGACGGAGCCCAGCCCTAGGGTGATCCCATGACCGCGATCACCCCGTTCCGCATCGACATCCCGCAAGCGCAACTGGACGATCTCGCCGCCCGGCTCGACCGCACCCGCTGGCCCGAGGAGCTGCCCGGCGTGGGCTGGAGCTACGGCGTCCCCCTCGGCTATCTCCGGGAACTGAGCCACTACTGGCGGCACGACTACGACTGGCGCGCCCAGGAGAACCTGCTCAACTCACACCCGCAGTTCACCACCGAAATCGACGGCCAGACCGTGCATTTCCTGCACGTCCGCTCGCCCCGGCCGGACGCGCTGCCGCTGATCCTCACGCACGGCTGGCCCGGATCCGTCGTCGAGTTCCTCAAGGTCGTCGAGCCGCTCTCGGCGGACTTCCACCTGGTGATCCCATCGATCCCGGGCTACGGCTTCTCCGGGCCCACCCACGACACCGGCTGGGACGTGCCACGGATCGCGCGCACGTGGGCGGAGCTGATGGCCCGGCTCGGGTACGAACGTTACGGCGCGCACGGCGGCGACTGGGGCGGCCCGATCACCCGCGAGCTCGGCCGGCTCGACGCGGCGCATGTCGTCGGCGTGCACCTGACGCTGGTGCCCGGCCCGCCGGTGCGGGCCGAGCTGACCGAGGCGGACAACCGGCGCTTCGACCTGCGCAAGCGCTACCAGCGGGAGCTGTCGGGTTACGCGATGATCCAGGGACAGCGGCCGCAGACGCTGGGCTACGCGCTGCACGACTCCCCCGTCGGCCAGCTCGCGTGGATCGTCGAGAAGTTCCGCGAGTGGACCGACTCCACGGACGTGCCCGAGGACGCGGTCGATCGCGACCAGATGCTGACCAACGTCATGCTCTACTGGCTCACCGGCACCGCGGGCTCGTCCGCGCGCCTCTACAAGGAAGGCGGCGGCGTGTTCACCACCCGGCCGGAACCGTCCACGACACCAACGGGGGTTGCGGTGTTCCCGCGCGACCTCGTGCAGCCGGTCCGCCGCTTCGCTGAGGCGTACAACACGATCACGCACTGGACGGAGTTCGATCGGGGCGGGCACTTCGCCGCAATGGAGCAGCCGGAGCTGCTGGCCGGGGACATCCGCAAGTTCTTCCTTTAAGGTCCAGGCATGACCTTCGACCCGGACAAGCTGCTCGGGGCCGCCCGTGAAGAAGCCCGCCTCGGCAGGTCTGAGGGCGGCATCCCGATCGGCGCGGCACTGTTCACTGTGGACGGTGAGCTGCTCGGCCGCGGCCACAACCGGCGTGTGCAGGACGACGACCCGTCGATGCACGCGGAAACGGCGGCGTTCCGCGACGCGGGGCGCCGCCGGCACTACCGGGACACGGTCATGGTGACCACGCTGTCGCCCTGCTGGTACTGCAGCGGACTGGTGCGTCAGTTCGCCATCTCGCACGTGGTGATCGGCGAGGCGAGGACTTTCGCCGGCGGCCACGAGTGGCTCGCCGCGCACGGGATCGGCATCACGGTGATCAACGACCCGGCCTGCATCGAGATCATGACGGACTTCATCGAGCGACGGCCTGATCTGTGGTACGAGGACATCGGGTTGGAGCGGTCGTGAGGATCAGGCCGCGGCGCCGAGCCCGAGTGCGGCGCGGCCGGCGGGCGCGAGCTCAGCGGTGTGGCCGTCGGCGGCCGCCCGGACGTAGCCGCGGTGGGCGAGGGTGTGCGCGGTCATCTGGTCGCAGCACGGCACGCCGTCGACGAACAGGTCCGGCTCACAGCTACTCGACATGACCGCGCGACCCTCCGCGACGGCCCGCAGCATCGCGAGCGCCCGATGCGACAGTTCCTCCGACACCGGAACCAACCCCTCAAACCCGGCACTGTTACACCCAGTTATCGCAGACTGCTCCATTCGCGTTAACCACTGGGGTGTTGATTGTGATTTTGCTACGACGTGCTATGGCCGCGTCTGGTTCCGGAAGCGCGGTCCACAGCACGTGCGCCCACTGCCGCACGATCCCGGCGCGGCGACTCGTGTCGTCGCTGAGCAGGTTCGCCAGGCCGAGTCCCCGTGCCAGATCGAGCGTGGCCTGGACCAGCTCCCGCACCCCGGGGTGCGACTCGTCGACGCCGAGCAACTCCACCGCCAGCCGGTGCGCCTCCCGCCCGAGCCGCGCCTCCAGCGGTGCCAGCACCGACCGCAGCGCCTCGTCCGTCGACGCCGCGACCCACAGGTGCAGCCCGCCCCGGAAGGTGGGACCGGTGAAGAGGTTGAGCACCATGTCGACCACGGCCTCGACCCGCGACTCCCCCGCGGGCAGCCGCTCCGCGAGGCCGTGCAGGCGCGTGACCTGCTCCGCGCCGATGTACTCGATCGCCGCCGTGACCAGGTCGTCGCGGGTCCGGAAATGGTGCTGCGCAGCGCCCCGGGATACCCCGGCCCGCTCCGCGATGACGCCCACGGTGGTGCCGGCCAGGCCGTGTTCGCCCAGGCACGCGACGGCGGCCTCGATAAGCCGCCGCCGCGTGCTGCGGCTGCGTTCCTGCTGCGGTTCGCGGGCCGCTGCGCTCAGGACTGCTCCACCCAGAAGTCGAGCTTCAGGTCCTCTTCCCGCTCGCACAGGCGGTACTTCGCGAAATCGGTGACGCCCTCGGCGGAGAGCACCTCGTCGTCGATGAAGAACCGCCCCGTCGTCTCCCGGCTCGGCCTGGTGATGATCGCGTACGCGGCGTCGGCCATGATGTCGGGCGTACGCGAGAAGTTCGCGAGCTCCGCACCGACCACGTTGCGGATCGCGGCGGTGTCGATCGTGGTGCGCGGCCACAGTGAGTTCGCGGCCACGCCGTCGGCGCGCAGCTCCGCCGACAGGCCCACCGTCACCAGGCTCATCGAGTACTTCGCGATGCTGTAGGCCAGATGCCCGTCCACGAACCACTTGGGGTCCAGCGAGATCGGCGGCGACAAGGTGAGGATGTGCCCGTTCGCGGACTTGCGCAGGTGCGGGATCGCCAGCCTCGACAGCATGAACGAGCCGCGCGCGTTGACGTCCTGCATCAGGTCGTAGCGTTTCATGCTGACCGACTCGCTCGCGGTCAGGTCGATCGCGCTGGCGTTGTTGACGACGATGTCGATCCCGCCGAACGTCTCGACCGTCTTCGCGACCGCGGCGACCACGGCGTCGTCGTCGCGGACGTCGCACAGAATCGGCAGCGCCTTGCCGCCCGCGTCCTCGATCGCCTTCGCCGCGGTGTAGATCGTGCCCGGCAGCTTGGGGTGCGGCTCGGCGGTCTTCGCCAGCAGCGCGACGTTCGCACCGTCGCGCGCGGCGCGCACGGCGATGGCCTCACCGATTCCCCGGCTGCCGCCGGACATGATCATCGTCTTCCCGACGAGTGTCATGGTGATGTCCTCCTAGCTGCTTCTAATAGGACTTGGGTAGCCCGAGACTGTGCTGGGCAACGAAATTGAGCACCATTTCGCGGCTGACGGGGGCGATCCGGCCGACGCGGACGGCGCCGAGCATCGTGCCCAGGCCGTATTCGGAGGCCAGGCCGTTGCCGCCGTGCACCTGGATCGCGGTGTCGACGGCCTTGATCGCGACCTCCGCGCCGGCGAACTTCGCCATGTTGGCGGCCTCGCCGGCACCGAGGTCGTCGCCCGCGTCGTAGAGCGCCGCGGCCTTCTGCGCCATCAGCTTCGCCAGCTCCAGCTCGACCTTGACCTCGGCGAGCGGGTGCGCGAGGCCCTGGTGGGCACCGATCGGCGTGCCCCACACGCTGCGCTGCTTCGCGTACGCAACGCCCTTGTCCAGCGCGTACCGGGCGAGCCCGACGGAGAACGACGCCGCCATGATGCGTTCCGGGTTGAGCCCCGCGAACAGCTGCGCGAGCGCCGCGTCCTCGGTCCCGACAAGCGCCTCGGACGGCAGCCGCACGTCGTCGAGGAACAGACCGAACTGCTTGTCCGCCGACACCAGGTCCATCTCGATCTGCCGGTACTCGAAGCCGGGCGCTTCCGTCGGCACGACGAACAGCGCGGGCTTGAGCTTGCCGGTCTTCGCGTCCTCGGTGCGCCCGACGACCAGCACCGCCTCGGCCTCGTCGACGCCCGAGATGAACACCTTGCGCCCGTTCAGGATCCAGTCGCCCCCGTCGCGGCGGGCGGTCGTGGTGAGCCGGTGGGAGTTCGAACCGGCGTCCGGTTCGGTGATGGCGAACGACATCCGTGCCGCGCCGGTCGCGAACCGCGGCAGCCAGGCGGACTTCTGCTCGCCGGTGCCGAACCGCGCGATCACGGTCGCGCAGATCGCGGGCGAGACGACGATCAGCAGCATCGGCGTGCCCGCGGCGCAGAACTCCTCGCACACCGCCGCCAGGTCACCGATCCCGGCGCCGCCACCGCCGTACTCCTCGGGCACCGCCACGCCGAGGTAGCCCAGGCGGCCGGCCTCGTCCCACAGTTCCGTGGTGTGCCCGCCGCCGCGGGCGAGCCCCGTGTAGTACGCGTGGCCGTAGCGCCGCGCCAGTTCCCCGACGGCCTCGCGCAGGGCCTGCCGCTCCCGCGATTCCGTGAAACTCACGCCTGCTCCCTTGCCGTCGCGCACTGGTCGGGAGCCTGCCAGCGCCGCCGAGAGAGATCAAGCGCGCTTGCTTTTTTCTCACACTCGATCCCGCAGACGGGGTACCTGTGCGCCTTGACGCGACAGGCCGCGGCAGTCTCGATCATCACGAAAAGTGACCGCATCTACACTGATCACCACTCGTTCAGCCGGTAGACAGTGAGGTCTGCGAAGTGATGGCGTGGCATGACTCCGGGCCGGGGACGGCCAGGTGCGCGTCACCAGTCGACCGCACCCGGCTGACCTGCCCCCTTGTTCGTCGAGTAAGAGGTGAAGCGTGCCGGAGCCTGGTGCAGCGCCAGGGTTGGTGGACGTCGTCCAGCGTTGGGCCGCACGGCTGGCCGACACGGACGGGGTATCCCTGCCCGCCCAACTGCTCGAGGACCTGCTGACCGGTGTCGTCCACGATGCCGCAGCCCGCGCGGAGGCCACTCGTGAGGCCGCGCTCCGCCGCTTCGGCGCGCTGTATTCCGCGTCGCCGGTCGGCATCGCGCTGGTCGACGTCGACGGCGTGATCGTCGAGGCGAACGCGGCACTCGGCAAGTTCCTCGGTCACAAGCCCGACGACCTGTGCGGACGGCGGCTCGTCGAGCTGTGCTTCACCGACCGCGACGCCAACCTGATGCGCGCCGGCCTCGAGGAAATCGAGGACACGGACGCCGACACCTGCCGGCATCGGGTCCGGCTCGCACACGCCGACGACGCCCCGGTCTGGTCCGACATCACCCTCGCCGCGCTACCCGGTGACACGCCGGGCGTGATGTTCCCGGTGCTGATGGCGGTCGACGCCAACGAGGTTCACGAGCTGCAGGAGACGCTGCGGCACCAGAGCGTGCACGACCCGTTGACCGGACTGTCCAACGCGTCGCGGTTCAACACGATGCTGGAGGCCGCGCTCAGCCCGGCCGCCCGCGGCCGGATCGCGCTGGTCTACCTCGACATCGACGGTTTCAAGGTCATCAACGACGGGCTCGGCGCCGGTGCGGGCGACCAGGTGCTGCGCGGGATCGCCCGCAAGCTCCGCGACGTCTTCACCACGCACGACGCCCTCGTCGCCCGCCTGTCCGGCGACGGGTTCGCGGTGCTGCTGCGCGGGCAGCTCACCGCGCAGCAGGTCATCGCGCTCGTCGAGCAGGCACTGGAAGACCTGGGCGAACCGATCTATCTCGACGACCACGGCATCGGGGTGAGCGCGAGCGTCGGCATCGTGGTCCGCGACGTCGCCGACGGCGGCCCCGAGGATCTGCAGCGGGCGGCCGAGATCGCGCTGCACCGCGCGAAGGAAGCCGGCAAGGCCCAATGGATGCTGTTCGATCCGGAGCTCGACGCGCGGGACCGGGCCCGGTACCGGCTCGGCGCGGAGATCGCGGGCGCCCTGGAGAACGGCGAGTTCACCCTCGTCTACCACCCGACCATCAAGCTCGGCACGCGCGAGGAGATCGCCGCGGTCAACGCCGGGCTGGTGTGGCACCACCGCGAGCAGGGCGAGCTGGAGTCGGACGACTTCTTCCCGCTCGCCGAGACCACCGGGATGACGATCCCGCTCGGCAAGTGGCTGCTCACCGAGTCGCTGGCCGCCGCCGCACGCTGGCAGAAGCAGCACGGCGACGCGGCACCGGACGTGTGTGTCAGCCTGCCGGGGCGGCTCGCGATCGACCCGGACCTGGTGCGCCTGGTCAAGGAACAGCTCGACCGGCACGAACTGCCCGCCACGGCGCTGCGGCTGTGCACGGACCCGAACTCGGTCCGCGACCCGCGCGGAGAGGTACTGGAGTCCCTGTCCGTGCTGTCCGATCTCGGCGCGAAGATGGTCCTCACCGTCACCGGGTCCGCCGACCTCGAACTCATCCCCGAGCACGATCTGAAGGTCCAGATCGTGATGCTGGCCGGGCCGGTCATCGCGGCGATGGCCGAGCCGGAACCCGACGCGGCCGCGGTGCGGCACCTGGACCAGCTGATCGCACGGGCGCGCGAGCTCAAGCTGCGTGTCGGCGCGCAGGGCGTGCGCGACGAGGACCATGCGGAGCGGCTGCGCAAGCACGGCGTGATCGCCGGACGCGGCCCGTTCGTGCTCGAGGCGGCCACCGACGACCAGGTCGACGGTCTGATCCGCCGGCTGAAGGGCGAGTAGGGTCCTCGTATGGACAAGGGAGATCTCGCGCCGGACTTCACGCTGCCCGACGAGAAGGGCGAACAACGTTCGCTGTCGGAGTTCTTGGCGTCCGGGCCGGTCGTGCTGTTCTTCTACCCCGCCGCGATGACGCCGGGCTGCACCGCGGAAAGCTGCCATTTCCGGGACCTGGCCGCGGAGTTCTCAGCGCTGGGCGCGCAGCGCGTCGGCATCAGCCCGGACGAGGTGAGCAAGCAGCAGGAGTTCTCGGCGCGCCACGGCTTCGACTACCCGCTCCTGTCCGACGCCGACGGCGAGGTGGCGACCCGGTTCGGCGTACGGCGCAGGTTCGGCCCGCTGCTCACCCGGCGCCAGACCTTCGTGATCGGCACCGACCGCCGCGTGCTCGAAGTGATCAAGAGCGAGCTGCGGATGTCCGTGCACGCGGACAAGGCTCTTGCCGTGCTGGGCGCCCGGTCCGCATAACGATCTAGGGAAGTTCCCCGCTTTGGGGGTATCTCCGTAGCCGCAACGGCGCGCACTCTGGAAGACCGGCGGAGGGGTAGGGCGCGGGCCAAAGGTGGCGCGATGGCTGAGCGGGTCGACGTTCTGAACACGGACAACGCGGTCTGTCTGCGGCGGTTGCTGCACATCGCCAATCTCACGCCCTCGCAAGCCCACTTCCTGGCCAGGGAAGTCACCGCGGCGGCGCAGTCGCACCCGGTGGACCTCGACTCGGTGTTCATCGACCAGTACGGCGACGCCGTGGTCACACAGGGCGGCGACCGCAAGGGACTGGCCGCTGTGCTGGCCGCCTTGGCCGCGGTGGCGGAACACGACGTCCGCTACGGCACGACACTGCGAACCGCCGCCGGCGCGGCCGCCCGGGGTGCCGGGCCGGCGGCAATACTGTCCATAGTGGACCAGGTTCCGCAGGCGCCGGAGCGGCCGCTGGCCGAGGTGTCGGCACTGGTACGGACCGCCATCGGGCACGAAACACGGCCGGCGGCACAGCCCAGCCCGGCCCCACCGGCGCCGCCGGACGGCGCCCGCCGCCCCAAACTACGAGTCGTGCTCCGGCCGTTCTGGCGGGCCCTGGCCGCGGTGGTGGTGCTCGCGGCGGCGGTGCTGTTCGAGTTCGTGTTCCTGCACGACCACCTCGCCAGTGACCTGAACCTGTTGCAGGGCGGCCAGAAACCGGCGACGACGTCGGCGCCGGCGGCCCGCGCGCCGCAGCCGGTGGCCGCGGCGGCACCCGCGTCGGCCGGAGCGATCAGCGGTGCCGAGGTGCGCGCCCTCGGGCCGTGCAAGCCCGGCTCGACCTGCGACGTGCGCGTCCTGGTCCGGCTCGCCGGGGCACCGCAGCCGACCACCGTGCGCTGGGAGTTCCAGTTCACCGACCGGTGTACCGGCGCCCGCAGCACCTCGCCCGGCGGCACGCTGGCCGCCGGTGCGGGCGACAGCGACCTGAGCGTGGTCGACCAGGTGCCGCTGCCGGCGGCGCGCGCGCTCGGGCTGCAGGTCGTCACCACCTCACCCGCACACGTCGCGGGAGCTCCGCTGCTGCTGGGAGACACGTCATGCTGACGCTGGAACACGGTGGGACAGGCGGATCGTGGCGACCCGGCCGGTTCAACCGGCGCCAGCGACGCAGGCTCGGCGGTGGCTGGCGCCTGCCGCGCTGGCGTTTCCCGCGCATCGCGTCCGGCGCGTTCGACCTGGTCGCGGTGCTGGCGATGGTGGTGCTGGTCGGGCTGGGCCTGCTGAACCTCTACGCGGTCGGCGGGCGTTCGCTGGCCGAGCACCAGTTGCTGATCGCGGGGGCGGGCCTGCTCGGTCTTCTGGTGTTCTGGCGAGTTCGCGCATCGGTGCTGACCGTCCTCGGCTGGACCTGTTACGTCGTCGCCGTGGTGTTCCTGGGCGCGGTCCTCGTGGTCGGTGCGGAGGCCAACGGCGCGCAACGGTGGCTGGCGGTCGGCACGCTCACGTTCCAGCCGTCCGAACTGGCCAAGCTGGGGCTGCTGATCGTGCTGGCCGGCGTGACCGGCTCGACCCGTCCGGACTGGCAGCGGTTCACGCTCGCGGTGGTGCTCGCAGCGGTGCCGATCGGCCTCACCGTCCTCGAACCCGATCTCAGCACGGCCACCCTGCTCGTCGCGATCACCGTGGCGATGCTCATCCTCGGGCGGATCCCGATGCGGTTCCTGGTGCCCTTCTTCGGTGGCGCCGCGGTCGTGGCACCGCTGGCCATCGGTCTGCTGCGGCCGTACCAGGTCGAGCGGATCAGTACCTTCCTGGCGGCGGACCCGGCGAACGCCGCCGGGCCAGGCTGGGCGGTGTTGCAGGCGCACATCGCGCTCGCGTCGGGCGGCTGGCGCGGCCAGTTCGGCAATCCCCTGCGGGGACTCATCGCCGAGTACCTGCCCGAACGGGAGACCGACCTCGCCCTCGCCAGCCTGGTCGAGCAGTGGGGGCTGCTCGCCGGCGCCGCGGCGGTACTGGCCGCGCTGGTACTCGTGTGGCGGCTGGCGCTGGCCGCACGGGTGCCGCGCAGCCGCGCGGGGGCGCTCGTCGCGGCCGGGTTCGCGCTGCTGTTCGGCGTCGAAGCCGTCGTGTCGCTGGGCGGGAACCTCGGCCTGCTCCCGGTCGCGGGGGTGCCGTTCCCGCTGATCAGCTACGGAGGCACGGCAGTCGTCGTGCATCTCGTCGCCCTCGGGATCGTGCTGAGCGTGCGCCGCGACGGCGCCCGGCGGCGGTTGTGGTCGGCGCCGTCGTGGCGGTACGCCCGGCCACGCCTGGGCCGCTTCGCCGCGCTGGCCCTGACCGGCCTCCTGCTCGTCTTCAGCGTGTACGCGTGGAACCTGCAGAACACGCAAGGAGACGCGCTGCGCCTGGCCGCACAGACGCAGATGACGCGGTGCACGACGATTCCCGCGCCCCGCGGGATGATCACGGACCGGCACGGCGCGCCGGTCGCCCTGGGCGTGGACACCGAATCGGTGCTCGCCACCCCGGCCATGCTCCGGAAGAATCCGGACGACATCCAGCGGCTGGCCACCCTGCTCAACATCCCCGCCGACCCATTGCTTTCCACAATGGACAGTGCGCCCGCCACGACGCTGTCCACCCCGCTCGCCGACGTACCGGACGCGCTGGGCGACCAGATCACCGCCGCGAACCTGCCCGGAGTCGTGCTGACGCCGAAGCCCACCCGCCGCTACCCGCAGGGCTCCTCGCTCGCGCCGATCCTCGGTTTCGCCGGCGTGGCGACGCCGACCGATCTGCGACGCTGGCCGGGCCTGCCGCCCGGGGAGATCGTCGGCCGCAGTGGCCTCGAGCAGACCTACGACGCGGTGCTGCGGGGTGTGGACGGCAAGGACTGCTTCTATGTCGACCCGTCCGGCGTGCCCGTCGCGCAGGGCCCGTTCCAGCCGGCCGCGCCGGGCGCCAACCTGCTGTTGTCGCTGGACCTGCCGTTGCAGCAGCAGCTGACCGCCTCGCTCGTGCGGGCCATGGCCGCCGAGCCACCCCACGCCATGGGGGCCGCGGTGATGATGGATCCCAAGACGGGCGCGGTGCTCGCGATGGCGAGTTTGCCGTCGTATGACAACAACATCTACGGGCCGCCGGTGAACGGGGGCGGACTGAAGCAGGCCGAGACCGCGCCGGGACAGCCCATGCTCGAGCACGCCACCCAGGTGGCCGTGCCCCCCGGGTCGACCTTCAAGCTCGTGGTCGCGTCGGCGAACATGGCGCACCCGGTGTTCAATCCGGCGGACGTGATCCCGACCGGCGCCTCGTTCACCTTGGGCGATCACACGTTCCACAACTGGAGCAACCTGCCGCCGCAGAACCTGGTGCAGGCCATCGCCTGGTCAAACGACGTGTACTTCTACAAGCTGGCGAACGCGATGGGCCCGGACGTGCTGACGAGCGTCGCGCAGCAGTTCGGCGTCGGCGCGCCGACCGGGATCGACCTCCCCGGCGAAAGCGGCGGCTACCTCGGTACCCCACAGACGGTCAAACAGATCGGGCAGACCTGGTACGCCGGATCCACCGTGATCCTCGGGATCGGCCAGGGCTATCTCACCGTGACGCCGCTTCAGGACGCGCGCTGGACGGCGGCCGCGGCGACCGGAAGCCTGGTCACGCCACGGCTCGGGCTCGCGACCGGCACCAGCACCTACACCGCGCTGCCGGCTCCGACGCCTGTCGCCCTGCCGTTCGCGGGCGCGCTCGGCCCGGTGCGCGACGGGATGCGGGCCGCCGTCACGTCGGGCACTGCGGCCCGGCTGAACGCGCTAGGGGTGCCCGTCGGCGCCAAGACCGGGACCGCGGAGGACGCGGGCAGCGCGAACGGCGGGCTCGACGACTGGATGACCGCGGCCGCGCCGATGAACGACCCGTCGATCGTGGCGACCGCGATGGTGCAGGCGCCCGGCGAGGGTGCCACCAGCGCCGGCCCCATCGTCCAGGACGCGCTCACCTACTATTTCGCGCACCAGAACGAGATCCGCGCGATGCCGCCGGTGCAGGCGCCCGGCCACTGAGGCGTCACCAGCCGCGGAACGCCGCCAGCAGACGCCGTTCGCGCAACGCCCGCGCCGCACCCTCGGCGACGCAGGTCAGCGGCCGTTCGGCCGGTTTCACCGAAAAGCCGAGCGCCTCGTCCAGCCGGCGGTGGAACCCGCGCGCGAGCGAACCGCCGCCGAACGCCAGCAACCCCTCGGCGAGCACGTCGCCGACGCTCTGCGGGGGCAGGTCGTCCATGCACGACGCCAGGGTCTGCACGATCGCGTCGATCACCGGGCGCATCGCGGTCTGCAGTTCCTCGATCGACACGGTGGCCACCTTGGGCCGCCCGGTCGCGGCGTCGCGGCCGGCCACGGCGATGGTCGGGCCTTCCTCGATGCTGCACCGGATCTTGATGTCCTCGGCGTCGAGCTCGCCGACCAGGATCCCGTGGCGTTCGCGCAGATGGTGGTACACCGCCATCGTCATCTCGTCGCCGGCAATCCGGGACGACCGATGGGCCAGCACCTCGCCGAAGCAGAACGCGGTGACCTCCGCGGTGCCGCCGCCGACGTCGACCACGAGGTGCGTGCGGTGGTCGAGCGGATCGATGCCGCAGCCGATGGCGCCCGCGATCGGCTCGGCCAGCAGCGCCGGACGGTGCAGTCCGGCCTCCTCGGCGGCCTCCAGGAGCGCGCGGCGTTCGAGCGGTGTCGCGCCCAGCGGCACCCCGACGACCGCGTGCGTGCGCACCCGTTGCCAGCGATGCGGGGCCAGTTTGCTCAGCACCGCCCGGATGTAGGCCTGGGCGGTGTCCAGGTCGGTGATCACCCCGTCGCGCAGCGGCCGCACCGCGGAGATCCCCGACGCGGTGCGCCCGACCAGGCTGCGGGCATCATGCCCCACGGCGGCCACTTTGGGACGCCGCGCGCCGGAATCCCGCATCAGCATCACTGAGGGCTCTTCCAGCAGCAACTCGTTACGCGCCGTGCAAACGACGGTGTTCGTGTTGCCGAGGTCGATTCCCAGTGCACCCATGGTCGCCTCCTGCCCCGAAGCAGACACGGTGCGCAATGATCAGCGCTTGCCTATCGTAGGTCGCTTTCCCGGAAAGCGCCGCACTGGCAACAGAACCGATATCCGGCGACACACTGTCCAATGTTCACTGCGCAGCCGCTACAATGAGACGAAGGTTTCACCTAGAGGTTCCGGCCAGGCAAAGGGGCAGGCCAGTGAGCAAGAGCGCGGTGCAGAAGAGGCCCGGCAAGCCGGTAACCCGGAACGCGCGCAAGCGACGGCCCATTGTGCTGGAACGCGTGGCCTCTGCTCCAGTGCTCGCCCTGCGCGGGGGCGCGGTGGTGCTGCTGATCGCGCTCCTCGTCGCGCCGTGGCTGCCGTGGCAGCAGCACGAGGCCGGCTGGGAAATGCTGTCCACCAAGGGTTTCGCGGAACTCGCCGTGGCGGTGGTGTTCGGACTGGCCGCCGCGGCGGCGTGGGTGACGACGTTCGCCCAGCGCTCCCGGTGGGCCGGCACCGTGGCGGTCATCATCACCGCCATCGGCACGGCGGCCGTGCTGACCGGTGCGCTGGCGGGCGGACCCGGCTGGCCGGGCCTCGGGCTGGGGCTGGCGGTCGTGGCGTTCCCGGCGCTGCTGGTGCTGGCGATCCCGCTGACACTCACCTCCGATCGCCGGCTCCCCCGGAAGTTCGGTGTGGCCAAGGCCGGCGCGGTGCTCGCGGCCGTCGTGCTCGCCGTCGCGGTCGTCGGCTACGGCGGGAACTGGTACGCCAACCGGACGCTGACCAGCACGACCGCGAGCGCCTCCCCCGTCGCTGCCCCGTCGGGTCCGGCCGGGAAGCTGCTGTGGACGCTGTCCGCCGGCGCCGATGCCGCGGCCGTCACACTGCCCGGCGGCCTCGTGGCGCTGCAACACGTGCCGGGAGCGGACATTTCGGTGCGCGATACGGCGACCGGGGCCGAACGCTGGCACTACTCCCGCGGCGGGGCGAGCCTGTCGGACCTGGTGCTTTCCGACGACGGCAGCACCCTCGTCGCGGTCTACCGCGTGCAGGACACCGTCGCCATCGGGTTCGACCCGGGCACCGGAACCGTGCGCTGGCAGCAGTCCTTCGGCGGCACCGTCCTGCCGCTGCCCGGCGCGCTGGTGCATCTCGACGGTGCGCAGATCACCGCATACGATCCGGACAGCGGCCGGTCGCTGTGGCACCGGTCGCTCGGTCAGGCGTTCTGCGGCAACACCGGATCTATCGCGGCCGGCGCCGGCCTGCTGGTCGCGCTCGCCCCCTGCGTGTCCGTTCCGCCGGCCAAGACCGGTGACGTCGTCGCCGTCGACGCGACCGGCCACGTCCGCTGGACCGCGCCCACACAGGCCCAGGCGCAGGACAGCTCCAGCGCGCAGGTCGCCGTGGTCAGCCACGACGCCGTGGTCGCGAACCTCGCGTCGGCCATGCAGACGCTGGTCCTCGACCCCGCGACCGGGCACGTCCGCTGGGCCGCCGACACCAGCACGGAGACGGTGCAAGCCGTCGGCGACGGCATCGCGCTGACCGCGGCCAACGGCCGGATCATCCTCCGCGACGTCATCACCGGCACGCTGGCCGCCACGCAACCGCCGGGCGACCCGGTGCCCGCCGGGGCGTCGGTCGCCTCGGCCACCATCAGCAACCACCGCGCGTACGTCCTGCTGGCGGGCGACCACCCGCGGCTCGCAGTCGCCGACACCTCCACCGGCCGGTCCATCGGCACCTACCCACTGCCGGGCACCGCGTCCAGCGGCACCGTGCAGGCGGCCGGCGGGGCCGCCGTCGTCACCACGCAAGCCGGCTCGACCACGACGATCACCGCGATCACCGGGTAGCCCGGCGCCCGTCACATCTGGGCCACAGCCGACTGGCATACGGTTGCTCCGTGGATTTCTCGTGGTCGTTGGTGCTCGCCGGTGCGCTGGTCGGGTTCGCGGTCGGGCTGACCGGCATGGGCGGTGGGGCGCTGATGACCCCCATCATGGTGATGATCTTCGGTGTCGACCCCACCACAGCTGTCGGCAGCGACCTGACGTCGTCGCTGGTGATGAAGCCGGCCGGGGCCGCCGTGCACCACAAGGCGGGCACGATCCGGTGGGACATCGTGCGCTGGCTGCTGCCCACCGCGGTGCCCGCGGCCTTCGCCGGCGCGTTCGTGCTGCGGCTGTTCGGGCATGGCGACGTGCTGGAGAACCGGCTGAAGCTGGCGATCGGCGGCGCGCTGCTGCTGGCCGTGCTCGGGATCATCGCCCGCGCGCTGCTCAACCGCCGCATCGTGATGTCGGACGAACCGACGCGCGCGCGGCCGGTGCCGACGCTGCTCATCGGCCTCGTCGGCGGGCTGATCGTCGGCTGCACGTCAGTGGGTTCGGGGTCGCTGATCATCGTCATGCTGATGCTGACCCACCCGAGGCTGCGGCCGAACGAGCTCGTCGGCACCGACCTCGTGCAGGCCATTCCGATGGTGGGCGCCGCCGCGATCGGGCACATCGTCGTCGGCGACACCAGCTTCGGCCTCGTGGGCACCGTCCTCATCGGCGCGATCCCGGGTGTCATCGCGGGCTCGCTGCTGTCGTCCCGGGCGCCGGGCGGGTTCCTGCGGTGGGCGCTGGCGGTGCTGCTGCTGGGCTCGGGTCTGTCGCTGTGGCACGTGCCGGGTCTGATCATCGTGATCAGCTGCGCCGGACTCCCGATCGTCGCCCTCGCCGCTACCTCTGGTCGTCGCCGGCGCGCGGCCACCACTGGTCGAGCGACTCCAGCCGCGCGTCCCGCAGGTCGGGGTTCCTGAGGTCGATCACGTGAGCGCCGTGCCAGCGGCGAAACCCGATGCGTTCCAGCATCAGCCCGGCGCGCACGCCGGCGAGTTCCGCGGACATCCGGTCCGGGTGGGTGCGCGCAAAGTCCGCCGCCGACACCCGGCACACGGCCAGCCGCGCCGCAGGCGCGAGAATCCGCAGCGCCCCGGCGATCAAACCGGCCGCCAGCCCCCGTCCGCGCCACCGCTCCGCGACGACGACGTGCCGCAGGATCGCCATGCGCGGCGGTCCCGTGCTGATCGCGGCACCGAGTTCGGGACGCAACCGGCCGGCGCGATCAAGCACTGTCTCCGCGAGGAACTCCACCGCCCACTCGCCCGGCCCCAGCGAATCCAGCAGGTTGCGCTCGCCGGTGAGGTCGGCGATGAGGAACCGGATGTCCGCGACGTGGCGGTCCGCGTCGGCGTACGCCTTCGGCAGGCTCACGTCGGCCGAGGCGTCCCATCGTTCCGGGTAGTCGTCCTCATCGGCCGAGTGCCAGAACAGGCGACGGTGGCTGACCGTCAGCTCGATCGACAGCGGGTTGCCCGGCGGCTCGTTCACGGTGATGACCCCAGCTTGAACTCACGGAACGAGACAACCGCGACAAATCGCGGCCTGCCGCCCTCGTGCTCGGTGTAGTTCTCAACTCTTTGCAGACGCAACACACCTGTTCAGAGACAAGTTGTCTACCACTGTCTATATACATGTGTACCTGCACGTAGACCGGATAGCCGCTAGCGTCCCGGCGTGCCATCGCATGATCCATCGCACGAGCCGAGTCCGGAGAACGAGAGCGAGGACCGATCAGGTCGAATAGCCCGCGTAGGACCGGCGCACATCTGGCGGCAGGTCGCGGACGACATCATCGCCCAGATCCACTCCGGTGACCTACCGCCAGGAACTCAGCTGCCGAACGAGATCGACCTGGCCCGGCGCTACGGCGTCGCGCGCGACACGCTGCGCAACGCCAAGAAGTACCTCGTCAACGAAGGCTACGTGCAGATCGCGCAGGGTCGCGGCACGTTCGTGCGCGCCGACCACCCCCGGCGCAGGACGTCCTGATCCCCACCTCCCCCGATTTCGCTCCACGAAGGATCCGGTGGCGCGGCCGGGCCTCGGGCGCGGGCCGCGCCACCGGAGCTACCTTTCGACTGTCGGATCAAAGAGTAGCCGCGTTCACGGTAGTCACCTACTTCGTAGTCGTCTACCAACGGCGTGGCTTTGGCACGGGGCTTCACCACATCGTGACGCCCCGGGGAAGGCCGTGGGCACCCGTGGACCTGACATCCGTGAGCCGCACCGAGCTGCTGCTGTGGCTCGCCGACGAGCTGCGGCGCCTGCGCGGCAGCCACAGCCGGACCGAGGCGGCGCACCGCCTGGCGACCACCTCGGGCCATATCGGCCACCTCGAGACCGGCCGGAACCCGCCGACCCGGATGGACATCGAGGGCCTGCTCGAGCTGTACGAGGCGCGCGACCAGCTCGACCGACTGTCCGCGATCCGCGATGCCAGCAAGCGCGCCGAGGACTGGTGGGCCGGCGACACGGATCTCCTCCAGTCCCCGGTCCAGGCGTGGCTCGGGCTGGAATCCGTGGCCGCGAGGATCCATACGTTCGATAGCCACGTCATTCCCGTGCTGCTTCAAGTCACCGCCTACAACGAAGCAGCTCTCCCCACGCACCTCGGTCGAGACCAGGTGCGACGACTGGCAGCTCTGGACCGCAGCCGTCAGGCCATCCAGGAAGAGCGCCCCGCGGAGCAGTGGGCGATCATCGACGAGCAGGTGCTGTATCGCGTGGCCGGCGACGCCACGGTGATGAAGGAACAGTTGGCGCACCTCGTCCAGTCGTCCCGGCAGCCGCACGTCACGATCCGGATCCTGCCCCGCGACCGCGGTCTGCACGACTGCACGGACGCCGCCTTCGCCATCGCGACGATGCCGACACACTTCGGGCCGCACCCGGGCGGCGCTTTCGTGCCGTCGCAACTGCACCGGGGGTGGATGCAGAACCCTCAGGCCAAGGAGATCAACGCGGTCCGCCAGGGCGCCTGCTACCGGCGCCCGCGGGAGGTCGAGACGTTTCGCGCGATCTGGGACCGGGTGTGCGAGCAGACGCTGGAGCCCGACGAGTCACGCGAGGTCATTGCGCAAGCCGCGCAACACTGGTGAGCGTCAGCGCTCGTCACGATGCGGCCACCAGGTGCGCATCACGTCGATGCCGGCGTCCACGAGCGACGGGCTGCGCAGGTCGATCAGGTGCACGTCCTGCCACCGCCGGAAACCGATGCGCTCCAGCATCGCGCCGGCGCGCAGGCTCGCCATCTCCGCGTACATGCGGTCGGTGCCGGGACAGTGGAAGTCGGCGGGCGCGACACGGCAGGCCGCCAGCCGGGCGGTCGGCGCCATGATCCGCAGCGCACTGGCGATCAACACCGGGCCGAGGCCGTGCCCGCGCCACGACTCGGACACCACCACCTGCCGCAGGACCACCATTCGCGGTGGCCCGGCGCTGATCCACCGCTCGAGGTCGTGGTGCAGCCGCCCCTCCGGCTCGATGACGGTCTCGGCGATGAACTCGAGCGCCCACTCACCCATCCCCACCGAGTCGAGCAGGTTCTGCTCCCCACTGAGGTCCGCGACCGCGACTTCGATGTCCGCGACGTGGCGCTCGCCGTCGGCGCACGCTCCCAGCCGCCAGATGTCCGCGGACACGTCCCACAATTCCGGTTGGTCGTCACCGTCGGGCATATGCCACCAGAGCCGGCGATGCGAAACCGTCAACTCGATGGACAGCGGATTCCCCGGGAGAGCAGAACTCATCACACCTCCACTTTTCGCACCACCACACCTGCCCGAACTGCCCCCACACATTAGCTCGCTATCACTCGTTCGAACCAGTCCGTAAGGTAATATGAAGAAGATTCGCCAACGTTTTACAGCGTTCAAAAGCCCAGGTCACCGGTGGCGGCTGCCGCGATTCGCGAACAACGAAGGCCGCGGACAACAGAGAATCCGTCAATCCCTCCGCGAAATCTCCGGAATAGCAGTTTTCGATTCACGTGCAGCGCCCCAAAATGCAAATCGACCCAGTCATTCACGTCGCGCCGATACGCCTGTTTCAGGCACCACTACACCGCCTCGTTCTGCAGGCCAAGATCAGCAGCCCGCCGCGGGATTGCGGACTCACGGAACCCCGGCGTTGCCCAGACGGCCTCGCGTCGGGATAATATAAAACGCTCACACTGCTCACTGAAATGAGGTGCGATCGTGGGGAGCACGAAGCCACCCGATCCCGACGGCAGCACCCCCTCGCCGCGCCGAGGGCGCGGGGCGAAGCGAGACTACACCGTGCGCGCCGTCGAGCGTGTCTGCCTCATCTTGAACCGGCTGCAGGAGAACGTCGACGGCGTCACGCTGAACGAGGTGATCGGCACCACCGGCCTGCCCAAGGCGTCGGCGTTCCGCTACCTGCGGACGCTGCAGAACAACCACTACATCGAACGTGGCGAGGACAGCGTGTTCCGGCTGGGCCTCGGCTTCCTCGGACTGCAGTCGCGCCACCTGGAGATCCTGCGCAAGCGCACGCTGCCGACGCTGGAACGCCTCCGGGACGAATTCGGCGAAACCGCGAACCTGGGGCTACTCGACCAGCACGAAGTGATCTACATCGACATCGCGGAAAGCCGGCGAGGCGTCCGGCTGGCGGCCATCCGTGGCGAGCACGCCTCGCTGCACGCCAGCGCACTCGGCAAAGCGATCGCGTCCCGGATGTCCAAGGAACGTGTGGCCGAAATCCTGGAGGCGACCGGATTGCCGCCGCGCACGGCCAACACCATCACCACGGCCGACAACTTCGCCGCGGACCTCGACAAGGTCCGCGAGCTCGGCTACGCCGTCGACGACCAGGAAGACGAGGAGGACGGCCGAAGCATCGCCGTGCCCCTACTCGGCACTCACCTGCCCGCCGCGATCAGCCTCAGCGGTCCCGCGTTCCGGTTCACGATGCAGGAAATGCAGACCGTCGGCGAGGCCCTCATGGCCGCTGCCAAGGAGCTGATCGCCGGCGGCGACTGACCCGGCTGGGTTCTCTTATTGAAACGTATTGATTACTAGATGAAACTTTGGCATCGTTGGCGGCATACGGAAAGGAGGCGAGCCGCCACGTGCGATCGCTGATCTGTGAAGGCGCCGGGAAAGTACGGATCAGGTCCGTCCCGGATCCCCGGCCCCGCCCGGGCGACGCCCTCGTCCGCATCGAAGCTTCCGCCGTGTGCGGCTCCGAACGTGCCACGTTGCGCAACGGCATGGACGGCAACACCGGCCACGAGGCGTGCGGCATCGTCGTCGAACCCGGCACGTCCGCATTCCACGCCGGTGATCGCGTCGGGCTCACCGCGGTCACCGGCTGCGGCGAGTGCGCCCGGTGTGCCGCCGGTCAAGAACTGCATTGCGAACGCGGGCCGAAGGTGAGCGAAGGTTGGCATGCCGAGTTCGCCGCGGTTCCGGCGTCCGCGCTGCGGCAGGTTCGGCCCGGCATCGACCCCGGAGTCGCCGCGATGCTCACCGGCGATCCACTCGGCGTGCCGGCTCGCGCGCTGCACCGTGCCCCATCCGGCCCAGGAGACCGGGTGCTGGTCCTCGGTCTCGGCCCGGTCGGCCTGGCGCATGTCGTGGTGCGGGCCTTCACCGGTGCGGAAGTGATCGGGATCGAACCGTCGCCGTACCGGCGGGACCTCGCGTTGCGGCTGGGCGCGAAAGCCGCCCTCTCCCCCGATGACGAGATTCCGCGGAATGCGCGATTGGTCATCGAATGCACCGGCCGCGAAGACTGCATCAGACAGGCCTTCGACCTGGTCGAGAACGCGGGCACCGTGCTTCAGTCGGGCGAGTGCCACGTCGACGTTCCGCTGAATCCGTCAGAGTTGTTCATTCGCCGGGAGATCACCTATACCGGCAGTTGGTATTACGCGACCGAAGACTATGCACATATGTGCGAACTGGTCGACCGCGGCCTTCCGCTGCGCGAACTGTGCACGCACGATGTCGCCGCGGCGGACGCGCAACCCGCGATCACCGACTTCCTCCAAGCTCTCTCCGGAAAGGTCATTCTGCGATGGGTGTAAAGATCGGCGTCATCGGCGCAGGGGGACACGCGTCCACGAGCCTCTACCCCAACTTCGCCACCGCCGGCCTGGATGTGGTCGCGATCTGCGCTCGGCATCAGGATCGCGCGGCGGCTGCCGCGGACCGGTGGGGTGCGCCGCACTTCTTTGACGCCGCAGAGAAAATGCTCGCATCGGTCGACCTGGACGCTGTTGTCGTCTCCGTGCCGCCGAGCGAGTACGCCCCCCTCGTCGAAGCGTGCCTCAAGGCCGGCAAGCCAGTCTTCTGCGAGAAGCCAGGCGCGGCGACCGCGGCAGAAGCCGACACGCTCGCGAAATTGAGCGCCGAAACCGGCGTTCCGGTCGTCATTGGCTACATGAAACGGTTCGCGCCCGCATATCAAAGGGCGCGCGAGATCATCCATTCGGCGGACTTCGGCCCGCCGTCGCTCGGCGCTTTCACGTTCGCGATGGGGCAAGGATTCGACGGGGATCTCCGGACCTATCTGATCGACAACCCCGGTCACCACCTCGACCTGGCCCGCTATCTCCTCGGCGAGCTGAGCGATCTGCAGGCGCACGTGACGGAGCTGCCCGGTTTCGGCCACGCCGTCGCCGCGATCGCCCGGGCGTCCTCAGGCGCGGTGTGCACATTCAACCTCTGCACCACCGCCAGCTGGGAGCAGCGCAACGAATACGCCGAGGTCTACGGCAAGGGGCACGCCGTGTGGATCGAGAACGTCGACACCTGCACCTACCGCCCGCCGACGGGCCCCGAGCAGGTGTGGCGGCCGAACTACACGGTGCCGCAGGTACAGAACTCCTCCGTCACCACCATGGGTTTCCTGCCCGAACTGACGCATTTCCGACAGGTCGTCCAGGGCGGGGCGGGGACGGTCTCGGACATCGCAAGCGCGGCGCAGACGCTCCGCCTCGCCGAACGGCTGTGCGAGATCGCCGGCGTTTGACGACCGACTAGGTAATGTGTGCCACGCGTCACGCGATGCGACCAACCCGTCGTCGCCACCTGGCAGAACCGGCAATTCGGTTACGCACAGCTGGGCGCCCGTGATCCGTTTCACCGACAGTCACCGCCCGTTCCGAAGCTGGCCCCCTGACACGCGCGTTCCACTCCCGGTACGATCTGAAATGCCAGGGTTAGCGAACAAAACATTGGAGGGCTCCCGTGGCGCGGCGACGGAAGAAGGAAGCCGAGGAGATCGAAACCTCGGAGGTCGAGGAATCGTCTGAAGAGCGCGACTACTCCGTTCGTGCGGTCGAACGCGTGTGCTTGATCTTGAACCTGCTACAGGAGTCCGTGGACGGGATCGCGCTGAACGACGTCGCGCAGATCACCGGCTTGCCGAAGTCGTCGGCCTTCCGTTACCTGTGGACTCTGGAAAACCACCGCTACGTCGAACGCGATCAGGAGTCCAGCCTGTATCGCCTGGGGCTTGGCTTTGTCGGCATGCAGTCGCGGCATCTGGAGATCCTCCGGGAGCGCGCGCGGCCGACGCTGGAGAACCTGCGGGACGAGTTCGGCGAGACCGCCAACCTCGGTCTCCTCGACGGCGATCACGTCATTTACATCGACATTGTCGAGAGCCGGCGGGGGGTGCGCCTGGCCGCGAGCCGCGGCCACCGTGAGCCGATCCACTGCACCGCGCTCGGCAAGGCCATCGCGGCCCAGCTGCCGGAGGCTCGGGTGCGCGACCTGCTCAACGAGACCGGCCTGGTGCGGCGTACCGCGAACACGATCACCACGATCGACGACTTCCTTGACGAGTTGGCCAAGATCCGGCGGCTCGGCTACGCGGAAGACGACCGCGAGAACGAAGAGGACGGCCGGTGCGTCGCCGCGCCGTTGCTCGGCACGCACCTGCCTGCGGCCATCAGCGTGAGCGGCCCGTCGTCGCGGTTCACCCTGCGTGAGGTCAAGAAGGTCGCGAAGAGCCTGATCGAGGTAGCGGCCGAGATCGCCACGAATCCCATCCCGGACCAGTGGACCAGCCCGTCCGCTTGAGACGCCGTCGGCCGTCACCGGCAGACCTCGCGGTCTCGCCCAGTGACGGCCGACGTCTCATCGACCTTGCTTCGCGAGTTCTTCGGCGCAGCGGTAGGCCACAGCAAGAATGGTCAGGACCGGGTTCACGCCACCGTTTGTCACGTGCAGGGACCCGTCCATGACCCACAATCCCTGGTGACTGTGGACGCGCCCGAAGGGATCGGTCACCGAACTCGCGGGGTCGTTCCCCATCCGGGCCGTGCCGGCCTGGTGCTGACCGCCGGTCAACGTCGGGGTAATCGGGTCGGGGCGCGCCCAGACCCGCGACGTACCAGACGCGCGCATCCACTGAAGCGCCCGCTGCTGAAGGGCGTTCGCCGCTCGCACGCTCTCGGGATGCAGCTCGCCGGCCAGCCGCGCGACGCCATTGCCGTGCGCGTCGCGCACGGACTTCGCCAGCGTGACACGCATTTCGGGATTGGGGATTTCCTGGATGGGCCCCTGAACATGGCTGGTGCGCAGATAGGCTTCGCGTATCAGGCGCTTTCCATCCGCGCCCCAGCGCGACGCATCGGGCGGGAGCGCCCAGTTCCAGAAGACCGCGGGCAGCTTGACGGTCTCGTTGGCGAGCACACCGCCGCCGATCCCCTCGCCGCCGAGGTCGTGAGAGTAGTCGGCGGTCGCGATGCAGACACCCGGCCCGAGCCCGTCCTGCACGGGTGTGTCGTGCAGGCCGAACGCGCTGACGTAAAGGTGCGCTTGGAAGTGACGGCCCACCTGGTCGGTTTGATTACCAAGACCATTCGGGTACGTGTCGGTCCCGCTGGCCAGCAGCAGTCGCGCGGTCTCGGCGGCACCGGCCGCTACCACCACGGCACCAGCCGAAATCTCCCGCCGAACACCGGTTGCGACGTCGATCGCGACCACCCCCGTCGCTCGACCACTGCCGTCCACCTGGATGCGCTCCACCCGTACCCCGGTCGCCAAGGTGCACAGTCCGGTATCCAGCGCGAGCGGAATCGTGGTGTTGTGCGCGCCATTTTTGGCGTCCGTCGGACAGGCGAAACCGACGCACTCCCCGCAGCGCGCACAGGCCGCGCGGCCGTCACGGGGCACGGAATTCAGCAACAACGGAACAGGACCAGTGGTGAGGCCGAGCGCCTCGGCTCCTTTCCGGAGAAACTGCGCTTCCAGCGTCTCCGGCTGAGGCGGCATAGGATAGTCCGCACTGCGGAAGCCTTGAACCCGATGCGCATGCCCATCGCCGCAGACACCCAATTCCTGTTCGGCGCGAGTGTAATAGGGTTCAAGGTCTTCGTAGGTCAACGGCCAGTCGGCCAGCGAACTTCGGTCGGGAACGCCGTATTTGCTCGCCATGCGGAAGTCGTCCGGCTGGAACCGCCACGCCATTCCCTGGTAGACGCGAGTCCCGCCACCGACCGTCATGGCATTGTTGCGCCACTCGGTCTCGTAGGGGCGCTGAACCACCTGTTCGGGCCGGCCAGGCGGTGCATAGACGCGGGGATTGCCGTCGACCTCGGGGCCGGTGTTGTGCCCGTAGGCCGCCAGCCTGTGGTTGGCGACGTGATCGCGGCTCATCTCGGAGTAGGTCAAGAACTGCCCACGCTCGACGAGCAGCACGCGTGCGCCGGCAGCCGTCAGGACGCGAGCCGCAACGCCTCCACCCGCGCCCGCACCCACGATGACCACGTCATACGACGAAGAAAGCCAGCCGAAACCAGTCGGATCGAGTTGTACATGTCGTACCTGTGCTCCCGGCGATGTCTTCAGCCCGGGCTCATAGCCCATCGCGGCCCACAACGGGCTGTCCCGCTGGCCATACGTTCCGTAGGCCGCCAATTCGACCAGTTTGTTGACAAACGCCCGTGGCGAGACCGACCACCCATCGCGTGAATCGGCCACCTCCAGATCACGAATAAGTCGAGCATCGGGAGGAGGTGATTCGGCAGCCAACGCGTCGAACCCGGGAGCCAGCAGATCCCGCCAAAGTTCGGCATGCGAACCCGACGCCTCTCGGTCAAGCCAGGTCATCACACCGACACCGGTCGCGGAGGGAAGGCTGTCTTCAGGAACCAGGATGTCGAATACGGCCGCAACACGGCTTCTGTCCGAATAGGGAATCATCGCACGCTTTCCGGTAGCTCACCCCTGACGCTACCTTGGATGCCATTTCAGGTCTCGCTCAGCCTTAGCCAGTAAGCGTCGCTTTTATAGGGGTCATTTTTCTCCGGCAAGTTGTTGGTCTTGGCACGACGGAAGGTGGACTCAACACACAGTGAATGCAAAGTCGACAAGCGGCGCAGCCACCCATGTTCGGCGAAGCCTGCCGCGCCGACCAAACCATAAGAGTCCGGAGAGTCCGAAGGCCCCATCCCACTTGACAAGAAGTCAACCATCATCGATGATATATACGACATTTAGAATAAAGTCTGTCACCACTGCGACATTCTTCCAGCTATCGCAAGCACGACTTCTCTTGGTCAAGGAACTCCACTATGCGGCTTGGATGCTCAACGCTAACTTTCGGACCTCAATCGTTGGAGGAAGCACTCGAACACATTGCAGAACTTGACTTCACAGTCATTGACCTGTCAGCAGTTCCTGCCCTTTTCAATCATGTCGACCTCGTTACACGAGATCCAGGTCAAGTGTCTCGCATTGCCAGCCTCGTCCGCGATTTTGGGTTTGAGGTTGCCGGGGTTCAGTCTGTTCCATGGCATCCGGATGCCATTGATGACTTTGACGAGTTGACACACCGCTACACCGTCGCTGCCGATGTAGCCCAGGCAGTGGGCGCGAAGGCGTGGATCGTCGACGGCAACCGTCCGGAACCCGAAAATGGGGGCCACGCAAGGGCGATTGACCGCTTCAAACGCTCGATTTCATTAGCCGCTGAGTTGGCCAGCGCGCGCGACCTCCGGCTGGGCATAGAAACACCACACCGCGGCACCTTGGCCGAGACCTTGGATCAGGTAGTGGAGCTACTCGACGCCTCAGACATTCCTAACCTTGGCGTCGATCTCGACACGAGTCATATGCTGAACTCAGGCTCGTCCAGCGTGGACATAGTCGAGGCAGTCGGGCAGCGGATTGTTCATATCGCTCTTCGAGATTCACACCTCGACGGGACATTTTGCACACCGGGGGAAGGAAATTTTGATTTCGCCGAGTTCTTCAAGCTCGTGAAATCGACCGGATATCAGGGCGACATGACGCTTGAACTCGAGCCTGTGGATCGAAATTCCTCTGCGACGGAACGCGCAAACGAGGCAGCGCGGGCACGCCAGTACCTTGAACCGATGATTGCCGCGCTGTAGGCGCACAAAATCGGCGTCCTCGAAGCATTCTAGTTCGAGGACGCCGAACCTCAAGAAGTGCACGCCTCGACTATCCGTACGACGACGTCACCGGAAGGGTGAATGTCGAAATCCCATTGCGAGCATCGGAAATCTTTTCCACAAGTTGCATGGCCGCGACGCCGTCGTCGATATTAGGAGACAGTACCTGCCCAGTTTCAATCGCTTCGACGAAGTTTTGCAGCTCGCCGGCGTAGCCTTGGAGAACGTGATTGTCGCTTCTTTCCCCCGGTATAGCAAATTCTGGCTGCCACATGGATATCATCGTTTCATCCGTCAATTCGGCGTCGGTCGTATTTGATGCAGCCTTGTAGTACTTTAATTCCGTAAGGTTACTCACTTTGATCAAGGCGGATTCACCTGCGAGCTCGACCGACTCCTGAACTCGCGGTTCATGGGCCGACATAGTAATCTGCGACATACCACCATTCTCGTGCTTTGCCATCAAAGCGACAACGTGTTCACCGTCGATTGCTCGCTTGTATATCGATCCTTCAGTTACGTTCCCCATGAAGAAGCGCGCGAGGTCTATAGGGTGGATGCTCATGAATAGCAAATGATCCCGCAGAGGACCGAAGTGCCAATGTGAATAGTTTAGTCGCAAAGTGGTGAGGCGGCCAAACTCGGCACGTTGACTGATCGCTTTCGCTCGCTTGTAAGCAAACGCATGGCGTTTCATGAAACCGACCATCGCATGACGGCCGGCTACCCTAGCCTCGCGTTGCAGATCCAACGCACCTTCAAGGTCGGGAGCCGGTGGCTTCTCAGTAAAGAGATGGCGACCGGACCGCAGAACAGCGATTCCAGCCTTGTGATGCAAGGCTGGTGGACCAACAATGCAAACCGCATCAAGCTGCTCGACCTCCAGCATTTTTTCGAAGTCGGTGTACACCCGATCGATGCCGAAACTGCGCGCGCGCGACCGCGCCAGCTCCTCATTCAGGTCAGCTATAGCGATCAGGTCAATGTCGACAAGCCTGAGTGCGGGAAGGATAGCGATCCCAGCGTGCCCACCCGCTCCTATCATGGCGAAACGCAGCATAGTATGAAGGCTACCTCAGCATCCAGTAGTAAGTACCATGAGCTTGGCAAACCCTTGGAGTGTTCGTTCCGCCGAGCTCACAGCGGTTCGCGCAAAGTAATCGCGAAATGTCTATTGTTATTCCATTATTGGCCACAAGCCAACATCACATCGTGCGCCAACCCGCAGGCACAGTACGGCCGCCTTGCATCTTTTCACACCGATACGCACCATCGCGACCGAGTCGAGCGGCAGCGACATAGTCGACCTGCGCTAAAAGCAGCGAAGTAATAGCGTTTACGAAGCCAGCCTGGCCGGCTCCATTTCGAGCATGCCGACCATCTCAGCATGCTCGGAGTGCCATCCCTCAAGGCTCAGGCACTTCGGGCAGCGCGGGTCGATGTCGTCGACCAGCCAGCCGTCGCGCTCCATGGCTTCCATGAGATCGGCGAGCCGGTCGTAGGAATGGCCGCTCAGGCGCGTCTTACATCCGACGCATTCGGCTATGAGTACCATTTTATGTCTCCTTACTCGTCGTTGAGTCCGGTGATGAAGTCGGCAGCCTGCTTCGCCCCCACCTGCGCGGGCATTAGTGGGTCCTCGTTCTCGATACTGAGCACGTCGTCGTACCCGACTTGTTCAAGTGCACCAATGAACGATTTCCAGAACGGCGCCCCGTGTCCCAGGCCGACGGTGCGGAAGATCCACGACCGGTGTTCGATATCGCCGAACGGCGTGGCGTCGAGAACGCCATTCACACCGACCGAGTCGCGCATCTCGGTGTCCTTAAGATGCACATGGAACACGGCTGGGCCGAGCGCGTATACGACCCGCACGGGATCCATCTGCTGCCAGAACATATGGCTCGGATCGACGTTCGCACCGATGATCGGTCCGATCTCGCGGCGCAGACGCTGCAGCGTCGGTACGTTGTACACCAACTGAAGCGGGTGCAGCTCGAGCGCGATCCTCGTGACACCGTGCCCCTTCGCGTACGCGGCCAGGTCGTGCCAGAGCGCCACGGCCTGATCCCACTGTTCGTCGAGGATGGCGTAGCGATCGTCCGGCCACGGGAACGTGATCCAGTGGATCGCGCGCGCCTGCGCTGATTCGCCTGGGCAGCCGGACATCGTCACGATCTTGTCCACGCCCAGCTCTCCCGCAAGACGGATCGCCGCGCGGATGATCTCCACGTGCCGGTCACCCTCGCGCGGATGCATGGGCCAGGCCGAGCAGTTCACCGCGGCCAGCCGCAGCTTCCGCTCCTCCAGCTTCCGCGCGAACTCGGCGCGCCGGCCCGCATCCGCGAGCAGCTCGAACACCCGCATGTGGGGCGCACTCGACTGGCCGCCGGCCGCGATCTCCACAGCATTCGCGCCAATGCCGACCGCGAAGTCGAGTGCATCGTCCAGCGACATGCTGGACACGGAGTCGGTATAGAGACAAAGGTCCACTGTGGATACTCCTCATCCAGCGTTGTAAAGGGACGTGCCCTGGGTCGGCGACCATTCGGATACCGCAAGCTTCTTCACGCCGAGCACGCCGTGGCGGAACACCGGGTCATCTCGATCGAGCGGGATGGTCACGACCTCACCCGTGACCGCCGACTTGTAGGCCCCGGCTGTCGCCTCGAGGATCCGCAGGCCGTCTCGGCCGGATGCCGCCGGCGGGCGCCCGTTGCGCACCGCGTCAGCGAAATCGAGCAGGACGTGCTCGAACGACTCCATGATCGGCTGTGGGATGTCGGTCATGACGCGGGTATCCGCCCCCAACACCTCCCGCATCCCGGACGCGGTCGTGACGCGCACGTGCTCCACGGGCGCCCAGGGCGCAGTCCCGCCATCCCGGTACCGAACCGAGACCCGGCCCAGGTCACCCGACACTTCGATCCCGCCGGCACCGAGGCCCCACGCGATGTTCACCAGCGCGGCGTTGGACTCCGTCTCGAACCGGCACAAGGCCAGATCCTCGACGGTCGCGCCGGCGTCCTGGCTGCGCACATACGCGGACACGCGCCGCACCGGCTGCCCCAGCAACGTCTCGGCCAGGTACACGCCGTGCACCATGTCCATCAGCACGCCCCCGCCGGAAGACGCTGCGTCGTGCCGCCACCCGGCCCGGTAGGCCGCGGCGCCCGGCATGTCCACCACTCCGAGGTAGTTGACGATGACGGTCCGCACCGGACCGATCTCCCCTGAATCGATCACCTGACGTGCAACCTGGATCTCTGGCAGCCACAGGTAGTTGTGAACCATTGCCAGCATCCGGCCCGCGTTCTCCGCCGCGTCCAAGGCGGCCGCCGCGTCCAGCGGCACAGCCGCCAACGGCTTCTCACACAGGATGTGCTTGCCCGACACCGCCGCGTTGAGCAGGACGTCCCGGCGCAGGTGCTGTGGCGTGCAGATATCCACCACGTCGACGTCGTCGCGCGTGATGAGGTGGACCGGGTCGTCGTGCACCTGATCCGGCGCCAGGCTGGCCGCGGCACGCGCCGACTCCAGCGCCACCGCGGTCGGGTCCGCGAGCGCCACGACCCGCGCGACCTCCGGGTGCGCCAGCCAGGTGGGCAGGTGTATGCGGGCGCCGATGTTGCCGCACCCGATGATGCCGATCCGCAAAGGTTTCATCGTGTCTCCGGGAAGCCGAGTTCCACTTTCGAGCTCGCCGGCTCGGGCCACCGCGAGGTGATGACCTTGCCGCGCGTGTAGAACCTGATCCCCTCACGGCCGTACATGTGCGTGTCGCCGAACAAGCTGTTCTTCCACCCACCAAAGGAGAACTGCGCCGCGGGAACCGGGATCGGCACGTTGATCCCGACCATCCCGGCCTGCACGTCCTGCGAGAACTGGCGGGCGACGCCGCCGTCCCGGGTGAAGATCGCCGTGCCGTTGCCGTAGGGATTGTCGTTGACCAGGCGCACCGCGTCGTCATACGTGTCGACGCGGGTCACGCCGAGCACCGGACCGAAGATCTCGTCGTCGTAGGCCGGCATCCCCGGCAGCACATCGTCGAGTAATGACGGGGCGAGGAAGAAGCCGTCCCCACCCGGCGTCGTCGTGCGCCCATCGACCACGACGGTCGCGCCCTCGGCCGACGCGTGTTCGACGTACTGCGCGACCCGGGAACGATGCGCCCGTGTGATAAGCGGCCCCATGTCCACGTCGTCGGCGCCGTTTCCGACCGTCAGCTTCGGGATCCGCTGCGCGATGGCTTCCACCAGCGCGTCCCCGACACCGCCGACGGCGACCACGACCGACACGGCCATGCACCGCTCCCCCGCCGCGCCGTACCCGGCCGAAACCGCGGCGTCGGCGGCCATGTCGATGTCGGCGTCCGGCAGGACGATCATGTGGTTCTTCGCCCCGCCCAGCGCCTGACAGCGCTTTCCGGCAGCAGTCACCGTCTCGTAGACCGACCGCGCGACCGGCGTCGAGCCGACGAACGACACCGCCGCGACATCCGGGTGGCGCAAGAGCGCGTCGACGGCAACTCGGTCCCCCTGCACGACGTTGAACACGCCGTCGGGAACTCCCACCTGCTGCACCAACTCCGCCATGAATGCCGGCGCTGAAGGGTCCTTTTCGGACGGTTTCAGCACGAACGTGTTGCCGCACGCCAACGCGACCGCCCACATCCACATCGGCACCATCGCGGGGAAGTTGAACGGCGTGATCCCCGCGCAGACCCCCAGTGGCTGCCGCACGGAGTGCACATCGACCCCGGTGGAGACCTGCTCGGCGTACTCGCCTTTCATCAGTTCGGGGATCCCGCAGCAGTACTCGATGACCTCGATCCCCCGGGTCACCTCGGCCAGCGCGTCGGGCAGGGTCTTGCCGTGTTCGGCGGTGACGCGCTTGGCGATCTCGCCGCGGTGCCGCAGGAAGATTTCACGGATGTCGAAGAAGAGTTCGGACCGCCGAGACAACGACAATGCGCGCCATTCCGGAAACGCCGACTTCGCCGCCTGCACCGCGCGGTCGACCTCCCCGACGGTCGCGAACTCGACGCATGCCGTCTGGCGCCCGGTCGCCGGGTTGAAGACCGGCCCGGTCTCGCCGCCGTTGAGCACGGTCTGGCCGGCGATCCAATGACCGATGAGGTCGCTCATCAGCCCCTCCTTCCGTGCGCAATGTCGGTGAGCCGGTCGAAATACGGCGCGGCCTGTTCGGCGAGCCATTTCCGTTGCCCGGTTTCGTCCAATCCCAGAACACCGCCCCAAATCGGCCGCCCGGCGATGAAGCCGCGCGCGCCCGCGTTCGTCGCGATATCGAGTTGCGCGGCGAACATTTCCCTGCTGGTGTCACGCCCGCCGAGCAACACCCAGTCGGCCAGGTCGGTCAGCTCCCGGCAGGCCTGCCGGCTGCCCGGGAAGGGCAGCTTCAACAGATCCGCGCCGGCGCTCGCAAGGTCCCGCGCCGCGGCCACGACCAGATCGGAGACCCGGTAGTCCGTCTCGCCTTCGAGCCGGTACACCAGCGGTTCCAGGACCAGAGGCAACCCATGCGCGTGCGCATCGGCGACCGCCTGGTCGATCAGTTCCCGTTGCCGCCACGCCGTTTCGCCATGATCGGGGCGGTAGTAGACGAGCAGCTTGCAGCCGTCGGCGCCGAGCGCGGCCACGTCGGCAGCGCTGAACTCGAGCCGCGAAAGCCGCCCGCCCGCGAACGCCTCGTGGCCCTGTGCCTCGAGCGGCATGAGCACGCCGCCGTCCTTCGGTCGGCACCGCTCGGCCGCGTCCGGGTCGGCCAGAATGCCCGATGCCCGACTGCCGAGCACGTCGGCGATGCGGCCCTTGACCTCGAGCATCGTCGATGCACTCACGTTCTCGATGCCGACCCGGGCGAAAGCGTTGCGCATCGCGTCGCGGTGGTCCAGCGCGAGCAGGCAGAACACACCGTCCCAGCTCATCGCCGCCCGCAGGCGGTCGGTGATGGCGCGGGACACCCGCACCCGGTCGGCACCCGCGACCGAGGCTCCGCCATTATCGCCCACGCGTGCCTCCGTGAACCGCGACGGGGAGCTCAAGGCGTCCTCGCGACCAGTCATCGGTAATCCAGCTTGTCGTCGGGTCGAAATACGGTGGTCTTGCACGCTCTTCGGCAACCGGCTCACCTGCGAGGAAATTGAGGATCCACATGTTGGCCGCGGGCGATGCGGCGGTCACGTGGAATCCACGCGGCACCACCACACAATCGCCGTCCCGAACAGTGAACATCTCGTCGAACGAGCCGTCCTCGACGTAGTTCCGGTGAAATCCGAAACCCTCGGGGCGGTCGAAACGGAAGAAGTAGGTCTCTTCCAGATTCGGCGAGCCGTGGCGCCCGTCGTGGCAGTGTGGCGGCCACCCCGCCCACGCACCCGCCGGCACCAGTGCCTCGTACACGATCAGCCGTTCGGCGGGCAGCGGATGCGACAGGACGTGGTGGATCTGGCGAAGCGCCGTCCCGCCGCCCCTCTGCTCGATCTTCATCTCCGCCGGCGTGATCAGCCGCGTCGGAAAACGCCCGGCCGCGGGCGCCGTGCCGACCGCAACGGACCAGTACGTTTCGGCGGTCACCGACGCGTCGGCGCCCGGCGGAACGTAGAGCAGGCTGGACAGGTCCTCAAAGACACTGCGGCGGCCAAGCGTGAACTTCTCGCCGTCGACGACGACGGAGCCCGTGCCCGAGATGGTCAGGATCCCCGTCTCACGTCCCGCGGTGCCCAGCTCCACCGTCGCCCCCGGGCGCAGCGACAGCACCTGGAAGTCGAGGTATCGCAGCTGATCAACACGCATGGCCCACCTCCAGCCCCAGCAGGCCGGAGACCTCGTTGAGCGACGGGAATCCTTCCGAGCAGCCGAACCGGCTGACCGTCACGGCCCCGCACGCGCTCGCCAGCCGCCCGGCCGCCGCCCAGCTGGAACCGTTGAGCCGCGCGGAGATCAGGCCCGCCGCGAACGCGTCGCCGGCGCCCACGGTGCTCGCCACGGGCACGTCGAACACGGGCGCCTCGAACTCGCCGTCGGGGGTCAGCACGGTCGCCCCGTCGCCGCCCCGCTTCAGCACCAACACCTGCTTGTCACCGGACAGCGCGAGATTCTGCGGATCGGCCTGGAGCAAGGCGGCGAACTCTTCGGCGGTGCCCAGCACCACGTCGGCGCCGTTGACCGCCGCGCCGACCAGCAGCGCGTACTCATCCGGCTTCGGCCAGTGTTCCGGCCTCAGATCGAGGTCGATGTAGACGGTCGTGGCCTGGTCACGGCAGGCCCGCAGGATGCACGCGGCAGCCTGGGCGCTCGAGCCGCGCGCGAACACGTCCGCCGACACCAGCACGGCCCTGATCCGCTCGAGGGGCAGCACCGCGGCCTCCTCGACGGTGAGGTGGATATCGGCCGGATTGTCGCGGTAGAACGTCCGCGGGAACTCGTCCGGCGGGATCTGCCCGAGCAGTGCGAGCGACGTGTGCAACCCGGGTTTCCGGGCCACATAGGACGTGTCCACATCGGACCGTTCGAACGCGCGCAGCACCCAGTCCCCGACGAGGTCGTCGCCGACCGCGGTGAACACGGCCGCGCGGACGCCGAGCCGCGCTGCCGCGATCGCGATGTTCGACGGGCTGCCGCCGATCATCGCGTCGAAGCCGCGGGCCTCGGCGAACTCCGTGCCGGTCTGCTGCGCATACAGGTCCAGGTTGACCCGGCCGACCGTCAGCAACTCAGTCATGGCGCCCCCAGTGCGGGTGGCCGGGCATCATCAGGTAGCGCTCGCGGGTCTTCTCCCGCTCGTACTCCGCCCGGGCCGCACGGACGGCGGAGACAGTCGCGACCTCGGGGGTCGCCATGTCCCACCAGCAGGAGGCGTAGCCGGGCACCCGTTCGTCCCAGTCGGTCTCGATGACGATGCACTGCGTCTTGGTGGCCGCGCGGGCGTTGCACAGCGCGGATTCCAGGTCGGCACGGGTCTTGACGGTCACCGCGTCCGCGCCGAGCGCGCGGCACAGCGCCTCGAAGTCGACGTCCAGCGACTCGCCAGCGTACCAGCCGGACTCCGCGCGGGCGCGATAGTGGCAGCCGAACCCTTCGCTGCCCACCTGTTCCGAGACCCGGCCCACGCTGGAGAAACCGCGGTTGTCGATCACCACGATGATCAGCTTCACGCCGTCCTGTACCGCGGTCGCGATCTCGCTGTTCATCATCAGGAACGACCCGTCCCCGACCATCACGTACACCTCACGGTCCGGGTCCGCGAGCTTGGCGCCTAGTCCGCCGGCGATCTCGTATCCCATCACCGAGTAGCCGTACTCCACCTGGTAGCTGAGCGGATCCCGGCAGCGCCACAGCTTCAACAGGTCGCCGGGCAGGCTGCCGGCCGAGGTCACCACGACGTCCCGGGGTTCGGCCGACGCCTCGACCGCCCCGATGATCTCACCCTGGCTGATCGGGTCCTTCCCGAGCTGGTACAGCCGTTCCACTTCGGTGTTCCATTCGTGGTTCAGCCGCTGCACTTCGTCGCGGTAGGCCTGCGGCGTCTCGTGCGCGCCAAGCTCGGTGTCCAGGTCCTCCAGCACCGCAAGTGCGTCGCCGATCAGGGGCACCGCGGCGTGTTTGTACGCGTCGTGCTCGAACACGTTGATGTTGACGAACCGGACGTCCGGGTTCTGGAACGCGGTTTTCGATGCCGTCGTGAAGTCCGTGTACCGCGTGCCGACACCGATGACGAGGTCGGCTGATTCCGCGATCAGGTTCGCCGCGCGCGTCCCCGCCACGCCGGCACCACCCAGGCTCAGCGGATGGTCGTAGTTGAGCGCGCCCTTGCCCGCGTGCGTTTCCGCGACGGGAATCCCGGTCCGCTCCGCGAAGGCGCGCAGCACATCGAACGCCTCGCTGTAGCGCACGCCGCCGCCGGCGACGATCAAGGGCCGCCTGCTGCCGCGAATCCACGCAGCCGCCCGCTGAATCTGCCGCCGGTCCGCCCGCTGCCGCGGAATCGGCCACACGCGGGGCTGGAACATTTCGTCCGGAAAGTCGAACGCGTAGGTCTGGATGTCCTGCGGCAGCGCCAGGAACACCGCGCCGGTGTCGGCGGGCGAGGTCAACGTCCGCATCACTTCGGGCAGACTGCTGATCAGCTGCTCCGGCCGCGTGATCCGGTCCCAATAGCGCACCACCGAGCGGAAAGCGTCGTTCGACGTGACGTCACCCGCGTGCTCGCTGCCCACCTGCTGCAACACCGGATCCTGCAACCGCTCCGCGAACGTGTCGCCCGACAGCAGCAGCACCGGCAACCGGTTCACCGTCGCCGTCGCGGCCCCCGTGACCATGTTCGTCGCGCCCGGCCCGATCGAGGACAGGCACGCGAACGCCTGCCGCCGGTTCTTCAGCTTCGCGAACGCCACCGAGGCGTGCACCATCGCCTGCTCGTTACGCCCCAGGTAATAGGGAAAAGACGGCCCGGCCTCCTGCAGCGCCTCGGCAACTCCCCCAATGTTTCCGTGCCCGAAAATCCCCCACATCCCAGCAAAGAACGGGTCCGACACACCGTCGAACTCGGCCCTTTGGTTCATCAGGTAGCGGACAATTGCCTGACCTGTCGTTAACCGGATACTCAACGCCTTTGTCCCTTCTCCGGCGCACAGCTGTCTAGCCGACCGGCGCCAGGTGGTCCTCCCCCAGCCTCACGGACAGCTCTGTGGCCACGTCGATCACTTTGCGGGCCAGCTTGTCGATTTCGGTTTCAACCATGCGAACCGAAGGGCCGTCGATCCCAATGCAACCAACCGGCGCGCCACCGGCGCCGTCATAGACGGGAACGGAGATACAACGGACCCCGGTGTGATTCTCTTCGTCATCGAGCGCATAGCCGCGCTCTCGGATTTCGGCCAGATGTAATGTCAAAATCTCAGGGTTGGTGATCGTCCGCGCGGTGCGCTGGGGCAGGTCCGGCGGGATTGTGGCAAGTCCGAGCGCCAGCAGGCACTTGCCCGCCGACGTACAGTGCAGCGGCACGCGCCGCCCGGTCCCCGCCACCACGCGCAGCGGCTGCCCCGTTTCCACGTCGTCGATCACGAGCGCAGTTGCGCCAGACGCAACCGCTGCGTGCGCGCACTCGCCGGTCTCTTCGACGAGCTGAACCAGGAACGGGTGCGCCAGATCGGTGAGCCGGCGCTCGTTCATGTTCAGCCCCGAACTCACCTCGATCGCCGGCCCCAGGCGGAACCCCCTGCGGCCCGCATGGTTGGCGACGGCATATCCCCTGCTCACGAGCGTCTGCATCAAGCGGGAGGCGGTGCTCTTGTGGATGTCGAGCTCGAAGGCGACCTGCTGAACCGACAGGCCCTCCTCACGCCGGATCGGATCCGACTCGACCTCGATCAGCAGATCGAGAATCCGGAGCCCACGCTCCAATGCGCCCACGCTGGTCATGCCGGGAAGCATAGAACGCAACTCGACGCTGCACAATGGCGCGCTATACGCAACAACGTCAAAAGTACTGCCGTCCGCAACTTGCACGACTTGCCGAGTGCGCCTTACGCATCGTGGGTCAAGCCGTGACCCGGCCACCACTCGTCGATCAGGCGGCGGTGCACGTCCAGGAGCGCGGCACTCCGCAAGCCCACGACGTGCACGCCACGCCAGCGGAAGAAGCCGATGCGCTCCAGCATTCGGGCTGTGCGCACGCCGCCGAGTTCGTCCGGCGACACCTGGCACGCCGCGAATCGCGCGTTGGATGCCATTACCCGCAGCGCGCTCGCGATGAGTGCGCTCCCCAGGCCATGCCCGCGCCACCGCTCGGCCAGCTGCACACGCCGGAGGACCACTATCCGTGGCGGCCCCGCGTCAATCCGAGCCTCGAGGTCGGGCTGGAGACGGTCGGGGTCGATCACCGCGTCCGCGAAGAACTCCGGCGCCCACTCGCCGAGCACAGCCGTGTCGAACAGATCAGGTTCGACGGTCAGGCCCGCGACCGCCAGGTCGATCGTCGCGACGTGCCGCGCGTCCTCGACACTCCGGTCGAGGCCCCACAGGCCTGCCGAGACCCGCCACAACTCGGGCTGGCCGTCGTCATCGTCGATCTGCCACCACAGCCGCTCGTGCCGGAAGGACAGTTCAATCGACAGCGGGTTTGCTGGCAGGTTCGGCTGCATGCAGGCGACTCCACTCCGCCGATTGGGTAGCTCACAGGCACACACGTCCGACAGTCTGTGGGCAAATATAGCAACATGCTGCACTGACACGGCCCGTCGGGGACGTCAAGTTGACCTTGTGCCCCGAGCCCGCGTTGAGGACCCGCGCCTTGTCGCGTTCGGCCGGGCACTTGCCGGGGAACGCCGCGACCGTGGGTTCACGCTGGACGAACTCGCCGACGCGAGCGGGATCTCCCGCCGCTCGATCAGCTACCTCGAGAACGGCATCGTCAACCCGCGCCTGACAACCGTCGTGGACCTGGCCCGCGGCCTCGGCATCGACATCGCCCGGCTGACGCGCCCGCTGATGGACGTCCCGCGCCGTTGAGTCGGTGAGCGCGCTCCGGTAGACCGATCGGAATCACCCGACTGAGCGCCCGATGGTGCATTGCTTCCGGAACTGGAGACGCTGATCAGCTCCGGCCCCCCACGTGGTCGTGCTCCGGCGGGTGACCATCGCTGAGCCCTGGCGCGGACGCGGGTTGGGAGCCGCCCTCGGTGCGAGCGCGCTGCGCATCTTCGCGCCCTATGCCCGCTTTGCGGTGTGCGGAATTCCGGCGGACTGGTCGAGGATCCGCGCCGGCAGAGTGGTCGACGCCATCGGCTTCCGACCCTGGCGCGACGTGCACATCATCGATTTGCGAAACCCGATGCTACTCAACGCCCGGGACCAGTTGCTTGAATGCTGGTGGCCGGACGACGGCCACCAGCCCACCGCCTAAGGCACGGGTGTCCTCCGAAGCGTCTCCCACGGCCACTCGCCGAACCGACGGTGATACTGGCGGTGGAACTGGGCAGTCGGGCGTGTTCGCCAGCGCCCGGCGATATCGCCGACACTGGTCCAGTCGGGTCTGGCGTTTACCGCGTCTTCGTGAATGCAGTCGAGTAGCACCCGTAGGCGAAACTGGTGCGGGGTAAGCCCTTCCTGCCACCAGAATGCCTCCGTGAGCTCGTCGGCCGACAGGCCCACCAGCCGCGCATAGCGAGACGTCGGGAGCTTCCGACACGGTTCGGCTCGGATATAAACTCCGACGAACGCCGCCCTTTCCAAGGATCGTGGCGAAACGTCGCCGGCGTAGGCCGGCACGTCAGCCTGTATCCGGTCGTGGAATTCGTGACAGGGATGACGCAGCAGTCGCTCGACGAACACGGCCTCGACGTCGCGAACGAAACCCATCGTTCGCGGTTGCCGGCCGTCACCCAGTTTCGCAAGCAAGTACCGCACACACTCTGACCACATGTCCCAGAATGCCCCGTCGCCCGGCATCGCCGAGTCGAACCGGATCGGGCGCGTGGGCATGAATCCGGCCATGCGGGCGAAGATCCCATGCACGAGCCGGCGTTGAATGGTCACGACTCGCAGATGCGCACTCCCTCGTGCCGCCGCTCTGAACGACTCCCCCGGAGACAAGATCACTACGCTGTCGGGCGCCAGGGCGAGCGGTTTGCCATCCCTTTCGGCCCAACAGTCGCCGCCGAGGACGTGGACGACAAGGTAGCTCGCCCGCGTCCGTGGCGTGACGAGATCCACCTCCCCGCGCAACCCCAGGACGCCCAGACTGATCGCGATGCACTCGGCGGCCCTCAGCCGCATCCGGAACTGGAGCGGGCCACGAGCCGAGCGCAACTGCAGTTCCCCGAGGACCTCCTGCACCGTCGTCTGGGCCGAGAGCCAGTTCGTGGTGGAAAGCTCAGTGAATCGGCGCGGGTCGGACACAACCACCTCACCGGTCGAAGTCTGAAACTTGCGTTCCATTGAACAGTAATCAAGGATTCGCCTCGGCGTCAATGCGCGTGCGCCGGTTCAGACAGCTCGCGCCAAGGTTCCGCCGACGAGTTGTTACGCGCCGCTCGGAGCAGACTCGTCAGCAGGAACCATCGCAGCTCCGGCAGGTAATCGCCCGCCATCTCGGCGGAGGTCTCGAGGAGACTCCGCCATTCGATCCTTGCCAGGAGCAGCTTGCCGTCCCGAATCCGCTCCTGGATCTCATCGACGTCGCGCGACCGAAAGACGTCGCAGCACTGGCATGGTAGCTCGCTGCGTCTGCCGGACCGTCCGGTCTCGCCCACCAGTTCCTCCCATGAGGCCGAACGTCGGGTGCAACGCAAGGTCACATACGCAAGCATGAACCGGTCTCGATACTACGCGGACCCGGATTTGATACAAGACCGCAGTTCCACCTGCCGAAAAGTTGGAAGATCGGCGCTTGTCTCCGTAGGCGACCACAGGTACCTTCACCATCAAAGTGAAACATTGATTTTGAAGAGCTCCTAGCCTCCACACGCAACGGGGTCGTGAACTATCGGAATACGGGAGGGGACCCAAACCCGTGACGCAGCCAGCTACACGTCGGAAGCACGCTGTACCCGCCCACCAGAAGACATCGATGACAGCTGCTGTCTTCGCGGGCAACGGCCGCTGGGAACTCGCCGAGCGGACGGTACCGGAGATCGAGCGCAGTACCGATGTTCTGCTCCGGGTCAAGTCCTGCGGAATCTGCGGAACCGACCTCAAGATTCTCTCAACGCCGCAGGGTCACCCCGCAACACAGGGTGTAGTCCTCGGTCACGAGTTCGCTGGGGCCGTACAGGATGTCGGCACCGACGTGACCTCTCTCCATCAAGGGGACCACGTCGTTGTCGCGCCCAACGTCGCCTGCGGCCAGTGCCGGTGGTGCCTGCAGGGCGCATGGTTGCACTGCGAGAACTTTACGACTCACGGCATCTTCGTTGATGGGGGCCTCGCGCCCTTTGTCCGGGTACCGGCAAGCGCCTGCCATCGCATCAGTTCCAAGGTCCCGGCTCATATCGCCGCTCTCGCCGAGCCGCTGTCCACCGTCGTCCACGGTGCGCAGCTGGCAGCCGTCTTCCCCGGTGAAACCGCGGTAGTGATCGGCGCCGGACCGATCGGGCTGCTCTACACCGCGCTGTTACGTCATGCCGGTGCCAGCGTCGTCGTCGTTGAACCGACCGCTCATCGAGCCGAGTTGGCGCGCACGGCGGGTGCACTGGCGGCGCACGCCCCGAACTCGGACGAACTGCGCCACACGCTTGATGCGGCAACGGATGGTCTCGGCGCCGATGTCGTCGTTGACGCGGTGGGCTCCCAGTTCGCCACGGCTCTGGAACTCGTGCGCAAGCGGGGGCGGATCATCCTGTTCGGCGCCAACGCCACCGCATCGGCCCCGATCACGCAGTATGACATCACCCGCAACCAGCTCCAGGTCTTCGGCGCCTACGTCGGCCAGGACGTTTTCCCGGTCGCTGTGCGACTCCTGGAACAGGGCACGATCGACCTCGACCCACTGATCACGCACCGCATCGCGCTCCAGCAACTGCCCGACGCGCTCGAAGACCTACGTGGGGGCCGGGCGGTCAAGGTTCAGGTGGAGTTCAGCTGATGCGCGTCTACATCACCGGTGCGACCGGCTTCGTGGGTTCGAACATCGCCAAGCTGTACGCCGAGCACCACAAGCTCGATGTCGTCCTCGCCGGACGCAGGCCTGCGGAACAACCCCTGCCCGGCGAGTTCAGCGAGGTCGACCTCCTGAATCCGACCTGGGTGCGGGACAGCATCCTGGCCGCGAAGCCGGATGTCGTGGTCCACGCCGCGATCCTCAACGACTTCCCGCAGATCTATGCGAACCGACGGCTCGGCTGGGACTCCTATGTCACCGCCACCCGTAGCGTTATCGACGCGGCGAACGAGGTCGGCGCCGTGCTCGTGTTCGTCTCGACAGACTGGGTCTTCGACGGCACGCGGGCCAATTCGGCCGAGGACACACCGCCCAACCCGGTCAACCTCTACGGGTTCCTCAAGGCCGCAGGAGAACTCGTCACTCTGGAACGCGCTCTGCATCCCCTCGTTGCCCGCATCGCCGGGGTGAACGGCGTCCACTGGGCCAAACCGAACTCACCACGGTCACAAGACGCGGGTTTCGGATACTTCGTCGCCTCCCTCGTCGACTCCCTGTCTGCGGGACAGCCCTTCGTTGTCTGGGAGAGCGACACCATCAACACCTGCGCCACGCCCAGCATGGCTACCGAAAGCGCCGAGATGATGTTCCGTCTCGTTGAGGCCGGCGCCCGCGGCATCTTCCATTGCTGTGGCGGCGAGTCGATCAATCGAATAGACCTCGCCCACGCTGCGGCGGAGGTCTTCGAACTCGACGGCTCGCTGATCCGCACCGGTCCCCCAGACGAGGGAGCGCTTCCCGCGGCGCCGGTGCCGCAGGACACCAGCCTCGACGCCCGGGCTACTGCTGCCACGATCGACTACGAATTGCCGACCGTTCGGACCCTGCTCACGGAATTCCGCCGTCAGCGCGAAACCGGCCTGGTTCAGCCTCTCGCAGCGTCGTGACTACCGGCGCCGTTGTTTTCCGGCAGCCCGCTCATCCACGAAACTGCGTGGACATCGGCCGTCACCGCGAGCACCGCTGCCAGCAGTTCCTCATCGATCGGCTCGCTAGCAGCTCGAACCGCGGTCTGTAGGTGCTGCGGGTTGGTCGTGCCGATGAGGGTGGTCGGGCAGCCGCTGCGCTGGATGGCAAACTGGTTGGCAAGGAACCCGATGTCCACGCCGCGCTCACGGCAAGCGCGGCGCGCCCGCTCCGCGGCGGCCTGGATTTCCGGCCCCGCCGGGTGGGTCGCGTAGCGCGTACCGCCAGAGGTCAGAAGCCCCAGCGAAACGGCTGCAGCGTTGATCAAACCCGTTCCTCGCTCTTCACATGCCGGCACGAGGTCGGTCGCCACTTGCATGTTGAGGAGGGTGTAGTGCGCGTACGACAGCACCGTGTCCAGCTCGGTTTCGGTTACGGCTCGCCGCAGCGTGTGCAGCGGGTATCCGGTCATCCCGATGAAGCGGCACTTCCCCTCCGCGCGTAGCTTGACCAGCACCGGGTACGCCGCGTCGAACACGTCATCCACGTTGACGAACTCGATGTCGTGCAACTGGAAGACGTCGACGTAGTCCGTCCTGAGTAGCCGGAGGCTCCGGTCCAGACTCTCCCGGATTCGCTTGGGGCTGTAGTCGAACTGATTTTCCGCGAATCGGCCGGCCTTGGTACCGATGAGGACTTCGTCGCGGTGGCCAGCCAACGCCGTCCCCAGCCGCTGCTCCGAGAGCCCGCCACCGTAGTACGGGGACGTGTCGAAGAAGTTGAAGCCCAGGTCGAGGGCCTTTCCCACGGTTGCGATCGCTGCCCGCTCGTCCACCGTACCGAACATGTCACCCAGCGGTGCCGCTCCGAACGACACCGGTGAGATCTGAAGTCCAGTCTTTCCCAGCGCCTTGTATTCCATGCTCGCCTCTCGCCGTAGCCGGCAACGCTACCGGCTGTCCATCCGCACCCGCTGCACCTCGCGCGCCTCAGCTCTCGGGTCCGCCCACGCATCGCGACGATTCAGCAAGTACCGCGCAACCTCCTGCGCTCCAGCCAGCGAATGGTTCTCCGCCCAACCGCACTGGATCGGATCCGCATGCGGAACGGCCATCGCTGCGAGAACGTCTTCAAGGACTGACGCCACGAGGGCTGACAACTCGTCAAACTCGTCGATCGCGGTAGCGATGTAGAACCCCGTCTGGCATCCCATCGGCGCGACCGCAATCACGTCTGCGTTAGCCGCGACCATGTAGTCGCCGAGGAAGTGCTCGACGGAGTGCATCACCGAGGTCGCGATCTGAGCAACGTTCGGCTGTCCGATGCGAAGGTGCCAAACGAAGATGTCGCCTCGGGACGTCTTCCGGATGTCCGTCAACCGCAGGTATGGCGGTGTCACCGATCGATGGTCGAGATCTGCCATATGTCTCAAGCGCCCCTTTGTTGTCGATCGGTCAGCCCAGACGGTGGCCGCCGAGGCCCCGCATCCAGTCGACTGCTGCGGCAACCTCACGCTCAGATATGTCGTTGGCGAACGTCACGTTTCCGATCGTTTTGGGGAGCGGCACCAGCTGCTGCCCGTCGCGGTGTCTGGTGGAGTCTTCGAGGCCAGCGGCCAGGATCGCGGGGTCAGCAAGCAGTGAATCCCACGTAGGAAGCCCTAGTTGCTGCACAACTGCCACGATTCGCTCAACCTCATCCTCGTTAAGGAGATCGCGCCGAAATGCAAGGAACACGCTCAAAAGCATATCCAATACGACGGCTTCGCCGTGCAACAGCCATCTACGGCGCCTCCACGGAATCAGCGCACGAGACTGTTCAAGTGCGGTGATCTCAACCTTGGGTGACCACGTATGTCCAAAATATGTCGCCCGAGCGAGGTCCTTTTCCCACAAATTTTCATGAAGCTCACCGAGCATCCCCTCGATCGCAGCCTCAATAATAGAATTTGCAGCCCGATCCCCCGCCTCTGTGGCACCCTGGAACTTCTCCTCCAAGACCGTCTGTCCATGCTCTTCAAGCAACTCAAATAAGTCTCGGTCGCAGACGATTCCCAACTTAAGGATTTCCGCCAATCCGTCGGCAAGCCGACGCGTCCCCTGGGAGGCCAGAAAACCTCGGTCAGCAATTACCAGCGATGCAGGTAGATACGTACCCAACCGATTCTTATAGCCATTATAGTCGGTGGCTGTTTTTGCGCCAACTGTCGCATCTACAATTGCCACCAACGTTGTACCATAAACGATCCGCTGGACGCCGCGCCGGTAGATGCTGGCAGCCATTCCCACGACATCGTTTAGGACTCCGCCACCGAAGACGAGGATTGGCTCACTCCTACGCGCAACTCCGAAATCGTCGAATTCCCTACACAACCGAAAGACAGTCCGCATGGTCTTTGCGGCCTCACCCCCCGACACGACGACTATTCGGTATTCGAGGCCGTGCCGGTCCAGAAAGTCTCGAATTTTGCTCCCATAAATCCGCATCACCGTACGATCAGTGACGATCACGCGGCGCATCGAGCCAAACTGCGACCGACCTAAGGGGTCTAAAGCGCTACTCCTGGCATCCGGCATCTCGAATTCACGGTCCAAGACTTCGTCGATCAGACGGACCTCGTAGTCCACGACCTGCTCAGCCGCGACCGACCAAGCGCCGTTCTCAGAAAGCGTCAAGGCCATCGCGTCACTCATCTCCTTGCGGCAATTTGTTCACTCTCTGCACCGACTACTCTCGCTACATGTGACTTGGAAGATCCGTAAGTCATAGTGGATGCACTCCGGCCCGCAGCGCAAAGAGGCAGGTTTTACCCACACAGTTGATCTGCCCGTAGGGACATTGAGCCCGCAGCGATTGCAAGCTTGAAGCAACGGCACTGCGGCACACCAACTAGCGGAAATCGCCGCCTCACCATCATGTCCGAATTGATCCAGCATGACGATAGGATCAGCCATTCAGAAAATGATGAGGTGAGCCACTAAAAATGAGGGCACTAATCATTTCACAAGGAAGCAGAGGAGACATCCAGCCTTTCGTGGCGTTAGCCGATGCCCTCCGCAGCGCCGGCCACGAAGTCCTGCTCATTATACCTGAAACGTTCTCTCAACTCGCCGCGTCTTACAACGTTGCCCATGCGACGATATTTGATGTTACGAAAGAGATTCTTACTGACAAGTCCGCCGGAAAGGCTATATCGGCCGGCAACAACGGCGTAGCCAATCTTTTTCGCCAAGGCTTCTTGCACAGGAAATATATGCCCAGAGCGCTCGAGGATATGGCGTCGATCAAATTAGAAAAACCCGATGTTTTGCTTCATAACCACACCATACCGGGCAACGAGATAGCAGACTTGTTCTCCATACCGCATATCCCCGTCGCCGTGACGCCAATTTTGATTCCCACCAGTACCTTTCCTAGCCCATGGTTTCCACTACCGTGCCCGAGTTTTCTGAATCGAGCCTCGTACATGGCAAGCGGACCCACACTAAGATACTATATTGGAAACACCTCTAAATGGAGGACGGAAATCCTAGGCTTGCCGAAACGGCGAGGCCACAGGGATTTCATGCGCAACAGGGACGGCAGTCGTGCGCCCGTACTTCAACCAGTAAGTAGGCATTTGCTGCCGCAAGATACCGCTTACCCGTCGTGGGCTCATACTACTGGGTTCTGGAACGCTCCCCACATCGGCGAGTGGAAACCTGGGGACGAACTGCTGCAATTCGTGGATTCTGAAGAGCCGCCGGTCTACATCGGGTTCGGCAGCTTGAACGTTGTGACAGATATCCGTCGCCGCAGAGCGGAGGTATGCGAAGAAGCTGCGCGCCTGGCTGGGGTGCGAGCCGTCATTTATACAAACCTTGATTACAGTGAGCGCAAGTTGTCCGATGATCAAATATTTCACCTTGACAGAGATGTGCAATTTGATTGGCTCTTTCCTAGGGTGTCGGCAATTGTCCATCACGGCGGATGTGGCACGGTTGGCGCATCACTCATGTCTGGCAAGCCTCAGGTCATCTGTCCAGCCTATTTCGAACAGCATCTCAACGGGCAACTATTGCACGACCGAGATGTAGCACCACTACCGCTTCCATCTCGGAAGATGACTCCCCGGCGACTTGCCGATGCAATTCGACAAGCCACCGATGACCGTTCCAAAGCACGAAGCGCGGAGGAGTTGGCACGCAAGGTCAGCACCGAGGATGGGCTCGGAGCTGCAGTAAGGCTATTGGAATCAATCGTCTAGCCCGGATCTTTCGTGCGGGTGACGGCCCGGCTTGAGGGTGTGTCTTGTGGGTGTTGGTGTCCTCCTTTTGGTGTTCGGGGTCGTTGTGGTGGCCCGTTGTCGGTCGGGGGTCGTCGGGTTCCACTGCCCGATGGGGG
>DATFHB010000051.1:0-20309 GCA_035248845.1 Amycolatopsis sp. | reverse complement strand
GTCGCGCGCGTTGACAACGTGACCGACTGTCTGTCCTGGTCCTGGTGGCGACGACGCCATCAACACCGCGCCCAGAAAGCCCACTACCAGCGACAACAGACCCGAGAACCATGAAGATCACAATCTACGGTTGCAGTACTAAGTGCCCCCGGCAGGATTCGAACCTGCGACACCCGCTTTAGGAGAGCGGTGCTCTATCCCCTGAGCTACGAGGGCTTCGCGCACAGCCTAGCGGTACCGCCCCCACCTTGGTGAGGCCGACCGCCCAGATGAGACGGGTACCCGCATGGATGACGACGAGTCGACGCGAAAGCTACTAACCGGTAACCTCCCGTTCGGAGCGGAGACCCCGCGCTGAACGGCTTCCGGGGAGGGCGCGTTGATCAAGCTGGTGTTCGCCGACGACGAGGAACTGGTCCGGTCCAGCCTGCGCGGCATGATGTCCGGCGCGCCCGACATCGAGGTGGTCGGCGAGGCGAGCGACGGCCGGGCGGCGGTGGAGGCCGCGCGCGGCCTGCATCCGGACGTCATGCTGCTCGACATCAAGATGCGCGCCGCCGACGACGGGATCCGCGCGCTGCGCGCGATCCTCGCCCTGCCCGGCCCGCCCGCGGTGGCCATGCTCACCACGTTCGACATGGACGAGTACGTCAGCCTCGCCCTGCGGCTGGGCGCCAACGGCTTCCTGCTCAAGGACATCGAGCCCGCCGCCTTGGTGCGCGCTGTCCGCGACCTCGCGACGGGCGGTGCGGTCCTGGACCCCGGCGTCGCGGCGCGCATGGTCCGCGCGCATCGCGAGGGGCTGCGCGCCGCGGAACCCGCACGCCGACTGCTGTCGAGCCTGTCCGAACGCGAACGCGAGGTCGTCACGCTCGTCGGCCAGGGCCTGTCCAACGCCGAGATCGGCGGCCGGCTCCACCTGTCGGAGGCCACGGTCAAGGGCTACGTCTCCGCGGTGCTCGCCAAGATCGGCGCGGCCAACCGTGTGCAGGCCGCGCTGCTCGCCTACCGCGGCGGACTGCTCGATCAGAGGTAGCTTCTTAGCCGAGTCTCAGCACCTTCGGTAAGACTGTCTACATGCGCATTCTCGTAGTCGACGACGATCGGGCGGTCCGGGAGTCCCTCCGGCGGTCCCTGGAGTTCAACGGCTACCAGGTCGAGCTCGCAGGTGACGGCGCGCAGGCGCTCGAGATGGTGATCGCCGACCGGCCCGACGCCATGATTCTCGACGTGATGATGCCGCGCCTGGACGGCCTCGAGGTCGCGAGACGCCTCCGCAGCACCGGCGATGACCTGCCGATTCTCGTCCTCACCGCCCGCGACACCGTGTCCGACCGGGTATCCGGGCTCGACGCGGGCGCCGACGACTACCTGCCCAAGCCGTTCGCGCTGGAGGAGCTGCTGGCCAGGCTGCGGGCGCTGCTCCGCCGAGCCGCGCCGGAGGCACAACCGGGCCCCGACGCCGAAAAGCTCACGTTCGCCGACCTGACGCTCAACCCCGGCACCCGCGAGGTCACCCGCAACGAGCGTGACATCAGCCTCACCCGCACCGAGTTCGCGCTGCTCGAACTGTTCATGTCCTACCCGAAGCACGTGCTGACCAGGGGCCGCATCCTCGAGGAGGTCTGGGGCTACGACTTCCCGACCTCGGGCAACGCACTCGAGGTGTACGTCGGTTACCTGCGCCGCAAGACGGAGGCCGGCGGTGAGCCGCGGCTGATCCACACCGTGCGCGGCGTCGGCTACGTGCTGCGGGCAACGCCGCCGTGAGCCAGGTCGTGGAAGAGCCGGTGGCGGTGATCCGGGTGGACGCTCCCGCCAAGCCAGCGAAGACCCCCAGGCGCCGGATGTCGTTGCGGGCCCGCGTGATGCTGCTCGCCGCGGCCAGTGTCGCGGTGGTGATGGTGCTGGTGTCCGTCGGTGCCTACGTCACGGTTTTCAACAACCTCTACCAGCAGGTCGACGACAACCTGTCGAGTCGTGCGATCGCGGCGATGCAGACCCCGCAGGTGCGGCAGGGCCTGCAGGAAGTTCCCGGAGCGTTCCTGGCCACGGCCGACATCGAGATCGGGCTGCTGGATTCCAGTGACACCATGATCTATCCCCGTGGTGGCAAGCGGCCGCCGTTCGGGCAGCCGGAGCTGGCCGTCGCCCAGGGGACCGGGGCGTCGTCACTGCGCACCGACGCGACGACCGACACCCGTGTCATCGCACTGCAGTACACGCCGGGCCAGGCGCTCGTGCTGGCCCAGTCGCTGCGGCCCGTCAAGCAGACCCTCAACGAGCTGGCCATCGTGCTCGCGCTGATCGGTGGCGGCGGCATCGTCGTCGCCGCGCTCGCCGGAATGGCGGTTGCGCGTACCGGGCTCCGGCCCGTTGAGCGCCTGACGTCGGCCACTGAACATGTCGCTCGCACGGGTGATCTTCGGCCGATCCCGGTCAGCGGCGACGACGAGCTGGCGCGCCTGACGCACAGCTTCAACACGATGCTCGGCACTGTCGCCGAATCGCAGGAGCGACAACGGCAGCTCGTCGCCGACGCCGGACACGAGCTGCGCACCCCGCTGACTTCCTTGCGCACCAACCTGGAACTGCTGCTGTCCGCGAGCCGGGCGGGCGCACCGATCCTGCCGGAAAAGGACCGCGCCGACATCGAGATCGACATCAAGGCCCAGCTGGACGAGCTGACTCAGCTGATCGGCGACCTGATCGAGCTCGCGCGCCAGGACGAGCCGCGCACCGCGTTCGAGCGGCTCGACCTCGTCGACGTCGTCGAGCGCGCGCTGGACCGCGCCCGGCGCCGCGCCGGAGATGTCGAGTTCGACGTGCGCCTGCAGCCGTGGTTCGTCGCGGGCGACCACAATGCGCTCGAACGCGCGGTGCTGAACCTGCTGGACAACGCGGTGAAGTTCTCGCCCGAGGGGTCCACGGTCCGGGTCGAGATGCGGCCGCTCGGCGACGGCACCGCGGTGATCGAGGTCGGCGACTCCGGGCCCGGCATCGCCGACGGCGACCTGCCGAAGGTGTTCGACCGGTTCTACCGTTCGCCCGAGGCCCGCACGCTGCCCGGGTCGGGGCTCGGCCTGTCGATCGTGAAGCAGGCCGCCGAGCGGCACGGCGGCGCCGTCTACGCCGGCCGGGCCCCCGAAGGTGGTGCGCTGCTCACCGTTCGGCTGCCCGGAACCCCCACCTGATTGTTTGATCCTGTAGGATTTTGTGCAGTTGGTTGGGGAGAGGAGTGGGGTGCTCGCGCGTCAGCGGCAGGCGATGATCCTCGAAGAAGCCCGGCGTACCGGTGCGGTTCGGGTCAGCGATCTCGTCGCGCGGCTCGGCGTCTCCGACATGACCATCCGGCGCGATCTCGACGTGCTCGCCGGGCGCGGCCTGGTCGAGAAGGTCTACGGCGGCGCCACCGCCATCCTCGGCAAGAGCACCGACGAGCCCGGTTTCGAGGTCAAGTCCGTTCAGCAGCAGTGGCAGAAGGAAGCCGTCGCGGAACTCGCGGTCACGCTCGTGCGGCCCGGCACCGCGATCGGGATCTCCGCCGGCACCACGACGTGGACGTTCGCACGGGCGCTCGACGCCGTGGCGGGGCTGACGATCGTGACGAACTCGATCCACGTCGCCGACGCGCTGCGCGAAGCCGGCCAGCCGGACCGCACCGTCGTGCTGACCGGCGGCGTCCGCACGCCATCCGACGCGCTGGTCGGCCCGGTCGCCGTGCACAGTCTCCGGCGACTGCACCTCGACCAGGTCTTCCTCGGCGTGCACGGGATGGCCGACGGCCCCGGCTTCACCACGCCGAACCTGGACGAGAGCGAGACCGACCGGGCCCTCGTCGAAGCCGGCCGTCGCCTGGTCGTGCTCGCCGACCACACCAAATGGGGCATCGTCGGGATCTCCACCATCGCCGATCTCGACGAGGCCCATGTCGTCGTGACCGACGACGGCCTGCCCGACGCGGCCCGGGAGACGCTGGCCGAACACGTGGATGAAGTGAAGATCGCTTCCGTGGAGGAAGAGTGAACAGGACGGTTCGGCAGCTCGCCGACGGCCGGGAGATCATCTACTTCGACGAGGAGGTGCGCGAGCGGACCGCGGTCGACAGCCGCGACCTGCCCGCCGTGGCAGCCAGTTCGGAGATCCGGCGTGACCCGTTGACCGGCGAGTGGGTCGCGATGGCCGCGCACCGCCAGACCCGCACCTACAAGCCGCCGGCCGATCTGTGTCCACTGTGTCCCAGCAAGCCGGGCAAGCCGAGCGAGATTCCCGAGTCCGGCTACGACGTCGTCGTGTTCGAGAACCGGTTCCCGTCGTTCTCGCAGTCGGTGACGGGCAAGCCATCCACTGTGGACGACGCCGGGCTGGTGCCGGCCGCGCCGGGACGCGGCCGGTGTGAGGTCGTGTGCTTCACCAGTGATCACGAGGGATCGTTCGCGACGCTGAGCCCGAAGCGTGGTCGCACTGTCGTGGACGTGTGGGCAGACCGTACCGAGGAACTATCCACTGTGGATGGTGTGGAGCAGGTTTTCCCGTTCGAGAACCGGGGCGAGGAGATCGGCGTGACGCTGCATCACCCGCACGGGCAGATCTACGGCTACCCGTTCGTCACCCCGCGCACCCGACGCACGCTCGAGGTCGCCAAGGCCTACTACGACGAGCACCGCCGCCCCGTGCTCGGCGACGTGCTCGCCGCCGAGCGCAAGTCCGGCAGCCGGGTCATCGCCGAGGGCGAGCACTGGACGGCGTTCGTCCCGCCCGCGGCCCGCTGGCCGGTGCACGTGCTACTGGTGCCGCACCGCCAGGTGCCCGACATCCCCGCGCTGGACAGCGCCGAGCGCGACGAGCTGGCGGAGATCTACCTGCGCGTGCTGCGCTGCTGCGACGCACTGTACGACCGGCCGCTGCCCTACATCGCATCCTGGAACCAGGCTCCCGTGCGCACCGGCCGTGACCTGCACCGGCTGCACCTCGAGCTGTTCTCGGTGCTGCGCTCCGCGGACAAGCTGAAATACCTTGCCGGGTCCGAATCCGGCATGGCGGTGTGGATCAACGACGCCACGCCCGAGCAGATCGCGCAACGCCTCCGCGCCGCCGCGTGAGCGCGACTGCATACTCATGTCGGAACCTCAGGCTGGCCTCAGCTGGCTCTCAGGACTACCTAGCAGGGTGAGCACCATGACCGAGAACGACCCCAGTGCATCGCAGGACGATGGGGCCCGCCGGGATCCGGAATCGGTACCGGATCAGCCGGCGCAAGAACAACCGGCGCAAGAACAACCGGCGCAGGACGACGTGAGCACGCCGCCGCGGGGCATCCCACTCGGTGAGGGGCGGGGTGTGCCGCAGCAGCCCGTCCAGCCGCAGCCACAGCAGCCACAGCAGCCACAGCAGCCACAGCCGCATCCGCAGCCGAGCCCGTGGTCGGCGCAGGGGCAGCAGGCGCAGCATCAGCAGGCGGCCTACCCGTGGACCAGCCCGCAGCAGATGGCGCAGCAGCCCGGCGCCCCGCTGTACAGCACGGCGACTTTGCCGGTGCAGCAGCCGCAGCCGCACAAGCGCGGATCCGGCAAGCTGGTCGCCGGTGTCGCGGTGCTCGCGCTCGTCGTGGGTGGTGGTGCCGGCGGGCTCGGCGGTTACCTGGTGTCCCAGAACTCCGGCACGAGCGGCAGCTCCTACAACGCGCTCAGCCAGCCCACCGCCAGCAGCCAGACCAGCACCGCTCCGGCGGGCAGTGTCGAGTCGGTGGCGCAGAAAATGTCCCCGAGCGTCGTCGAACTCCAGGTGTCGGGCGGCCAGGCACAGGGCGAGGGCTCAGGCTTCGTGCTGTCCACCGACGGCTACGTCATGACGAACAACCACGTGGTGTCGGTCGCGGCGCAGGGCGGCACGATCCAGGCGGTCTTCCCCAACGGCACCAAGGCGAACGCGTCCATCGTCGGCCGTGACCCGACGACGGACATCGCCGTGGTCAAGGTGCAGGGCGTGAGCAACCTGACCCCGGTGGCGCTGGGCAACTCCGATCAGCTGGCGGTCGGCCAGTCCGTCGTCGCGTTCGGTTCGCCGTTCGAGCTGGCCGGCACAGTCACGTCCGGCATCGTCAGCGCGCTGCACCGGCCCGTGCAGGCGGGCGGCAGCGAGAGCGACCAGACCACGGTGATGAGCGCGATCCAGACCGACGCGGCGATCAACCCGGGCAACTCGGGTGGCCCGTTGGTGAACCTGGCAGGTCAGGTCGTCGGTATGAACTCGGCGATCTACAGCCCGCAGTCGTCCTCGGGCAGCCAGCAGAGCGAGGCGACCAACGCGGGTATCGGGTTCGCGATCCCGATCAACCAGGCGCGGCGTACGGCCCAGGAGATCATCAGCACCGGCAAGGCTACGCAGACCTACATCGGTGCGAGCGTGAGTGACGCCCAGGCGGGTGGCGCGCTGATCCAGCAGGTGCAGGCGGGTAGCCCCGCGGAGCAGGCCGGGCTGAAAGCCGGCGACGTCGTGACCAAGGTCGAGGATCTGGTGATCAACGACGCTGACGGCCTCATCGCGGCGGTCCGCACCCGGGCCCCGAACGACAAGGCGACCTTCACGCTGAGCGACGGCCGCACGGTCCAGGTCACCATGGGCGGCCAACCGGTCCAGGTGAACTGACCCCGAAACGCTCGGCGGGACACTCGGCCGAGACCCACTCCAGGCTCCCGGCGAGATGCTCCCGGGAGCCTGCTGATTCACCGGGTCGCAACTGCCGATAGGGCATCATTTCTGCTGTGGCGGGTGAGACGGGACGCGTGCTCGTCGTCGACGACGACGAGACGGTTCGAGATGTGGTGCGGCGTTATCTCGAGGCCGGCGGGTTCACGGTCGAGATGGCCGGCGACGGTGAGGGCGCCCTGCGCCGGTTCGCCGCGCGACGGCCTGATCTTGTCGTACTGGACGTGATGATGCCGGGCCCGGGCGGGCTCGAGGTGTGCCGCCGCCTTCGCCGGAGCAGCCAGGTTCCGGTCGTGCTGCTGACCGCGCTCGGCGAGGAGGAGGACCGCATCGCCGGGCTCCAGCTGGGGGCCGACGACTACGTCACCAAGCCGTTCAGCCCGCGCGAGCTGGTGTTGCGGGTCGGGTCGGTGTTGCGGCGGGCGCGGATGCCGCACGCGGAGTCGCCTGCCGATCTGTCCGACGCCGGCTTGCGGCTGCAGGCCGGTGCGCGGCGGGCCACGCTGGACGGCGCGGAGCTCTCCCTGACCGCGCGCGAGTTCGATCTGCTGGCGTTCTTCCTGGCTCATCCGGGTATCGCGTTCTCGCGGGCCGACCTCCTGGAGCAGGTGTGGGGCTGGGACTTCGGCGACCAGTCGACGGTGACGGTCCATGTGCGGCGGCTGCGCGAGAAGATCGAGCGCGATCCCGCGAAACCAGCGCGAATCGCGACGGTCTGGGGCGTCGGCTACCGGTACGACCCAATGATGTGACGTCATGATCGAACCCAGCGAGTCGGTCCGGGCGATGTTCATGCACGTCTGGCACATCCTGCCGCTGGCGCTCGCCTTCGCGCTGCCCGTGGCGCTTCTCGGCGGGTTGGTCCTGTACCGGCTGCGCCGCGGTTCGCTCGCGACGACGCTCACGGTGCTCGTGCTGGTCCCTGTGCTGGCGACGTTCGCAGGCGTGCTGGGCATCAGTGGTTTCATGTTCACCCCGGCGCTGACCACGATGCTGCTGGTCTGCCTGCTGGTCGCGCTGGTGACGGTGCCTGCGGCGATCGTGCTCGGCCGGGCGATCGCGCGCCGCAGCGTGTGGGAACGCGAGGCGCGGGAGCGGGAACGTGCCGCGGAAGCCGCGCGGCGCGATCTGGTCGCGTGGATCAGTCACGACCTGCGGAGCCCGCTGGCCGGTATCCGCGCGATGGCGGAGGCGCTCGCGGACGGTGTCGTCGCCGAGCCGGACGAGGTGGCCGACTACGCGCAGCGTATTGGTGGCGAGACCGAGCGGCTGTCGGTCATGGTCAACGACCTGTTCGAGTTGTCGCGGATCACGGCTGGCGCGCTGCAGTTGACGATGTCCGCGGTGCCGTTGCAGGACGTCGTCAGCGATGCGCTCGCCGCGCAGGCCCCGGTCGCGGATCGGAAGAAGGTCCGCGTGCTGGCCGAGGCCGATGTGTGGCCGGTGGTCGCGGGCAGCGATCCGGAGCTCGTGCGGGTGCTGCGCAACCTGGTCGCCAACGCGATCCGCTACACGCCGCCCGACGGGACCGTCGCCGTGCACGTCGGCGTCGACGGTGCGGACGCGCTGGTCGCGGTGGACGATGGCTGCGGTGGCATCCCCGAGGACGAGATCGGGCGCGTGTTCGACGTGGCCTACCGAGGCACGCCCGCCCGGACCCCGGACCGCTCGGGCGTGGCCGGCGGCGGCCTGGGCCTGGCGATTGCGAAGGGGCTCGTGGAGGCGCACCGTGGCCACATCGGCGTCCGCAACCATGGCGACGGCTGCCGGTTCGAGGTCCGGTTACCGTTGGCAGTGCAGTGATTCCTCCCTCCACATCGGACCTACATGGTGGATGCCCTGATCACGATTGCCCGACGCGCAACCGCGTCCCGCCGCACGACGGACGTGGCCATCCGACCTCGGTGCGAACGGGCTACCGTGTGCCACATGGAACGCAGTGCACAGCGCCTTGGCCGCGCTCTCGTGGTGATCGTGGACGACCGCGCGGCGCACGGTGAGCATGACGACACTTCAGGGCCTCTGGTCACGGAGTTACTCGAGGAAGCCGGGTTCATCGTGGACGGCGTGGTGGTCGTGCACGCCGACACCGTCGCGATCCGCAACGCCCTCAACACCGCGGTGATCGGCGGCGTCGACCTGGTGATCACCGTGGGCGGCACGGGTGTGTCCCCGCGCGATGTCACCCCGGACGCCACCGCGGGCGTGCTCGACCGCCCGATCCCCGGCATCGGCGAGGCGCTGCGCTCCTCCGGGCTCGCCGCCGGAGCGGTGGATGCCGGCATCTCACGCGGGCTGGTCGGCATCTCAGGCAGCACCCTGGTGGTCAACCTCGCCGGCTCCCGCGGCGCCGTGCGGGACGGCATGGCGACACTGTCCTCGCTGGTCCCGCATGTGATCGAGCAGTTGTCCGGCCTCGACGAATCCTGAGCCATGGTCGGCGAGCAGGAGCGGCAGTCTCCCCAGGAACGCGACCGGCGCAAGCTGGACGCGATCTTCGGGGAGGTGCTGCCCGAAACCACCGCCGACGAACGCGATCCGGAGGCAGGCACCCACGATCGTGAATCGTGGTACCGGGAGAACCGGCCGCCGCACCATGATCGCTAGCCCGTGACGCTCCGTCGTCCTGCTGTCGTGCCGTCGCGATAGCCGGCGCCGGGCCGCAGCACCGGGCCGCAGCAGTGGGCCGCGGTCACCAACGGTTTACCTCGTCAGTGCTCCGAGCGTTGCGAAACGGCGCGGGCCGTCGCCGTGGTCTCGACCTCGCTGTTCCGCTGCTGACGCAACAGGTCGCGGATCTCGGTGAGCAGTTCGACGTCCGTCGGTTCCGAGGGCCCTGCTTCCTTGCCACGCTTGCGGCGTTCCTGCAGCTTTTGCACGGGCAGCACGATCACGAAGTACACCACCGCCGCGATCAGCACGAAGTTGATCGCCGCGTTGATCACGCCGCCGAAGTCGAGGAACGTGGAGTTGTTCCCGCGCAGGACATTGAAGCCCAGCCCGTTCGCGGCGTTCGAGCCGCCGATCGCGTTGATCAGCGGCTTGATCAAGCCATTGGTGAACGCCGTGACGATCAGCGTGAACGCTGTACCGATGACGACCGCGACCGCCAGGTCGACCACGTTGCCGCGCATCAGGAAGTCTTTGAAGCCCTTGAACATGTGCGCTCCGTTCGTCGCAGGGGCGTGACTGCTAGCGGAGCGTAACGGCAACCGGGTTCCGCAGTGACAGTGCGGCCACCTCCGTCGCCGACTCGGCGGGCACGGCAATCAGCACCAGGGGCCCCTTCGACGCGCCGCCGAACAACCCGCCGCCCTCGGGAGGCGAACGCACGTCGACCACCGTTGCCATGCTGGCCAGCACTTTCCTGCTCTGCTCAGTGCTGTCGACCGTCACCACGTCGACGCGCATCCCGCGGCTGAGTAGGGCCGCGACACTCGCGTCGGCGAGGTGGACAGGAACGGTGGAGAAGCCTGGTCCACCCAGGAGGGGGAGGTCGGGGCCGGCTCGGGCATCCGTGGGCGGTGAAGCGGCCGGCGTCGACGGGCGCATCGCCGCGACGGCCGCCACCAGCAGGAGCGCGACGGCGAGGATTCGCCGGACGAGAAGGATCGGCCGGCCGCGCGACATGCGGCGAAGTCGGGCGAGGAGGGATCGCGGATTCAGATCCATGAGTGACGCACCCCCAGTATGTCGATCGGGGAAGGCGAAGGGTTCCGCCGTCACCATCGACGCTAGAAGTGCGCCCACGTGCAGGAAAGGAGCAGTTCGGCCAGCTGTGGATAACCGGGGTGTTGTGGATAACTCGCTGCCGGAACGACAACCCACGGGCTCACCGCAGTGCAGAAAACCGGCTGCCCTGCCAGAACGTCAGGAGGCGGCCGCGGCCGTGGTCGAGGAGCTCGAGGACGAGCCGGACTTCGTCGACCCGCTGTCGCCGGAGGAGCTCGAGGTGCTCGACGAGCCCGAGGAGCTGGACGAGTCAGCCGAGCTGGAGGAGGACGAGTTGCTCGACGAAGGCGACTTGCTCGAGCTCGACTTGCCCGAATCCGAGCGCGCGTCGTTGCGGTAGAACCCGCTGCCCTTGAAGATCACGCCGACCGCTCCGTAGAGCTTGCGCAGCGGGCCGGTGCACTCGGGGCACTGGGTCAGGCTGGCCTCGGAGAACGACTGGACGGCCTCGAAACGGTGGCCGCACTCCTTGCAGGCGTATTGGTACGTGGGCACTGAAGCTCCTTCGTGCATTGGCACTCGATCCGCGAGAGTGCTAACGCAAGACGATACTGGGGTGTTCCCCCGCAGGTCAAACGCCGTTTCCCAAGATCACACGAGACCTTGACGCCAGTGTCTTCCGGGCCCGGCGCGATGGCCTGGTCGGATGCGCTCATTTAGTCCAACCGCGGTCGCGTCGAGCGAGATGTCGATGGGCAGTGAGATCTTGGTCACCTGGCGAGCGTCATCACGTTGCGGGGAGGCGGACGAGCCCCGCGCGTGGCGTGAGGGCGCCGGTCATGCGCACGTCGTGCGGTTCCGCCGGCAGCCGGTCGACCAACTCCTCGTCCCGTACGACCGCGACCAGGTTCGTGCCCGGAGCCAGGTGCACGAGCGACCGGTCGTAGTGGCCCGCTCCGCGGCCGAGCCGGACGCCGGTCCGGTCGACGGCCAGCGCGGGCACCAGTACCAGCCCGGCCTTGCCGACCGCGGCCGGGCCCAGCCGTGGCCCCTCCGGTTCGAGGATGCCGCGGAACCGGCCAGGTGAAAGCGTTTTCGCCCCGGTGTACTCGGCCCACTCGAGCGCGCTCGACCGGTCCAGGATCACGGGCAGCAGCACCCGGGTGCCCCGGTCGCGCAACACGTCGAGCCACGCGACCGAGCCCGGTTCGGTGCCGAACGGCACGTAGCAGCACACCGTGTCGGGGACGGCCATCGAGCCGAGCGTCTCCGTGAGCGCGGCCGCCTCGGAAGCCCGCCGTGCCAACGGAACAGACGCTCGTGCCGCGCTCAGCCTGGCCCGCCACTCCGTCTTGTCCAACTCGTCGTTGCGCTGTACGCACATGTTTGGAGGTTAGGCTTTACCGCTATGACGGGCGCCCTCGAGATCCAGACCTTCCGCACCGCGATCGTCCCCGCCGCCGGGCTCGGGACGCGCTTCCTGCCTGCGACGAAGGCCGTACCGAAAGAACTCCTGCCTGTGGTCGACACGCCGGGCATCGAGATGGTCGCGAACGAGGCCGCGCACGCGGGTGCCAAACGGCTTGTGATCGTCACGTCACCGGGCAAGGAGTCGGTGGTCAACTACTTCCGGCCCGCGCCCGAGCTGGAGGACAACCTCGAACGCAAGGGCAAGACCGAGCTGCTGGCCAAGGTCCGGCGCGGGCCGAACCTGCTGGACGTCGAGGTCGCAATCCAGGAGCAGGCTCTCGGCCTCGGGCACGCCGTCGCGCAGGCCGAGCCCAACCTGACCGACGAGGACACCGCGGTCGCCGTGCTGCTGCCCGACGACCTCGTGCTGCCCATCGGGGTGCTGAGCCGGATGGCGGCCGTTCGGACGCAGCATGGCGGCAGCGTGCTGTGTGCTTTCGATATCCCGAAAGAGCAGATCTCACCCTATGGCGTGTTCGACGTCACCGATACGGAGGATGCGGACGTCAAACGCGTGCATGGAATGGTCGAGAAGCCGAAACCGGAGGATGCTCCCTCCACGTATGCGGCGGCCGGACGCTACCTGCTGGACCGGGCGATCTTCGACGCGCTGCGGCGGATCAAGCCCGGCGCGGGCGGGGAACTGCAGCTCACCGACGCGGTGGCACTGCTGATCGAAGAGGGGCATCCGGTACATATCGTGGTGCACCGGGGCGGCCGGCATGACCTGGGCAACCCGGGCGGGTTCCTCCGGGCCGCGGTCGACTTCGCGCTCGACCACCCGGAGTACGGCCCGCCGCTGCGCACCTGGCTTGCCGAGCGAATTGAGAACGAAGGCCGATGACCGATCCCACCGCGGAGCCGCCCGAGGCCGCTGAGCAGGAGTTTCGTCCCGTCGACGACCAGATCGCGCTGGTGCTGGACGCGGCGGTCCGCCCGCGTCCGGTGCGGGTCGCGATCTCGGAGGCACAGGGGTTGCTCTGCGCCGAAGAGGTCGTCGCGGAACACGCCCTGCCCGGCTTCGACCAGGCCGCGGTGGACGGGTACGCGGTGCGCAGCGTCGACGTCCGCCAGGAGGGCGACGAGCCGGTGCGGCTCCCCGTTGTGGGTGAAATCGCCGCCGGGTCGAGGCAGCCGCGCAGGCTGCAGCCGGGCCAGGCGGTCCGGGTTGCGACCGGCGCGCCACTGCCGACACTCGCGGACGCGGTCGTGCCGACGGCGTTCACCGACGGGCACCCCGCGAACGTGACTGTGCACAGGTCCGTGCCGTCGGCCGGGTACGTGCGGCGGACCGGCGAAGACGTGCAGATCGGCGATGTCGCGGTGCGTCAGGGCGACACCATCGGCGCCGCGCAGGTGGGGCTGCTCGCCGCGGTCGGCCGGTCGAAGGTGCTGGTCTACCCCCGGCCGCGGGTGTCGATCGTGTCCGTCGGCGACGAGCTGGTCGACATCGACCGCACGCCGTCCGTCGGGCAGGTCTACGACGTGAACTCCTACGCGCTCGCCGCCGCCGCGCGCGACGCGGGCGCCGAGGTCAGCCGCGTCGGCATCGTGCAGAGTGAGCCGAAACGGCTGCGTGAGGTCGTCGAGGGCCGGCTGCTGATGTCCGAGGTCGTGGTGGTCGCCGGAGGTGCGGGCGGTACGGCGGCCGACGAGGTGCACGCCGCGCTGTCGGAGCTGGGCCGGATCGACCTGACCCGGGTCGCGATGCACCCCGGTTCGGTGCAGGGCTTCGGCCGGCTCGGGCCGGACTCGGTGCCCACGTTCCTGCTGCCCGCCAACCCGATGAGCGCGCTGGTCGTGTTCGAGGTGCTGATCCGTCCGTTGATCAGGGCGGCGCGCGGCACCCGAAACCCGCATCGCCGGGTGGTCAGTGCCCGCCTGCTCTCACCCCTTGCGTCCACCAAGGGACGCAAGGGTTTCCTGCGCGGGCAGCTGCTGCGCGACGAGAGCACCGGCGAATACCTGGTGCAGCCGCTGGGCACCTCGGGGGCGCACCTGCTGGCGTCGCTGGCGGAGGCGAACTGCCTGGTGAACGTGGACGAGGACCTCACCGAGGTGTCCGCGGGCGACCAGGTCCGGGTGACCTTCCTCGCGCAGCGCGTGTAGCGGTTGAATACGGCGGTGCAGGCAGCCACCTACGATCTCGAGGCCCGGCACCCCGGCTGGCCCGCTCGGCTCGGGCCGTTGAAGGTCCCCGCGGGCACCGTTGCGCTGCGGCCGATCCGGCTGCGCGACGCGGGCGACTGGAGCCGGATCAGGCTGCGTGACCAGGCACATCTCGAGAGGTGGGAGCCGACGGCGCCCGGGCCGTGGCACGACCGGAACGGGTACTGGGCGTGGCCGCCGCAGTGGATGGCGTTGCGCGGGCTCGCCCGGCGGGGGCAGTGCCTGCCGTTCGTGATCACCGTCGACGGTGAGTTCGCCGGCCAGATCACGATCGGTAATGTGATCCGCGCCTCACTCCGCTCGGCGTGGGTCGGTTACTGGGTGTCCTCGACCGCGGTCGCCGGAGGTGTCGCCACGGCGGCCGTGGCGCTGGTGGTCGACCATGCGCTGGCCGCAGGCGGGCTGCACCGGATCGAAGCGACCGTGCGGCCGGAGAACGAGCCGAGTATCCGCGTGCTGACCAAGGCCGGCTTTCGGCAAGAAGGCCTCTTCCAGCGGTATCTCGATGTGGCCGGGGACTGGCGGGACCACCTGTGCTTCGCGATCACGGTGGAGGAGACGGGGCCCGGCCTCGTGTCCCGCCTCGTAAGCGCGGGCCGCGCCGAACACGTGTGAGGTCCGCGCTACCACATCCCGCACGTTTCACCCCATCCGGTGACCTGATTTCTCGTGTCGAGCGGCGTGCCTCCCTGGGTTCTGTTACTCCTGTGACTAGCGTGACGGTATGTAGCAATGAACGGGGGAGGTGGCAGAGGGAGATGCCCAGCTCGCTGATCATCGTCGCGCTCGCGGCGGCGTGGCTTGTGGTCCTTGTGCCCATGGTCGCGCGCAAGCGGCAGGCGGTCGCCCGGACGGCGGACACCGAGCTGGCCGCGCGAGTCGTGCGCAGCGGAAGCGGCGCAGACGAGGGGGAAGAGGAGGTCGAGATGTCCGGGCCCGCCACCGAGGTCGCCGAACCCGAAGAGATCGTCGAACCCGAGCCCACCCCCTCGCGTGAGCCTAGTGAGCGCCGTTACCGCCCGGGACGCGGTGGGTTCGATCCCGAGGCGGCCGACATCGCCGCCCGCGCGAAGTACGCCTTCCGGCAGCGCGTCGTACTCCTGCTGATCGTCCTGGGCGTGATCACCGCCGCAGGCGCGGGATTCCTCGCGAGCTCGTTGTGGTGGCTGCACGCCCTCATCGACCTCGGGCTCGTCGGCTACCTCGGCTACCTGCGACGGCAGGTGCGCATCGAGAACGAGATCCGGTCGCGTCGCCTGGCCCGGATGAACACCACGCGTACCCGCCGGCCGGCGGAGCGGCGCGAGGTCGTGCCCGAGTACGACGAGTACGACGAGGACTACAACGACGAGCCGGCGGAACCCGAAGAGCCGCGGCGCGAGCTGGTCGGCATCGAGCGCCGCCCATCGCCGGCTTCGCGGCTGCGGGGCCGCGCGGTGGTCGTCGATCTGGACGACGAAGACCCGGAGTTCCACGAGCTGGACGACCCGGGCCAGCTGCCGTTCCGGCGGGCCGTCGGAGAGTAGCCCCCTCTCCGGCCTCGCCCGGGGCGGTTGCTATGCTTTCCAAGCTTCGCCAAGGGGCTGTAGCGCAGTTGGTAGCGCGTCTCGTTCGCATCGAGAAGGTCAGGGGTTCGATTCCCCTCAGCTCCACCCTAGGGGTCTTACTAGAACACGGCACCGAAACAACGCCACGTAGTAGGACCTGGACACCGTTGGTAGCCACGGGGCCGCCTCCCTTTTGGGAGGCGGCCCTTTTGGCGTTTCGGGGCCGGGTGTCGGTTCGTGGCTCGGGCGCGGTCACGTCGGTGGTTTGCCAGTCGCTCTGGACGGCGTGGAGGTGTGCGAAGGGCTCCCGGAGGCTGTGGTCGGCGATCTGGTCGTCGTCGACGTAGATGCTGTGGAAGATCGCTTGGTTGAGCATGCGGCGTTGCTGTTCGTCGCAGCGGCGGTAGAGCTCTTGGGGGTTCTCCAGCAGCGCGAGCGCGGCTTCGATGAGCCGGGCGCTGTCGGAGAGGTTCTCGGTCGTGGTGGTGAGGCGTTCGCCGAGGCGTCGGCGCTGGCGGGCGATCTCGCGGAGCTTGGCCTTGATCTTCTCCTGCCCGATGGTGGAGTCGGCCGCCAGTTCGATGAGGTTCTCTTCGCGGGTGTCCAGCGCCTGCAACTCGGTGGTGAGTTGTTTGTGGAGCAGTCGCTCGGAGGCTTCCTGTTCGTCGATGGCGCGGGCGACCTCGGCGCGGACGGTGGCGACGAACTGGGCGCTGAAGCGGATCGTGGCGTAGTGGTTTTCCACCGCGTCTTCGACGAGGGCGACGTTGATGTGCTGGGCTTCGCAGCTGCCGTTCTGCTTGTTGCGGCAGAAGAAGTAGGTGTATTCGCTGCCTCGGGAGTTGACGGTGTGCTGGACGATCAGCCGCTGGGTGATGCCCGCGCGCTTGCAGCGTCCGCAGAACAGCGAGCCCTTGAGGTAGTGGGGGTGCTCGCGGCGGCGTTCTCCCGCCGTGGCGCGGGATTCGAGGAGATCCTGGACGCGATCGAAGAGGTCCTCGTCGATGAGGGGCTCGTGCCGGCCTTGGACCTCCTCGCCATCGACCTCCACGTACCCGAGGTAGTAGCGGTCTCGCAGCATCATGGAGAGCTTGTTGATCGACACTTGCTTGGCGGGATGGCGACCGGTGGGCCGGGTGCGCAGGCCGCGATCGTAAAGCTCGTCGGACAGGTCTTCCAACGAGTAGTCACCGGTGACGTAGAGCTCGAAAGCAAGCTGGACAAAGGGCGCGCGTTCGGGGTCGACGGCGATGGTGCGGATCTCGCGGCCGTCGAACCGGTCGCGGACATTGAGGTAGCCCAGCGGAGCGCGGCCGATCGTGCCGCCATTCTTGGCTTTCTGCTTCATCTTGTACGCGATGTCCGCGCCGGACTCCCGCGACTGGTACTCGTTGAAGGTGGCCAGGATGCCGTGCATGAGCTGACCCACGGGCGAGTCGTCGATCGACTCGGTCGCCGACACGAGGGTGACGCCGCGTTTGCGGAGATCAGCCATGACGACGGCGTCGTCGAGCCGGTTGCGCGCCATGCGGGACAGCTTGTAGACGATGATGTAGTCGACGTCACCGGCGTTGCGTACTCGCGTGAGCATCCGCTGGAACTCGACCCGCTTCGACATCTCGGTCGCCGTGCGACCCGGCTCGACGTATTCACCAATGATCGTCAAGCCGAGTTGCTCGGCCTTGCGCTGGCACTTGACGCGCTGGGCGGGGATCGAGATGCCTTCCGGGTCGTAGTCGTTCTTGACCTGGCCAGCCGAGGACACCCGCAGATAAATCACTGCCCGGCTGCCCGGCTCCACCGTCTCGGCGACCGTCGATAGGGCGACCGGAAGAGCGCTATCCGCCAGCAGCTCGTCATCCCCCAGCAGTTCGTCGACGAGATCGTCGTACGCGCTGGTCATCGCACACTCGTCTCGGCCGCCGAGTGCTCGGGCTCGATGAACACGTGAACGAGGTGCAGGCCGAGCTGTCCGATGAGGCGTTGGCACGCCGCGCGCTGCACCTCCAGGGAGGCAGCCGTGGTCGGGACATCCGATGCCACGCGCCGATAGGTGACGACCCGAAGCTTCGGCTCCACTGCGGTAGAGGCCGCCAATAGCGTTGCGGGGCGAACGCCCTCGCACGAGTTGTCTGAAGGTTCTGCGTTCGTGCCCGTCATCCCACGCTCTTCTCGTCTAGTTCGGAATGGGAGATCGCCGCAAATGGCTGCCGCTCCGAAAAGTCTGCGTCTCCCTTGTTCAATTCAGAATTTTACCTCGATATGCCACAATTCGTTACGCCACTTCCGGATAGTCGATTTGCGGATCTTCTCGCGTGGCAATTGATTCTCGCGTGTCGAATGAGTCGATTGCAGGCGCGTCTTCATCTTGCGTTGCTGTTGTTGCGAGACTGACGATGACCTTTGCGAGCTTGCGAATGTCAGGCGGATCGTGGCGAATACCTCGGATCGCAACACCCCGAGTATTGGCGGCGCGGCGGGTTCTCTGCCTTCGCTTTCTTTGCGGAGCCATAGGTCACCCGAAGCGGAACCGGTGGGCCACGCCCTCGGCTGGGCACCCTCGTCGTCCGTTGGATCGCTGCGGCTCTGCGCTGCGCCATCTCCGGTCGCCGGCGACCTTGTTGGTGAGCCGTCGGTTCGTGGTGACGAGTGGTCAGCTTGGAGACCGCGGGTCGGGGCTGGCCGGACCGCTACGAACGCTGGCTGTGCTGGCTGAACGGGGTAGCCCTCCCGTCGGAGTTCATCGTCGACAACTCGCGGGGAACATGGTGAGCCATAGCTGGGTCACGGTGGCCACTGCTGCGATGTATGGCGGGATTTCTATGCTCTGGCTGGCAGTAAGTCGCAGGTAGCGGTCCGGCCACGACTCTGGCAGCCGCGGGAGGTTGTCCGGTAGTTCGGTGTTGTCGCGTTCCAGCCACACGGATCGGATTGCGGTTGCCGTTTGCTCGGGTTCGAGCAGGTCGTGCTCGAGCAGAATGGCGGGGTCGACGAGGTCGCGGACCTGCGAGTTCTCACGTTCTCCGAAGTCGCGGAGCATGCCGTGGAACTTCTCCGCCGAATGCCGGTGGATGTCGACCGCTTCGACCTCAACTGCTGGGATACCGGCGAACGCCAAGGAGTTGGGTATGGCGAGCCTGTCGGTGGCATGAAGTTCATGGATTCTGGGGGACACGTCGAGCTGGATGCCTCCGAAAGGCTTGTCGGCGAGTTGCGCGCTGACTTTGGCCCGCCAGGTCGGGACTCCGCCGCTGTCATCACGTAACCGTTCCGGCTGGCTGGCGGTGAAGATGAAGTGGTCGTGGTCGAGGTCAACGGCGAGGATGTCGATGAGTCGCTCGTGGAGGTCTGGTGCGCTGCTGACGTCATCGCGCAGGCCGAGATCGACGTCCTTGGTCAGGCGGGCATCGTCGCGTAGGCGAACCTCAAGTGCCATACCACCTTTGAGTACCCACTGCCCCGGCTCTGCCGCTTGCATGCGGGCGATGACGCGTTCGAACATCACCCGTCGACGTAGCCGGTCCAAGCTGACTCCGGTCTCGGCGGATCGTGCCAATAGCCGGCGCTCCAATGCGGTGCGGAGCGCCGGTGCCGATTGGTAGGTCATGGTGTCTCCGCTTGCTGGATGGCGCGTTCGATGTACAGCGCGGCGCGGGGGTCGAGGGTCTCGGCGTGGGAGCGGAGGCGGCGAGTGGTGACGCTGCCGGCGCGCCGCGCGTCGGCGATGGCGCGGGCAAGTTGATCCTCATCGGCCGCGTTCGCGGCGATATCGATGAGCGTGCGCAGTGGAGTGGTCACGCGGTATCCCGAGCGTGCGACGACGTCATCGGTGGGAAGCTCGGCGTAGTGAAGCGCTGCAGCCTCGTCGCGCATGGTGAACCCGGGTGGAACCGTCAGATGGACATACCGTGATTCGAACTCGCCGATGCCATACACGGCCATGGCCGACTCGTGTGACACGATCGCTCGTCCTCGTGACCACAGGGTCCAGCGAGCGAGTTCATCATGTACGCCCGGAACCCACTCGACCAGGCGGAACAGGCCGCGATCAACGCGCCACCAGTTACCAGCTCCAACGTGGTAGGCCTGCGCTTGGTGGGAGTAGCCAAGCGACTTCGCCTGCGCGGCCGTGAAATGGCCGCCCTGCTGGGCGGCGAGCTCGAAGAGCTGCCGACGAAGGTCACGTCGATCAGTGGGCACCGGCTTATACTACAGTAAAACTGTAGTTTCAGCCTCGATCGGCCGCTGGAAGTAAAGTTAGTTTTGAGTATCGGCGGCTGCTGATGCTGTGAGCTGCCGACGAACTGCCAGCATGTCAAGATCGAGCCCGTCCGTGTGTGTCGCGAGTGCGGATGCCACGTTCCTGCAGGCGGTTCAGCACTGTGGTCGGGTCGACATCAAGGTGTTCGCCAACTCGAGCGAGCGACCAGCCGAGACGGTAGAGGCGGATCACCTCGTCCACCTGGGTTGGGGAGAGGCCGCGCCGGCGCATCAGAACGTCGTACTGGTGGAGGATGGCACTGACGGTACGGCGGTCGATGCCGAACCGGTCACCCAGCTCGTAGGTCGTCGCGCCCGCAGCGCAGCCCTGTACCAGCATCTTGACCTTGGCCCCGTTTGCCGGACACATCGGGTGTGGCGTCAGCGATCGTTGTGTGGTGACGGTCGCTCGAGGTTGAGGGCTTCAAACTCGGCTGGGCTGAGCATTCCGATGCGGGAGTGTCGCCGTTCCGGATTGTACCA
>DATFHB010000050.1:0-79057 GCA_035248845.1 Amycolatopsis sp. | reverse complement strand
CGGCGCCCAGCGGGCGCGCGTTCTCCCCGGCCGCGCCGCCGGCGCCGCGCCCCACGCTCTCGCCCGCGCTTCCGCCACGACCGCTGGTGGAGCCGGCCTTGGCGCTGCCTCCTTCGGCGCCGTAGAGGCGGCCGGCCGCGCTGTTGCGCCCCGGCGTGCTGGTGCCGGGAGTGCTGGTGGTGGCGCGGTCGGCGCTCGGGCGCTGGGTGGCGTCGCCGTAGCCGGTGATGCCGGGCACGTACTGGCTGGTGCCGGTGTTGCTGCGGCCGGTACTGCCGGTGCTGGTGGGCGCGTCCGGTTTCGGCGGCGTGGTGTGGGGGTCGACGTAGGCGGGGTGCCCGGACGACGTCGTGGTGCCCGGCCCGGTGAGGTTGGGCCCCGAGCGGACCGGGTCGACACTGCTCGTGCTGCTGGTCGACGGCGACGACGAGGTGGAGGACGTGCTGGTCCGGTCGACGTACTGCTCGTGGTTGAGCGGCTCGATGATGGCCGGTGTGGCCGGCTTGAGCCCGACCGACGCGCCGTCGACGGGCAGCGTCTTGTAGTCCATCGGGATGGAGCCCCGGGTGTCGTTCGTGACCGACGAGTACTGCTGCATGACCCGGACGTTGTTCTCGTTGGCCGCGTCGGTGGCGGCGACGCCCTGCTCGTAGGACTGGACGTCGCCGGCGGCCATGGACGGCCCGACGATCGGGATGGCGGCCTTGAGGCCCACCGACCAGCCACTGGGCTTCGACGGCGCCGGCGGGACCTCGACGACTTTGGACTTCGATGTGTCGAAGACCTCGGACTGCATGTGCATCGACTTGGTCGTGGTGTCCAGCGGGGGCGCTGAGTCGATGAACGCCTGCGCGAGCGGATTCGCACCGGCCGTCGCCGCGTCACCGGAGCTGCCCGTCCAGGCCGAGTTCATGCGGGTCTGCAACGCCTTGATCGCGTCCGCCTCGTCCTTGTACCCGTCGGACAGCTGCTTGATCACATCGGACGCCGCCTGCAGCGACGAGGAATTGCCGCTCGTGAAGTTCTGGTAGATCTGGGTCCCGTCCATCGCTAGCCCCCCTGCAGCGTGGTGATCACGGCAGCCGCAATCTGCTTGGCGGCGTCGCATGAATCCTGAGCTCCGTTGTACCGGTCGGTGCCGACGGAGAACGTCAAGGTATCGGTGATTCCCACCCAAAGTGTGCATGCTCCGTTCGCGCGCCGATCGCTCACATCGGCGTAGGCGGCCGGATAACCGTCCACCGCGGTTGGTTCCACAAAAGCGAACAGGCTGCCATTCAGACTTTCGATCTTGCTGATCCCACCGTTGTCCTGCCCGCCGCTGGTGCGTTGAACGCCCACTCCGAAGTTCTTGGACGATCCCGTAATGAACCAATCGCAGGAGGGGCCGCCCGTTACGGCCGTTTGGCTCGTCAAGTTCGGCGTCCCGGGCTCGGTATAGCCCAACTGCGTCAGAACGTTCCGGGAGACGAGATCGCAGGGCTTAGTGAGGTATGCGGTCGGATCCAGCGCTTGCGGCACTTGGCTGCCGCCCGAGGCCGATGCGCTCGCGGTCGTGGGCGACCCGACGCCGCTGGGGCTGCCGGACGTTGTCTGCGAGCAGCCCGCGATGAGGGCCAAAGCTGTCACCGCGGTCACGGCGGCGGAAAGGTGACGAACGTACTTACTCACGTCGTGGTGCTCCCCGAAGCGCCGCGGAAGGCCTGCTGGTTCGCTTCTTCGTTGGTGTGCTTCGCGTTTATGGCGTCAGTCAGCTTCTGGATGTAGTTCTCGATGTAGTCGAGCATCGAGTCGTGCTGGTTGTTCAGCAGCGTCAGCGAATCCCGCACTTGCTGGAGATACCCCTGAGACTCCGGGTCGGCCGCGAGCTGGCTGAGGCTCGACAGGGCCGATCGGATCTGCGACTGCTTCTTGGTGATACTCGTCTGGCGGTCCTGCCACATGCCCTTGACGGAGTTCATCTCGTCGATGCTGGGGAACTCAAAGCCCCCGCCGCCGGCGGCGGCCACGGCGGCGCCGACTTGTGCGCCGCCGACCACGCCCGATCCCCACACGTCGTATGCGGCCTGTGTCGCCGCGCCGCCCCCGTCTGCCTCGAGCACAGTCGCCTCCCTGCTACCGGTCGTGACCGTTCGACGCGAAAGCCTAGCGGACGGTTCCCGGCACTGGGGCGACAATGGAGGTATGAACACCGCGGATCCCCTGGTCGGGCTGGTCGGTTTCGCGACCGCGTTGCGGGAGGCCGGGGTGCCGGCCGGGCCGCAGCGCGTGCAGGCCTACCTCGACGCCGTCGCGCGGGTCGACGTCGGCGACGTGGGGCAGCTGTACTGGGCAGGTCGCGTCACCCTGTGCGCCGACCCCGACGACCTGCCCCGCTACGACGACGCCTTTGCGCAGTGGTTCGCGGCCGAGCCGCCGGGGGCGAAGCCGTTGACGGTCCGCAGGGAGAAGCAGGCCCGGATGGCCGCGATGGCCGCCGAGCAGTCGCAGGGCGGCGAGCCGGACAGCAGTCCGGAGCAGCTGAAGGTCGCCGCCACCACTACCGAACTCCTGCGCCACCGCGACCTCGCCGAGCTCACTCCCGAGGAGCGCAGGCACCTGCGCGAGCTCCTCGCCGTGTTGCGGCCGGTGCCGCCGACGCGCAACTCGCTGCGGCAGCGTCCGGCCAAGCGCGGCGCGCTCGACCCCGGCCGCACGCTCCGCGGCATGCTCGCGGGCGGCGGCGAACCGGTGCGGCTGGCGCACCGCCGCCGGTCGACGCGGCCGCGGCGGGTCGTGTTGCTGCTCGACGTGTCCGGGTCGATGAGCCCCTACGCGGACTCGCTGCTCCGGTTCGCCCACGTAGTGGTCCGCGCGGCACCCGGAAACGTCGAGGTGTTCACGCTCGGTACGCGCCTGACCCGCGTCTCGCGGCAGCTCCGGCAGCGCGACCCCGAGCGCGCGATGCTCTCGGCGGGACAGGCGGTACCCGACTTCGCGGGCGGCACCAGGCTGGGCGAAACCTTGCGCATCTTTCTGGACCGCTGGGGCCAGCGCGGCGTCGCGCGGCGCGCGGTCGTCGTGGTGTTGTCCGACGGCTGGGAGCGGGGCGATCCGGCCCTGCTCGGTGAGCAGCTGGCCAGAATGCGCAGATTGGCGCACGCTGTCATGTGGGTGAACCCCCATGCGGGCCGCGACGGTTACGCTCCGGTGCAGTCAGGCATCGCGGCCGCGCTCCCGCATCTCGATCGCCTGCTGGCCGGACACAGCCTGGCCACTTTGGAACGACTGTTGGTGGAGATACGCGATGCATGACGTGCTGGACGAGCTGTACAAGCGCTGGTCCGAAGGTGAGGCCGTCGGGCTGGGCACCGTGGTGTCCACCTTCTCCTCCGCGCCCCGGGCGCCGGGTGCGGCGATGCTCGTCGACGAGGGCGGCGCGGTCGTCGGCAGCGTCTCCGGCGGCTGCGTCGAGGGCGCGGTCTACGAGCTGGCCCAGCAGGTGATGGCCGAGCGCACCCCGGTGCTGCAGCGCTACGGCGTGAGCGACGACGACGCCTTCGCGGTGGGCCTGACCTGCGGTGGCATCATCGACATCTACGTCGAGCGGATCGACAAGGAGTCCATGCCCGAGCTGGCGGACGTCGTCACATCCGTCCATAAAGGACAGCCGGTCGCCGTGGTGACCGTGGTCGAGCATGAAGATCCGGACCTGCTGGGCCGCCGGATGATCGTCTGGACCGACCGCGCGCAGGGCACGCTGGGCGCCGACCGCATCGACGACGCCGTCCTCGACGATGCCCGCGGCCTGCTCGCGACGGGCCGCACCGGCACGCTGCACTACGGACTGCACGGCGAACGCCGTGGCGAGGGCATGTCGGTGTTCGTCAACACCTTCGAGCCGCCGCCGCGGATGCTGGTGTTCGGCGCGATCGACTTCGCCGCCGCGATGGCCCGCATGGGCTCCTACCTCGGCTTCCAGGTCACGGTGTGCGACGCGCGGCCGGTGTTCGCGACGGCCAGCCGGTTCCCCGACGCCGACGAGGTGATCGTCGACTGGCCGCATCGCTACCTCAAGGCCGAGGCCGAGGCGGGCCGCATCGACCGGCGCACGGTGATCGCGGTGCTGACGCACGACCCGAAGTTCGACGTGCCGCTGCTGGAGGTCGCGCTGCGCCTGGACGTCGGCTACGTCGGAGCGATGGGATCACGCCGCACACACGACGACCGAATCGAGCGGCTGCGCGAGATCGGGATGACCGAGGAGGACCTGGCGCGCCTGTCCTCGCCGATCGGGCTCGACCTGGGCGCACGCACCCCCGAGGAGACGGCGGTGTCGATCGCGGCGGAGATCATCGCGCTCCGCTGGGGCGGCGGCGGCCGGCGGCTGGCGGAGCTGTCCGGGCGCATCCACGCCTGACCCGTCGTTCCACAGGATGAGCGACGGTCGCAAGATTCTTGTGGTTCCCTGCGCCTGGAATTCCGCAGATCCGGACTGACGCTGTACCTGTAACCGCATCTGCGGACCGGGGCCGAGATGGTCACCCGGCCAGGACTTGTCCGATGACGGCAGACGTAGCACGCTCGGATGTGAAGCCGATCACCCCAGCTCCCACCACCTGGAGGGCTCACATGCGCATCACTGTCACGGTCGACGGAGCCCAGTACACCGACGAGGTCGAACCCCGGACGTTACTTGTGCACTACCTGCGGGAGACGCTCGGAAAAGTCGGCACCGTCGTGGGCTGCGACACCAGCAACTGCGGGGCGTGCACCGTCCATCTGAACGGGCACAGCGTCAAATCCTGCTCGGTACTCGCGGTACAGGCCGACGGCTGCGAGGTCACCACCGTCGAGGGCCTGGCGAGAGACGGCCAGTTGCACCCGGTGCAGCAGGCGTTCCACGACAACCACGCGCTGCAGTGCGGGTTCTGCACGCCGGGCATGATCATGCAGTCGATCGACCTGCTGGCCGACAATCCCGATCCGGACGAGCAGGCGATCCGCGAGGGGCTGGAGGGCAACCTCTGCCGCTGCACGGGCTACCAGAACATCGTGCGCGCCGTGCAGGACGCCGCGCACCAGATGAGTCCCGGCGCCGGGCCGGAGGCCGAGCGAATGTCCGAAGCGGACGTTCGCCGCGCGCCGAGCGCCGTGGCCGGCGGAGGCGAGTGACATGACCGCGACAGCCGAACACGAGGTGGGCAGGCGCCGCGCCCGCAAGGAAGACGCACGGCTGATCACCGGCCGTACCCGCTGGACCGACAACATCACGCTGCCGGGCATGCTGCACCTGGCCACCGTCCGCAGCCCGCTCGCGCACGCGACCATCACCGGCATCGATACCCGCGCCGCCAAGGACATGCCGGGCGTGCTCGCCGTGCTCACCGGCGCCGACGTCGACGCCGAACAAGGCTCGATGCCCGTCGCGGCGCCGGTCAACGCCGACGCCGAAGTGCCGCGCCACGCACCGCTCGCGGTGGACAAGGTGCGTTTCGCGGGCGACATCGTCGCCGTCGTGGTGGCCCGGAGTGCCGCCGCGGCTCGCGACGCGGTCGAGGCCGTCGACGTGGACTACGACGAACTCCCCGTCGTCCTCGACATGGAGCAGGCGCTCGCCGAGGGCGCCCCGCTCGTGCACGACAGCCTGGGCACGAACAAGTGGGCGTTCTTCGCGTTCGACTCGGCCGAGGTGGGCACCGGCGGCAGCGCCGACGAGGCGATCCGCGCCGCGGAGGCCGACCCCGATTCCATTGTGGTGAAGCGCCGGCTACGCCAGCAGCGGCTGATCCCGGCGTTCATGGAGCCGCGCTCGGTGGTGGTCGACCCGACCGGCGCCCAGCTGACCATCTGGTCGGCCACGCAGGTCCCGCACGTCCTGAAGACGATGACCGCGCTGACGCTGGGCCTGCCGGAGCACAAGATCCGGGTGATCGCGCCCGACGTCGGCGGCGGGTTCGGCGGCAAGCTCCAGGTCACCCGCGAGGAGATGCTGACGATCATCGCCGCACGCCGGCTGGGCCGTCCGGTGAAGTGGACCGAGGCGCGCTCGGAGTCGCTGCTCGCGGCGCACCACGGGCGCGACCAGATCCAGGACCTGACCCTCGCGGCGAAGCGGGACGGCACGGTCACCGGGCTCAAGGTCGAGCTGATGGCCGACATGGGCGCCTACTTCGGGCTGTTCACACCGGCGGTGCCGACGTTCGGCGCGTTCATGTTCAACGCGATCTACAAGTTCCCGGCCTACCACTTCTCGCTCACCGACGTGTTCACGAACAAGACCTTCACCGACGCCTACCGGGGCGCCGGCCGGCCGGAGGCCACGTTCGGCGTCGAGCGGATGATGGACGAGCTGGCCACCGAGCTGGGCATGGACCCGCTCGAGCTGCGCCGGAAGAACTGGATCACGCACGAGGAGTTCCCGTTCACCACGGTGTCGGGGCTGACCTACGACTCGGGCAACTACGAGGCCGCCACCGCGCGCGCCCTGGAGCTGTTCGACTACGACGGTCTGCGCCGCGAGCAGCGGGAACGCCGTGACCGGCGCGACCCGGTCCAGCTGGGCATCGGCATCTCGACGTTCACCGAGATGTGCGGCCTGGCCCCGTCACGGGTGCTCGGCGCGCTCGGCGTCGGCGCGGGCGGCTGGGAGCACGCGAGCATCCGCATGCTGCCCACCGGCAAGGTCGAGGTCGTCACCGGCACGTCGCCGCACGGCCAAGGGCACGAGACGGCGTGGAGCCAGATCGTGTCGGACCAGCTGGGCGTGCCGTTCGAGGACGTCGAGGTGCTGCACGGCGACACGCAGAGCTCACACAAGGGCATGGACACCTACGGTTCGCGCTCGCTGCCCGTCGGCGGGATCGCCTGCGTGAAGGCCGCCGAGAAGGTCGTGGCGAAGGCACGCCGGGTCGCCGCGCACCTGCTCGAGGCCAGCGAGGACGACCTGGAGTTCGCCGGCGGCCGGTTCGGTGTCAAGGGCACCGACAAGGGCCTGACCATCCAGGAGGTCTCGCTGGCCACGTTCACCGCGCACGACTTCCCCGAGGGCATGGAGCCCTCGATCGACGCGGAGGCCACGTTCGACCCGGAGAACTTCTCCTTCCCGCACGGCACCCACCTGTGCGCGATCGAGGTGGACACCGAGACCGGGCGCGTGCGGGTCCGCCAGTATGTGTGCGTGGACGACATCGGCGCGGTGGTCAACCCGCTGCTCACCGAGGGCCAGGTGCACGGCGGGCTGGCGCAGGGCATCGCGCAGGCGCTGTACGAGGAGGCCGTGTACGACGAGACCGGCACGCTCACCACGGGCACGCTGGCCGACTACCTGGTGCCCTCGGCGATGGACCTGCCCAGCTACACGACCGACCGCACCGAGACCAGGGCGACCACGAACCCGCTGGGCGTCAAGGGTGTCGGCGAGGCGGGCACGATCGCGTCGACGCCGGCGATCGTGAACGGCGTCCTCGACGCGATCCGTCACCTGGGTGTCCGCAACATCGAAATGCCGTGCTCGCCGATGCGCGTGTGGGCGGCGATCCATCGTGGTGAGTCCGGTGCCGGCGGCCTCGGGGCCGAAGCCGGCGGCGGATTGGGTTCGATCGACGCTTCTGGAGGTGCCCAGTGATTCCCGCGGCCTTCGACTATGTCGCACCGTCCACAGTGGATGAAGCGGTGCAGGCACTGTCCACGGCGGGCGAGGACGCCAAGGTGCTGGCGGGCGGGCAGAGCCTGCTGCCGGTGCTGCGGATGCGCCTCGCCGCGCCGTCGACGGTGATCGACCTCGGCAAGATCGCCGAGCTGCGCGGCATCCGCGACGAGGGCGACGCGCTGGTGATCGGTGCCATGACCACGCACTACGACGTGCAGCGCGACCACCTGGTCGCCGACCACGCCACGCTGCTGGCCAGGGCAACCGACACGGTGGCCGACCCGCAGGTCCGCCACCGCGGCACGTTCGGCGGCTCGATCGCGCACGCCGACCCGGCGGGCGACCTGCTGGCCCCGGCGCTCGCGCTGGACGCCGAGATGGTCATCGCCGGGATGGACGGGCGCCGCACGGTAGCGGCGCCCGAGTTCTTCCAGGACTTCTTCACGACGGCGCTGCAGCCGACGGAGATCCTGGTGGAGGTCCGGGTGCCCAAGCACACCGGGTGGCGTGCCCGCTACGAGAAGTTCAACCGCGTCGCGCAGGCGTGGTCGATGGTGGCCGTGGCGGTGACGGTCCGGACCGAGGGCAGCACGATCGCCGAGGCCAGGATCGGGCTCACCAACATGGCACCGATTCCGGTCCGCGCCACCGCCGTTGAGCAGGCACTTGTCGGTCAGGCCGCCACTGAGGAGAACATCCGGGCGGCCGCCTCGCATGCCGCCGAAGGGACTTCGCCGACCCCTGATGGCAACGCCGACGTCGAATATCGGCAAGAATTGGCACGGGTGCTCACGGGCCGAGCTGTCTCGGCCGCAGTGACCGCGTAGCCAGCTCGCCGTGAAGGACCCCCTCATGGTGCTCTGCGCCATGAAGGGGTCCTTCACGGCGTATCGACGAGAAGGGAGGTCGAGCCGTGCGGCTTGACCATGAATTCAGCGTTCCGGCACCGCCCGCGCACGTATGGCAGGCGGTGACCGACGCGGCGGAGGTTGCCCCGTGCATGCCCGGAGCCACGCTCACGAAGGTCGAGGGGGACACCTTCACGGGCACGGTCAAGGTGAAGCTGGGGCCGATCTCCCTCACTTACAAGGGTGCCGGCGAGTTCGTGGAGACCGACGAGGCGGCGCGCAAGATCGTCATCAAGGCTTCGGGCAAGGACGCGCGGGGCGGTGGCACCGCGGCCGCGACCGTCACCGTGACGCTCGCCGAGGACGGCCCCAACACCAAGGGCAAGGTCGAGACGGACCTCAACGTCACCGGCCGTCCCGCACAGTTCGGCCGCGGCATGATCTCCGAGGTCGGCGGCAAGATCCTGGACCAGTTCGCGGCGAACCTGGCCGCGAAGCTGGCCGGGCCGGCGACGCCCGCCGCGGCTGCGGCCGAGGAGCAGCCGGCCGCGGGTGAGCAGCCGGCTGACGCCGCGAAGTCCGCTGACGCGGCGACGCCGAAGCTCGAAGCGGTGCAGCCCGCGCTGCAGGAGGCCGAGGCGATCGACCTGTTCGAGTACGCGGGCAGCTCGGTCGGCAAGCGGCTGGCGCCGGTGCTCGCGGGTGTCGCTGGCCTGCTCGTACTCCTGGCGATCATCCGGGCGCTGCGCCGCCGCTGACCCACCCCGGCCTGTCGCAGGCTCGCTATAGTGAGCCTGCGACGGCGGTGTGGAGGGGTGTGCGAATGACCAGCGCCAACGGCATGCTCACCGTGCAGGAACTCCGCGAGCTGGTGCGGCGCGGCACGATCGACACCGTGCTCGTCGCGATGACCGACATGCAGGGCCGCCTGCAGGGCAAGCGGTGCGCGGCCGAGTACTTCGTCAACGAGGTCCTCGCGCACGCGACCGAGGCCTGCGACTACCTGCTTGCCGTCGACGTCGAGATGAACACCGTCGACGGGTTCGAGATGTCGTCCTGGGACCGCGGCTACGGCGACGTTGTGCTGCGCCCGGATCTGAGCACCCTGCGGCACGTCCCGTGGCACCAGGGCACCGCGCTGGTGCTCGCCGACGTGGAGTGGGTGCACGGCGGTGGCGTGCCCGTGTCGCCCCGGCAGGTGCTGCGCCGCCAGCTGGCCCGGCTGGCCGGACGGGGGCTCACCGCCTTCGTCGGCACCGAGCTGGAGTTCATCGTTTTCGACGACACCTACGAACAAGCCTGGCGCCGCGGATACCGTGACCTGACCACGGCGAATCAGTACAATGTGGACTATTCCTTGCTCGGTACCGGCCGGGTGGAGCCGTTGCTGCGACGCATCCGCCACGAGATGGCGGGCGCAGGCCTGTACGTCGAGTCGGCCAAGGGTGAGTGCAACCCCGGCCAGCACGAGATCGCCTTCCGCTACACCGACGCGCTGTCCACATGCGACAACCACAGCATCTACAAGACCGGTGCGAAGGAGATCGCCGCGCAGGAGGGCAAGAGCCTCACCTTCATGGCGAAGTACAACGAGCGCGAGGGCAACTCCTGTCACGTCCACATCAGCCTGCGGTCCGGGGACGGGAAGGCCGTGCTGGCGGGCGACCGGCCGGGCGGGTTCTCGAAGGCGATGGAGCACTTTCTGGCCGGGCAGCTGGCCTGCCTGCGCGAGCTGACCTACTTCTTCGCGCCGAATATCAACTCCTACAAGCGTTTCGTGCCGGGTAGCTTCGCGCCGACCGCCGTCGCGTGGGGCGCCGACAATCGCACCTGCGCGCTGCGCGTCGTCGGGCACGGGCCGTCGCTGCGGGTGGAGAACAGGGTGCCGGGCGGCGACGTGAACCCCTACCTCGCGGTCGCCGCGCTCGTGGCCGCGGGTCTGCATGGAATCGAGAACGAGTTGCCGCTGGAGGACGAGTTCCAGGGCAACGCCTACGCTGCTGGATCGAGCGGAGCCAAGCCGTCCGTTCCGGCGACGTTGCGCGACGCGGCCGCGCTGCTCGCGGAGAGCAAGGTCGCGCGGACGGCGTTCGGCGACGACGTGGTCGACCACTACCTCAACGCGGCCAGGGTTGAATTGGCAGCCTTCGACTCGGCCGTCACCGACTGGGAGCGCACGCGTGGCTTCGAACGGCTCTAAGGCGCTGATCGGCATCTCCACCTACGTCGAGCCGGCCCGCTGGGGAGTTTGGAGCGTCCCGGCCGCGCTGATCCCCCGGTCCTATGTGGATTCTGTGGTGCGCGCCGGTGGCGTCCCGGTGCTGTTGCCGTCGGTGGGTGAGGACACCGGTGCACTGTCCGCTGTGGACGGAATCGTGCTGGCCGGTGGGGCGGACGTCGATCCGGCACGGTACGGACACGAACCGCACGAGAAGACTGTGAGCCGGCCCGAGCGGGACGGTTTCGAGTTCGCCCTCGCCCGGGACGCGCTCGACGCCGGGCTGCCCGTGCTGGGGGTGTGCCGGGGCATGCAGGTGCTCAACGTCGCGCTCGGCGGCACCCTGATCCAGCACCTCCCCGGAACCGGGCACCAGCCCGCGCTCGGCGGCTACGCGCATAACCGGGTCACCCTCGCCGAGGGGAGCCGGGCAGCGCGGATCCTGGGCAGCGAAACAAAAGTCCAGTGCTACCACCATCAAGCGGTCCACGAGCTCGGTGCCGGGCTGATGGCGGTCGGCTGGGCGGCGGACGGCACGATCGAGGCCGTCGAACGTCCCGGTGAGGCGTTTGTGGTTGGCTTGCAATGGCATCCCGAACAGGACGACGTGCGGCCCTTCGCCGCACTGGTGGAGGCGGCGTGCGGCTGATCAACCCGGCCACCGAGGAGACCATCGGCTCGGTCGAGGCGACCACCCTCGAAGCAGCCGACCAGGCCATCGCCCGCGCACAAGCGGCGTATCCGCGCTGGCGTGAGGTCACGCCCGCGGACCGTTCGGCGGGTTCAAGCAGTCCGGCCTCGGCCGCGAACTCGGTCCGGACGCGCTCGATGCCTTCACCGAGACCAAGAACGTTTTCCTGAGTACGGAGGCAAGATGGGCGAGAATTGCGTAGCCGCTCGTCGATGCCGACCGGGTGCGGGTGTCCCGCAAGGTACGGAGGCATGATGAGGGAGAATTGCGTCGCCGCTCGTCGATGCCGACCGGGTGCGGGTGTCCCGCAAGATACGGAGGCATGATGGGCGAGAATTGCGTGGCCGCTCGTCGATGCCGACCGGGTGCGGGTGTCCCGCAAGGTACGGAGGCATGATGGAGCGTTTCGAGGGCCGCGTCGCGGTGATCACCGGCGGCGGCAGCGGCATCGGGCTGGCCACCGCGCGGCGGCTGGCGAGCGAAGGCGCGAAGGTCGTGATCGCCGATGTCGACGCGGCTGCGGGCAAGGCCGCGGCAGACGAGGTCTCGGGTGAGTTCGTCGCCACCGACGTGACCAGCGAGCCCCAGGTCGAGGCGCTGTTCGCCACCACCGTCGAGCGGTTCGGGTCGGTCGACGTGGCGTTCAACAACGCTGGCATCTCCCCGCCCGAGGACGACTCGATCCTCACCACCGGGCTGGACGCGTGGAAGAGGGTCCAGGAGGTCAACCTGACGTCGGTGTACCTGTGCTGCAAGTACGCGATCGGCCACATGCAGCGGCAGGGCAAGGGCTCGATCGTCAACACCGCGTCGTTCGTGGCGGTGATGGGTGCGGCGACGTCGCAGATCTCCTACACGGCGTCCAAGGGCGGCGTGCTGTCGATGACCCGCGAGCTGGGCGTGCAGTTCGCGCGGGAGGGCATCCGGGTCAACGCGCTGTGCCCGGGACCGGTGAACACGCCGTTGCTGCAGGAGCTGTTCGCGAAGGACCCGGAGCGCGCCGCGCGGCGGCTGGTGCACGTGCCGATCGGCCGGTTCGCCGAGCCGACGGAGATCGCGGCCGCCGTGGCGTTCCTGGCCAGCGACGACGCGTCGTTCATCACCGCGTCGCAGTTCCTCGTCGACGGCGGCATCTCCGGGGCGTACGTGACACCCCTGTAGGGGTGATTCGGATTGTGGTGATCTTCACCTCGGGGTACACCCGGCATGGTGCCAATCCGACCGAAAGTAGGCCGACCCGACCAGGCGGAGCCGACCTGCCCTGAGCGACCGACACAGCACGACACAGCAACGGAGACACAGCCCGGAGGTAGCAAGCATGACCAGGCAGATGAGCCCCGCGATGACCGAGTGCATGCAGCGCTGCACGGAATGCCACAACATGTGCGAGGAAATGATGTCTCGCTGCATGGAGATGGGCGGCGACTACATGATGCGGCTCGGCATGATGATGATCTCGTCCGCGGACTGTTGCCGCATGTGTACCGACATGCTGATGCGGTCGGCCAGCATGAAGGCCGGCGAGGAGATGGCGCGGATGACCGCGCGCCTGTGCCAGGTGTGCGCCGAGATGTGCCAGAAGTGCGCCGAGATGTGCCGGGAGACCAAGGAGGTGCAGCTGAGCGCGTGCGCCGACATGCTCGAACGGTGCGCCGCCGCCTGCCGCGCCATGACCCCCGACTCGATCATGCAGCCCGCGTGACGTCGACGGGCCGCGCCACGTGCCACCGCGTGGTGCGGGCCTATAGACTGGGGCCACAACTGAACATCGGCCGTCATGAGCCGGAGCGGGAGAGCCCCCGTCGCGCACAGGGCACCGAAGGAGCAACCTCCCCGCCAATCTCTCAGGTACCAGTTACCGCTCAGGCCAGGCCACTCTGGAAAGAAGGCGCCCTCGTGGCGTCTCACCCAAGGTGAAAGCCGCGCGAGCGGTGAAACTCTCAGGTGCCCATGACAGAGGGGGAGTTCCCGTCACCACCTGAGTTGAGGAGCTCCCGATGTCCGCCTTCACCGACCGTCACATCGGACCTTCCGAGCACGAGCAGGCCAAGATGCTGGCCGAATGCGGCTACGGGAGCCTGGACGCGCTGGTCGAGGCCGCCGTGCCGGCCGCCATCCGCAACCCGCGAGAGCTGGATCTCGCGCCGCCGGCGTCCGAACGTGAGGCGACCGCCGAACTGCGGGTGCTGGCCGCGAAGAACCGGCCGATGACGCAGATGATCGGGCTCGGCTTCGCCGACACCGTGACACCGCCGGTGATCCGCCGCAACGTGCTGGAGAGCCCGGCCTGGTACACCGCATACACGCCGTACCAGCCGGAGATCTCGCAGGGCCGGCTGGAGGCGCTGCTGGCGTTCCAGACGATGGTGTCCGACCTGACCGGCCTGGACACCGCCAACGCCTCGCTGCTCGACGAGTCCACCGCGGTCGCGGAGGCCGTCATGCTGATGCGCCGCGCGTCGAAGGCCAAGTCCTCGCGCGTGGTGCTGGACGCCGACTGCCTGCCGCAGACGATCGCCGTCGTTCGCACGCGCGCCGAGGCGGTCGGTATCGAGGTGGACGTGCGGGACCTGGAGGCGGGGCTGCCCGACGAGTTCTTCGGTGTTGTCGTGCAGTACCCGGGCGCCTCCGGAGTGTTGCGGGGCAAGGGTTTCTACGAGGCGGTGGGCAAGGTCGCGAAGGAGGCGGGCGCGCTCTACGCGGTCGCCGCGGACCTGCTGGCGCTGACGCTGGTCACCGCGCCGGGCGCGTTCGGCGCCGATGCCGTCGCCGGGACGACACAGCGGTTCGGGGTGCCGCTGGGCTACGGCGGCCCGCACGCCGGGTACCTCGCCGTCCGCAAGGGGCTGGAGCGGTCGCTGCCGGGCCGGCTGGTCGGCGTGTCCAAGGACGCGGACGGCAACCCCGCGTACCGGCTCGCGCTGCAGACCCGTGAGCAGCACATTCGGCGCGAGAAGGCGACCTCGAACATCTGCACCGCGCAGGTACTGCCCGCCGTGCTCGCCGCGATGTACGCCGCGTACCACGGCCCCGACGGGCTGCGCGCGATCGCCACCCGCGTGCACGCGCTGGCGTCCGGGCTCGCGGTCGCGCTGGGCGCCGCCGTCGTGCACGAGAGCTTCTTCGACACCGTGCTCGTGCGGGTACCCGGCCGCGCGGAGCAAGTGATCGCCGCCGCGCGGGAGGCCGGCATCAACCTCGGCCCCGTCGACGCCGACCACGTGCGGGTCGCGTGCGACGAGACCACCACGCCCGAAATCCTGCAGCGTGTGCTCCGCGCGTTCGACGTCGATCCGCACGTCGAAGCCGGCCCGTCCGCGCTGCCGTCCGGGCTTGTGCGGAACAGCGACTTCCTGACCCACGAAGTGTTCCACGCGCACCGGTCCGAGACGGCGATGCTGCGGTACCTGCGGCGACTGTCCGATATGGACTACGCGCTGGACCGCGGGATGATCCCGCTCGGCTCGTGCACGATGAAGCTCAACGCGACCGCCGAGATGGAACCGATCAGCTGGCCCGAGTTCGCGGGCCTGCACCCGTTCGCGCCCGCCGACGACGCGGCCGGCTACCGCGAGCTGATCGACCAGTTGTGCACGTGGCTCGCCGAGGTCACCGGGTATGACAAGGTGTCGTTGCAGCCGAACGCCGGTTCGCAGGGGGAACTGGCGGGGCTGCTCGCGATCCGCGCCTACCATCGCGCGAACGGCGAGCCCGAGCGGGACGTGTGCCTGATCCCGTCGTCCGCGCACGGCACCAACGCCGCGTCGGCGGTGCTGGCGGGGATGCGCGTGGTCGTTGTCGCGTGCAACTCGGGCGGCGACGTCGATCTGGCGGATCTCCAGACCAAAGTGGACGAAAACCGCGACACGCTTGCGGCGATCATGATCACGTACCCGTCCACGCATGGTGTGTACGAGAACGGGATCGGCGAGATCGCCCGGATCGTGCACAACGGTGGCGGGCAGGTCTATGTGGACGGTGCGAATCTCAACGCGTTGCTGGGGCTGGCCAAACCGGGCGAGTTCGGAGGCGACGTGTCGCATCTGAACCTGCACAAGACGTTCTGCATCCCGCACGGCGGTGGCGGTCCCGGCGTCGGGCCGGTCGCGGTGCGCGCGCACCTCGCGCCCTACCTGCCCAACCATCCGCTGTTCCCCGGCGCGGGGCCGGACACCGGGATCGGGCCGATCTCGGCCGCGCCGTTCGGGTCCGCGTCGATCCTGCCGATCTCGTGGGCGTACGTGCGGATGATGGGCGCGACCGGGCTGACGCAGGCCACCAAGGTCGCCGTGCTCGCCGCGAACTACGTGGCCGCGCGCCTCGTGCCGCACTACCCGGTGCTCTACACCGGCCGTGGTGGGCTGGTCGCGCACGAGTGCATCCTCGACCTGCGCGCCCTGACCAAGCGCACCGGCGTCACCGTCGAGGACGTCGCGAAACGCCTGGTGGACTACGGTTTCCACGCGCCGACGATGTCGTTCCCGGTCGCGGGCACGCTGATGGTGGAGCCCACCGAGAGCGAGGACGTCGGTGAGATCGACCGGTTCTGTGACGCGATGATCGCGATCCGCCGCGAGATCGAGGAGGTCGCCGAGGGCCGCTGGCCGGTCGAGGCGAGCCCGCTGCGAGGCGCCCCGCACACCGCGGAAACCCTGGTGGGCGACTGGGATCTGGCCTATGACCGCCGGCTTGCGGTGTACCCGGCCGGGACGTCGCCGAAGGGCAAGTACTGGCCGCCCGTGCGCCGGATCGATGGTGCCTTCGGCGACCGAAACCTCGTCTGCTCGTGCCCGCCGATCGAAGCCTACGGGAGCTGACGCGATGCATACCGCGCTCTACGGTGTCCACAAAGGACTAAAAGCGCTGTTCACCGACTTCGCCGGCTGGGAAATGCCGGTGCGGTACTCGAGCGAGCTCGCCGAGCACCGCGCCGTGCGCGAGGCCGCCGGGTTGTTCGACCTCTCGCACATGGGCGAGATCGAGCTGACCGGGCCCGGCGCCGCGCAGGCGCTGGACTACGCGCTCGTCGGCACGCTTTCGGCGGTCAAGGTGGGCCGGGCCCGCTACACGATGATGTGCGATGCCGATGGCGGCGTCCTCGACGACCTGGTCGTGTACCGCCTGGGGGACGAGAAGTATCTCGTGGTGGCCAACGCGTCGAACGCGCCCGTAGTCGTGGCTCAGCTGCGTGAACGATCGGCGGCGTTCGACGTCCGGGTCGAGGATCGCTCGGCCGACACCGCGCTGATCGCCGTGCAAGGGCCGAACGCGGCGGCGATCGTCGGTGCGGTCACCGATGCGGACCTGGCCGGGCTGAAGTACTACGCCAGCATCCCGGCGGTGGTGCAGGGGCTGGACGTGCTGCTCGCGCGCACGGGCTACACCGGCGAAGACGGGTTCGAGCTGTACGTGCCCGCCGCGCAGGCCGGCGAGGTGTGGCGCGTGCTGACGGTCGCCGGCGAGCCGCACGGGCTGCTGCCCGCCGGGCTCGCGTGCCGCGACACACTGCGCCTGGAAGCCGGAATGCCCTTGTACGGCAACGAACTGTCGGCGTCCTTGACGCCGTTCAACGCGGGGCTGGGCCGTGTGGTGAAGTTCGGCAAGCCGGACTTCGTGGGCAAGGCGGCACTGGAGAAGCGGCAGGAACCGGACAGCGTGCTGGTGGGCCTGCGCGGTGAGGGACGGCGCGCGCCACGGCACGGGTACCGGGTGCTGGACGGGGACCGTGAGGTCGGCGAGGTCACCAGCGGCGCCCTGTCGCCGACCCTGGGTTACCCGATCGCGATGGCGTACGTACCGAAGGCGCTGAGCGAGCCGGGCACGAGCCTGTCCGTGGACATCCGCGGCCGCACCCTGCCCGCCGAAGTGGTCGCCATGCCCTTCTACCAGCGTGGTTAGCTGTGGTCGGACTGGCAACGAACGGCACGACACGACTGTCCGGTGTAGTCGAGCGTCAGGTCGCGGGTGCCGGGACGGCGCCGATCTGACGCAGCAGCCCCAGCGTATCCCAATGGACCCACTCTTCGACGAACTTTCCGTCGGAGATCCGGCTCAGCAGCTGACCGCTCACCCAGACCGACGTCCCGGTCCCGCTCCGTCCTTCCAGTTCGCCTGCGTGCGTGCCGCGCAGCGACCAACGCGTTTCGACCAGGTCTCCTTCGGCGATCTGGTCCTCGATCCGTAGATCGAAGTCGTGCAGCACCTCGCGGTACGCGCTCACCCGCGCGCGGAAACCGTCTGGTCCCGTTCCCTGGCCCGGGTTGTAAGGGTCGTGGTTGACGTAGTCGGTAGCGAACAACTCGGTCACGCTGTCCCAGCGCGCTTCGTTCCAGATTTCGTCGAACTGTCGGCGTACCAGCGCCTTGTTGTCGTCGGTTGACACGTTCCCTCCTTGGAGACGGCGGACGCGACGCGTCACGAAAAACTCCCGGGAGACAGCCAACCGTACGCGTGCGGCTTATCCCGCTATAGGGCCATTGGTCCTGCCATGAAGGGGCAGAACTGTTTGACACCTCGAAAATCAGGCTTCAGCGGGCCGGCTTTCGGGATGACGAGCGGGGTTCCGGTCTCCGGGCAGGGCATGACGCGGCACGGCAGGTCGAAGATGCGCTCGACGAGTTCCGCCGTGACGACCTCCTCCGGCGTGCCGGATGTCCAGGAATGTGGTCGGCTCGTCCAGCAGACGGTCCGCGAGAGCTCTGCGGCAACAGGCCCAGTCGCCGCGCGACCGGCTTCGCGGGCTGCGACGTGATCACTTGACGTTACCGTTTCTAGCTTCTGGCTCGCTGGTCCACGGCCATGACGGCGTCGCGCAGCGCGGCACGCAACCGGCCCACTTCCAACGGCTCCAGCACCGCGGCTTCGCCGGGCGGTGCCGCCACCACGACGCGCCCGTCGCTGATGAACACGGTCATGTCGCGCCGCCGTCCGGCCAGGTCCCGGCAGCTGACCGACCACTCGTCGTTTCGACTCGTCACGCTCGTCGCCCTCCCATCGGTGCCCCGGACGGGATTGGGACGCGGCGCAGCCCGGCTCGTGACGGGACCCGGCGAAAAACCTCGATCGCCGGTAGCGTGAGGCCGTCACCAGGGCGAAGTGGGAGGTCGAGATGTCCGTACCCCAGCGAGTCGTGATCGTCGGCGCCGGACTGGGTGGTGCCTCGGCGGCCGCGACGTTGCGCGAGCAGGGATTCTCCGGCGAGATCGTGGTGCTGGGCGGCGAGACGCACCAGCCCTACGAGCTGCCGCCGCTGTCCAAGGCCCTGCTGCTCGGCGACACCGACGAGCCGGACTGGGTGCGCGGTGCGGACTTCTGGCGTGAGCACAGCGTGGACCTCCGGCTCGGCACCACCGCGACGCGGGTCGAACTCGGCGCGCGGCTCGTCGTCGACGGCAAGGGCGACGAGCACCGCTACGACCGGCTGCTGCTGGCGACGGGTTCGCAGCCGAGGCAGATCCCGGTTCCCGGCGCTGACCTTCCGGGCGTGCGCACGCTGCGTACTCTGGACGACTCGCTCGCGCTGCGGGGCGCGTTCGCCTCCGCCGAGCGGCTGGTGATCATCGGCGCCGGCTGGATCGGCACGGAGGCCGCGGCGGCCGCGCGGCGGCACGGCGTCGACGTGACCGTCGTGGACCAGATCGACGGGCCGCTGCTGCCGGTACTCGGCCCCGAGGTGTCGCGCGTTTTCCAGGATCTGCATGCGGAGCACGGCGTGCAGTGGCGGCTCGGCAGCGGGGTCGCGGAGCTGACCGGCGGCCCGACCGGCGTGCGCGGGGTACGGCTCACGGACGGCACCGAACTGCCCGCGGATCTCGTGCTGGTGGCGGTCGGTGTGCGGCCGCGGGTCGAGCTGGCGCACGCGGCGGGGCTGGAACTGGCCGACGGCGGCGGTGTCGCGGTGGACGCGGGCCTGCGGACGGCGGCGCCGGACGTGTACGCGGTCGGGGACATCGCGGCGCACTTCCACCCGCGCTACGGGCGCCGCGTGCGCGTCGAACACTGGGCCAACGCGAAGAACCAGGGCACTCACGTCGCGCAGAACCTCGTCGGCGAGCACGAGCCCTACCTCAGCGCGCCGTACTTCTTCTCCGACCAGTACGACCTGGGTTGCGAGTACCGCGGCCTGGCCGACGTCGACACCGACGAGGTCGTCATCCGCGGCGACCTCGCCAAGCGCGAGTTCATCGCGTTCTGGCTCCGCGACGGCCAGGTGACGGCGGCGATGAACGTGAACGCCTGGGACGACGGCGACGCGCTGAAGGCCCTGGTGGAGCAGCGGACGACCGTCACGCCCCAGCGGTTACGGGAAGCCGATCTCGCCGGGCTGGCGTAGGAGTCGTCAGGAACACCAGCGCCGCGGTCACCGCGAAACCGGCCATCACGGCGCCCATCGGGACCGCGCTGCCGGCGCCGCCCAGGCTGACCAATGGGGTCGCCAGCCCGCCGATCACGAACTGCGTCACGCCCAGTAGCGCCGACGCAGAACCGGCGCTACGCGGGTGTTCCGCAAGGGCAAGCGACGACGCGTTCGGCAAGACCAGGCCGATACTCGACACGAGCAGCAGCAGCGGCACCAGCAACGCGGGCAGCGGCAAGGAAAACGCGGCGGCCAGCAGCACGCCGAGCCCACCGACGGTCGCCAGTGCCAGCCCGCTCGCGAGCAGCCGACGCTCGGGGAAGCGGCCCACGAGGCGGCCGCTGAGCTGCCCGGCGACGACGATCCCTACCCCGTTGGCGCCGAAGACGAGACTGAACGCCTGCGCGCTCAAGCCGTACACACCCTGCAGCACAAATGAGGATGCCGAGATGTAGGCGAACATGCTCGCGAACGTCAGTGCGGCCGCGAGCGCGTAGCCGAGGAACGACCGGTCGGCGAGCAGGCTCCCATAGGTTCGTAGCGCAGAGCTTAGCTTGGCCGGCCGGCGCCGTGCCGGCGGCAGCGGCTCGGGCAGCGCGACCGCGACGGCGACCAGCAACAGGGTGCCGAACACCGTCAGCACCACGAACACACCCCGCCACGACGTCAGGCGCAGCAACTGCCCGCCCAGCATCGGCGCGAGTACCGGTGCGAGGCCGCTGACCAGCATCAGCATGGAGAAGAACTTCGTCATCGCCGTGCCCGAGTAGAGATCCCGCACGATCGCGCGGGCGATCACGATCCCCGCCGCGGCGCCGATCGCCTGCAGCGCCCGGAACCCGACCAGCGGCCCGGCCGCCGGGCTCACCGCGCACAGCACCGACATGACCGCGTACAGCATTAGGCCGGCGATCAGCGGTTTGCGGCGCCCCGTCGAGTCCGAGATCGGCCCGATCACGAGCTGCCCGAGCGCGAGACCGGCGATGAACGCGGTCAGCGTCAACTGCAGCACCGGCTCGCTGCTGCGGAGATCCCCGACCATGTGCGGCAGCGCCGGCAGGTACATGTCGATGGACAGGGGCGCGAACGCCGACAGCGCACCGAGGATCAGCGCGTAACGCAGCGTCCTCGGTGCGCCGCGTTCCGCTCTCCCCTCCACCCCCGTGCAAACCGCGGGTGAGGTGATCGATATTTCCGGCTTCGGCTGTGGCCCGTGTCACCAGCCAGTAGCGTGCCGAGGAGGGGGTGCACGTGACGGAGACCGGGCCGCGCTGGTTCCAGCTGTACTGGCCGAACGACCCGGACGTGTCCGCCGCCATCCTCGGCCGCGCGCGCAAGGCGGGCTACCCGGCGCTCGTCGTCACGCTCGACACGTGGACGCTCGCGTGGCGCCCGCGCGATCTCGACCAGGCGTACCTGCCGTTCATCAGGAACGAGGGCACAGCGATCCCATGTCGGACCCCGCGTTCCGGGCCTTGCTGGACAAGACACCGGAAGAGGATCTGCTGTCGGCGATCCTCGAGCGTGCTCGCGGACCTCGACCTGACGCTGGGCCTGTTCGGCTACCGCACCCGGCAGCTGACCCCCGACGCCCTGCGCCGCGGTTAGCTGTGCCCTGGGTAACTGGCATATTCGCAGGCCCGGCGATCACCGCACGGCTATCCTGAAAGCCGTATGTCCACGCCATCCCCCCTCGCCGAGTTGCGCGCCAGGCTGCCCGAGTTGATGGTGCGCGACGAGCACCGCCTCCGGCGGCGGATCGACGGCGCCCGCAAGGCGCGCGACCAGCAGCGGGTCGCCCGCCAGATCGCCGAGGACATCGACGCCGCCGAGCTGCGGCTGCGGCAGCGGCGCGACAGCCTGCCCAAGATCGAATACCCGGCGGAGCTGCCCGTCAGCCGCCGCCGGGAGGACATCGCCGCCGCGATCCGCGACCACCAGGTCGTCATCGTCGCGGGGGAGACCGGGTCCGGCAAGACCACGCAGCTGCCCAAGATCTGCCTCGAACTCGGCCTCGGCGTGCGCGGCCAGATCGGGCACACCCAGCCGCGCCGGCTCGCCGCCCGCACCGTCGCCGAGCGCATCGCGAGCGAGCTACGCACGGAGCTGGGCGGCACCGTCGGCTATCAGGTCCGCTTCACCGATACCAGCGGCGAAAACACCCTCGTCAAGCTGATGACCGACGGCATCCTGCTCGCCGAGATCACCGGCGACCCGATGCTGCGCCGCTACGACACGCTGATCATCGACGAGGCCCACGAGCGCAGTCTCAACATCGACTTCCTGCTCGGCTACCTCAAGCAGCTCCTGCCGCGCCGCCCCGACCTCAAGGTGATCATCACCTCCGCGACCATCGACCCGGAGCGCTTTTCCCGGCACTTCGGTGCTGCGCCGATCGTCGAGGTCTCGGGCCGCACCTACCCGGTCGAGGTGCGCTACCGGCCGATCGTCGACCCGGACCGCCCGGACGACGAGGACCGCGACCAGGTCACCGCGATCTCCGACGCCGTTGACGAGCTGTGCGCCGAGGGTCTGGGCGACATCCTCGTGTTCCTCTCCGGTGAACGCGAGATCCGCGACACCGCGGACGCACTGTCCAAACAGGACCTACGCAATACCGAGATCCTGCCGCTGTACGCGAGACTTTCCGCCGCGGACCAGCATCGCGTGTTCAGCCGGCACACCGGGCGCCGGATCGTGCTCGCCACGAACGTCGCCGAGACGTCGCTCACGGTGCCCGGCATCAAGTATGTGATCGACCCCGGCACCGCCCGCATCTCCCGCTACAGCCACCGCACCAAGGTGCAGCGGCTGCCGATCGAGTCGATCTCGCAGGCTTCGGCCAACCAGCGCAAGGGCCGCTGCGGCCGCACGTCCGACGGTATCTGCATCCGGCTCTACACCCAAGCGGATTTCGACTCGCGGCCCGAGTTCACCGACCCCGAGATCCTGCGCACCAACCTCGCCTCGGTGATCCTGCAGATGACCTCGCTCGGGCTGGGCGACATCGCGGCGTTCCCGTTCGTCGAGCCGCCGGACCGCCGCCAGGTCACCGACGGAGTGCAGCTGCTGCAGGAACTGGGCGCACTGGAGAACGGCAAGCTCACCCAGACCGGCCGCGGGCTGGCACAGCTGCCGGTCGACCCCCGGCTGGGCCGGATGGTGCTGGAGGCCGCGAAGAACGGCTGCGCCCGCGAGGTGATGATCATCGCTTCCGGACTGTCCATTCAGGACCCGCGGGAGCGGCCGGCGGACAAGCAGGAGGCCGCGACGCAGCAGCACGCCCGGTTCGCCGACAAGACGTCGGACTTCCTGGCGTACGTGAACCTGTGGAACTACCTGCGCGAGCAGCAGAAGGCGTTGTCCAACAACCAGTTCCGCAAGCTGTGCCGCAACGAGTTTCTCAACTACCTGCGAATGCGGGAGTGGCAGGACATCTACAGCCAGCTCCGGCAGCTCGCCAAACCGCTCGGCGTCACGCTGAACAGCGAACCCGCGGACCCGCAGCGCGTGCACACGTCGCTCATCGCGGGCCTGCTGTCGCACATCGGGCTCAAGGACCCGGACAAGGGTGACTACGTCGGCGCGCGCGGCGCCCGGTTCGCCGTGTTCCCCGGCTCGGGGCTGTTCCGCAAGCAGCCGCGCTGGCTCATGTCGGCGGAACTCGTGGAGACGTCGCGGCTGTGGGCGCGGGTCAACGCGCGCATCGAGCCCGAATGGGTCGAGCCGCTGGCCGAGCACCTGGTCAAACGCAACTATTCGGAACCGCACTGGGAACGCAGGCGTGGCGCGGTGATGGCCGGCGAGCGCGTGACGCTCTACGGGGTGCCGCTGGTCGCCGCCCGCAAGGTCAACTACGGCCGCGTCGACCCCGGGCTGTCGCGCGAGCTGTTCATCCGGCACGCGCTCGTCGAGGGCGACTGGGACACCAACCACAAGTTCTTCGCCGAGAACCGCGCGCTGCTGGACGAGGTCGAGGACCTGGAGAACCGGGCCCGCCGCCGTGACCTGCTGGTGGACGACCAGACGCTGTTCGAGTTCTACGACCAGCGCGTCGGCGAGGAAGTGGTGTCCTCGCGGCATTTCGACACGTGGTGGAAGAAGGCGCGGCACGAGCAGCCGGACCTGCTCAACTTCGAGAAGGCCATGCTCATCAATGTCGGCGCCGACGAGGTGCTGGAGTCGGACTACCCCGACGTGTGGGCGCAGGGCTCGCTGCGGTTCGCGCTGACCTACCAGTTCGAACCGGGCGCCGACGCCGACGGCGTCACCGTGCACATCCCGCTCCCGGTGCTCAACCAGGTCGGCCCGGACGGGTTCGACTGGCAGGTGCCGGGCCTGCGCGAGGAACTGGTCACCGCGCTCGTCAAGTCGTTGCCGAAACAGCTGCGCCGCAACTTCGTGCCCGCGCCGGACACCGCGAAGTTCGCCCTGTCGCGGGTGTCCACTGAGGATGGTCCGCTGCTGGACGTGCTCGCGCGCGAGCTGGCGGACATGCGCGGCGTCCAGGTGCCGCCGGACGCGTGGACCGCTGTGCCCGACCACCTGCGGATGACGTTCCGGGTGGTCGACGAGAAGGGCCGCAAGCTCGCTGAAGGCAAGGATCTGGAAGCGCTCAAGCGCGAGCTGAGCGGGCAGGTCCGGGCCACGATTTCCCAGGCTGCCAACGAAATCGAGCGCACCGGGCTGACCACGCCCGCGTTCGGCGAGCTGCCGAAGGTGTTCGAGAGCCGGCGCCGCGGGCACGAGCTGAAGGCGTACCCGGCGCTGGTCGACGAGGGCGCCACGGTCGCGGTGCGGATGCTGGACACGCCCGTGCAGCAACGGCAGCAGATGTGGCTGGGCACGCGCCGGCTGTTGCGGCTGAACCTGCCCTCGCCGATGAAGTTCATCAGCGGCAACCTGTCCAACGCCGCCAAGCTCGTCCTCGGCCGTAACCCGCACGGCAGCGTCGCCGGCCTGCTGGAGGACTGCGTCGACTGCGCCGTGGACAAACTGATCGCGGACAACGGCGGCCCGGTGTGGGAGCAGGCGGATTTCGCCGTGCTGCTGGAGAAGGTGCGCGGCAGCGTCAACCCGACTGTCCTGGCTGTACTGTCCGAAGTGGAGCAGATACTGCGCGCGGCCAACGACGTGGAGGCGGCGCTGACCGACGCGCGTGGCCCCGCCCCGTCGCTGGCGGACATGCGCACGCAGCTCGACGGGCTGGTCTTCGCCGGGTTCGTCACCGCGACGGGATACGACCGGCTGCCGAACCTGGTGCGCTACCTGCGTGCGATCGAGCGCCGGATCGGCAAGCTGTCCTCGGCGGCCGCGCGTGACGTCGAGCTGCTGGGCGACATCCAGTGGCTGCGCGAGGAGTACCAGGCCGCCGTCGACGCGCTGCCGCCCGGCGTCGAACCGGGTCCCGGCCTGGTCGAAGTCCGCTGGATGATCGAGGAACTGCGGGTGAGCTTCTTCGCGCAGACGCTCGGCACGGCACACCCGGTGTCGGTGAAGCGGATCGTCAAGGCGCTCGACAACGGAGCCTGACCGAGATCTTCCCACCGCAAACCGGGTAAATGCGACGTAACTTCCCGCAAGCCGGCCGCGACTACGACAAATGAGGTCTGCCGAGTGAAGGGGAACCGGCCATGACGAGGATTGTCGGTGGAGGTATCGAGGAGCTACGGGCACGGTTGACCGGGACGGTCGTCGCTCCGGCCGATCCGGATTACGACGAGGCAAGAAAGGTGTGGAACGCGGATATCGATCGGCGACCGGCGGTGATCGCGCGGTGCCTGTCCGCGGCGGACGTGTCGGCGGCGATCGGGTTCGCTCGCCGGGAGGGCCTGGAGATCGCGGTCCGCGGCGGTGCGCACCACGCCGCCGGGCTCGGCACGGTGGACGACGGCATCGTCCTCGACCTGTCCGGCATGAACAACGTCACGGTGGACCCGGCCACGAAGCGGGCCCGGGTCGGCGGCGGGGCGCTGCTCGGCGACCTGGACGCGGCCGCACAGGCACACGGCCTGGCGGTACCCGTCGGACTCATCAGCCACACCGGTGTCGCGGGCTTGACCTTGGGCGGCGGGATGGGCTGGCTGACGCGCCTGCACGGGCTGAGCATCGACAACCTCGTCTCCGCCGAGATCGTCACTGCCGACGGCGAAATCCGGCGGGCCAGTGCGACGGAGGACCCGGACCTCTTCTGGGCCATCCGCGGCGGTGGCGGCAACTTCGGCGTGGTCACGGAGTTCGAGTTCCGCCTGCACGCGGCCGGGCCTCTGGTCCACTTCGGACTGTTGTTCTGGTCGCTCGACGACGGTCCCGCGATGGTGCGGGCGGCCCGCGAGGTCATTCCCGAGCTGCCGCCGTCGGTCAACGTCGTGATCGCCGCGCTGAACGCACCGCCCGCGCCGTTCGTGCCCGAGCAGCACCACTTCCGGCCCGGGTACGCGCTCGCCGTCACCGGCTTCGGCGACCCGGCCGAGCACGCCGACGCGCTCGCCCGGCTGAGGGAGGAGGTGCCGCCGCTGTTCGAGTTCGCCACGCCCATGCCCTACGTCGAGGTGCAGCAACTGCTGGACGAGGCCGGCGCCTGGGGTAACCACTCCTATGAAAAGGGTTGCTATACCGAGCACATGTCCGACGATGCGATCGAGGTCCTCGACGACCACATGCGGCGCAAGACGTCGCCGCTGTCAATGATTCTGTTCTACCGTCTCGACGGGGGCTACTCGGCCGTGAGCGAGGACGACACCGCCTTCGGTGGCGGCCGGTCACCGCGATATGTGGCGTTCATCCTGGGTATCGCACCCGCTGCCGAAGGGCTGCCGGCCGAGCGGGAGTGGGTGCGCGGCCTGTGGGATGCGCTGCAGCCACATGTCCTGGGCAATGGCTACGTGAACGGCATGCCCGAGTTCGATCGTGACCGGGTCGCGGCCACATACGGCGGGAAGTACCAGCGGCTGCGGGAGATCAAGCGCCGCTATGACCCGGACAACGTGTTCCATCGCAACGCCAACATCCTGCCTGCCTGATCATTTCGCGTCCGCGTAGGTCGTGACGACGGCGGTGTGCATGGGGAAGTGCACCGGGCACGACGCGCCGAACATGAGCGCCGCCGTCTCGGCGACAGACGCGTCGATCAGTGCGGGCACGTCGCCGGCCAGGTCCTCGGGCGCGTGCACGATCACCTCGTCGTGCTGGAAGAACACCAGCCGCGCGGGCGCGGGGAGCCGTTGCCGCAGCGTGGCCAGCAGCACCGCGGTGAAGTCGGCGGCGCTGGCCTGCACCACGAAGTTGCGGGTGAACCGGCCCCAGTCCCGCGCCGCGCGGCGGGCGCGCGTCTCGTCGGAGTCGGCGGCGCCGGTCAGTGCGCGCCACGCCTCGGACGGCGCCGGTGAGGTGCGGCCGAGCCGGGAGCGCACCCGCTCGCCTCGCTCACCGGCCTGCGCAGCACGCTCCACATAGGACACCGCGTCCGGGAAACGCTGGCGCAGCAAGGCGAGCAGCGACGATGCCTCCCCGGCGGTGCCGCCGTACATCGCCGACAGCATCGCGATCTTCGCGCGGCCACGGGACTCGTCGTCCACTGTGGAGAACATCGCCTCGGACAGTCGCGCGTACAAGTCCGTCGACGCGGACACGTCCGCGAGCCGCCGGTCGCCCGACAAAGCGGTGAGGATCCGCGGCTCGAGCTGGGCCGCGTCGGCCACGACGAGCTTCCAGCCCGGGTCGGCCCGGACGCACACCCGCAGCGTTTTCGGGATCTGCAGCGCCCCGCCGCCCGAACTCGCCCACCGGCCCGACACCACGCCGCCGACGACCCAGGCCGGCCGGAACCGGCCGTCGCGGACCCACTCGTCGAGCCATGCCCACCCGTTCGCCGCGTGCAGGCGGGCCAGCTCGCGGTACTCGATCAACCGGGCGGCCGCCGGGTGATCGAGGGTGCGCAGCACGTGCGCCCGCGCGGACGGGATGGAGATCCCCTCGCGGCCGAACGCGCGCACGATCGTGGGCGGGCTGTCCGGATTGACCGGCTTACCCCCGAAGGCGTCACTCACCCGGGCGGCGAGGTCGGCCAGCTTCTTGGGTCGCTGACCCGCGGGCACGCGCGGCCCGAGCAACTCGGTGAGCAGCGCGTCGTGCACGTCGGCGCGCCACGGCAGCCCGTCCGCCGACATCTCCGTCGCGACCAGCGCACTGGCCGACTCGGCCGCGACGAGCAGCCGGAACCGGTCGGGCTGCTCGGTGCCGCGGATCCGCCGCTCCTGCTCGGCCTGCACCGTCCGGGCCGCGTCGACGACGGACGTGTCCGGCGGGAGCCCCGCGCCACGGGTTTCGAACAGGGCGGGCTGGGCGTCGGCGTGGGCGGGCGCGTCGGGCGGCGGTTCGAGGCCGCCTGCCCGGGCCAGCGCGGCCGCCAGCCCGCGGGGCTCGCCCAGCCGCCCCTCGTGGCCGAGCAGCAGGCCCTCCGTGAGCATCAGGTCGTGGCACCGGTCGACCCGCAGGCCGGCGGCGACGAGCGCCGGGTAGAGCCGCTCGACGGACGGGAACACCCAGCGTGGCCGGTGCCGGGTTTCGAGCGCCGCGAGGTGGGGGGCCAGCGCGGCCTCGTCGAGAGTCCGCCGGCCGGATGGTTCCAGCACCGACCAGGTGCCGTCGTCCTCCTGACCGACGAAGATGTGCACAGGGTGATTCTGCGCCGGGCCACCGACAGTTCCGCGCCGGGCCTGGTCGCGCGGCGCCGGATGCTACTCTCCGGTAACATCTATCCCGCTGGTACGGCCCGACGGAGGTGCCCGCAGATGCTCGTCGACAAGATGACGGAGACTGCCCGCAGCGTCGAAGTGCTGTGGCGGTCCGGGTTGATCCCGTTCCCGCGGATCGACGAGGGGCTGCAGTCGCTGGTCGCGATGCGCAAGGTCGGCCCGTTCGCCGCCGCCGTGCAGAACGCGGCGCGCCGCCGCCCGCACGCGGTGGGGCTGGTCGACGACCGCGGGCCGCTCACGTTCAAACAGGTCGACCTGCGGTCCAGCGCGCTGGCCAGGGCCTGGTCGCAGCGTGGCGTGCGGCCGGGCACGGTGATCGCGGCGCTGTGCCGGGACCACCGCGGGCTGGTCCTCACGATGGCCGCCGCGGGCAAGCTCGGCGCGCGGCTGCTGCTGATGAACACCGGGTTCGCGAAGCCGCAGCTCGCCGACGTCGCGCAGCGTGAGGGTGTCGGCGTGCTGGTCTACGACCAGGAGTTCACGGACCTGCTGTCGGCGGTCCCGGACGCCATCGACCGATACCTGGCGTGGGTCGACACCGGTGACCCGCTGGCCGGGCACGAGATCCCGGTGCTGGACGAGCTGATCGCCAGCACGGACGACCGGCCGCTGCCGTGGCCGTCGCGGCGGGGCGGGTTCGTGCTGCTGACCAGCGGCACCACCGGCACGCCGAAGGGGGCGCCCCGGGAAAACGCGTCGCTGTTCTCGTCGGCGCAGTTCCTTGACCGCATTCCGTTGCGTGCCGGCGAATCCACGTACCTCGCGGCGCCGATCTTCCACGGCACCGGGGTCTCGCAGTTCCTGCTGTCGCTGGCACTGGGCTGCACGGTGGTGATGCGGCGGCGCTTCGACCCGGCGGCCACGCTCAAGGGGGTGCAGGACAACCGGTGCACCGCGCTGGTGGTGGTGCCGACGATGCTGCAGCGAATCGTGGACCTGGGCCCGGACGTGCTCGTCCGGTACGACACGTCGTCGCTGCGGATCGTCTTCGTGGCGGGTTCGGCGTTGTCGCCGGATCTGGGCAACCGGGCGACGGAGGCGTTCGGGGACGTGATCCACAACCTGTACGGCTCGACCGAGTGCGCGGTCGCGACCGTCGCCACGCCCGAGGACTGGCGCCGCGCGCCGGGCACGGTGGGCAGGCCGCCGGTCGGGTGCCGGGTCGCGCTGTTCGACCAGGACGGGAACGAGGTCACCAAGGCCGGCGTGACGGGCCGCGTGTTCGTGGGCAGCGGGCTCAGCTTCAAGGGCTACACGGACGGCCGCCGGAAGGAGACGATCGGCGGGCTGCTGTCGACCGGCGACGTCGGCCACTTCGACGAGGACGGCCTGCTGTTCATCGACGGGCGGGACGACGAGATGATCGTCTCCGGCGGCGAGAACGTGTTCCCGATCGAGGTGGAGAACCTGCTGGTGCAACGGCCGGACATCCTGGAGGCCGCGGTCATCGGCGTCCCCGACGAGGACTTCGGCCAGCGCCTGAAAGCGGTCGTCGTGACGGCGGCGGACGCGTCGGTCGGCGCGGACGAGATCCGCGAGTACGTCAAGCAGAACCTGGCGCGCTACAAGGTCCCGCGGGATGTGGAGTTCGTACCGGAACTGCCCCGCAACGCGACCGGCAAAGTGCTGCGGAGCAAGCTGAGCTGAACGCCCTCTGGCGAGAGGAACGCTAAGCCCAGGAGATCCCGAAAACGCCGGGGCCGAAATCCAGCGCCACGGCGTGTACGCCACCGGTGGTGTCCAGGGCGAGGGGATGGCGTTCGTCGGCCTCGCCGGTTCGCGCGTAGTGCCAGCACTCGTCGGGAGGCGTGTCGAAGCCGACCTCCAGGAGGAATTCGCGCACGGGGCGGCGGAATTCGCGATAGTAGGTGTTCTCGCATTCGGGGTACGGCGGGCCGGCGTTGCTGAGGGTGTACTCGATCAACTCCGTCTGGCCGCGGTCGATCGCCCGGTCGAACAGCAGTTCCGCCGCTGTCAATCCGTATTCCGTGTCCACTTCGACCCGGCCGGGCCGGCAGTTGCGCAGCGCGCCCAGGCGCGGCGGGGCCGCGCCGCCGTGGTCGTACACCAGCAGCCACCGGTCCTGGCCGTCGGCGCTCGCCTGGAAGACCACTTTCGCGGTGGTCGAGCGCTGGCCACCGTCCGCAGCGATCTCGCACCGGTCGTGCAGGCTGACCAGGTTCAGACGGTGCTGCTGCTCCAGCGCGTGCGGCGCGCCGACGCGTGCCAGCAGGGCCTTCAGTGCTTCCAGCGGGAAGTTCACCGTGTCCGGGCCGGCGCGGCGCCGGGCGTTGCCGCGCGGCTTCGGCGGCGGCAGCAGGCCGAGCAGCTCACCCGGCCGCAACCCGAGCACTTCTTCCAGCAGCCGCACCGCGGAAATCGAGCTTTGCCGCTCGGGCTGGCGCTTGCCGGACTGCCAATAGGAAAGGGATGTGACGCTGACGGGAATGCCGCCGGCCTGCAGACGCGCCTGCACTCGATCGAGGCTCAGCCCACTACGTGCGATCGCGGAGCGCAGCGCCCCGGAGAACGCGGTCTCGGTATCGGACACCGAAGCCGATCTTAGCAGCGTTCCCCCCAACGGGTCAGTACTGGTAACTGTGAATCGTTGCTTCACCCGATCCGGTCACGCTTGCATAACTGCGTACGCACCACTTCCGGCGGGGAGGCACAAGGCCATGGGGAAGTCACGGAAATTGCTGGCCATCGGCGCGGCAGTGGCGGCGATCGCCGGTGGCGGCACGGCCGTCGCGCAAGCGCGGGAAGGTCAGATCCGGGATGCCGATACCCCGGGGTCGGTCACGGACAGCTACATTGTCGTGCTGAAAGACACCGGCACCGTCACCACGAAGAGTGCGGCGAAGGCCGACATCGGTTCGCGGGCCCAGACTCTGGGGAGGCGCTACAACGCCAAGATCGCGCGCACCTACAGCGCCGCCCTGCCCGGCTTTTCGATCAACGCCACGGCCACCGAAGCCCAGCGCCTCGCGGCCGACAGCAACGTCGCCTACGTCGTGCAGAACCACGTCTTCCACGTGGCGGACACGCAGCAGAACCCGCCGTCCTGGGGCCTGGACCGCATCGACCAGCGGAACCTCCCGCTCGACTCGTCCTACACCTACTCGACCAAGGCCGACAACGTCACCGCCTACGTCATCGACACCGGCGTACGCGCGACGCACGAGACCTTCGGCGGCCGCGTTTCCGGCGGCAAGGACTTCATCGACAACGACAACGATCCGGACGACGAGAATGGGCACGGCACGCACGTCGCGGGCACGATCGGCGGCGCAGAGTACGGCGTCGCCAAGGGCGTGCACATCGTCCCGGTGCGCGTGCTCGACGCGGAGGGCAGTGGCACGACCGACCAGGTGGTGGCCGGGATCGACTGGGTCGCGGGCAACGCCGGCGGCCCGTCCGTCGCCAACATGAGCCTCGGCGGCACCGTCGACGACGCTCTCGACCAGGCCGTCAAGGGCGCGATCGCGAAGGGCGTGACCTTCGCGGTGGCCGCCGGCAACGACGGCGCCGACGCGAGTGACTCCTCGCCGGCCCGGGTGCCCGAAGCGATCACGGTCGCCGCGAGCGACAAGACCGACAAGCAGGCCAGCTTCTCCAACTACGGCAGCGTGGTCGACCTCTATGCGCCCGGTGTGAACATCACGTCGTCGTGGGGCACCGGGGACACGGCGACCAACACGATCAGCGGCACGTCGATGGCCACCCCGCACGTCACCGGCGCGGCGGCCCGCTACCTCGCGAGCCACCCGACCGCGACGCCGGCGCAGGTGTCGGCCGCACTGACCGGTTCGGCCACGCCGGACAAGATCAGCAACGCCACCGCGGGTACTCCCAACAAGCTGCTCTACACGGCTGGCTAGTCTGCTGAAATGGGTGCGATCTATCTGATCCGGCACGGTCAGGCTTCCTACGGTGCAGCGGATTACGACCGCCTGTCCGCCTTGGGTGTGGAACAGGGGGCGCTGGTCGGCGCGGAACTGTTGCGCCGCCAGGTCCGCTTCACCGAGGGCCGTACCGGGTCGCTGTCCCGGCAACGCAAGACGGCCGAGACGGTGCTCGACTGGCTGGGCGTCTCGACGCCGGCCAAGGAAGATCCGCGGTGGAACGAGTACGACCACGTCGACATCGTCACCCACCACGGCGACGCGATCTCCCAGAGTGACGTCGATTCCCGCGGTTACCAGGCCGTGCTGGACGGCGCGCTCTCCGCGTGGATCGGCGCGGGCGAGCACAGCCCGTGCGCCGAGACGTGGCCGGCGTTCCTCTCGCGTGTGCGCGGCGCACTGGAGGACCTGGTCTCGGTGCTGCGCAAGGGGGAGAACGCGGTGGTGTTCACGTCGGGGGGCGTGATCGGGACCGTCGCCGGGTCGCTGCTCGACGATCCGGCGATGGGGTTACTGAAGCTGAACCGGGTCACCGTCAACGGCGGCATCACCAAGCTGCTCTCAGGGCGCGGCGGCGTGACGCTGCTGGCGTTCAACGAGCACTCGCATTTCGACGGACCCGCGTCGCGCATGCTGACCTACCGCTGAACGATCGAGTGTCCAAACGGGACAGCGCGCGGTACGCCGTCGAGGACGGTGGGAAACACATCCTTGACGAGTGCGACGAACAGTTTGTGCAAAAGGGTCTGGACCTGTTCCCGGGTGAGTTCTTCGCGCAGCAGCCATTCGCGGCCGGCGGCCTTCACCATGCCGGCGTACGCGCGGATCAGCGCGTTGAGCTCCGGGCGGGACGGATGGTCGGCGGGCACGTCGATCGCGTCGAGCACGCGGTCGGCCGACGTACGCTCGGCCTCGATCAGGATCTGCTCGACTTCGGCGTCTGCGACGATGCCGTCACCGGTGGCGACGAGCCACATCTTGCCCTGGCCGGCCACCTGGTCGAGGAACCAGCTGACCGTGGTCCGGGAGTCCTCGTCGAGCCGCCCGGCCGACCGGGTAATCGGGTTGGGCGCGGGCACCGTGACCGCGCGGCGGACCACCGTCAGGTATAGCTCCCGTTTCGTGCCGAAATAGTGGTTGATGAGACCGCGAGCCACCCCCGCGTCGGCTGCGATGTCCGAAGTGGACACTTTGGAGTAGGGTCGCTCGCCGAACAGGCGGGCAGCGCACTCGAATATCTGTTCCCGGCGTTCGTCGGGCTCGAGTCTTCGCCACTTGGGCTGGGGGGTCGGGGTCATGTCGCCATGGTGGCAGAAGATCGCCTTGGCGGGACGCGAATTTGCGGGCTTTGTCCCGCCACCGGGTATTCCGCGGCGGTATTTGTACCGTCACCGGCGGCGGCGTTTGGCGGTGCTTTCGCGCAGCACGACCTCGCCGGCGACGCGCCGAACCCTGGCCCGGCCGCTTTGCCCGGCGCCGAGCGCCAGTTCCATAGCCTGCTCACCGAGTTGCTCAAGTGGGAGCGCGACCGTCGTCAGCGCCGGGTGGACGTCACGGGCCAGCGGGATGTCGTCGAACCCGGCGAGCGAGACGTCACCGGGCACGGAACGTCCGGCCTCACGGAACGCGGTGAGCGCGCCGATGGCCATCAGGTCGGTGATCGCGAACACGCAAGTCGCCTTGTGCCTGGCCGCAATCAGTTCGCCGGCCGCGGTGTGACCGCCGTCGCGGGTGAGCGGCGCTTCGAAGACATCCTTCCCGGACAAACCGACACCGCCTTCGGCCAGTCCCTCACGGAAGCCGGTGAGCCGGTCCAGCGCCGAGGTCAGCACCCGGGGGCCGGTCAGCACCGCGAACCGGCGGTGCCCCAGCCGCAGCAGCGCCGCCGCCAGGTCCTTCGCGCCCGCCCGGTCCTCCGGCTGCACGGTGTCCACCTTGACACCCCGGTGTCTGCTCGCCGCCGCGACCTGCCCGCCGCCGCGCCGGAAGGCGTCCAGCTCGGCCGACAGCGCCCGCTCCCAGTCGCGGTCCTCGAACCCGGACCCGATCAGTACGATCGCCGACGCCCGCTGCGCGCGCAGCGCCGACACGTACGCGATTTCCTTGGCCGGATCGCGGAACGTGCCGGCGAGCATCACCAGCAGGCCGTTCGCGTCGGCCACGCGCATCACCCCGCGCGCGATCGCGGCGAACGCGGGATCGTCCACGTCGTGGCACACGACGCCGACCGTGCGGCGGCTCGTGCCGGCCAGTGCCTGCGCGTGCACGTTGGGTGTGTAGGACAGGTCGGCGGCGGCGGAGAGAACGCGCTCGCGCAGATCCTCGCGCACGTTGGTGGTGCCGTTGAGGACCCGGGAAGCTGTCGCCAGCGAGACGCCTGCGACATTCGCGACATCGGAGAGCGTGACGTGGGGCCTCCCGTTCACAACGGACCTCCTCCTCGACCGACGCCCGCGTCCGAAGTCTAGGCGGGATCCCGCCTTTTGCCTGGTCAGATGCCACTCGATCGGGTTGAAATGCCCGGGGCGAGCGATGCGTTGCACTGCACGGAGCGCAGCCAACGAAAGGAACTTCCATGCTGTTCGGCGACGAGCACATCCGCCGCTACGAGGAGACCGACGGTGAAGTCGGTCACGACTGGGAGGGCGGTGCGCCGTGCCTGATCCTGACCACGACCGGTCGCAAGACCGGCGAGGACCGCAAGTTCGCCCTCATCTACCAGAAGGTCGATGACCGGTACGTGATCGTCGCGTCCAAGGGCGGCGCCACGCAGAACCCCGGCTGGTATCTCAACCTGGAGGCCGACCCCGAGGTGAAGGTGCAGGTCAAAGCCGAGAAGTTCACGGCCAAGGCGCGCACGGCCACCGACGAGGAGCGCGCGTCGCTGTGGCCCGCGATGACCGCGGTGTGGCCCGCCTACGACGACTATCAGCGCAAGACCGACCGCAAGATCCCGGTCGTCGTCCTCGAACGGGTTTGACCGGTGAGCCCGGCGCCCCGCCCTAAGCTGGCGGTATGAGCACACATTTCGACGTGGTGGTGCTGGGCGCCGGGCCCGGCGGGTATGTCGCGGCGATCCGGGCGTCGCAGCTCGGGCTGAAGACCGCGGTGGTCGAGGAGCGCTACTGGGGCGGTGTGTGCCTCAACGTCGGCTGCATCCCGTCGAAGGCGCTGCTGCGCAACGCCGAGCTGGCTCACCTGGTGACCAAGGAGGCGCGGACGTTCGGGATCTCCTCCGACAGCGAGATCCGCTTCGACTACGGCGCTGCGTTCGACCGCAGCCGCTCGGTGGCCGACGGCCGCGTCAAGGGCGTGCACTTCCTGATGAAGAAGAACAACATCACGGAGCTCACCGGCCGCGGCACCTTCACCGACACGCACACGCTGCAGGTCAACACGGACGACGGCACCGAGACCGTCACGTTCGACCACTGCATCATCGCGGCGGGCACGACCACGAAACTGCTGCCCGGCACGGCGCTGAGCGAGCGCGTCGCGACGTACGAGGAGCAGATCCTCACGCGGGAACTGCCCGGCAGCGTCATCATCGCGGGCGCCGGCGCGATCGGTGTCGAGTTCGCTTATGTGCTGCACAACTACGGTGTCGACGTCACGATCGTCGAGTTCCTGGACCGGATGGTGCCGCTCGAGGACGCCGAGGTGTCCAAAGAGCTGGCGAAGCGGTACCGCAAGCTCGGCATCACCGTGCTCACCGGCACCAAGGTCGAGGAGATCGACGACAGCGGGGCCAAGGTCAAGGTCACCGTCGTCGCCGACGGGTCGCGGCAGACGCTGGAGGCCGACAAGGTCCTGCAGGCGATCGGCTTCCAGCCGCGCGTCGAGGGGTACGGCCTGGAGAACACCGGCGTCGAGCTCACCGAGCGGCGCGCGATCGCCGTCGACGGGTTGTGCCGCACCAGCGTCCCGCACATCTACGCGATCGGGGACGTCACCGCGAAGCTGATGCTCGCGCATGCCGCCGAGGCGATGGGCATCGTCGCGGCCGAGACCATCGCGGGCGCGGAGACGATGGAACTGGACTACACGATGATCCCGCGGGCGACGTACTGCCAGCCGCAGATCGCGTCGTTCGGCTACACCGAGGAGCAGGCCCGGGAGAAGGGCTTCGACGTGCAGGTCGCGAAGTTCCCGTTCACGGCGAACGGGAAGGCGCACGGCCTCGGCGACTCCGGCGGGTTCGTGAAGATCCTGTCCGACGCGAAGTACGGCGAGTTGCTGGGCGCGCACCTGATCGGCCCGGATGTGACCGAGTTGCTGCCGGAGCTGACGCTGGCGCAGCAATGGGACCTGACTGTGCACGAGGTCGCGCGGAACGTGCACGCGCACCCGACACTGGGCGAAGCGGTCAAGGAGGCCATCCACGGCCTCGCCGATCACATGATCAACTTCTGATGACGGTCGCGGTGGTGACGGGCGCCGGCTCGGGACTGGGCCGGGCCATCGCCTGCGCGCTGCTGGCGGCCGGCTACGAGGTCGCGCTCGCCGGCCGCCGCGCCGCCGCGCTCGAGGAGACGGCGACCGGCTTCCCCGCGCTGACCGTGCCGACCGACGTTGGCGATCCCGCCGCGGTGGAGGCCCTGTTCGAGGCCGTGCGGTCGCGGTGGGGCCGGGTGGATCTGCTGGTCAACAACGCCGGCACGTTCGGCCCGGCAGGCGACCCCGCCTCGCTCGAGGTGGACGACTGGCTGGCCACCGTGCGCACGAACCTGACCGGCTCGTTCCTGTGCGCGCGGGCGGCGTTCGCCATGATGAAGGGCCAGCGGCCACAGGGTGGGCGGATCATCAACAACGGGTCGATCTCGGCGCACACGCCGCGGCCCGGCAGCGTCGCGTACACGGCGACCAAGCACGCGATCACCGGCCTCACGAAGTCACTGTCCCTGGACGGGCGCCCGTACGACATCGCGTGCGGGCAGATCGACATCGGCAACGCCGAGACGGAGATGACGGCGGGCGTCGCTTCCGGCGCCCGTCAGGCCGACGGCAGCGTCGTCCCGGAGCCGACCTTCGACGCGTCGCACGTCGCGCGGGCCGTGCTGTACATGGCGGGCCTGCCGCTGGACGCGAACGTGCAGTTCATGACCGTCATGGCGACGAAGATGCCCTACATCGGCAGAGGTTGATCTCGGCGCGGGACCCGGCCGACGCTTCCGCGGCGCGAGTAGACTCGCCTCGTGAACAGCACGCCTGTCTCGACTGACGCCGTCCCGGGCGGGACGTGCGCTCGTGCTGTCGCTCCACGCCCGCTGAGACACCGGCCTTACCCGGTGTGAAATGCCTGGTCAACCGGGGTGAAACACTTAGCCGGTGTTCAACGATAGGAACAATGACGCTGGCGAGACTAAGGGGCGATCGTCACCCTCAGTGGCCGCCGGTGTTCGGCCCTCGTAGCTCAGCAGGATAGAGCAGGAGCCTTCTAATCTCCGGGTCGCAGGTTCGAGTCCTGCCGAGGGCACCACCAGCGGAAACATCCCAGACAGTACATGTCCTGTTCGTCGTGGTCCGGCGCGGCAGCTACGTCGCGTGACACGATCGGTGGACTGCGGGAACCAGGTGGCCCCCGGCGGTCGACCTGCATCGTGTCGACCAACGAGGGAGGTGACGCGACAATGGAGACGCCGGGCAACTGCAACTGCGGGAACTGTTCCACCGAGGACTGCAAGCGCTGCGCGAAGCGCCGCAACTAGCTTGCCCTCTCAGGCGGGCATGAGAAACCCCTGACCACATTCAGCGAAACGCCCCGTCTCGGGCCCGGTAGCTGGATGTCGTCGGGGGTCTTTACGGTGAGACCCCACCGATCACCGTCGGGCGTATAGAGGCGAGGTGCCGGGTGTTGGGGTCGTCTTCAAGGATGGGCCGGCCCGAACCGGCGGCGACCGGTCATCGACTTCGCCGAATATCCCTCGCGCGGAATATGGGTTGAAAGGTGCAACGCCTGACATGGATGATGGATGACCAGGTCCAGCAGGTGGCCCCGCGGATCGTGACACCGAGTGATCGATCGAGCGATGCGCTTCACATCGCTCGGTCGCGACGCGATGGCGTTCTGTTTATCCCTGTTGCTTGGCGTAGTCGTCGCTGCCCTGCCAGTCGATCACGACGCATGCTTCGTCACCTACGACCCACCCGTCGTGGCCTGGAGGGATGATCATGAAATCGCCGGCGCCGAAGGTGGTTTCCTCGCCGTCGTCCATCCGGACCGTCATGCGGCCGGAAATGACATAGCCCTTGTGTGATGCCTGACAGCTGTCCGTCCCCGCGATGGGCTTGACGTGCCTGGACCATTGCCAGCCGGGCCGGAAGGTGGCGCGGCCCACCGCCCCCTCGGCCAGGTTGACCAGCTCGACCTGTCCGGCGCCGTCCTCGAACGGACGCACCTCTTCCGGCTTGTCCAGGCTCATTCTGCGAAGTCCTGTCATGATGACCTCCTTGCCGTCGTGCCTGCGTCTGTGCCGGTCGACTCCCCAGCTCATCGTGCTTGCCCGCGAACTCGTCGCGCTAGGGCCGGAAGCCCCATGGGCCGCCCCCGCGCGTCGGCCGGGACGTAGTGCGGAGGGCGCCCAGTCCCGTACATACCTAGGTAGTTCCCCGGATTCGATCGGCCGCCGGATAGTGGACTCTCGACTAGGTACAGATTTCCGGTTCCGCCGGGCAGCAGCCCCGGACTCGCCCGTCGGGGCCGGCCCCCACTACAGGACAGCCGCGAGGGTAACGGCCATGAACGCGAGAACGCACCAAACCCCCGTCTCCGACTACCGCCAGCAGATCCGGCAGGCCCTGCGCGAGCTCAGGCAAGCGCGCTCGGTCGACGACGAGGTTGGCATCATCCGTGCGGAGTGGGAGATGAACCGGCTGCTCGAGCTGCTCGCGCCTGCCGCCGCATAGGGCGCCCCCGCGGCGCCCCGAGCGCCGGGCGAGCGATCGCCGGGAGCCGTTTCTCCACTACCCGAGCGCCCAGCCCGGCCAGTGTGCGCTCCACTTGCGACATCGGATTTTCCGGTCAGGGCACCGAAAACCACCACGCCGCGCTGTCCTCGCTCGCCGATGATGTCCTTGGTTCCGATCGGGATCCCGCACAGCAGCGGCGTGTTCGCCTCGGACAGGTGACACTGCCGTGTCGGCCGAGGCAGGACAGAACAAGCTCCCCGTGGGGCTGCTGGGTCGCCCTCAGACGCGGCTGGCCGACGAGGTCGCGCACGTGCTGCGGGACCTGATCCTCCGGGGCGAGCTCGAGCCCGGATCGCAGTTGCTGCAGATCCAGCTTTCCGAGCGGCTCGGCGTCAGCCGCACCCCGCTGCGCGAGGCGTTCCGGATCCTGGAGCCGGACGGCCTGCTTCGGAGCTCCAACGGCAACAAGACAGTCGAGGTCGTGGAGCTCGGCCATGAGCCGCTCATCGAGACCTACCAGGTGCGCGAGGTCATCGACGGCCTCGCAGCCCGGCTGGCGGCGCGGCCTGTCCGACCACGACACCACGCGCATCGGCGACGCGATCAGGCAGATGGAGGCGGCGGCCAGGTCGACGCTGGACATCAGCACCTTCGGCGAGGCGCACGCGGAGTTCCCCTCGCGATCCTCGAGGCGTCCGGCAACACGCGGCTGACCGATTTTCAGCAGCTGGTGCGCATCTCCACCCAGCTGCAGCTCACCCGGCACCCGCAGCGCAGCGACAGCGGCGCATCGGGGTCGGCGGCGCACGACGCGATCCAGGTCGGGAACGAGTAGCACCACAAGATCTTCGACGCGATCGTCGCGGGCGACGCGCGTGCGACCTTGACAACCTTGTCGTGTGATCCGTCACACTGGCCAGGACCTCACCGAGGAGGCCCATCCATGGCCCGGCTCAACGGCTTCAGCTGCTTCTACTGTGCGCTACCGGTTCGGTTCACCGGAGATCACCGCCACCCCGGGTACGTGGTGATCGACCACGTCGGGCCCGCGGTCCCGAGCAGCGAGCTCGACGGCCTGCCCGACCTCCGCGTCCTGCATCGATTCTGCAGTCATACGGCCCGCACCCGCGGCTGTACGCCGTGCTCGTCGATCATGCTTCGCCGTGCCTGGCTGGGCTGGGCGACCAGCGAGTTCGAGGCCGGCCGCGGCGACCGGCGCTACGGCATCCGGCACTATCCCCGCCTCGGCCTGCGGCCGGCCCGGCTGCTCGGCCCGGAGCTGTTCCGCAGGCACTGGCGGGTCCGGAAGATGCGTTGTGCCGCGCTCGCCTGCCGCTACTACGCGAACTCCAGCCGACTTCCCAGCGAGCTCGCGTCCGGGGTAACGTGATCTAGCTCGCAGACGCCACTGATTGTCGTTTTTTGCGGAGGGCACGTGCTGGTCCGGATGATTCTCGGCATCGTCATCACGATCATCGGGCTTGCCCTGGCGGGAAGACGAGCGGCCTGGCTCGGCCGGCTGATCAGGTCCGGCCAGCCCGTCGAGGGCCGGACCGACGACATGGGCAAGCGGATCCAGACTCAGATCGTCGAGGTCTTCGGCCAGCGCAAGCTGCTCAAGTGGTCGGTGCCAGGGGTGGCGCACTTCTTCACGTTCTGGGGTTTCGTCATCCTCGCGACGGTCTATCTCGAAGCGTACGGCGCGCTGTTCGACGAGAACTTCAGCATCTGGTGGGTCGGGCACTGGGGTGTGCTCGGGTTCGCCCAGGACTTCATCGCGGTCGCGGTGCTGGTGTCGCTGGTCGTGTTCGCGGTCATCCGCATCCGCCAGGCGCCCGAACGCAAGGCCCGCGAGTCGCGGTTCTTCGGGTCGCATCTCGGCGGTGCCTGGCTGATCCTGTTCATGATCTTCAACGTCGTCTGGACGATGTTCCTGTTCCGCGGCGCGTCCTCCGCCGCCGGCACGTTCCCGTACTCCTCGGGTGCCTGGGTCTCGATCGGCATCGGCCACCTGCTGTCCCCGATCGACCACAGCACGCTCGTCGTCATCGAGGACGTCGGGCTGATGCTGCACATCGGCGTGATGCTGGTGTTCCTGAACATCGTGCTCAACTCCAAGCACCTGCACATCTTCCTGGCGCCGCTGAACGTCACCGTCAAGCGGATGCCGGACGGGCTCGGCCCGCTGCTGCCGATGGAGTCCGGCGGCAAGCCGATCGACTTCGAAGAGGTCGACGAGGACGCGGTCTTCGGGCGCGGCAAGATCGAGGACTTCACGTGGAAGGGCATGCTGGACTTCGCGACGTGCACCGAGTGTGGCCGCTGCCAGAGCCAGTGCCCGGCGTGGAACACCGGAAAACCGTTGTCCCCCAAGATGGTCATCATGGACCTGCGGGACGACCTGTTCGCGGAGGCGCCTTACCTGATCGGTGGCAAGGATCCCGCGAACCGTCCCGAAAAGCCGCTCGTCGCCGCCTTGGACGAGGGCGGGGTGATCGACCCGGACGTGCTGTGGTCATGTACCACCTGCGGGGCCTGCGTCGAGCAGTGCCCGGTGGACATCGAGCACGTCGACCACATCGTGGACATGCGGCGGCACCAGGTGTTGATCGAGTCCGCGTTCCCGACCGAGCTCGGCACGCTGTTCCGCCACCTGGAGAACAAGGGCAATCCGTGGGGGCAGAACAACGCCGAACGGCTCGAGTGGGCCAAGGACCTCGACTTCGAGGTGCCGGTGTGCGACGGGAATCTCGACGACACCGTCGAATACCTGTTCTGGATCGGCTGTGCGGGCGCGTTCGACGACAACGCGCGCAAGACCGTGCGCGCCACCGCGGAATTGCTGCACATTGCCGGGGTGAGCTTCGCGGTGCTGGGCAACGGAGAAACCTGCACCGGCGACCCCGCGCGCCGCTCGGGTAACGAGTTCCTGTTCCAGATGCTCGCTCAGGAGACGAAGGAGACGCTCAACGCGGTGTTCGAGGGCCGTCAGCCGGCTGCGCGTAAGATCGTCACCACCTGCCCGCACTGCCTCAACACGCTCGGCCGCGAGTACCCCCAACTCCAGGGGCACTACGAGGTCGTGCACCACACCCAGCTGCTGAACCGGCTGGTCCGCGACGGCAAACTCGTCCCGATCGCCCCGGTCGCCGGCACCACGGTGAACGGGGTCGGCCCGGTCGCCGGCAAGCCGCTCACTTACCACGACCCGTGCTATCTGGGGCGGCACAACAAGGTCTACGAGGAGCCGCGAGACCTCGTGCAGGCCACCGGCGCCACCCTCACCGAGATGCCCCGCCACGCGGACCGCTCGCTGTGCTGCGGCGCCGGTGGTGCGCGGATGTGGATGGAAGAGAAGATCGGCAAGCGGATCAACCTGGAACGCGTCGACGAGGCCATCGCCACCGACGCCGGCACCGTCGTCACGGGCTGCCCGTTCTGCAAGGTGATGCTCACCGACGGGCTTGTCCAGCGGCAGAGCGAAAACCAGGCCGAGGACGTGGTCGTCCGCGATGTCGCCCAGGTGCTGCTCGAGTCCGTCAGCCGGGGGGCGGCCTCGCCCACGGCCACGTCCGGCGCCACGGCGCAGCCGTCCCAGGCCGGGTAAGCGGCCCAGCCGGCGATCCTTCGGCGAGCACGGCGACCGGGCGCTGACGATCGAGCATATGACCGGACGACTGGGGCTGAGCCAGGGGTGCTTCTACTGCGTGCGCTCGCTCTGGCAGGAGCGCTCCGGCGACGCCGACCAGGCCGCGCAGCTCGGCTGCTGACGGGCAGTTGCGCCGGAGTCGCCGGCGCAACTGCCCGCCGGCTCAGCCGATGCCGGTGACATGGAGCGCGGTGGTCCAGTCGTTGCGGATCGCGCTGCGCGCCGACGACAGGGTGATCCTGCCCGCGCACACCGCGTTCTTCAGCTTGGTCTCCACGCCGTCCTTTGTGGAGGATGTCTGCGTGCCGTAGTGGGGCTCGGGCCACAAGTTGCCCGGATCCTTCGGCGCGCCACCCAGCTCCAGCGGCACCAGGTGGTCTTCCTCGTAGTCGGACATGTTGGTGTCGGAGTAGCCGTAGTCGACGATGCCCTGCGCCTTCAGCGCGTTGGTGTAGGACGTCGACGGCCGCACGGTCGCGGTCCACCCCGACACGCAGATCGTGCTGTTGATCGTGGACTGGGTGACGTCGGGGTTGTAGCTGCCGGGCGTGCACGACTTGTCGGGCAGCGGCAGGTACGCGGTCGAGCAGGTGGACGCCGAGGCCACACCTCCCGTCGCGAGAACGAAACCGCCGGCCGCCAGAACGACCGCGGCGCACGTGGTGGTAAGCGAACGGATTTGGACGCGCTTCATCGAACCCTCCGAGCACTGGAATTCCCGGAATCGATCGCCGGGCCACCCAATTGCACCGAAAAGTCCACGCCGGAGAAAGAACCGAAAAATTGAACAACACGTGGCAATATCGCTTACGTGGCACCAACTTTCCGCTGGTCAACGGCCAGATGGTCTCACTATTTCGGGGCAAAGTGCTCGCCTGGTCGAAATGCGACGAAACCGTCACGACCGTATTGCGGCTTTTGTTCTATGTGGTCCGGTAAAGGCCGGGATCAGCCATCGGCCTGCGACAGAGGTCGGTCAATGGGAAAAGGGCAACTGCGGAATGGTGAAATCTGCGGTTTCCTCGCGTGAACGCCCGTCAGCCCGGCGGCACGCTCGTCGGATCGGCAGTTGGTACCGGGATACCAGCGCGCCGGCCGGCACGACCCTGCCGAATCCGGCGTGCCCGAATTGTCGCGGGTGTCAAGCAAAATGAAGCTGTCGCTCAGGTGGGCAAGATCGACGAATACTATCGTGTATTCGAGCTTTCCTCATCTTCCCGGCGGGCTCGCTGCCACTAGGTACGGTCCAGATTTGTGCGGTGGGGATGGTCCCACCAGACCACCGGACCTTGTTTTGGGGGCTGCGGCATGTCTCAGTTGGCGGTATCTCCCGCCGGTTCCGTGGCGGAGCCGAACCGCCCCGATCGCACCGGCGTGATCGTCGCGGTGCTGTGTTTCGCGGGCGTCGTCGTGGCGATGATGACGACCCTGCTGGTGCCATTGCTGGGAAAGCTGCCGGCGTTGCTGGGCGCCTCCAGTTCCGACGCCGCGTGGGTGATCACCTCGGCGTTGCTGGCGGGCGCCGTCGCGACCCCGGTGCTGGGCCGGTTGGCCGACCTGCACGGCAAGCGGCGGATGCTGGTGGTGGCGCTGCTGCTGCTGGTCCTCGGCTCGGTGGTGTGCGCGCTGTCGTCATCGATGGTCCCGCTCGTGATCGGTCGCGCGTTACAGGGCTGCTCGGTGGGCGTCACCCCGCTGGGCATCAGCCTCATGCGGGACACGATTCCGCCGAAGCGCCTCGGCTCGGCGGTCGCGCTGATGAGTTCCTCACTCGGCATCGGTAGCGCGATCGGGCTGCCGATTTCCGCGTTCGTCCTCGAACACGCCGACTGGCACATGCTGTTCGTCGGAGCCGGCGCGCTCGGCGCGCTCACCCTCGCGCTGGTCATTTTCGCGGTGCCGGAATCCTCGGTCCGCGCCACGGGACGCTTCGATGTCGCCGGCGCGCTCGGCCTGTCCGCCGGACTGGTGTGCCTGCTGCTGGCGATATCCAAGGGCAGCGACTGGGGCTGGGACAGCCGCACCACCCTCGGCTTCATCGCGGGGGCAGTCGTCCTGCTGGCAGGATGGGGCGCGTTCGAACTGCGCACCCCTTCTCCACTGATCGACCTGCGTGTCTCCGCTCGCCGCCAGGTGCTGCTCACCAACGCGGCCTCGGTCATGATCGGGTTCGCCTTCTACGGGTCGCAACTGGTCCCGCCGCAACTGCTGCAACTGCCGACGTCCACCGGGTACGGCCTCGGCCAGTCCATGGTCGCCGCCGGCCTGTGCGTGGCCCCACTGGGCCTGTTCATGATGCTCGTGTCGCCGGTCTCGGCCCGCCTGATCACCACCCGCGGCCCGAAGGCCGCGTTGCTGGTCGGGCTCGCCGTAGTCGCCGTCGGCTACGCGGCCGGACTGTGGTTGACCAGTGCGGTATGGCAACTGGTCCTACTGTGCGCGGTGGTCGGTATCGGCGTCGGGCTGGCGTTCGGCGCCATGCCGGCGCTGATCATCCAAGCGGTGCCACGCGCCGCGACGGGCGCGGCCAACGGCCTGAACTCGTTGATGCGTTCCATCGGACTGTCGACGTCGAGCGCCGTGACCGGCATGGTCCTGGCAAGCATGACCACCCGCGTCCAGCACGCATCCGTGCCGAGCCTGACCGGCTTCCGGACGGCTCTGCTCGTCGCCTGCGCGGCCAGCGTGCTCGGTCTCGTCTGCGCCGCTTTCCTTCCGTCCACACGACACGCGCCGGCCGGCGCGGTGGCGGTTCCCGTGGCGCGGCCGGTCCGCGGGATTCAGGGCCGCACACTCGGTCCGGACGGAGCCGCTCTGCCCGAGGCCGCGATCACGCTGATCGACCGCGGCGGGCGGCAGCTCGGCCGCGCCGTCAGTCAGGCCGACGGCCGGTACGAACTCGACTGGCCGGGCGGCGGGCACTACGTGCTCCTCGGCACGGCGGCCGGGTACCAACCGGAAGCGGTACCGCTGACCGGTGGCGATACCGCGGTCGAGTTCGACATCGTGTTCACCGGCATCGGCCGGCTGGCCGGCGGGGTGCGCGACGCCGTCCACGGTAACCCACTGGCCGGCGCCACCGTTGCCGCCATCGACACCAGCGGACAGGTGATCCGATCATCGGTGACCGGCGACGACGGCGCGTTCGACCTGACGAACCTGACGCTCGGCAGGCACACCGTGGCGGTCACCGCACCCGGCCGCCAGGCCGTCGCACTCCCGGTGGAGGTCACCGGCGGCACCGCGGGTCGGATGACCGCGGAACTGTGGCCCACCCCGTCCGTGTCCGGCACGGTGCGGTCCCGGCAGGGCCGCCCGCTGCCCGACATCCAGGTGTCGTTGCTCGACCCGGCCGGCAACATCATCACCAGCTGCCTCACCGACGTCGACGGCAGCTACTATTTCACCGACGTGATCGTCGGCGAATACACGATCATGGCCACCGGCCACGCGCCGGCCACCGCGGCGCTCACAGTGTCCAAAGCCGGAACGGACAGTTTTGATCTGGCCCTCGGCCACCGAGCTTAGGGCATTGTGCAACCGGTGTTGCCAGTCTCCAGTGCGGGCGAGGCGGCAGGCCAGCTGGTCACCGCCCCCGTTCGATCGCGATCATGTCCTCGCCCAGCACCGGCTCACTCGCCGCGTCCGTCCATTCGGTGGTGACCCGCACAATCAGCATGGATGCGCCCGACCGCGAGGTCTTGCGCACGGCCGACGTGACCCGGCGGGTCCCGGTCAACTCGTCGCCCGCGACCGGGGTACGTACGAACCGCCAATGCTGCTCACCGTGCACCGTCCGGGTGAGGTCCATGCCGAGCCGGACCGGGACGTCGCTGGCGTCCCCCTTCGACCAGTGCGCCGCCGCGGCGGTGAACACCAGCGGGGCGGGCAGGTCGGGCCAGCCCGCGGCCCGCGCCGCGCTCGGGTCGAGGTGGACCGGGTCGACGGCATGCACAGCCCTGGCGACCTCCATCACCTTTCCCCGCTCCACGGGCAGGACCACCGGTTCGAACGGGACCGCAGCGAGTTCGGCGACCTCCTCGCCGGCCTGCGCCGCTGGCGCGCTGGCCAGCTGCGACCCCCCGACCCGCACCGACCCCGTGACCAGCGGCCGGCCGTCGCCGAGTGCCTGCAGTGTCCACCGTTGGCCGCCCGCGGAGGCGACCGGCTCTGCCGCGTCGAAACGCAGTTCCTCTCCCGGCCACACCGGGGCGGTGAACCGCACCGAGAACTCGCGCACCTCGTCAAGCGGGGCCCAGCTGGTGACGTAGGCGCCGAGCATCCCCGCGGTGAGCATCCCCATCGCGAACACGGCTGGGTGCCCCAGCCCGACGGCGTGGGGCTCATCGTGGTGGATCGGGTTGAAGTCCCCGCAGGCGCCCGCGAACCGCACGATGTCCGTGCGGTTCAGCCTGCCGGCGGACAGCGGTGGCGCAAGTACAGCCGGCTCCCTCACTGGCGCTCCAGGAGGTGGATCACGCAAACGCTGCCGCCCCCGACCATGTGGCACATGCCAAGCTGGGCACCCTCCACCTGACGCGGCCCAGCCGTTCCCCGCAACTGATGCGTGGTCTCCCAGATCTGCGCCAGCCCCGTCGGCCCGCCGGGATGGCCGCGCCCGATCAGGCCGCCGTCGGTGGAAAACGGGATGCGACCGCCGATCTGCGTGGCGCCCTCCTTCACGAGCTGGTCTCCCTCGCCGTCGGCACAGAAGCCGAGCAGCTCGTAGTAGAGCAGTTCCTCGATCGGGAACGCGTCATGCACCTGTACCAGGTCGATGTCCTCCGGACCGACCGCGGCCTGCTCGTACGCCGCCCGCGCCGCCGAGCGGGTCATGGCCTGAGGCCCGACTACCGGGCCCGCGAACAGGTGGTGCTCGGTGTAGCGCTCGCTCTCGAGCACCGACGCCCGGATGACGACCTGCGGACGGTCCGGGTGCAGTTTCCTCGCCAGATCCGCGCGGGCAACGATCACCGCCGCGGCGCCCTGCCCGACGCCCGCTGCCATCATCGACGTGAGCGGGTCGGAGATCATCTTCGAGGCGAGAATCTTCGCCGGGGTGATCGGGTTCTTCGGCTGCCGCTGCGCCATCGGGTTCAGCGCGCCGTTGTTCCAGTTCTTCGCCGCGATCTTCGCAAGGGTCTCGGCGGAGGTGCCGTACTCCTTCATCCTGTCCTTGGCCCACAGCGCGAAGAAGGCGGCGGGCAGGATCACACCGTCCGTGGAGTCCTTGGTCATCCCGACGGACACGTTCTTCTGCATGTCGTCGAAGCCCAGCACCATCACGATGTCGGCGTGCCCGCCGGACACCGCCAGGACGGCCTCGTGCAACGCCGCGGACCCGGTGGCCGAGGCGTTCTCGATCCGCTGCACCGGGATGCCGGTGAGGCCGAACTCCTTGGTGAAGCGCACGCCGGCCATCGTCGGCTCGAAGATGAACGCGGTATAGACCCGCTTGACCTGCTCGAAGCCGATCCCCGCATCCTCGAGCGCGCGGGCGCCCGCCAGGTAGCTCTGTGCACGCAGAGACTGGTCCGTGACCCCCACGAAGGGGCTCATGCCGATCCCGAGCACCGCCACGTCATGCATCGACCTTCTCCTCACCGATCGACCGGAAGCGGGCCAAAACCACGTCGAGGCCCTGCTCGTTCTGCGCTACGACCTCGCTCTCCAGGCGGACCGTGCCGTCGATCGTCCAGTCCTCCGGCCTGCCCGCGAGTATCGACTGGATCCGCACGCCGCCCGGCAGGTCGACTTGGCCGACGCCGTACCCCACCGCGTCCAGGGTGGCCTTGCCGTACGCGGGATAGTGCACGTACGTGGCGACGTGGAGGACTCCCTCTCGGGGCAGATCGATGTCGTCGGTGGGCTTGCGGTCCACGGCGCAGACCCAGCGCCGCGGGTAGTACTCGCGCGAGCACTCCGGGCACCGGCTGCCCAGCAGCACCGGCCCGTCGTCGTCGACCCGCATCAGCTCGGGGGCTGCGGGTACCTGCGTCGTCGACACACTCATGTCAACCCTCCTGTCCGGGCATCGTGACCGGGAATACCGGCGGTTCGGCAACAAGGTCCGGCACCAGCTTGACGGCGGCCTCCCGCAGCTCGTCGAGTTTCCAGCGGTGGTTCACCTCGATCGTGTCGACCTCTTGCCAGCCCGCCAAACGGGTCACCGTGCCGCCGTAAACGACGAACACCTGCCCGCTGATGCGTCGCGCGTCCGGGCCGGCGAGGAAGGCGACCATCGGCGCGACGTTGCCCGCTGCCCAGTCGTCGAAGCCGTCCTGTTCGGACGGGATGGTGCCGAACGTGCCGATGGTCATCGGGGTGCGCCCGCGCGGGGACACCACGTTGACCGTGACGCCGAAGGACTCGAGCTCCTGGGCCACCGTGAACGCCAGGCCGGTGATACCGGCTTTCGCGGCCGCGTAGTTCGCCTGACCGAGGTGCCCGAACAGGCCCGCCTCGGAAGTGGTATAGACCAGTGTGCCGCCTGCGGTCTCGCCGGAGGTCTTGGACTTCTCCCGCCAGTACGCGGCGGCCAGCCGGGTTGGGATGAAGTGGCCCCGCAGATGAACCTTGACGACCGCGTCCCACTCCTCGATCGACATCTTGTGGACCATCCGGTCGCGGACGATTCCCGCGTTGCACACCACGATATCCAGCCCGCCGAGCGCCCGCGCGGCTGCGATCAGACTCTCGCCGCCAGACCAGTCGCTGATGTCCTCGTAGTGCGCGACGGCCTTTCCACCGGCCTCCCGGATCTCGGCGACGACGGCGTCGGCGAACCGGACCCCGTCCGCACCGGTTCCGAGGTCGTTGACCACGACCGCAGCACCCTCGTCGGCCAGCAGCAGGGCCTCCTCGCGGCCGAGCCCCTGCCCGGCGCCGGTCACCACGGCGACCTTCCCGCTCAAGGACGACATGGGCACCTCCTTTGTCTCTCGTGAACATGGGTCCCGTGCGGGACACCGGTGTGATTCAGTAGGACCGCGGCAGCCCGCAGGACTGCGCGACGATGTTTTTGGCCATTTCTGTCGTGATCGGGGCGATGCGGTAAATCCGGGAGTCTCGCCAGAACCGCTGCATGTCGGTTTCCATGGCGTAGCCCATTCCGCCGAGCATCTGGATGCCGAGGTCGGCGGCCTTGTTGGCGTACTCCGCGGACACCATCTTCGCCATCGTGGCCTCGGTGCCGCATTCCTTGCCCGCGCTCTGCATGCGCGCCGCATAGAGCGCCAGCAGTTCCGACTGCGCCTTCCAGGCCCGGATGTCGGCGATGTAATGCTGCAGAGCCTGGTAGTGCCCGATCGTGCGACCGAACGCCTCGCGTTGGTTGAGGTACTCCACTGCGACTTCGAGCACGCCATCGAGTACCCCCGCGGCAAAGCCCGCGGTCATGATTCGCTCGTTGTTCAGGGTCCCGACCAGTAGCTTCCACCCGCCCCCGCGTTCGCCGAACACCAGGTCGTCCGGGACGAACACGTCGTCGAAGAAGATCTCGTTCGAGGCGAACGGCTTGATCCCGAGCTTCGGGATCTGCCGCATGCTCAGGCCGTCTGAGTTGGTCGGTACCAGGAACAGCGTCATCGAACGGGAGACCGGCGCGTCGTCCTCCGACTTGGCCAGGACCAGGATGTAGTCCGCGACATGAGCACCGGTCGACCAGATCTTCTGCCCGGTGATCACCCATCCACCGTCGGCTCGCCGGGCGTGGGTCCGCATCCGGCCCAGCAGGTCCGTCCCCCCGTCCGGCTCGGTGATCGCGATGGCGAACCGGCTGCGGCCGGCCGCCAGGTCCGGCAAGAACCGCTCCTTGTGCTCGGGCGATCCGTAGAGCCCCACGGACTTGGCTCCCGCGAACGAGGGCACGCCCCACATGGTGGCCAACCCTGCGAGATTGCGGGACAAGCCCTGCGCCAGCAGGACCTGGGTGACGACGTCGCCACCCTGACCCCCGTACTCCTCGGACACGCCGATGCCGTGGAATCCCATGGCGGCCATGTCGTCCCAGAGTTCGGTGGGGAACTCGCCTTTCTCGTCCAGCTCGCGCGCACGCTGGCGGGGCCACTTCGCGTCGGCCCAGTCGCGCACCGCGTCCCGGAATGCGAGCTCGTCCTTGGTGAGGAAGAAGTCCATCTTTGCCACCCCTTCGTGCCGTGCGGCCAACGTTAGCTAACCGGTGAGTTCAGTTCTACCATCCATGGGTGGTCGCCTGTGTCACGCTGATCACGATCCGCATTCCAGGCGGGCGGGCGCTGAGCGGTCGAGGGCCGCCGGCCGTTGCGGAAAATAACTCCAGTTGATTATATTCATTACTACTAGGGTGCTCGGCGCCGCGGCCACGCTCGTTTGGGCCCCCGCCGCGCGCTCGCAGCGCCGTGAGGTTCGATCCCAACCAGCCAAGGAGTACCCCGTGCCCGAAGCCGTGATCGTCGCCGCCGCCCGCTCGCCCATCGGCCGCGCCCGCAAGGGCTCGCTGGCGGGCATGCGGGCCGACGATCTGGCCGCCCAGATCGTGCGCGCCGCGTTGGATCAGGTTCCCTCCCTCGACCCTGCCGAGATCGACGACCTGATGCTCGGCTGCGGCCTGCCCGGCGGCGAGGCGGGCTACAACATGGGCCGCGTCGTGTCCGTGCTGCTCGGGCTGGACACTGTGCCCGGAACGACGATCACCCGCTACTGCTCGTCGTCGGTACAGACCACCCGGATGGCGTTCCACGCGATCAAGGCCGGTGAAGGCGACGTCTTCGTCTCCGCCGGCGTCGAGACAGTTTCCCGGCTCGATCGAGGTAGCTCCGATGAGGCGCCGGGCACCCACAACCCCCGGTTCGCCGAAGCGGAGGCCCGCACCGTCGCGGTCGCCGAGTGCGGCGCGGATGGCTGGACCGATCCCCGCGACGCGGGGCTGCTTCCGGACGCCTACATCGCCATGGGCCAGACCGCGGAGAACGTCGCCCAGCTCACCGGCACCAGTCGCGAGGACATGGACCGCTTCGGTGTTCGCTCGCAAAATCTCGCCGAACGGGCGATTGCCGCAGGCTTCTTCGCGGAGGAGATCACTCCGGTCACGCTGCCCGACGGTACCGTGGTTTCGACAGATGACGGTCCGCGCGCCGGGGTGACCTACGATGCGGTCTCCCAGCTCAAGCCCGTCTTCCGGCCGGACGGGCGGGTCACCGCCGGGAACTGCTGCCCGCTCAACGACGGGGCAGCCGCCCTGATCGTCATGTCGGACACGCGGGCCCGCGATTTGGGGCTGACCCCGCTGGCCAAGATCGTCGCGACCGGCGTGACCGGAATTTCCCCGGAGATCATGGGACTCGGCCCGGTCGAGGCGTCGAAGCAGGCCCTGACGCGGGCCGGGATGACCACCGGCGACGTCGACCTCGTCGAGATCAACGAGGCCTTCGCCGCCCAGGTCATCCCGAGCGCCCGCGAGCTGGGCATCGATCCCTTCGGCGACACGCTCAACGTGCATGGCGGCGCCATAGCGCTTGGTCACCCGTTCGGGATGACGGGTGCCCGGATTACCACTACTTTGCTCAACGGCCTGCGCGCCAGGGACAAAAGCATCGGATTGGAAACCATGTGCGTCGGCGGCGGCCAGGGCATGGCCGTCCTCTACGAGCGGCTCAGCTGAAATGCGCCACGGCACCGGGTTCCCGACGACATCGGCAGTTGCGTCGAACAGAGTTCTGAACTATACCTGCTAATCCTTAGGATGATAATGAGGTGACGACTCTGGCACCGATTCCTGAGGAGCGGGCACTTTCGACCGAGCAAGGAGGCGCGGCGGTGTCGGACCAAACGCTGTGGGAATCGTACGAACAAGTCGGACTGGTGAGCCGGGAACGGCTCGGCTACTCGCTGGAGACGGCCGCCCGCCGCAATCCCCATCGTGAGTTCGTTCTGTTCTCGGGGGAGCGGCTCAGCTACGCGCAGATCGCGGCGTGGGTGGACCGCGTGGCCGCCGATCTGGTGGCGCGGGGCGTGCAGGCCCACGACCGGATCCTCGTGCAGGCCCCGAACCGGCCCGAGGTCGCCGTGATCCAGTTTGCCGCCTGGCGGATCGGCGCGATCGCCGTCCCCGTCATCCCGGTCTATCGCCAGCACGAGATGCGCCATATCGTCGCGGACTCGCGGCCGACCGTGCTCGCCGCTGCCTCCGCGGTCGGATCCCGCAACCTCTGCGCGGAACTCGACGAGGTGGCCGCTGAGATCGGGCTCGCGCCCACGATCCGCTACGACCTCGACCCGGCGGGCACGCAGGACGGCTGGGACCAGCTGCCGGCACGGGACGCCGAGCGGGCGGGCGTGACCCTGCCCGAACCGGCGGACCCGCGAGACTGCCACCTGATCCTGTACACGTCGGGGACGACGGCTGCGCCCAAGGGTGCCGAGCTCACCGGAGCCGGGATTCTCTCGAACTGTCGCACGATGGCCCGCACGATCGGGGTCGGAGAGCGCGACGTGTTCGTCGCCGGCTCGCCGATCGCGCACGTTGCGGGCATGGCGATGGGGGTGCTGCTGCCGCTGTCACTCGGAGCGCGGTTCGTCCTGCTGCCCGCGTGGAACGCGGACGCCGCGATCGACCTGATCGAGCAGGAACGCGCCACGTTCATGTCGTCCGCCCCGGTCTTCCTGGCCGACTTGGTGGACCGCTATGAGGGCGGCGCGGGCGCCGGGCATCGGCTGAGTATCTACATGGCGGGCGGAGCGGCCGCCTCGCCGGACCTGATACGTCGCGCCGACGCCCTCGGCATCCGAGCCTCCCGGATCTACGGCATGACCGAGACCGCGGGCGTGTGCTCGATGGCCCGCCCGGACGACCCCCTGGAGCTGCGCGCGACCACTGAAGGTCAACCGCCATATGGCACCGAGATCCAGATCGTCGACGAGCTGCGCGAACCGTTGGCCGCGGGGGAGACCGGCGAGATCCGGCTGCGCAGCCCGCAGCTCATGCTGCGGTACACCGATCCGGTGGCGACCGAGAACCAGATCGATGCCGAGGGCTGGTTCTACCCGGGCGATATCGGCGTGCTCGACGCCGAGGGCTGGTTCCAGATGATCGGCCGGTTCAAGGACATCATCAACCGCGGCGGCGAGAAGTTCTCGGCGCAGGACATCGAGCATGCCCTGATGAGCCACCCGGATGTCGAGGTCGCGGCTGTCGTCGGGGCGCCGGACGAGCGGCTCGGCGAGGTCGTGGCGGCCTTCGTGCAGCTCGCACCGGGTGTGTCGTGGCGGGGCCCGGAGGTGCTGGTGGCCCATCTGGAGGAGCGGCAGCTGGCCAAGGCCAAGTGGCCCGTCCAGTGGCACGTGCTGGACGAGGTCCCACGCAGTTCTACCGGCAAAATCCAGAAGAACCGGCTCGTCGCGCATCTCACCGATGGCGCGCCGGCCGGACGGTGACGGACGTGCCGCTGGACCACTACGTCAGCCTCGGCCGGTCCGGCTTGCGGATCAGCCCGATGACGCTCGGCACTCTCACGTTCGGTCACTCCGGCGGGTACGGCGGCTCCAGCGACGAGACGCTGGCTGTCCTGGACCGCTACCTCGATGCCGGCGGGAACTCCATCGATACCGCGAACTACTACAGCCACGGCGAGGCCGAGCAAGTCATCGGAGACGCCCTGGCCGCACGGCCCGGACTGCGCGATCGCCTGGTCATCGCGACCAAGTTCGGCACCGGCACCGTGGCAGGCGATCCGAACAGCGGAGGCGCCGGCCGGAAGGCGATCCTCGCCGCTTGCGAGGGTTCGCTGCGCAGGCTGCGTACGGACTACATCGACCTGTACTGGCAGCACTTCGAGGATCCGTTTACCCCCGTCGAGGAAACCATGAGCGCACTCGACGACCTGGTGCGGGCCGGGAAGGTGCGCTACGTAGGGTTGTCGGATGCCCCGGCCTGGCGAGTAGTGCAGGCCCAGCTCACAGCCACGGCGCGGAACTGGGCGCCGCTGATCGCCCTCCAGCTGGAGTACTCGCTCGCGGAGCGACGGATCGAAGCCGAGCACGTCCCGATGGCCGCTGAACTGGGACTGGGCATCATGCCCTTCGCGTTGCTCGCGGAGGGCCTGCTGACCGGCAAGTATGCCCGGTCGACAGCGAACGGGGACTCGCTACGGGCGACGATGGCCGTCCGCCGGCTGAAAGAGCGCACCGTCGTGATCATCGGCACCCTGGCGAGGGTCGCGGCGCGGCATGGGACGACCAGTGCCCGCGTCGCGCTGGCATGGGTTCTCCGGCGACCGGGGATCACGTCCGGGATCATCGGGGCCCGCACGGTGCCGCAGCTCGAGGAGAACCTCGCCGCGCTCGATCTGGAGCTCGCCGAAAACGACCTCGACGAGCTCGGCGCCGTCTCGCCGCCACCGCGCAACTTCGCAGCCGGGACTACCGAGAACATGCTGCCGGTCGCCTACCCCGGCCTGACGATCGACGGCAGGCACTTCCCGCCCAACCGGTGGTCTCTGCAGCCGGGCCAGTCGTTTCGTTGATCCATTCGCATCTGCTCGTCGAGGAGGACGCATGCGCGCATTCGTGATTGAAGAGGTCGGCCGATACGGGCTCCGCGAGGACGTCCTGTCCGCGCCCGTCGGCCCGAAGGACGTCAAGGTCAGGATGCACGCGGCCGGGGTCTGCAGGACCGACTTGTCCGCAGCGACCGGCAAATGGCCCACCGCACTGCCGTGCGTCCAAGGTCACGAGGGGGCTGGTGTGATCGTCGAGGTCGGTTGCGAGGTCCGCGACCGCGAGGTGGGCCAGCATGTCGTCCTAGGCAAACAGGTGTGTGGACAGTGCTACTACTGCACGCACGGCGCGCCCTGGTTCTGTGTGCTGAGCGACCTCGGCGGGTCCGCTGCCCGGTTCCGCTTTCCCGACGGCACGCCGGTGATGTCCATGGTCGGCAAGGGGACCTGGGCCGAGGAGGTCGTCTGCGAGGCGAATGTCGCGGCGGTCGTGCCGGATGAAGTGCCGTTCGAGGTGGCCGCGTTGATCGGGTGCGCCGTGATGACCGGCACCGGCCAGGTAATCAACGTCGCACAACCCGAGGTCGGGTCCAGCGCGATCTTCTTCGGCGGTGGCGGGATCGGCGCCTGCGCTGTCATGGGCGCCGCGCTCGCCGGCTGTGGGCAGATCGTCGTCGTCGAACCCGCTGAACCCAAACACGCCGCACTGCGCCACTTCGGCGCCACCCACGTCATCACTCCCGACCAGGTCGGCGACGCGATCGCGACCCTGACCGATGGGCGAGGGTTCGACTACGCCTTCGAAAACGTCGGACGCCCGGAAACGCTGCGCGCCGCCTGGGATGCCGCCCGCCTGGCGGGCACCGTGGTCGTGACCGGACTCGGCGGTACCCAAGGCAGCGTCGGGTTCGATCTCAACGAACTGTCCGTCCAAGGCAAACACCTCATCGGCAACATGGCCGGCGGACTGGTCGCCCCACGCGACTACGCCCGCTACGCCCGGCTGTACCTGCAAGGCAAACTCGACCTCGACGCCCTGATCACCAGCCGCGGCACCCTGAATGACCTGCCCAGGTTCCTCGACGCCCTGGACACCGACCCCACGATCCTCCGGCAGGTCGTCACCATCTGAACAACCCGCCACCACGAAGCCATCGGTCGCCGCCGTTCGTCGTGACACACCTGTTTGTGATCGACTGTTTTGTGATCGACGCCGAAGCGATCGAGCGAGAACCGTGACTTACTCGACCCGGACGTGGGTGACCCCCACACCATCCAACCGCTTTAGCGTCAATCCTCCATTGCGGAGACCGCGCCCAGATACGATCGTTCGATCTCATCCAGGCGTGAGTGGCATTCGTCGGCGGTACCGCTGAAAACGACCTCGCCCCGCCGCATGACGTAGGCCCGATCGGCGAACTCCAGCGCCTGCCGAACGTGCTGCTCGACGATCAATGCCGCCAGACCGCTGTCTGCGGCCTCGCGAATGGCGCGCAGCAACTGACGGACTATCAGCGGCGCCAGACCGAGGGAGACCTCATCGGCCAGAAGCACATCGGGGCCACGCGCAAGCAGGCGCGCCAGCGTGAGCATCTGCTGCTCGCCGCCGGAAAGCAGACCCGCCTTGGTACCGGCCCGTGCCTCAAGCCCGGGGAACCGGGCGTACACCGTCTCGGCCGACACGCCCGCGAGCCGAATGTTCTCGGCGACGGTCAGTCCCATGATGACAGACCGCTCGTCACTGACGAATCCCAAACCTTGGCGGGCTCGTTTGTGCAATGGCTGGCGCGTTTTCGTGCCCTTCAGGTGGACCGTGCCCGCACCATGGGTGAGCACCCCGGCCAGACAACGGAGCGTCGTGGTCTTCCCCGCTCCGTTGGCGCCCAGCAGAACCACGACCTCCCCCCGTCGAACCTCGAGATCGACGTTGCGTACAACGGGCACGTCGCCGTACCCGACGTTCAGCTTGCTCGCCGCTAGAACAACCTTTTCGTTCATCAAGCTCTCCCCGGTCATGCGCCGAGATAGGCGGTGACGACTTCTTCATTTTCCCTGACCTCAGCGGGAGCGCCCGAGGCGATCAGTCGACCGGCCTGGAGCACCCCGATCCGATCACAAACAGACATGACCATCGCTACGTCGTGCTCTACGAGCAGCACACCCGCGCCCGCATCGCGGGCCAGCCATGTCACCAGGTCGGCCAACTCCTCGGTCTCCGTGTGGCTGAGGCCGGCTGCCGGCTCATCCAGGAGAAGGATGCCCGCCCCGGTAGCCACCGCGCGGACGATGGCGACCAGCCGGCGTTGCCCGTAGGAAAGTTGTTCCGGATACCGGTCGAGCTGGTCCAGCAATCCGCACTGTTCCAACGCATGCCACACGATGGGAGGCGTTTTCGCGCGCCCCGCTCGAACAAAACTCGTCAGATAACCGAGGCGGTCTCGCTTCTCACACGCGGCGTGAATGTTCTCCAGTACGGAAAGACCCTCGAACAGTTCAAGTCCTTGAAAGGACCGGGCCACGCCGTGACGGACTCGTTGGTGGGCCGACATTCCGCCGATGGCGGTCGTTCCCAAGCGGACCTGACCGGCGATCGACCGCGTGAAACCGGAAATGCTGTCGATGACCGTGGTCTTGCCGGCACCGTTGGGTCCGATCAGGCCCACGATCTCTCCCGGCCGCACCTGCAAGGAGACATCGTCGACGATGCGGTTTCCACCGAGTTGAACCTGGAGACCCTCGACCGACAGGGTTCCGCGGTCTGGCAGTCGCACGCCGGCGACCCGACCAGTAGGCGCGTCGATGGATTCGGGCCGCTTTCCGCGACGTCGCCGAAGGCGCCCCAACGAGGTGGCCCACCTGAGCGGCGCCAGCCGCTGCGCGGCCTTGTTCACCAGCCGTACCAGTTCGGCCGCCTGCCCATCCGGCGTGGCCAGAAGCGTGCCGATGAGGGCGACTCCGGTGATGACCGGAAGCCAGTTGCCGAGGTTCCCGATGCTGTCGAGCAGCAACGCTCCGAGACCTCCGCTCGCGATGAACGAGCCGATCAGAGGGCCGACGACATAACCGATGCCACCGATCACCGCGCTGGCGACGGACGTGATCGAGTTCTCTGAGGCGTAATTCTGGTACACGACCGTCTCGTTGGAGAACGCGAGCAGAATCCCACCAAGCCCGGCCACGGCGGATGCCGCTGCGAACGCGTAAGACTTTGTTTCGGTGACGCTGATGCCGACGGACGCGGCGGCGCGTTCGTTATCGCGGATTGCCACCAGCCGGCGGCCGATCCGGCTGCGACGCAGGTTCGCCAGCCCGAGTGCGACGATCGCCAGCGCCACGACGCACACCACCGCGTAATTGCCGGGATTGAGGATCGGATCGATGTCCAGGCCGAAGACGGTCTGTGAGCCGACGAATGTCCCGTAGATGCCACCGGTGACCGACGAGTTCGTCAACACCACCGTCTCAATGACGTAGCCCAGCCCGAGCGTGACGACCGCAAGCGATACGCCGCGTGTTCGGAGCGCAGGAAGACCGATCAGAAGGCCCGTCGCGGTGGCCGCGAGCATTCCCACGACGAGGGCAGCCAGAAACGGCCAATGCCAGACCGTTACCAGTTTGGCCGCGTAGACCGCGGCACATCCTGCCACGGCGTACTGACCGAGCGACACTTGCCCGGCGTACCCGGTCAGCAACACCAACGACAGCAGGATGATCGCGGCGATGAGCTGATTGGTGATCGCGGTGACGACGTCGGTGCCAAATAGCGTCGACAGCAGCAGCGACAGGACGACCACCGCCACGACGGTCAGCACGATCCGCGGGCCTCCCCGGCCCAGGCGAGGCAGGCGGTCATACACGTAACCACGTAGTGGCAACGCCGTTCCGCGAATCACGAGCGTGAAGATGATCACGGCCAGGGGGACCACGGTCGCAAGGTTGGGGTTGGTCGTGTGGACCGTCAACTCCGACGACGCCACACCCAGGACCAGGGCGGCCAGTAGGGTGAGCGGAAAGGAGTAGAAGCCGCCGAGGAGTGCCGCCGCTGTCGCGAAGGTGATGAGCGACGTGATCTGGTCGACCTGAAGGCCGGTCAACGGGATGACCAAGGCACCCGCCAGACCGGCGAGCGCGGACCCCGCTCCCCAGGCTGTGACCGCGACCGTGTCGGGCGACCACCCGAGGGCCGCGGTCGCGGTCTCGTTCTCCGCCACACCGGTCATCGCGAGGCCCAGGCGCGTGAACTTGGTGATCAGGTACAGGCCTGCCGTTACGACGACGGCAATGCCGAACAGGCACAAGCGGTCGGCCGTCACAGCGACGCCGCCGATCTTCACGACGAACTGCGGCAACGACGAAGGGACGATTTGCAGCGTGTCGCCCCAGATCAGCAGGATCGCACCGACGAGGATCGACAGCAGCCCGAGTGTGCCGGCAACCCGCGCCAGGACGGAGCGCCTTCGCAGCGGGCGCATGATCACAGCGTGGGTGACAATGCCGATCACCGCGGCTACGAACACCGCGGCGACACACGCCGGCACGAAGCCCCACGAGTGCCGGATGTGCAGTTCCCAGAAGGTGTATGCCCCGACTGCGGCGAGCGCGGCGTGCGCGAAGTTGAGCACGCCGCTGCCGCGATAGATCAGTACCATGCCCTGCCCGAGGAGGGCGTAGACCGCCGCCGTGCCCAGGCCGAGTAATCCATCTTGGATAACGCCCACATCGCCTCCTTGTAGCCGGAAAAGTCACGGGAGCACGCTAGGCCTCGAATGGGCCCGCCGCGTTTTCGGCGGGCCCATTCTCGAGCGCCTGCGGGCCGCTACTTGAGTAGCTGCAGGACATCGATCGGATTCGGATCCGCAAGCCCGTAGCCGCCGTTCTTCAGCTCCCACGCGAACTCGGTTCCGTTGGTCACCTGCGGATAGGCTGCTGGTCCGGCGGGCGGCGGCGGGTTCCATGCGGGCCCAAGACCGGTGTCAATGGGGCCGGAGTTGCGCAGGGCTGCGAGGAAACTCGCGGGAGTCAACGGCGTTTGGGCAGGCACCGACTTTGCGATCTGGTTGACGGCCTCGACAGCCTGCCATGACGATATCGAGCCCGACGTGTAGTTGGCGGGCTGCCCGTTCGGATCATGACTTTCCTGCTCGTAGGCTTCCATGGCGGCGATGTATTGCCCAATTCCCGGATAGCTTGACTGGTAAGCCTTGTCCGCCGGCGGAACTGCGCTCATCGGCGTGATCCGGGCAAGTTCCTCGGGTGTCTTGCTCAGGGCATCAAATATGTTCGGCGCGATCCCGACCGCTGGTTGGTACATTTGCCAGGGCGCGCCGGCCTGGGCCGATGCAGTCGCGAGGAGCAGGAACTGGGCGGCGGCCAGCTCGGTGCCAACTGCATCCGCACCCAGCGACCGTAGCTTTTGGACATACGGTGCGTAGTCGGTCGCATCGATCGGGACGGTAACCGTGCCCTTGTAAGTCAGCCCGGCAGCGGCGACGCCCTGTTGAAGCGCTTGCGCGGCGGCATCCCCCAGCGGCCCTTGCAAGACGAAACCGGCGACGCTGGTGTGTCCCGCGCGCTTGGCGAACGTGCCGATCGTTCCGTAGTTCCCCAGGTTTCCGGATTCGATGGGATACGCGTTCGGAAGCGACGTTTCTGCCGCGGTGATGGGTAGGGCGCCGATCCAGGGAATGTTCGCGGAATTGAGGATTTGCGCTATCTGGGCACCGAACAGGCTCACCCCGCCGGCCACCGCGACGACGTGCGCGTTGATCATGTCGCGGGCACACTTGGTGGCCTGGTTGGGATTGTTCTGATCGTCGCACTCAACGAGGTTGATCTTGTGCCCATTGATGCCGCCAGCGGAATTGACCGACTGGACGGCGGCCTTCGCGCCGGCAAGATAGTCAGAGAAATTGAGACCAGTGCCGGTCAGCGGGATAAGGGTCCCGATCTGAATCGTTGCATCGTCACCAGAACCGGCGGTCGATGCGCCGCAGCCAGCAACCATCAACGCCGTGGCCGCAGCCGCCAACGACATTCGAAGGCCCCTGTGAACCCGTTTGGACACCATTGTCCCTCCACATGATTACGACGCTTACGAGAACGCTGATTGATGTGAACTTGAGTTTTCGGTTCGATCTTTTTCTGGATTTGCCCTTACCCGCCGACGCTGCATGAAACCTGCCGACATGACAATGCTTACTGTCTTCGACAGATATCGACCTGACTGGACTCTCATTTTTCGGCAAGTTCAGCGTTCCGCGCGAGTGTCGTCCGAGGTTCTCCTCTGACGTCCAGGCGGATCTCGAGACGAGGCCTGTGAGCCTGCGAGCCGAGTTGGTTCGAGTCGACGAAGTTGGATGTAAACATTGTAATGAACTGCAGCAATTTGTGCAAGCCGTCGGTAGTCAGAGTCTTCGTTGCGGAAGCCATCACGCGCAGCACGCGTGCGGTCACGTCGCGCCACGGCGGGACGAAAACCTGACCGTCACAAGCGGGCGTTTCGGCCTTGGATTTGCCCCTTCTCCACGTTGCCTTCTTGGTTGCTTTTGACCAAGGGCCATAAAGACGGGCATTGGGGGCCGCCTGGCGCCCACAGTTCACCTGCGGTGAGTCGAAAACCGACCAAAACAGCCTTCGCGCGGTTGGTGACCTCGACGCCTGCGGTGGCGTCGCTGACGTCGATGGTGTTGCTGCCCATCATTCCCCTGTCCTTCGGGTGGCCCGCTTGGGCTGTCGCGTCCGCGCAGGCTACCTCACCGGGCAGTTCAATGGGAAGTTCGCGGACGCCTACCTTGGCGCGTGCGGAGTTCACCGCACCGCCACGGCCCCGCCGGCGGCGCACAGTGACATCGAGCGGCGGTATCCGGCCGTCAGCCCGCTGACGCCACGGTGGCCCAGAACCTGCGGGCCGGCACCTACATGCAGGGCGCCCGCGCACTCGCCGCAGTCCTCACAAGATCAAGTCGCCGGGCTCGCCGGGGCGATTCAGTGGTTGACGCTCCGTCCGAACTGGACGGTGCGGGTGCTGTCCGGAACGGACTGGTCGGCAGGCGGCGCCGGTTCCCACGCCCTCGACGTTCCCATGACGGGTACGATGCGCGTTGACGGGTAGCTGGGCATCGAGGCGGCGTTATGGCCAAGAGCACCAGGGGGAGACAAGGTAGCCTGCCTGCCGACCTGACCAGCATGGTCGGGCGGCGGGCGGAGAGCGCCGAGATCAAGCGGATGCTGTCGGGGTCGCGTCTGGTGACCTTGACCGGCACCGGTGGAGTGGGCAAGACGCGGCTTGCCCTGCACGTCGCGCGGCAGCTGCATCCGGCTTTCCGGGACGGGGTATGGCTGGTGCCGCTGGGCGAGTTGACGCAGCCAGACCTGCTCCCGTTGACCGTGATGTCAGTGATTTCCCGCCAGAGCGGTAGCGCGGGGACCGGTGTCGCGGAGCTGTCAGACTTTGTGGGTGACCGGCAACTGCTGCTGGTGCTGGACAACTGCGAGCACCTGATCGAGGCGTGCGCGAAGCTGACCACCGATCTCCTGCGCAGCTGCCCGAACCTGAAAGTGCTGGCCACCAGCCGGGAACAATTGCGCATCGAGGGAGAGGTGCTGTTCGAGGTACCGCCGCTGGCGGTCCCGACAAATGGGGACGCGGCTGCGCTGGCGAGTAGGTACGACGCGGTCCGGCTCTTTGTCGAGCGAGCGTCGTCGGTGTGTGCGGGCTTCTCCCTTACGCCGGAGCAGGAGCGGGCCGTGTGTGCCCTGTGCCGGCGCTTGGATGGGCTGCCGCTGGCGATCGAACTGGCCGCGCTCCGCAGCCGGGCGCTGTCGATCGACGAGCTGCTGGCCCGCCAGAACGACCGTTTCGATGTGCTGACAGCTGGTAGCCGCACTGCCCCACTTCGTCACCGAACGTTGCGCGCAGTGGTCGATTACAGTTACCAGCTGTGCTCGCCGGAGCTCCAGCGGTTGTGGGCACGGATCTCGGTGTTCGCGGGCGGTGCCGACCTGAATGCAGTGGAAGCGGTGTGCACCGGGCCCGGGCTGACAGCCGCGGGTATTCCGCAGGCGTTGGCGGAGCTGGTGGACAAGTCCATCGTGACCTTCGACGGCAGCCGCTATCGCATGCTGGAGACGATCCGTGCATATGGCCTGGAGCGGCTGCGGCAGTTCGGCGAGCAGCGGCGCGCGGGGCTCGCGCACTGTGACTATTTCGCCCGCCTCGCCGAGGATCTGGCCGCCGGCTCATTCGGTCCCGATCAGGCCGCGTTGCTCGGACGGGCGCTCGCCGACCACGCCAATCTCCGCATCGCCCTCGAGTTCTGCCTCACCCAGCCCGGCCAGGCCACCGTCGGCCTACGGATTGCAGGTCTGTTGTGGCACTTCTGGGCCGGCTGCGGACTGCAAGTGGAAGGGCAGCATTGGCTGGACCGGCTGCTGGCCGCCGGCACAGAACCGACCCGCGAACGCGTCCGGGCGCTCTGGATCAATGCGTGGCTCGCCGTCACCCGCGGCGACATACCCACTGGTCTCCCGCTCCTGGACGAATGCGACGAACTCGCCGCGGCGCTCGGTGACGAGGACGGCACCGCTCACGCCACGTTTGTGCGCGGTCTGGCCGAAGGCTTCCTGGGCCGACCCGAGCATTCCATCGCCCGCCTCGAAGAAGCGGTGCGGCTGGGACGGCTACTGCCCGCGGGCGGCCCCCTCCTGGCCGAAGCGCTGATCCACCTCGGCGCGACGCTGTGCTACGAAAAGCGGCTGGATCGCGCGGTCGAGGTGCTCGAGGAGGGCAGGCGGCTCTGCACGGAGCACAGTGAACAGTGGCTGCTGTCCTGGTTCGAGGTCCTGCTTGGACTCGCGGCGCAGCTTGGTGGCCGGCAAGCCCAGGCAACGATCCTGCTCAACCAAGGACTCGCCCGCAAGCACGCGGTCGGCGACCTTCTCGGGATCAGCATCGCCCTCGAGTTCCTCGGCTGGGTTGCGATCGACAGCAACGACACGGACCGAGGAGTCCGGCTGATCGGTGCCAGCCAGTCGCTGGCCGAGCCGCTCGGCGCGCACCTCGTCGGCTACCCGCGGCTGCTGGACTGGCATGGTGACTACTCGCGCCAGGCCCGCGACTCTCTGGGGCCGCGTGCCTTTGACAAGGCACTCGAGTACGGGCGCAACTTGGGCAAGGACCGCGCCGTCGCCTACGCCTCGGGGAAAGCCATGGACGTTGGTCCGGCCCCGCCCGCCAGCCGCGAGGACCTGCCCCTCACGCGGCGGGAACGCGAGGTCGCCGAGCTGGTGGCGACCGGCAAGACCAACAGGCAAATCGCCGGGGAGCTGGTCATCGCGGTTCGCACGGTTGACACCCACGTGGAGAATATCCTGACCAAGCTGGGGTTTACCTCCCGCGCCCAGATCGCCGCCCTGCTCGCCCGCCGGGCCGGTAGCCCGGACGGCGGAGCTCCGTGAGACGGGATTCTGATCACCGCCTTTGTCGGTGATCTTCGAAATCAACGCGCGGGATACCTGCCAGCAGGTCATGCGACCACCGCGCGGTTGCGACGCGAGCAATGTTCGTACCCGTGCGTCGGGCGGCTCGGTGACGATGTGCCGCAGCGACAACGACTGCCTTGACAAGGCTTGACCGCCGGGGCGCCTCAATATACCGTTCGCTATATTGAGCGACGACGCGGCCGCCGTCGGTCCCGGCGTGGGCTCGCGCCGGCTGGGCGGGCGAGGCCTGGTGAACATGCGCGGCGCGTGGTGGCGTCGCGTGACATGGAGGGAGTGTCGTGCAGGAGCTTCTGCTTGACGAGACGGACAGTGACTTCCGGGCCGCCATCCGGTCGTGGGTCGACGACAAGTACCCGAAAGACAAGGCGCGCGAGCTCGAGGCGGGTGAGACCTACCCGTTCGAGCTCTGGAACGACCTGGCCGATGTCGGGTTCCACGGGATCGGGATTTCCGAGGAGTACGGAGGACAAGGTGGCGGCGTCCGCTCCCAGGTCCTGCTCGGCCAGGGGCTGGCCCGTAACCTGGGTGGTCTCGTCTTGGTATGGGGCATCTCGTCCTTCGCGGGAGCGAAGGCGGTGAGTGCGCACGGCACCGAGGAGCAGAAGAGCCGCTTCCTGCCCGGCCTGGCCAAGGGGGGTCTGCGCTTCTCGATCGCCATCACCGAGCCCGGCGGTGGCACCGACCTCCTTGGCGGCCTGCGCACCACGGCCACGAAGGTGGACGGCGGTTGGCGGCTCGCCGGGCAGAAGGTGTGGTCGACGGGGGCGCATGTCGCCGATTACCTGCTCGTGCTGGCCCATTCGGACCGGGACCAGCACCCGGCCAAGGGATCGACGCTCTTCCTTGTTCCCCGGGAGAGCGAGGGGGTCAGCACCCGGCCCATCCCCAAGCTCGGCATTCGGGCGGTGGCGTCGAACGAGGTGTTCCTCGACGACGTTTTCGTAGCCGACGACCTGGTGCTCGGGGAGCTGGGGCGAGGCTGGAAGAACATCCTGGCCGCGCTGAACAACGAGCGTATTCTCACGGCCGCCTTCGCCACCGGCGTCATCGAGGGTGTGATCGAGACGGCGGTGGAGTACATGGGCCAGCGGCACGCGTTCGGCGGGCCCATCGGGCGGTTCCAGTCCCTTCAGCACTACGTCGCGGACATGGTGTCCTGGCAGCGGCAATCCGAGCTGATCGCGCACTATGCCGCCACGCTGCAGGAGAAAGGGCTTCCCTGCGGCACCGAGTCGACGATGGCGAAGATGGTCGCGTCGGAGTACGCGTCGAAGGCGGCGGACCTGGGGATCCAGATCCTGGGCGGGATGGGCTACGCCCAGGAGACGGACATGCAGCGTTACTGGCGCGATTCGCGGATCTTCCGCATCGCTCCGATCACCACCGAAATGGCCAAGAACATGATCGCGGAGTCCTGCGGGCTCCCGCGTTCCTTCTAGAACTCGTCGGAAGGTCACACGGACATGTCATTCTTGCTGGGAAAAGTCGCCATCGTCACCGGAGCCGGTCAGGGACTCGGCCGTGCGGAGGTGCACGCGCTGGCCCAGGCCGGTGCGGCCGTCGTCGTCAACGACGTGGGTCGCGCACCCGAGGGCGGTGGCGAGCGGCCGGCCGACGTGGTGGTCCGGGAGATCACCGAAGCGGGCGGTCGCGCGGTCGCGAACTATGACGACGTCAGCGACTGGGACGGCGCGCAGAACCTGGTGAAGCAGGCGGTCGGCCTGGAAGGGCATCTCGACATCCTGGTCTGCAACGCGGGCATCGTGCGCGACCGGATGCTGCACAAGCTCTCGCCCGAGGAGTGGGACGCCGTCGTGCGTGTCCACCAGCGAGGGCACTTCCTGCCGACCCGGTTTGCGGCTGAGCACTGGCGGGAGCGGGCGAAGCAGGACGGCCCGGTCAGCGCGCGACTGATCTACACCACTTCCGAGGCGGGCCTGTTCGGGCACATCGGGCAGGCCAACTACGCCACAGCGAAGGCCGGCATCACCGGTCTGTGCTTCACCGCGGCGCAGGAGTTGGCACGCGTCGGCGTCACAGTCAACACCGTGTCGCCGCGCGGACGCACCCCGATGACGTTCGGAGCCTTCGGCGACATTCCCAAGTCCGACGGCGGCTTCGACACCTGGGATCCGGCCAACGTGGCACCGTTTGTGACGTTCCTCGCGCGTGACGAGGCCGCGAACATCACCGGCCAGGTCTTCGTGGTGCACGGCGGGACCGTCACCCGGCTCGCCCCGTGGACCGAGGCCGGCACGATCGTGGCGGACCACCGCTGGGAGGCCGACGAGCTGCTCAAGGCGGCCGAGGACCTCGTTCCCGGGCTGGTTGCTCCTGCTCCTGTCTTTCCGGTGGCTATCTGATGGCGTTGGAGCTCACGGTGCCCGCCGCGAGGAAGATCGGGCCGGTGACCCGGACCGATTTCGTTCGGTTCGCCGGTGCGGGTGGCGATTTCAATCCCGTGCACCACGACGACGAGTACGCGCGCAAGCTGGGTTTCCCGTCTGTCTTCGCGATGGGCATGTTCCCAGCCGGCCTGGTCGGTGCGTTCGTCAGCGACTGGGTCGGGCCGGGTGAGGTAGCGCAGCTCGATATCCGGTTCGTCGCGCCGACTTGGCCAGGCGATGCGCTGGTCGTCACCGCGGACAACCTCGTCGCCGAGGCGGATGGTGGCAGCGCCGACTTCTCGGTGACGGCAGCCGGTGAGCCGCGGCTGACCGGCGCTGTGGCGTTCGGCTCGGCGCGGCTGGACCGGCCGGCCGCGCCGCCGGAGCCGGAAGACCCGCGCCTCCGGCAGATCAAGGCGACCCGGCTGGAGCCCGTCGAGTTCCCGGTCGAGCGAGGGAAGATCCTCGAGTACTCGCGAGCCGTGCGTGCCGGCGAGCTGCACCTCGATCCGGAGAAGGCGCGACAGGCCGGGTTCGCGGACCTGCCCGCGCCCCCGACGTACACGGTCTGCGTAGCGCACTGGTCGGGCGGCGATGCCACGGCCGTGCCGCGGACGGTGGGTCTCGACCTGGCGCGCGTCCTGCACGCCGAGCAGCGCTACACATTCCACCGCCCCGTGGTCGCCGGCCAGACGCTGAGGGGTGAGCGCGCGGTCTCGGCGGTGCAGACAAAGCAGTCCCGGTCGGGTGGGCAGATGACGTTCGTGACCGTGACGACCCGGTTCGTGGATTCCGCGGGCGATCCGGTCGTTGATGAAGACATGGTGATGCTCGAGCGCACGCCGCAGCCGCGGTGAGCGATGTCAACGAGGAGAGGCTGCCGATGTCCCCTGATGCCGTTGTCGCGCAGGATCCCGAACATCTCGCCGTCCATGACGCGCAGAACGTCCGCCTCCGCGGAAGTCGCTGCACGAGCTGCGGGCGCCATTTCTTCCCGCGACGCTGGGAGTGCGCTGTCGACCAGGCTCGGTGTGAAGACGTGGAGCTCTCCACCGAGGGGACGCTGCATGTGTCCACCTACGTCAACACGCCGTCCTACGGGAAGGCCCAGCTCGAGGCGGAGGGCTACGGCGTTGGCCAGATCGACCTGCCCGAGGGCGTGCGGATCCAGGCGGTCCTGGCGGGCGAACCGGGGCAGTGGAAGTGGGATTCCCTGTTCCACCTGACCACTGAGCCGCTGGGAACGGATCGCGAGGGACGAACGATCCTGGCATACCGGTTCGCTCCAGGCCACCGGAACGAGCCGTGACGGCGCCAGCGGACTCGACCGTTCAGCACGTCGGCATGCTCGCGAGCCGGGCTGCGCAGCGCTGGCCGGACCGGACCTTCGCGGTGCTCGAGGACCGCGAGCTCACCTTCGCCGAGCTGTCGCGATGGGTCGACGCGATCGCGGGCGACCTCGCCGAGCACGGGGTGGCGGCGGGTGATCGCGTTCTGGTGCACCTGCCCAACGGCTACGAGGTCCTGCTGTTCCAGTTGGCCGCGTGGCGGCTCGGCGCGGTCGCCGTCCCGGTCGTGACGATCTACCGTCGGCGAGAGCTCGAATTCATCGTGCGTGAGGTCGAGCCCGCCGCGATCGTCACCACAGCGGCGTTGTCGAATCGCGATCCGCGCGCTGAATTCGACGAGATGCTTGCGGCGGCCGGTCGAACCGAGACGCCGCGGTACCTCGTTGGCGGCGAGGCGAAAGGGTGGCTGGGTGTGCCCTCACTGCCCTCACTGCCCGCCGGCCCGGCGTCGCTGTCGGCGAGTTCCGCTGGTCCGGACGACTGCTGCCTGGTGCTGTTCACGTCCGGCACGACGGCCGATCCCAAGGGCGTGCGGCTGTCCTCGCGAGCACTTGTGACAGCTACCAGGGCGTGGATCGGCATCGGAGCCGGTCAGGACGACGTCACCCTGGCGATCGCGCCACTGGCGCACATCGCCGGGATGATCCCCGGCGGGCTTCTGCCCTTGACGGTCGGCTGTCGCGTCGTCGTCATGCCCCGCTGGGACGTGGAAGTCGCGGTGCGGCTCATCGACCGCCATCAGGCGACTCTGTCCTGCGGGGCGACCGTGTTCCTGCAGGATCTCGTCGACCGCTACGCCATCGAGCCGCCAGCGGTGCATCGCCTGTCCCATTTCGTCAGCGGCGGTGCGCCGACGCCGCCGGATCTGGTCCGGCGCGCCGATGCCGTCGGCATGCGAGCCTCACGCGCTTTCGGGATGACCGAAACCGCAGGCGTGATCACGCTGGCGCCGCCCGACTCGGACCTTGAACGCCGAGCGACCTACGACGGGTGCCTGGTCGACGCCGTGGACGCCAAGGTCGTCGACGAGGTCGGCGAGGACGTCGGCCGTGGGGTGGAGGGTGCGCTGCGTATCCGTGGGCCGCAGAATCTGATGGGTTACACCGATACCCGGCTGACCGCCGAACAGATCCACGATGGTTGGTTCGATCCAGGCGATCTCGCGATGATCACCGAGGATGGCTGGTTGCGGATTACCGGCCGCACCAAGGACATCATCAATCGCGGTGGGGAGAAGTTCTCCGCGCGTGATATCGAGGAAGCGATCCTGTCACACCCGTCCATCTCCCGGGTCGCGGTCACTGGCTTGCCCGACGAACGGCTCGGCGAGAAGGTCGGCGCCTTCCTGGCGCTGGCGAGCGGGGCGAGTTGGGAGGGCGAGGGCGCCTTGATCGCCCATCTGATGGAGCTGGGTCTGGCGAAGGCCAAGATTCCCACGGTCTGGACCGTGGTGGACCAGCTACCCGTGACGCTCTCGGGGAAGGTGCAGAAACACGTGCTCAAGCGAATGTGGATGGAGGAGCGGTGATGCGTGACGTCGTGGTGCTGGGTGTCGGGATGACTCCCTTTGTGGGCCGAACGGAGGTGTCGCTGCGTGAGCAGTGCTACCGCGCGGGCCGCACCGCCCTCGACGACGCCGGTGTGGCGTTCCCCGAGGTCAGTTCTGTGTACATGGGTTACCTGTGGGAACCCACGATGACCGGAGTCCGCTTCCTGAAGGAGTTCGGACTGACCGGCACGCACGTGCAGCACGTGCAGAACGCATCGGCGACCGGTGCCGGTGCGATGCTCGAGGCCGTTCGGGCGGTCGCCGGTGGCCACTCGGAGGTCGCCATGGCCATCGGGTTCGATGACATGCAGAAGATCGCGGGCGCCGGCCTGTCGCGCGACTCGACGGAGGGGGTGATCCTGCCGGCGGCGTTCTTCGCGCTGTGGGCGCAGGAACGAGCCAAGGAGTATGGGACCACTCCGGAGACGTTGGCGAAGATTGCGGCGAAGAACTGGAATCACGCGGCATTGAACCCGATGGCGCAGCGGCGCCCGAAGTCACCGGTGACGGCTGAGAAGGTTCTGGAGTCCACAATGGTCGCGGATCCGCTGACGTCGATGATGTCGGCGGCCGTGGGACAGGGCGCTGCGGCCGTGATCGTCGCCGACGCCGAGTACGCCAAGCGGATGCATCCCGACCGGCCCGTGGTGCGAGTTGTGGCCTCGACCATGCAGAGCGAGCGGTATGCCGATCACCACCTGTTCGTCGGGCCGGTCGTGGGTCCGCGTGAGATGACCAAGACCACCGCCGCGGTGGCCTACGAGCAGGCCGGACTCGGCCCGCAGGACCTCGACCTGGTACAGGTTCACGATGCATTTCCGGTCGAGGAGCTGGTGTACTACGAGATGCTCGGCATCTGCGGGGACGGCGAGGGCGACAAGCTCGTCGCCGAGGGGGCGACCGCTCTGGGCGGCCGTGTCCCGTTCTCGACCGACGGGGGCCTGATCGGGCGCGGGCACCCGGGCGGGCCGACGGGGCTCGCGCAGATCTGGGAGACCACGCTTCAGCTGCGTGGCCAGGCAGGTGAACGGCAGGTCGACGGCGCCAGGGTCGGTCTCTGCCAGATGATGGGTGGCGGCAGCGTCTGCATCATGCACATCTTGCAGGCGGGCTGACCGCGTGGTCACTCGGCCACGACATCGCGACTGGCCCGGAATGGCTGTGGTATCTGTCAGAGGTACTTGCTGAGGTCGGGATAGCCGGTGATCGCCCATCCGCCGTCGACAAGCAGGCTGGTGCCGGTGACGTAGCGGGCGTCGTCGCTGGCCAGGTACAGCGACGGCCCTGCGATGTCGCCCGTACCAGCGGGGCGGCCGAGCGGGATTCGGCTCAGGAAGTCGGCCCGCATCTGTGGGTGGGCGAGGAAGTTCGCCGTGGCGGGAGTGTCGACCAGACCCGGCAGGATGGCGTTGACCCTGATCCCGTCCCGGGCCAGCTCGAGGGCGGCGTTCTTGGTGAACATCTCCGTCCCGGCCTTGGCCGCGCTGTAGGGGCTGCCGCCGAACAGGGGAACGTGTGCGTTGAGCGAGGAGATGATGACGATCGCGCCACCCTCGTTCCGGCGCATCAGGCGGGCTTCGTGTTTGGTGCTCAGGTAAACGCCCTTGAGGACGAGGTCGACCGTGTAGTCCCAGTCGCTCTCGGCCAGTTCGGTGATCGGGCCGATGCGGGCCGAGCCGGCGACGTTGAAGGCGGCGTGCAGAGCACCCCAGGTATCTTCCGCGACCTTGACCATGTTCTCGACCTGATCTTCGGCGGTCACGTCGGTGGGCACGCCCACGAACGCCTGCCCGAGCTCCTCGCCCAGTGCCTTGAGCCCGTCGGCCGAGATGTCGCCGCCCACCACCCGGGCGCCCTCGGCGACCAAACGCCGGGTGATGCCAGCGCCGATGCCGGAAGCCGCCCCCGTGACCAGCGCCACCCGTTCCGCGAACCGTCCCGCGGTTGCCGTCATGAAGTCTGCCCACCTCTCCGGTCGCTGCGCGCCTCGAGGCGATCCAGATGTAGCTGACGTCGACGGCGCGCGTTCTCGTCGATGCGGTCGGGTGTCCAGTCCAGTCCGATATCGCCGCGGACATCGACGTCGCGGACGCCCGGAAGCGAGCCAAGCAGTCGTCGTGCCTCGCCCACGAAATGCTCGAGCATCATGCAGGTCGGCGAGGTCAGGCACATTTCTATGCGAACGTGCCCGTCCTCGATGTCGACACTCTTGATCAAGCCCATTTCGACGATGTTCATCGGATCGGCCACCCCCACGCTGCAGGGGTCGATGATCTGGCGCAGCCGCTCGTCAATCAGCTGAGGAAGGCCGGTTATTTTGGTGGCGTTCACAGGACTGGCACCTTGGTCGTCGAGTAGGGCGCAGCCGAGGTATCGGCGCCGGCGAACTCGTCGCCGGCGATGCCTGCGGCGAGTTTGTCGATGTCGAGGCCCGCCATCCTCGCGTAGTTGTGGCCAAGGATGTTCGCCTTGGTCTCATCTGTCAGCGGCGGGATCGAAGCGAACAGGGCACCGGAGTTCTCCAGCAGGTCCTCCGGGAACTGGAAACGCTCGAACGCTTCGAGCAGAAGACGGGGATGTGCCGCCATGGCGCCGGTGGCCCATACCATGCGCTCGAGTGCGAGCGGCCCGCCGACGCTGCACAGCCCGAGCATCAGCGAGGCGAAGGTCCGGGGTTTCGCGGCGAGGATGAAGCTGAGGCCTTCGAGGTTCACCCAGACGTTCGGAAATCGGCCGAGCAGCCACGCGGTCTCCTCGACGAACGCCATTCCGCCGTGCACGATCTCGAAGTTCAGGTCGGGGAACGCTCCCGCGGCCGCGTCCAGGTCATCGACCTTGTAGGGTTCCATCGGCACGTCACCGAACGGAACCGCCTTGTGGATCGCAATCGTGCGGATGCCATGCTGCCGGGCCCGCTCGAAGAAGGGGAACGCGACCTCGGGGTCGCCCATTCGCCAGCCCTCGTGGTACCCCTTGGTCCAGCTGGACGGATAGAGCTTCAGTCCGATGGGGGACAGCAGTTCGACCTGACGGTCGAACTCCTTCAGCCCGGCCTTGCCGGCGAGCGGGTCGACGGTCGCATAGGTCAGGAAGCGGGACGGCCATCGCCGCACGATCTCAGCCGCCTTGTCGACGGAGGTCATGCCGTCGTGGTAAGCCCCGATGGGGGTCGGGTGAAAGACGGCGAAGTCGCTGACGCTCTCGCGGAACAGGAGGCTGGCCACCTCGTCGGTGTCCCAGTCGCGAATCCATTTCTCGGGCGGCACGGCGTAGTCGGGAGGTACATTGACCCCCGCCACCGCGTACACCATCTGGCTGATCGCATCCGCTGTCGGCCGTACCGCGTAGTTCGACGGGTCCACATTGTAGGCGTGCACCACACCATCGATGACAAACTTGCCGTTGAGCATCAGACCGCCTCACCTCGACCAGAGAGTAGGTCCCCAAGCTAGGAGGCTGTGGCGACGCGTGGCAGTGCACGAAGGTGGACAGGCACGCGCGGCATCCCGTCCCGCGCGGCTTGGCGCTCAAGTAAACAGTCACTAGTATGCTGAAATTGCGCTGCCAGCCCTGCGACGGGCTGTTCACCACAATGAGGTGGCGATACATGGCCGGAACTACGACTAACTTTCGCCGAAGCGATCGGCTGTCCAATGCCGCATACGAACGCGTCTTCAGTGTGCTGGAGCGCTGCGATGGCGCGGCGTCGGTCGGCGAGTTCAAAGAGCGGTTGGTCGAGGCCCTGCCCGCGGTCTACCACGTCCGCTACGCCAGTGTGTTCGAGGGCAGTACGATCAGCGCCGCGCTGGCCGATCGGCACGCAGTGATCTCTGACTACGCCCGTGCCCACCGGATGTACGCCCAGTACCTGGAACGGTGGAGCTGGTGCGACGTGTACCGCACACCCCGCGCCGTCGACCAGCTCGCCCACCGGGGGATCGTGGCGTTGAGCGCGATGCACCAGATCCCTTCCGCGTCACGGCAGTACGTCGAGGCCTTCCTGGCACCGGCGGGCCTGGTGGGTTCGGCCGCGATCCGGCTCCCGCTGGGGGTGGGCGCTGTGGGCGTGGTAGGGCTGTTCGGCCCGGATCCGCGGCAGTTCGAGTCGGAGGATGCGCGCAGTCTCGAGCTGCTCGCGCGGCGCCTCGCCTCGGTGTCCCGGCTGCTGCCTTCGCCACCCGTGGGTGACATCCTCGATGGCATTCACGGGCGGCAACGGGATGTGGCTCGCCTCGTCGGCGAGGGACTGACCAACGCCGACGTGGCGGCCCGCCTGCATCTGGCCGAGGACACCGTCAAGAAGTACCTCAGCCGGGTACTCGCCGCCACCGGGTGCCGCACCCGCACCGAACTGGCACTGTCCCTACGCGCGACCTCACGCTGAACTGACTGGTCCACCTTCGTGGACTCCCTTTCCACGCACCGACCCGGCAAGGGTTGGTACGTGGAAAGGGAGAATTCATGAAGGCGTGGGTGTTTCACAGCAAGACGGATCTGCGGCTCGAGGAGCGGCCGGAGCCGGAACCAGGTCCGGGTGAGGTGGCCGTCCGGATCGCCTACAACGGTCTCTGTGGCAGCGACCTGCACGAGTATCTGCACGGCCCGCTGTTCATCCCGGTGCACGAGCAGAACCCGGTCACGGGACACCTGGGGCCGCTGATCATGGGACACGAGGCGTCGGGAACCGTCTCTGCGGTCGGTGTCGGAGTCCGCGACGTGGTCGCCGGTCAGCGCGTGGCGATCGAACCAGTCGTCCGCAGGCCAGGCGACGACGAACACTACAACCTCGGTGCGGCATTCTACGGGCTGATGGCGGACGGCTTCCTCGTGGAGACCGCGGTCGTGCCGCGGTCGGCCCTGCACGCGCTCCCGGACGGTGTGAGCCTGCTGGCCGGGGCGCTGACCGAGCCGATGTCGGTGGCCTGGCACGCCGCGGCGCGGACGGGGCTTACCGCAGGCCAGGCCGGGCTCGTCTTCGGTGGTGGCCCCATCGGCCTCGGTACCGCGCTGAGCCTGCGAGCGCGGGGGGTCGATCGCATCCTCGTGGTGGAGCCGTCCGACACTCGTCGTGCCGTGGCCGCCCAGCTCGGCCTGGACACGATCGATCCCCGGGCCGGCGACTTCCAGGCCCGGGTCGGAGCATTCGCCGAAGGGGGCGTGGACGCCGCGGTCGATGCCGCGGGCGTGCCTGACGCTGTGACTGTGGGGATACAGGCACTCGCCCCGCAAGGCCAGCTGGTGGTCGTCGCCGCGCACCTCGGCCCGGTCCCGGTAGACACCAACCAGTTGCTGATGGCCGAGCGTTCGATCACCGGGTCGATGGGATACCACAACGACTTTCCCGAAGTACTCCGGCAGCTGAACGCCGGCGCCTACCCTACAGACGGGTGGGTGCAGACGATCCCGTTCGAACGGCTGGTCACCGAAGGGTTCGAGCGCCTGACCTCCGGACAGGCTGTCAAGATCCTGGTCGAAGTGGGTGCGGGGTGAGCCGGTGGATACGGCCTGGCACGCGCCTGGCGGTTGCCATGGTTTCGGCTGATCGCTTCCGCGGGCTGAATCCCGCAACAATCACGCCTCACACGACGAGAGCATGACGGGTCGCTTCCTCGATCGCGCTGGCGGCGTCCAGCTCGGCGGATACGTGGGCGCCGCCGATCAGGTCTGGTTTGAGCCCGGCGCTTCGCAGCTCGTCGTACAGCGTCCGGGCACTCTCCTGGCCTGCGCAGATCACGACGGTATCCACGGCCGCACAACGGAACTCGTCGCCGACGGCGTAGTGCAGCCCTGCGTCGTCGATGTGATCGTAGGTTGCGCCCGACACCATCTGGACGCCGGCTTTGTTGAGCTTGGACTTGAGAATCCAACCGGTCGTCTTGCCCAACCGGGTACCCAGCCGTTCGTTGGTTCGCTGGAAAAGCGTTACCTGGCGCCGCGGATCCGGTCTCTTCGCCTGGACCAGTCCGCCGGGCGTCTCATGTTCCGGGTCTACGCCCCATGCGCTGTAGAACGCGTCTGGCTGTAGTGACTCGGCAGCATCGCCGACGAGGAACTCCGCGACGTCGAACCCGATTCCACCCGCACCGATGATCGCGACGCGATCACCGACGGTGGCCTGGCCCGACAGGACTTCGCCGTAGCTCCGCACCATCGGGTGGTCTATGCCAGGGATGTCCGGAATACGTGGTCGCACGCCGCTCGCGACCACAATTTGATCGTATCCGGCCGAGGTGAGCGCCTGCAGGGTCGCGCACGTGTGGAGCCGCACGTCGACCCCTAACCTCGCCAGGCGGGTACGAAAGTAACGTAGCAACTCGTTGAACTCCGACTTTCCGGGCACCGCCACCGTATAGTTGATCTGACCGCCGATGTGATCACCCTGCTCGAAGAGCACGACCTCATGGCCTCGTTCTGCCGCGGTCACGGAATAGGCAAGTCCGGCCGGGCCGGCTCCGATCACCGCAATCTTCTTCGGGCGCTCAGCCGGACGGGACACCAGTTCGAGCTCACGTCCGGCGAACGGATTGACAAGGCAGGACACCGGCTGCTCGTTGAACATCCGGTCAAGGCAGGCCTGATTGCAGGCGATACAGGTGTTGATCTCATCGGTGCGGTGTTGCTGAACCTTCAGCGGGAAGTCGGGGTCCGCGAGGAACGGCCGGGCCATGAGCACCAAGTCGGCGTGGCCGTCCGCGAGCAGGCGCTCGGCCACCTCGGGTGTGTTGACGCGGATCGCGCCGATGACCGGAATCGAGACCGCACGCTTCAAGCGCCTACTGGCGAAAGCCCACGCGGCCCTCGGCACGGCAGCAGCGATGGTCGGAATCGTCGCCTCGTGCCATCCGATACCGACATCAAGCGCGTCCACTCCCGCCGCCTCGACGGCCTGTGCCATCGAGACGGTCTCCGCTCCGGTGAAGCCGCCGTCGACGAGGTCAATGGCCGAGATTCGCCAGATGATCGGGAATCCAGCGCCGACGCCGGACCGGATTGCGTGCACTATTTCGCGGGCAAGCCTCGTGCGGTTCTCGAAGGACCCACCGAATTCGTCGTCGCGCGTGTTCGTGCGCTCTGCCAGGAACTCGTTGATGAGGTAGCCTTCGCCTGCCATTATTTCGACGCCGTCGAAGCCGGCCTGCTTCGCAAGTTCGGCCGCTGCTGCGAAATCGGCGATTGTCTCCCACACCTCGTCGGTGCAGAGTCGGCGTGGCACAAATTTGTTTATTCGGGCCGGTACATCGCTCGGACCGACACAACGGTCGTGCTTTCCGTACCGGCCGGCGTGCAGCAGCTGTACTGCGATCCTGCCGCCCGCATCGTGCACAGCATCAGTGATGGCGCGGTATTCGTCCAGGTTGCTGGCCCGATCGAGAATGGCGGAATCGTGGTCCATTCTTCCGGCGGAGTTCGGCGAGATCCCGTTGGTCACCATCAACCCCGCGCCACCACGCGCGCGGCGAACGAAGAAGGCGGCAACGCGCTCGGTCGGACGATCAAGGGTGTCCAGGCGCGTGTGCATGCCGCCCATGATCATGCGGTTCGGCAGGTGCAGATTGCCGATGATCGCCGGCTCAAGCAGACGAGGGTACTGGCCCACCGGCCCTCCGCATCAACGAGTCAGTTGCCAAACATAGAATACTTGATAGGACTACGTCTGTAGAACATTAAAATCTCGGGTGGTCCGTGTCAACGGTTGAGCGACTTCATGTCGACGCTACGTGCACCGGCGACGGCGATCGCCGGAATGGCGTTGCTCAGGGCGTCGCGGTCCGCGGGGGAGAGGGTCGCGGCCAGTGCCGCGGCGTTCTCCTCGACGCGTTCCGGCCGCGACGCGCCGGGAATCGGCACGACGTCCTCGCCCTGGGCGTGCAGCCACGCGAGCGCGAGCTGGGTCGGCGTCACCCCTTTCTCCTCGGCCATGACACGTACTCTCGCGGCGAGCTCCAGATTCGCCGCGAGGTTTTCGTCGCTGAAGCGAGGATGCAGCCTCCGCGAGTCCGACGCCGCGAGGTCATCGACGCGCTGAATGGCGCCCGTCAGGATGCCTTTGCCCAGCGGCGAGTAGGGCACGAGACCCACGCCGAGCTCACGGCAGGTCGCAAGCAGCTCGTCCTCGACCTCCCGGGTGAACAGCGACCACTCGTTCTGCAGGGCCGCGATCGGGTGCACGCGCACCGCACGTCGCAGCGTTTCGGCAGACACCTCGGACAGGCCGAGGTAGCGCACTTTGCCTGCCTCGACCAGCCAGGCCATCGCGCCGACGCTTTCCTCGATCGGCACGGTATCGCTGGCGCGATGCAGGTAGTACAGGTCGATGACGTCGACGCCCAGTCGCTCGAGGCTCCCATCGCACGCAGCATTGAGGTGCTCTGGAGTCGCGTCGACGCGGCGGCGGTCGCCCAGCGGGGCGGTGTACTTGTCCGCTGGAAGCCGGTCGAAGACGAGGCCGCCCTTGGTCGCGATGACCACTTCGTCGCGGATCGGCGCGATCGCCCGACCGACTATGCGCTCGCTTTCGCCGTCGGCATATACGTCAGCAGTGTCGAGGAAGGTAACGCCCAGCTCGTGCGCCCGTCGGATCGTCGTGATGGAGGTGCCGGCGACGGCGGCGTCGTAAACGCCGGTGTAGTGGCCTGCCATGTTCATGCAGCCCAGGCCCTGAGCCGAGACGACAAGGTCGCCAAGGTGGCGCTTCGTGGTCACTAGTGCACCCTCTTCCGTGCAGGCTCTTGGATGGGGCTTGTGGTAGGAACTAGGCGGAAGCCGGGGTGATGGCCTTTTGTGGTCGCCCTTCGAGGGCTTGCATGACACTGCCGCCCCCGGCTTCCCCGGAACC